>NZ_CAMLHM010000038.1 GCF_946479885.1 uncultured Devosia sp.
TAGCACTCGAAATTGCGGCCGTTGGTCACCGAGCGGTGGATGTTGACGGTGGGCGCCAGCAGCATGTGCGCGCCCTTGGACTTGACCTCGTCGGCCAGGGCAGCGCCGATCTGTTTGACCAGCTCGACATTCCAGGTGGCGCCCAGCGCGATGCCAACGGGAAAGCTGGCCGATTTGACGCCGCCGATCAACGAGCCGCCGCCGCGCGCGCCATTAGGGCCGTCGCTGACCCGGAGCTTGCCGATGCCGAGGCGGGGGATTGCCGGGACGGACCAGAAATCCTCGCCGGAAAGGATCGAGACCTTTTCCTCAAGCGTCATCTGATCGGCAAGCTGGGTGATGCGGTCGGTCATGGCAGTCTCCTCGGGCACGTCTTCTTATCCGCCAAGCAAAGACAGCCCCGGCAAGGGGGCTGTCAATTCACTTGGGCATATGGATCAGTCGAATGCTCAGCCATGCGACAACTGCACCCTAGGCACAGAAGAGAACTATCTCTATATTTGTGCCTGAGTTACGTACAAGAGGGCCCAGAAATGTCACTGCATGACACCACCAAGTCCGCCAATTGCATGGCCATGTCCGATGTCCTCAATCGCATCGGCGACAAGTGGAGCGTGATGGTCGTGGGCATGCTGGGCCGCAATGGCACGCTGCGCTTCAACGAGCTCAAGCGCATGATCAACGGCGTCAGCCAGCGCATGCTGACGCTGACGCTGCGCAATCTCGAACGCGATGGCCTGGTCACCCGCACCATCTATCCGGAAGTGCCGCCACGCGTCGAATACGGCCTGACGCAGATGGGCAAGACGCTCGAGGTCCCGATCAGCAAGCTGTGGGACTGGTCGGCCGAACACCATGCCGCCATCATCGACGCCCGCGCCGTCTATGATGCGCGCGAAAGCGCCGTGGCGGCCGCGGAACCACGCAAGGTCGCCTACGTCCGCAGCTGAACGCGAGCGGTTGAAATCAACGAGGCGGGTCCGGTTTCCCGGCCCGCCTCGCTTCGTTAGACCAGCGCGACGATCTGCTTTTTCTTCCAGACGAACTGGTACCAGCTCGCCTGCAGCACCAGCATCATGGTGAAGCTGGTGGCATAGGCGATCCAGATGCCCGTCAGGCCCAGGCTGGTCTGGCTGAGCAGGATGGCCCCGGGCAGTTCGATGCAGAGGATGCAGGCCAGCGACAGCAGCATGGGCGCATAGACGGTGCCGCTGGCGCGCATGATGCCCGAGAACACCACGCTCCAGCCAAAGCAGAGGATGCTCCACAGCACCACATGCAGCAGCGTCTCGGTCAGCTCGATCACCGCGGGGTCGGTGATGAACAGGGCCACCAGGTGCTGGCTGAACAGGTAAGCCAAGGTGATCAACCCGCCCGTGATCACCAGGTTGAGCACCAGCGCCGTCCGGGCGATGGACCCCAGCTGCTGCAACTGCCTGGCGCCGATGGCCTGTGCCGCAAAGATCGAGGCGGCAATGCCGATCGACATGGCAGGGAACTGGACATAGCTCATCACCTGGCCCAGCGCGCCATAGGCGGCCGTGGCGTCGGAGCCGAAGCGGTTGACCAGCCCCACCACCACGATGCCGGCGATCGAGGAGATCACCATCTGGAGGCCCGCCGGTACGCCCAGCTTGAGGATCAAGCCAAGCAGCTTGAAGTCCGGCTTCAGCATGGCGCCGAGCAGCACTCTGTCGGGCGCCAGCGGCATGTTGCGGGCGCGCAGATAGACGAAGAGGAAGGTCAGTACGCTCAGGAAGCCGGCAATGAAGGCCCAGGCGGCGGAGTCGACGCCCAGCTGCGGCAGGCCGAACCAGCCCAGGATCAGGGCCGGCGTCACCAGCATGGAGACGATCATGGACAGGATCAGCGACAGCAGCGGCGTAATCGTATCGCCCACGCCGCGCAGCACTGAGGTGACCACGAGGAAGAGGAAGAAACCGGGCATGCCGATCAAAACGATGCGGGCATAGCCCACGGCCAGATGCCGGATATTCTCGGGCGCGCCGAGCACGGTCATGATCTGTTCGGTCCAGATGCCGCCGACAATGGCGACGAGCACGCCGAGCACCAGCGTCGCCGCCAGCGTGGTGCCGGCCACCTGCTTGACCTTTTCGACATTGCGGGCGCCCCAGGCCTGTCCGATGAGGATTGTCGAGCCGGCCGAGAGCCCGATGATGAAGCTCATCAGGAAGAACAGGATGGGAAAAAAGGTCGCGGTTGCCGCCAGCGCTTCGACGCCGATCAGCTGCCCGATATAGATCGAGTTGATGGTGCCCGACAGCGCCTGCAGGATATTGGACGCCATCAACGGCACGAGAAAGAAAGCAAACCGCTGCCAGAGCGGACGGGATTGGGGGTTCATTCGAACACTCCTCGGGAACCTCGAAAAAAAGCGCATCACGTCGCGGGCCCCGAAGGCAGTGGCGGATCCTGAGCAAAGTTCAGGGCCGCTGCGGGGACCTATTCACACCCCGAAGACGGGGCGCTGGCTGGACGGGCGCTGGAGGCTTGGAAATGACACGGCGCGTTGTGTACGCCCGGGGTCAGGGTGCGTCAATCTCTGGGTGGAGCTGCTCTCGCTCGCGACACTCCGCCTCTGATTCGATTTGGGGATAGGGTCAGGACGCTGTGTCCGCAGTTCCTCTAGTGTACCAAATCGCCAAGATCACATAGGGCTGCATGATCTCAACCGAGCCCATCCCTTCGGCGGTCCGCGCTGTCACCGTGATCTGCCGGTCCACGACCAAGACCTCCGACGAAGCTGCATCCAACCAGGCGTTAGCGGCCTCCTCCATCGCCGCAATGCCTCGATGATTGTCGAAGAGCTTAACCTGAAATTTTGGATATGCAGTCATTCGCGTCAGTTAACAGCAAAACATCTTCGCAGAATAGACCGGCACACGGTTTCGATGTGGGGCATCAGCTCCTCGAATAGCCGCCATCACCACTTGTCATCGCCACGCCGACGATTCCCCCGTGCGTCGCCTCTGCCCGCAAGCTACACAATCGACATGTCCCTCATTGCGCCAACCGCCGACTCCTTCTCCGAGCACGTCTTTGCCGGCGCACGCACCTTTGTGCCGGTGGCAATTTCCATCGCTGCCTATGGCGTCGTGTGGGGGGTGTTGGCGCGTGGAGCGGGTTTGAGCCTGCTCGAGGTCATGCTGATGAGCGGCCTCGTCTTTGCCGGCTCGGCCCAGTTCGTCGCGCTGGACCTCTGGACCGTGACGCCATCGAGCCTGCCCATCGGGCCGCTCATCGTCGCGGCGCTGATCATCAACCTGCGCTATGTGCTGCTCACGGCCACCCTGCGCCCGCTGTTCGGCCCGGGCCAGCAGCTGCGCGGCGCCTTGACCATGTTCATGGTCTCCGACGAGACTTGGGCGCTGACCGTCGGGGAAATGAGCAAGGGCAGGCGTGGCACGGTCGGCTTCCTGGTCGGCGCCGGTATCGTCGCCTACGCCGTCTGGATGGCCAGCACGGTCACCGGCCATGTGCTGGGGTCGGCCATCGACGACCCGACGAAATACGGGCTCGACTTCGCCTTCACCGCGACCTTCCTGGCGCTGCTGCTGGGCATGTGGAAGGGCAAGGGCGATCTGGTGCCCTGGATCGTGGGCGCGCTGGCCGCCATTGTCTCCGCGCGCCTCGTGCCGGGGAGCTGGTACATCCTGGTCGGCGGCCTGGCCGGCAGTTTTGCCGGCGCCCTTTTCGATCGGCTGCGCCATGATCACTAGTCCGGAAGCCCTCATCGCCATCCTGGGCATGGCGTTGGTCACCTTCGCCGTGAAAGCCGGGGGCCTGCTGCTGGCCAACCGACTGCCGCGCGACGGCTTTGCCGCATCCTGGCTCAAGCACATCCCGGGCGCGGTCCTCGCATCGCTGGTCGCCCCGGCGCTGGTGACCGGAAGCCCGGCCGAGGTGATTGCCGCCGCGGCCACGACGCTGGTCTACTTCGTCACACGCAATCTCTTTGCCGCCATGGCCGCAGGCGTGCTGGCGGTTTATCTCGCCCGGTTGTGGCTTGTCGGCTAACCCGACCTGGGTTAGACACCATGCCCGTGCCCCTCTGGCGGAATGGTAGACGCAGAGGACTCAAAATCCTCCGTCGCAAGACGTGCCGGTTCGAGTCCGGCGGGGGGCACCATTTTCCCCATTTGCCGGATGCAATGCCGACCCCCGCGGCAGTCAATCTTTAAGGATTGGCTGACACCTTGCGGGGGACGCGAGACCTGCCATGTACAACGATATCAAGACCCTGCTGTCCGAGACGCTCGGCATCACCAAGGATGCCCTCCACGTTCATATCGGGTTGGCGATCTTCCTGGGCGTCGCCCTGGTGTTCCGACGCTCGCTGGCCAGCTGGATTCCGTGGCTGGCGCTGCTGGCCTTCGAACTGGCCAATGAATCGATGGATATCCTGTACTGGAACGGGAGCGGTATCGGCCTTGACCTGGGAGACAGCCCCAAGGACATCGTCAACACCATGTTCTGGCCCACGGTGGTGCTGCTCGTGGCGCGCTGGGTGCGGCGCCGCGCCGCCGGCAGCACGGCAACAGCCGCCGCCGATCAAGCCTAGGCGCCGGCCCGGCGGATCCTTCTAACCCTTGACGATGACGAAGCGCAGCACCTCGTCCTCGGTGCTGATGGCGCAGTCATGCCCGTTCTGCTTGCAGAACAGGGGAATGTCGATCTTGGCCATCGGATCGGTGGCCAGCACGACAAGGCCTGCGCCATCAGGCAGGGCCGCCAGACGCTTTTCCATCTTGAGGACGGGCAGCGGGCATTTGAGGCCGCGGGCGTCGATGGTTTCCGGCTCAGTCGTCAAGGACGAGAACCCAGTGCACGCCGTAGGTCGAGGTCGGGCTGTAGGCCATGGCCACGCCCGCCCTTGTGGCGGTCGCCTTGAGGGCGACAGCGTCTGCAGGGCTGTTGCGCCAGCCCGAGAAGGTCTCGGCGAAGGTGGCGTAGCCGGCGCTGAGCTTCATCACGGTCAGCTCCTGCGGCGCGCGGGGCGGGGTGCCGGTCTGCGCATATTGGGTGGCCAGCACCTGGGCGGTGCCGTCGAGCGCCGGGTCCGGCGTCAGCGCGGGCAGGCCATTGGTGGCGCGGTAGGCGTTGACCATCGCTATGGCCTGGGCGCGATCGAGGCTGGCGCCGGGCTGGTCCATGCGCGCCGAAAGGCCGGGGGCCAGGGCGATCGCGGCACCAGTGCCGCCGCCGCCCATGCTGCAGGCGGCAAGGGTCATGCCGGCGAGAAGCGTGGCGAGGGGCAGCAAAGCAGGCCGGTAGCGGCGCAAGACGGTCATGGAAAATCCTGGGCTAGAGTGGTCGAACGCCCGCTTAGGCGGGCAGCAAGGCCAAAAGATGGTTGATCCGGTCATAGCGCCAGAGCCCTGCCATCGGCTTAACGCCAGCCGATTTGGCCTTGCGCGACAAGCAGGCGGGCGACTACAACACCTCCCAGTTAATTTGCATCCCGATTTAAATCGGGAGCCCGCCAGCGAGCCGCGCCTCCCATGAAGACCGCCGACCCCGAATTGATGCGGGCCATCAACCGC
The DNA here is from genome assembly GCF_946479885.1 of uncultured Devosia sp. The sequence goes on from NZ_CAMLHM010000038.1 coordinate 5,565, forward strand.
TTCCATGTGCTCGACACGATCCGTCGGCACGGCGCCATTGCCCGTGTCGAGATCGGCGAGCGCACGGACCTGTCGGCGACCACGGTCTCGGCCATCACCGCCTCGCTGCTCGATGACGGCCTGATCACCGTGCGGCACGAGGGCGACATCCGCAGCCAGACGCTTCGCGGCCGGCCGCGCGTCATGCTGGCGCTCAACCCCGAGGCCGCCTGGGTGGTCGGGGCCAAGCTCGCCGCCAACCGCATCGTCTTCGTCGCCACCAATTTCCAGGGCGATGTGCTGGCGAGCCTGGTGCTGCCGGTGCGTGTCGACCGCATTCCCACCCCTGTGATTGCCGACCTGGTCGAGGATGGCGTGCGGCGCTGCGTGCGCGATGCGGGCCTGGGCCTCAACCAGATCAAGACCATCGCGCTGAGCCTCCCCGGCATTATCGAGCATGGTACCGGCAAGGTGCTGGCCTCGAGCGTGCTCAGCGATCTCGACGTCTCGCTGCATCAGGCCATCGCGGCGCGGCTGGGCATCGATACCATCATCGAGAGCGACGCCAATGCCATCACCATGGCGCAGCACTGGTTCGGCCAGGCGCGCGACCGTGACGATTTCGTGCTGGTCGCCATCGAGGAAACGCTGGGCCTGGGCGTGATGCATGGCGGGCAATTGTTCCGTGGCGCGCATGGGCTGAGCCTGACCCTGGGCGACATGATCATGGGCGCAGGCGGCGACAATGCCGTGCGGCTGGCCGATCTCGCCAGCGAAGGCGCGATCCTGGCGTCGCGACAGCCCGACCAGCGCATGAGCGAAGCGGTCCGGCTGGGGCAGGGCATGGCGCAGGTCGAGGGCCTGCTCGAAGCGGGGGATCCCGGTCTGCGCGATGCCGCGGCGCGGGCCGGGGCGGCGCTGGGCATTGCCATCGCCAATCTCGTGGCCCTGTTCGCACCGCCGCGGGTGATCCTGGTCGGCACCACCCTGGCTTTGGGCGAGCACCTGCTGGCGCCGCTGCGGCTGGCCTTTGCCAATGCCATTCCGGCGCCGCTGACGACGCTTGCCGAGATCGTCATTGACGAGGCCGGCGACGAATTCTGGGCCCGGGGCGCCGCCGCGGTGGCTCTGGGCGAACTCTATGGCTCGCCCTGGGGCACGACAGGCCCGGCCCGGCACACCCTGCAATAGTTTCATTCGCCGACGCCCTGACAGCGCCGGCCCATTTTATCGCGTGAGGAGAAGAGAATGCGGGAAGCACTGATCGTCTGGGGCGGCTGGAGTGGCCACGAACCCGAGCAATGCGCCAAGATCTACAAGGACTGGCTCGAGCAGGACGGCTTCAAGGTCTATGTCGAGGACACGACCGAGGCCTTTGCCGATCCCTCCATTCACGATCTCAGCCTCATCATCCCGATCTTCACCATGAGCAAGATCGAAAAGGAAGAGCTCTCCAACCTGGTCGCCGCCATCGAATCGGGCGTGGGCCTGGCCGGTCATCATGGCGGCATGGGCGACGCCTTCCGCGAGGCGGTGGATTACCAGTTCATGGTCGGCGGCCAGTGGGTGGCCCATCCGGGCAACATCATCGACTATCGCGTCGATGTGACCCGGCCGGATGATCCGGTCATGGCCGGCGTCAATAGCTTCGCCTACCATTCCGAGCAGTATTACATGCATGTTGACCCCTCCAACGAGGTCCTCGCCACCACCACCTTCAATGGCGATCACGCCAGCTGGATCGATGGCGTCACCATGCCGGTGGTGTGGAAGCGCAAGCATGGCAAGGGCCGGGTCTTCTATTCGGCGCTCGGCCACGTCTCGTCGGAATTCCAGGTGCCCGAGATGGCGACGATCCTGCGCCGCGGCATCAACTGGGCAGCCCGGTAATCCATGTCTGGCGGCGCTCCTAGGAGCGCCGCTTCCCCTTTCAGGCGTCGCGATCGGCAAAGATGGCGGCGATCAGCAGCAGTTGCGCGCCAAGCGTCACCGCCAGCCGCACCTGATGCCAGCTCCACCAGCGATCACGCAGCGCCGTCCAGTCAGCGGGAATGCTCGCTGACGTCCAGGCCATGACCTGGTCGTTGATGGGCTGGTTGAGCAGGCGGGTGATGACACCGCCGGCAATGATGGCCGCGGCCGTCGCCAGGTATAGCCCCAGCACCGCCGGCCGCTGGCGCGCGATGGCCGCCAGGATCAGCACCAGTATCAGTGACGCTGCCGCCAGCGCCGGGAGCAGCACATTGAGTCCGCGCACCGAGCCTTGGTGGACCTCGATGAAGGTCGCCGGTGCATAGGTGGTGATGTCATAGCCGCGCCAGATGCCGAACATGCTTCCAACCACCAGGCCAAGCAGCACGAGGGCGGTGACCTGCGCCAGGGTCGGCAGGATAGCGGGCATGAGATACCTCCTTGAAAGGTGGGCCTTGCAGCCTCGGTGGAGACGGTTAGACTGGGAACATATATTCAATACAGTATTGATGTATCGAAATGATCAACCCTGTCAAGCCGAAGCGCAAATATGCCTCGACCCGTCGCGCCGGGCAGGCGGCGGACACGCGTGAGCTGGTGATCGCCGCCGCGCGGACGGCGTTCATCGAAGCAGGATGGGCGGGTACCACCATTGCTGGCGTGGCGCGCGCGGCGGGCGTGTCGAGCGAAACCATCTATGCAGTGTTCGGCACCAAGCAGGCGCTGCTGCTGGCGGCGGTGGAGCGCGCGGTGCGGCGGGCCGAGCCGGATGTGGCTTTGCTCGATCAGGCCGGGCCGAAAGCGGTGGCGGCGGCCCCCAGCCAGCGCGCGCAACTGGCGCTTTTTGCCCGCGATATCACGGACGTGCTGGGCAATGTCGCGGAGCTGATGGCGGTGGTTCGGAGCGCCGCCGCCAGCGATGCGGCGCTGGACGCGCTCTACCAGGACCTCCATGCCGGGCGGCGCCGCAACCTGGGCTTCGTCGCCCGGGCGCTGGCACAATCGGGCCCGCTACGGTCTGGTCTCGACGCGGAGGCGGCCACGGCCATGCTGTGGCGATTGGCCAGCCCGGAGCTGTTTTTGCTGATGACGAAAACCGAGGGCCTCTCGGCCGAAGACTATGCTGCCTGGCTGGCCGCGACGCTCGAGGCGGTGCTGTTGCCCGATCAGCCGGCGGCCAGCTGATCCAGCCGTTCCGACAGCGCCTTGAGCTCCCAGTCGCGGGCCAGGGCTGCGGCCCGGTCCCAGCTCGGCACCACGTCTGGTATCGCGGGGAGCGGGGCATTGGTGACCATGGTGGCCAGCCGCCGATAGAGCCGCAGGTCATCGGCCTGGGCCTCGAACTTGCCGTCATCAAGCATGGCTTCGAGGTCGGGATAGCGCTTGAGCAGGCTCGCCGCCGTCTTCTCGCCGATGCCGCGCGCGCCGGGGATCTTGTCGGATGGATCGCCACGCAGGGCGATGAAGTCGGGAACTTGGCCCGGCTCGACATCGTAGCGCTCCCGCACTTCTGATGGCCCGATGCGCGCGATCTCGCCCATCTTGACCGGATGGAGGATGGTCACCTTGTCGGAGGCGAGCTGGAAGGCGTCGCGGTCACCGCTGGCGACCAGCGCGGTGCCGCCGGCCTTCACCTCCGCCGCTGCCGCCGTGGCCAGAAAATCGTCGGCCTCGAAGCGGGCGGACTTGCCGCTGACAAAGCCGCAGGCCGCGATGAATTCAGGCAGGATATCGAGCTGCTCGACGATATCGTCATCGAATTCGCGACCGCCCTGATAGGACGGAAATTCCAGCGCCCGCCAGTTCGGTTCGGTCAGCGTATCCCAGCCGACGACCACGGCACGGGGTTGTTCCTCCTGCCACAGCCGCAGCAGGTAATTGGCAAAGCCGACAATGGCCCCGCCCGCCCGATCACCCTTGCGGCGGATGGTCTTGGGCAGGCCGTGATAGGCCCGGTGGGCGAAGGAATCGCCATCGATCACCAAGAGGGGGCGTCTTGCCATGTCCATTCCTCCAACCCGCGACAGCTTAGCGGCTGCCACGCGGGCGCATAGGGCAAAAGAGGCGGGAAGCAGGTGGTGATCTCGACGGGATTCGAACCCATGACCCCCGGATTAGGAATCCGGTGCTCTATCCTGCTGAGCTACGAGACCACGACAGCGTGGATAGCAAATGCGGAGGAACGGCGAAACCCCGTTTGCGGCTGTGGAGGCCAGCACCGAGCCCTCAATCGTCGCACCCTCTCCCATCGCGGGGAGGGCAGCGAAGCTAGGCCCATTTGGGCCGTAGCGTAGCTGGGTGGGGGGATGAGAGCCCCGATATCCGGACAAACACACCCCCACCCCTGATCCCTCCCCACAAGGGGGAGGGAGACGACTGAGAAACCTCAGCCAAACAGTACTTATCCCCGCTGGCAAATCCTCGCGTATTCTTCTCCCATCACCCTGCCAGAGCGCGGTCATGACGAGTGAATGGGTCAGGGATGAATGCCGGGGAGCATGGGTCGCCAGGCTCCCGCATGGATGCTGACCACCAGCCGGATGCTGGCATTGTGGAGAGAGGGCGAAGACCCGCCACGACGCCAAATCGTCCAACCCGAAAGGGCGGCTGCTCGATGCGTGTGTGAAAAATCCCGGCATGGTGGCGAGGCGTCGGTCTCACTTCCAAAACTACTTTTAGAGGCCGTCGCCTCGCCACCATCGCTCATCCGGAAAACCGCGATCCAGGCGGCGCTTCCGCATGTCTTGCGGTTGCCGCATGTTTCGGGCAAACCCTTGCCACTTCGCATAAGGATTTTGCCATGGCTGCCCACCCGGTTTCCCCGCTCGCTCCCAAATCCTATCCGGACCTGCCGGCCATATCAGGCGTGCGCTATGCCACGGCCGAAGCCGGCATCAAGTACAAGAACCGCACCGATGTGCTGCTGATGGCCTTTGACGAAGGCACCACGGCGGCGGGCGTGCTGACGCGTTCGAAATGCTCGTCGGCAGCGGTGGACTGGTGCCGCGCCAACCTGCCTGGCGGCACGGCGCGGGGCCTCGTGGTCAATTCGGGCAATGCCAATGCCTTTACCGGCGCCAAGGGCAAGCAGAGCGTTGCGCTGACGGCCGATTATGCCGCCAAGGCCCTGGGTTGCAGCACCAGTGAAATCTATCTCGCCTCGACCGGCGTCATCGGCGAGCCGCTGGCCGCCGACAAGTTTGCCGGCGTGCTCGACCAGGCCGCCACGCGCATGGCCAACACACCTTGGATCGAGCCGGCCAAGGCCATCATGACGACCGATACCTTCCCCAAGCTTTCGGGCGCTATCCTCGAGATCGACGGTGTCGAGGTGAAGATCAACGGCATTGCCAAGGGCTCGGGCATGATCGCCCCCGACATGGCCACCATGCTGAGCTTCGTGGTCACCGACATGCCTATCGCCGCCCCCGTGCTGCAGGCCCTTTTGGCCCGCCATGTGTCGACCAGCTTCAACGCCATTACCGTCGATAGCGATACCTCCACGTCCGATACGCTGCTGGCCTTCGCCACGGGTAAGGCTGCCGTCGAGCCGATCCAGAGCCTTGATGATCCGCGCGCCGAGACCTTCGGCGAGGCCCTGCGCGATGTGTTGCTCGATCTGGCGATCCAGGTGGTGCGCGATGGCGAAGGCGCGACCAAGCAGGTTTCCGTCCATGTCGAGGGTGCCACCAACGACGCCAGCGCCTTCCGCATCGCCAAGTCGATTGCCGACTCGCCGCTGGTCAAGACCGCCATTGCCGGCGAGGACGCCAATTGGGGCCGCGTCGTCATGGCCGTGGGCAAGGCCGGCGAGCCGGCCGATCGCGACAAGCTGGCCATCCGCTTCGGCGACCTGCTGGTGGCCAAGGATGGCGAGCGCGCCGCCGCCTATGACGAGGCTGCCACCTCGGCCTATATGAAGGGCGAAGACCTGGAGCTGACCGTCAGCCTGGGGCTCGGCGAGGGGCGGGCCACGGTCTATACCTGCGATCTGACGCATGGCTACATCACCATCAATGGCGACTACCGGAGCTGACATGGCGCTGCCCGATACGCTGACCATTGAACGCGCCGGGCTCAAGGCCTGGCCCGGCATCGAGGTGGATTGGGATGGTGCCTGGGTGCGCCGTGCGGCTGGCGGCTACACCAAGCGCGCCAATTCCTTGCAGTGCTTCGACCCCGATGACGGCGACGACGCAGCCGACCGGCTGGCGGCGGGCGTGGCGTGGTTCACCGCACGCGGCATCCCGCCGGTGGTCCGCAGCACGCCGCTGGCCAGCCCCAGGCTCAACGCAGCACTCGACGCCGCGGGATGGGCGACGATCGATCGCAGCTATCTCTACGCCATGCCGCTCGAGGTTCACGAGCCGGATGCGCAGGGGCGAATAACCGATCTGCTGGATCCCGGTTTCCTTGCCGCGCAACAGGCGCTGCAAGGCTTTTCGGACGGCCACATGCTGCGCATGCGGGCGCTGCTCGACGTCGTCGAGGTGCCCGCGGCCGGCATCGTCGTCGAGCGCGATGGGGTCCCGGTTGCCTCGGGGCTGATGACGATCGCCGATGGCATCGTTATCGCCAGCAGCGTTATCGCCGACCGCACCCGGCGCCGCCAGGGCCTCGGCGCCGCCATGATGCGCACGGGGCTGGCCTGGGCCAAGGGGCAGGGCGCCACCGTGGCTGCCCTCAACGTTCAGGCCGACAATTCGCCGGGCCTGGCGCTCTATGGCAGCCTGGGCTACGCCCACCAGTATGACTACACCTATCGCGTTCCGGGGAAGGCATGAGCCAGTCCCTGCTGCTCGTGGTCGCCGTGGCGCTGGTGGATGCCGACCGGCGCGTGCTCATCGCCCAGCGCCCGGAGGGTAAGGCGATGGCGGGCCTATGGGAATTCCCCGGGGGCAAGGTCGAGGCGGGCGAAACGCCTGAAGCCGCGTTGATCCGGGAGCTCGACGAAGAGCTCGGCATTTCCACCAAGGAGGCGTGCCTGGCGCCGGTATCGTTTGCCAGCCACTCTTACGATAATTTTCACCTGTTGATGCCACTTTATGCCTGTCGGAAATGGCAGGGGACGCCAGAGCCGCGGGAGCATTCCGCCCTCAAATGGGTGCGTCCGCAGCAGTTGCGCAACTATCCCATGCCACCCGCGGACGAACCGCTGATCGCAGCACTCTGCGATCTGCTCTAGCGCCGGGTGGGGCAAGGATGTGGGCTGAGACGATCAAGGCGTTCCGCGACGATGAGGGCGGTGCCACGGCAATCGAGTACGGCATGCTGGCCGCGCTGCTTGCGGTGGCCGCCATTGCCAGCTTCTCGATCCTTGGAAATTCGCTGGTCAATCTGATGAGCGCCGGCACCGGCAGCGCGGCCGACGTCATGGCCAACCAGACCAACAAGCTCAACTAGCCGCCGGGCCTACTGCAGCACCACGACCTTGTATTTCTCGCCTGGCACCACCGGGTCGCCGGGATAGAGGTCGTTGATGATGTAGAACAGCTCGCTGCCGCGGCTGAGCCCCGCCATCTGGCGCGCCAGCGAATCGGCACTGTCGCCGGCCTTGGCCGTCACGATCCGCACCGCGACCTTGCGCACCAGGTTGAGGTCCGAACTTTCCGCGCGGCGGAAGCTCTTGAGCGTCGCCTCGGCGCCCTGGGCGAAGCGGTTGCTGTCGGCCTTGGCGGCAAAGATGAAGCGATAGACCTGGCCGTCGAGCCGCATCACCGACACGCGGAAGAACCACTGGTCGGTCTGGGCCAGGCCCGAAGCCATCTCGATGCCGTTGAGAGTCTGGGTGGTGACGCTGTCGGCCTTGAGCCCGGCAATCCAGCCCGAACGCAGGTAGTCGGCCAGCGGCACATTGGCCTGCACATCGGCGCTGTCGAAGCGGACGGCCTCGCCGTCGCCGGCGACACCCACCACGGCACTCTGCGAATTCTGCAGCGTATAGCCTTCGGGCACGGTGAAGGTGAATTTGGACGCGGTATGGATGAACCGCCGGCCGACGATCGAGCCCTGGGCCGGGCTGTCGCCGAAGGTGAGTCCGGTGATCGAGGCGAGGTAGCCGTCGCGATCGACCTCGCCCAGCTCGCCCTGGCCGAACATGGTGCGGGCAGTGTCCATTGCCTTTTCGATGCGGGCCGGCGTCGAGGGATGGGACGACAGGAAGCCGGCGCCGCCGTTCTCGCCCGCCGAGAAGCTGGCGAAGCGGCTCATAACGCCGAGGAAGCGGGCCGCGGCCTGCGGATCATAGCCGGCCTTACCGGCAAACTTGATGCCCTCGCGATCCGCTTCCAGCTCCTGGTTCTGGCCGAAGGCGGCCATGGACTGGCGGGTGCGGTTGGCGGTGGCGTCGGTCGAGGTGTCGCCACCGAAGACGCCGGTGATGACGCGATCGACGATCTCGGTGGTGCGGGTCCGGTCGGTGCGGGCGCGGGCATGGCGCAGCGTCACGTGGGCGATTTCGTGCGCCAGCACAGCCGCCAGTTCGCTGGTGTCGCTGGCCAGGGCCAGGATGCCGCGCGTCACGTAGATATAGCCGCCGGGCAGGGCGAAGGCATTGACCTCTGAACTGTCGAGGATTGTCACCTGGAACTGCGCATTGGGCTGGTTGGCCGCGGCCAGCAGGCGGCTGACGATACGCGCCACCATGATCTCGGCGGGCCGATCCGAATAGACCCCGCCATAGGCGGCGATGATACGCGGATGCTCGCGGCGGCCGATGACGACATCGTCGGGATCGGTGCCCTCGGGCACGACGGTCGGCGCCGGATTGTCACCCGTCTGGCTGACGGCGACATTGCTGGTCCCGGTCAGACTTGTGCAGGCGCTCAGTGCCAGCAGTGACGCTGCCAGCAGTCCATTCCGCGTTGCTGTCTGCAAACCCTTGGCGATATGCCCCAACCCGATCATCGTGTCGCCAGAACCTCGATCTGCTCGGGATGGGTCACTTCGATGCGTGGACCATCCCGGTCGTCCACCCATCCGCGAATACGCACCAGTGCATTTTCCAGCACCAGCGGATCCATGCCTGCCTCGGCAAACAGCCGCAAGGCCGGCGCCTCGATCACGGCGGTGAAGTCTTCCTTCCAGAACCGGCCGAAATTGAGATAGACCCGCCCGCCGCTCTGTTCGGCGAGAAGGACCCTGCCTTCGACAAGTTCATAATGGCCCGCCCGGGCAAGGAGGTCGCCGGGCGCGTTCGCCGCACGAGTGCTGTAATAGGGATCGGCCCAGATGCCAAGCCCGGCCAGCCGCGCGCGCCCTTCTGCCGCAAACAGCAGGTCGAGGCAGGCGCGATTGTCGGGGAAGGAATAGACCCGCGCCAGACCCTTGGCGACCATGGCCTGCTGCGCCCAGATCTCGCCCTCCGGCGTGGTCACGAAGACATGGGCCAGCACCCGGCCATAGCGATCCACAGCCTCGCCGCCGAAGCCCAGCCGCACCGGCTGGTTAAGAGCAATGGCCTCGAGAGCCGCCTTGGCTTCGGGCGCCAGCGGCCAGGTGGGGAAATCAGGGCGGTCCAGCGGCAGCTTGGGCGCCTGCGTCCCGATCATCCGGACCACGCGGCCGTCGTCGAGAATCACCGTGTCGCCATCGGTCACCGCGGTGACGACGCCGCCCGGTTCCATGCGCAACTGCTCGCAGGCGAGCGCTGCCACCGAGACGGTGTTCAACGCCGCCAACGCTGCGAGATGGACGAGACTGGTCTTGAACAAGCAGGGCCCCGGAAAGATTTCATTCACCATGCACCCAAATGCGGCAAAAAATGATGAACGATCGCGAAGGCGTGAAGCGCTCGGGATCAGTGGCCCGAATTCTCCACGCATCCCCGGCTCCAAACTTATCCTCGCCCCCAAACTCTTCCGTATTCTCCTCTCGTTGCCTGTGGGGAGCGCAGTCGAGTGCAAGATCGTTCGATAACCGCAAAGGTGCCGCCTTTTTTTGCGGCGAGGCCGCATCGGTCGCGACACCCACGCAACGATCGGCTGGTCTTGCGACTTTATCTGGAGTGACAGGAGAAGCCGATGAAACCCGACCTGGAGGCGCCACGGCGCCAGCTCGATATTCTGGAGGGGATCTGGGACACCACGATCACGCCGATCGCGGCCGACGGTTCGCCCGGTCAATCTTCGCGGGCCATCGACAGCTATGCCTGGAGCGCCAATGGGCTCTTCCTGCAGCATGATGTCGATGCCACCATGGATGGGCAGCGCATCCTCTCGATGGAAATCCTGGCCGTCGAACCCGATACCGGCCGCTACGTGACCCGTAGCTACGATGCCGATGGGTCGATGAATGACTTTCTTGCCGAGCTCGAAGGCCGGAACTGGCGCCTGACTGGGGAGCAGCAGCGGTTCGACGGAACCTTCAGCACCGACGGTCTGCAACTGGTGGGAGAGTGGGAGCAGCGCAGCGCCACCGGCTGGAGACCCTTGATGCGCGTGGTGCTGCGCAAACGCCGCTAGGGCAGGCGCCCCGGCCGTGGCCGGGGCTGCGTGGCGGCTCAGGCGGCCGCGCGTGTCGACTTCTTGCCGGCGATGAAGGCGCCGAAGCGCTTGGTGATGAAGGGAACGACCAGCATGACAATGGTGGTCGCCATCATCGGCACGAGCACCAGGCTGCGCTGCCACATTTCCCAGCCTGCGGTCAGCGGCATCAGGATGTAGAGATAGAGCGTCACGACGGGATAGACGAAGACGGTCATGATCAGCGCCATGCGGAGTCGGGAAGCGAGAGAGGGTTGCATTTGCAAGCTCCATTGAAACGGTACGTTTCGTTATATAACGGAACGGCACGTTTCGTTCAAGTGCTTTGCTTCGGAATCCTTTTGCACCATATTGGCCGACATGAGCGCACCTGCAGCAGACGACATCGATGACCGCCGCCGTTCCATCGGCGCGCGGCGGAATCCCGAAACCGAGAGGGCCATCCTCGAAGCCGCCGAAGCCATCATGGCCGAGGAGGGGATAGCGGGATTTTCCATCGAGGCTGTGGCCAAGCGGGCCCGAGCGGGCAAACCCACAATCTACAAGTGGTGGCCGGGCAAGACGGCGCTGCTGCTCGATGTCTATCATCGACAGAAGCCGGCTTCAGTGCATTTGGATACCGGGACCGTCGAGGGTGACGTCTTCGCTTTCCTGACCGGCGTCTTCGCTCACTGGGGCGATACGGGGGCGGGCCAGGTGTTTCGCTTCATCGTGGCCGAGGCGCAACGGGACGAAGCAGCGGAGGCTTCATTGGCGGACTATGCCGCCGAGAGACGCGTCCAGAGCGGGCAGATTTTCCAGCGTGGCATCGACCGAGGCGAGCTTTCGCCCGATATCGATATCGGCATCTGCGCCGACCTGCTGGCCGGCTTTATCTGGAAACGGCTGCTGACGGGACGCATCGAACGCGACCCCGAAGAGCTTCGGAAGGTGGCCCGGCAGATGGTGCGGGGATTGCTGGCCTAGAAGCCGGATGAGGGGTGCTGTGGGTAGGCCCAGCATGTTGGGCCAGCCCAGGCCCCCCTCACCGACCCGGCTGCGCCGGGCCACCTCTCCCCGTCGGGGAGAGGTGTAGATTGGGGCTAGCGTCGAACTATTGAGCCGGGGCTCCGGCGCCGGCTTCGGTTTCGCTCTGGGCGTCGACGGCGGCCTTGAGCGCTGCGTCAGGAATGTCGATGGCAACGCCATCCATCAGGCGAGCGACGGTGTCGTTGAAGGTGGTCATCAGCAATTGCTGCTGCAGCTGGCCGGCTACCTGTTCGAAGGCAGGCGGGGTCGACTGGCGCTTCTCGTCCAGGCGAATGATGTGCCAGCCGAACTGGGACTGCACGGGAGCCGAGATCTGACCGATATCGGTCAGGGCAAAGGCCGCCGCTTCGAAGGGGGCAACCATCATGCCCTTACCGAAAAAGCCCAGGTCGCCGCCATTGGCTGCGCCGGGATCGATCGACTTTTCCTTGGCGAGGGTGGCGAAGTCGGCGCCGCCGTCGAGTTCGGCCTTGACGGCATTGGCTTCGGCTTCGTCGGCCACCAGGATATGGCTGGCGCGGATTTCGTCGGCCGGCACGAAATCGGCGACGAACTTGTCATATTGCGCGCGCACGGTCTCTTCGGTCACCGCATTGGCGATGGTCTCGGCGAAGAAAGCACGACGCAGGGCGCGCTCCTTGAGATAGTTGAGGCGCTGCTGGAACAGCGGCGTATCGGCCATGCCGGCGTCCTGGCCAGCCTTGGCCATCACCTTCATGTCGATCAGGACGCGCAGCAGGAACGGTTTGCGCTGCTCGGCGGGCATCTGGCTGAGTTCCTGGGTCAGGTCCTCGGCGGCAAAGCTCAGATCGGCTTCGGTGATCGGCTCGCCGCCGACGGTGGCAACCACCGTGTCAGGGGAAACCGGGGCAGCTTCGACCGCCGGTGCCGGGGCAGCCGGCGCGGCATCCTGTGCCAGAACCGGGGCCAGCGCGCCGGCAGAGAGCATGAGCGCCAGGACGCTCGCGGTGCGGGCGAGGCGGGAGGGGGAAAAAGTCATCAGGTCGGTCTCCTTGCCGGCGCTTGTGGTCGCGGCTGGCTCGTTCGTGTCGGCGATACGCAGGCCCTTGGTCGGGTCGGCGGCTCCTGGGCCTGCCCCTCACACGGCAACGGGGCCAAAATGTGCCACGCCGCGTCTTGTGAGCAACCAAGTGCCAAAAGTCCCGTTTCTGCCGGGCCTTCCGGCAGGGGCAGGCAGGTGTCGCCCATTTCGGCAGCGTTGACAAGACAGGGGGCCGCTCTTACATCTCACCCGCTTTTCCGCCGGGTGGCGGGATACCAGAAATTCAAAGCCGGAAAGGCTTTCTCATCGCGTCGACGCGGCCGAACGGTCCAGTATTCCGCACCTCCCCAGCCCGCCCCGATGAGTCATAAAAGGACCTGACATATGGCACTTGCTGCGCTCGCCCGGCGGATCTTCGGGTCTCCGTCCGACAGGCACGTCAAGCGGTTCCAGGGCAAGGTGGCGCAGATCAATGCGCTCGAGGCCCAGTTCGAAAAGCTCAGCGATGACGAACTCCGCGCCAAGACGGCCGAGTTCCGTGCGCAGCTCGAACAAGGCGCCGATCTCAATGATTTGATCGTGCCGGCTTTCGCTACGGTGCGCGAGGCCTCCAAGCGTGTGCTGGGCATGCGGCATTTCGACGTGCAGCTCATCGGCGGCATGGCGATGAACGAGCACAGCATTGCCGAAATGCGCACCGGTGAAGGCAAGACGCTGGTGGCGACGCTGCCGATGTATCTCAATGCGCTGCCGGGCAAGGGCGCGCACCTGGTCACCGTCAACGACTACCTCGTCAAGCGCGACGCGGCCTGGATGGGCCAGATCTACAGCTTCCTGGGCCTTACCTGGGGCGTGATCGTGCATGGCATGACCGATGCCGAGCGCAAGGCTGCCTATGCCGCCGACATCACCTACGGCACCAATAACGAGCTCGGCTTCGACTACCTGCGCGACAACATGAAATATACGCGCGCCCAGATGGTGCAGCGCGGCCATGAATTCGCGATCGTGGACGAGGTGGACTCGATCCTGATCGACGAGGCGCGCACGCCGCTGATCATTTCGGGCCCGTCGGACGACCGCAGCGACCTCTATATGAAGATCGATGCGCTGATGCCCATTATCGACGAGAGCGATTTCGAGCTCGACGAAAAGCATCGTTCCGCCACCTTCACCGATGCCGGCATCGAAAAGCTCGAAGCCAAGCTGGCCGAAGACGGACTGCTCAAGACCGGCTCGCTCTATGACGTGGAAAACGTCGCACTGGTGCACCACGCCAATTCGGCCCTGCGCGCCCACAAGCTGTTCCGCAAGGACAAGGACTATATCGTCCGCAATGACGAAGTGGTCATCATCGACGAGTTCAGTGGTCGCATGATGCCGGGCCGCCGCTATTCGGAAGGCCTGCACCAGGCGCTGGAAGCCAAGGAACACGTCAAGATCCAGCCGGAAAACCAGACGCTGGCCTCGATCACCTTCCAGAACTATTTCCGCCTCTACAAGAAGCTGGCCGGCATGACCGGTACGGCAGCGACCGAGGCCGAGGAATTTGCCGACATCTACAAGCTCGACGTGGTCACCGTGCCGACCAACGTGCCGGTGCAGCGTCGCGACGACGAAGACGCCATCTTCCGCACCGCTGCCGAGAAGTTCGAAGCCATCGCCCAGCTGATCAAGGAATGCCAGGATCGGGGCCAGCCGGTCCTGGTCGGCACGACCTCGATCGAAAAGAGCGAGATGCTCGCGGACCTGCTGCGCAAGAAGAATGTCGGCCAGATGAACGTGCTCAACGCGCGCCATCACGAGCAGGAAGCCTTTATCGTGGCCGATGCGGGCCTGCCCGGCGCCATTACCATTGCTACCAACATGGCCGGTCGCGGTACCGACATCCAGCTGGGCGGCAATCTCGAAATGCGCATCCAGCGCGAGACCGGCGAACTTGAAGGCGAGGCCCGCGAGGCCAAGATCGCCGAAATCAAGTCCACCATTGCCAGCGACAAGGCCAAGGCGCTGGCCGCCGGGGGCCTCATGGTCATCGGCACCGAACGCCATGAAAGCCGCCGGATCGACAACCAGCTGCGTGGCCGTTCCGGCCGCCAGGGTGATCCGGGTCACTCGGCCTTCTTCCTCAGCCTTCAGGACGACCTGATGCGCATCTTCCCAGTGGACAGCATGGATTCCATGCTTGGCAAGCTGGGGCTGGAGCAGGGCGAGAGCATCACCCATCCATGGGTCAGCAAGGCCATCGAACGCGCCCAGGGCAAGGTCGAAGCGCGCAACTTCGACATCCGCAAGAACATCCTCAAATACGACGACGTGATGAACGATCAGCGCAAGGTGATCTTCGAGCAGCGTATCGAATTGATGGATGCCGAGGATGTCAGCGACACCGTTGTCGAGATGCGCCATGACGTGGTCGACAACATTGTCGGCAAGGCCATCCCGCCGCGCTCCTATCCCGAGCAGTGGAATGTCGAGCAGCTCGAGGCGGCCGCCAAGACCTACCTCAACATCGACGTGCCGGTGAAGGAATGGGCGGCCGAGGAAGGCATCGACGCCGAGATCATCACCGAGCGGCTGATCGCGGCCGCCGATGCCCATGCGGCAGCCAAGGAAGAGCGCACCATCGCCAATATGGCGGCGGCCGGCTCGGCCAACCCGACCATCATGCGCCAGGTGGAAAAGTCCATCCTGCTGCAGTCGATCGACGGGTTGTGGCGCGAGCACCTGGTGACGCTCGATCACCTCTCCAAGGTGGTGGGCTGGCGCGGCATCGCCCAGCGTGACCCGCTCAACGAATACAAGCAGGAAGCCTATGAGCTGTTCCAGGCGCTGCTGGCCAACCTGCGCGAACTGGTGACGACCCAGCTCAGCCATGTCGAGTTGCAGCCGCGCCCAGTGGCGCCGCCGGTGCCCGATCTCAGCAAGCTGCGCGAGACCCATATCGATCCGCTGACCGGCGAGAACGACGCCGAAGAGGGCTCGGATACTATTGCAGGCGCCCTGGGCGCGACCGGTGGCGACCCCTCGCTCAAGCCGATCGATCCCAAGCTGCTGGAAGGGGTGTCGCGCAATGCCCCCTGCCCCTGTGGCTCGGGCAAGAAGTTCAAGCACTGCCACGGTGCGTTCTAGACGACAAAGGCCCGGAGCGATCCGGGCCTTTTGCTTGATGCGTGGCTGCTGCTAGCAGGTCACCCTGATCTCGGCATAGCCGCTGATGGCGGCGCCGTCAGAGGGCACTACGCCGATCATGCAGGTGCTGTTGGGCAGAGCGATGTTGCCGCCCTGGGCGATGACGGTGCCGTCGGCCAGCGAGATGTAGCCGTCATCGACCGAGCCGATCTCCACCACCGCGCCCGTGCCGCAGACGGGGTAACGGTCGCCCGCCGCCACCATGAAGCGCGTGCCTGATGGCAGGCAGTCGCCACCCTCGGCGGCCGCGGCAGGCGTCGCAGCAGGGGTGGCTGCCGGCGTGGGCGCGGCGACCGCTGCAGGGCCATTGCGCCAGCTCTCCTCCAGAATGGCCAGGCGGTTGGCCATATCAGTCAGGGCGGCATCGTCGGTTTGCGAGGGTGTTCCCTGCTGGCGGCCGAACAGTTCCATGCTGAGACGAAGCTGGGCAATATCGGTGGAGAGCCGCACCATCTCGCGCTGCGTATCGCTATAGACCCAGGCGCTGGCGCCCAGCGCGGCAATGCCGACCAGGCCCACCACGAAGCTCAGCACATTGGCCAGGGACATGCGGGCGCGAGGGGGCTCGGGCGCCGGCTGGCTCTCACCCTGGACATCGACCGATACCGTCTCTTCCAAAGCAAAGGTCTCCGTTGCTGGCGCTGCCGCGTTCAGATCGGCGCAGATTGCGGCCCTGATATGGTGGTGGGCGCCTAGCGCTGCAACGGCGGCATGGGCTTGGGCGCCGGCTTGCCTGAGATGACCGGGGTGATGTTCTCGTCACCGCCGCCAAACATGTTGCCGATGCCGCTGAAGAAGCCGCCAATGGCCTCGCCGCGCGCCTTGGCCGCGGCTTCCTCGGCAATCCTGCGTTCGGCCTCGGCTGCCTCGCGCGCCGCCTTCTGGGCTTCGCTCTCGACGGCGGCGGTAAAGGCGGTTGCGTCGGCCTGTTGCTTGGCCGTCAGCGCCGCATTCTGCACCACGGCGGGGCAGGGGCCCATGGGATTGAGCGCACCGCCGCCGACAGCGTTGAAGATATACTGGCGTTCGCACACATCCCAGGCCGGCGGCGCCTTGGTCAGTTCGAACAGGTCATAGCCTTCCTTGATATCCTGCCAGAAGCCGATATGCGGGCTGGACGCCTGCTGCGCCAGCTTGGCGGCCGTCATCCTGAAGGGGAATATCTGCAGCTGGAAGCTGGAATTGCCGCCCTTGAAGGTTTCGCGCGCCAGGGCATAGATTTCGGCAATGCCGTCGTCGGTCATGGCGTAGCAGCCGCGCGACGAGCAATCGCCATGCACCATCAGGTCGCTGCCGGTGCGGCCCCAGACCCGATCGAATTTGTTGGGAAAGCCGGTATTGAAGGCCAGGTAGTAGTTGGACCGTGGATTCATCAGGCCCGGCGTGATCGTGTAGAAGCCCTCGGGGCTCTGCCGGTCGCCTTCCTTGATCTTGGGGCCAAGCTCGCCGGAAAACGCACAGATCTCGTAGGTCTTGAACATCTTGAACTGGCCGGCGCTGGTGCGCTTCCACACTTCAAGGGTCTTTTCTTCCTTGAAGATGCGGATGACCATGGCCTCGCCGGGCGACGAACCCATATTGCGCAGACCCGCCTGGACCAGGCTCGACAGGGGCTGGTTGTGCCGGTTGTCGCTGGATTTGGGCAGGAAGCCGCCGCAGGCGACGAGCCCGAAGGCCACCCAGAGCAGGATCAGCACCGAGGAGAGTTTGCGGAGAACAGTGGCGGTCAACGTCGGCAGCCCGGTGGTCGAAAATGGAGCGATGACCCATAGGGGGCCGTGGTTACCGCAGCATGAGTTTTGCTGGTGAACGAAGCGTTAGCACACGGCAGAAAATGCGGAAAGCGGGGGAATATCACGCAAGCGTGTGGAGGCAGAAAAGAGTACCTCCCCCTAACCTCCCCCTGAAAAGGGGGAGGAATCTGGCCGGTGACTGGGCCAGACGGTGCCACGAACTGGATCGGTCCCTCCCCCTATCAGGGGGAGGCCAGGAGGGGGTATCCGCCAGACGCTAAAGCGTCGTGCCGATCGCCAGGAACTTCTCGCGACGGTGTTCGCGGGTTTCGAGGCGACCACGACCGGCGAAATCGCCGAGGAAGGCCGCGATGGCGCCGCGGGTGGAATCCATGATCGTTTCGTGGTGGCGATGCGCGCCGCCAGCCGGCTCGGGAATGATGCCGTCAATCACGCCGAAGCCGAACAGGTCCTGCGCGGTGATCTTCTGGGCGGTGGCCATGTCCTGCGCCTTGGCAGCGTCGCGGAACAGGATCGAGGCGCCGGCCTCGGGCGAGATCACCGAATAGATGGCGTTTTCAAGCATCAGCACACGGTTGGCCACGGCGATGGCGATGGCGCCGCCCGAACCGCCCTCGCCGATGACGATGGCGATATTGGGTACGCCCAGTTCGAGGCATTTCTCGGTCGAGCGGGCAATGGCCTCGGCCTGGCCGCGTTCCTCGGCGCCGATGCCCGGATAGGCGCCGGCAGTATCGACGAAGGAAATCAGCGGAATGTTGAAACGGTCCGCCATTTCCATGATGCGCACGGCCTTGCGATAGCCCTCAGGGCTGGCCATGCCAAAATTGTGCTTGAGGCGGGTCTCGGTGGAATTACCCTTTTCCTGGCCGAGAATGGCGACCGACTGGCCGTTGAAGCGGCCGAAGCCAGCCTGCAAGGCCGCATCTTCGCGGTATTTGCGGTCGCCGGCCAGTGGCGTCCACTCGGTGATGAGCTTGCCGACATAGTCGGAGAAGTGCGGGCGCTGCGGATGGCGCGCCACCTGCGTCTTCTGCCAGGGGGTCAGGCGGCGATAGATTTCGACCAGCGCCTCATCGGCACGGGCACTCAGGCGATTGACCTCTTCGTCGATGCTGACGGCCTGGTCGGTCGCGGCCATTGCCTTGAGCTCGGCAATCTTGCCCTCGAGATCGGCAACCGGCTTTTCGAAATCGAGATAAGACTGCATTGACCTGCCTGCTCGAGCCCTGTGCGATCCTGGATCGCCGGCTCTCGGTTTCTTTTTATCACAAGGCTGATCGCGAAAAGCCGGTTTCCACCTTTTCGCGCCTTGCTTTTGAGGGTCGTGTTCGCGACCCGGGATGAGGGCCGCTGCTCTTGCGCCCTAAAGTGGCCGGAAAGTGGCGACGACGCAATGCCGAGTCAAGGTTTTGGTTGGGCAGAGGCACAGGAAAGCTGGGTGCTGGCGGCACCGGCCGATGCCATGTTAGCGTCGCATTGATAGCCAGTCGTGGAGACGATCGATGTTGAAATGGGCGGCATTGGCGCTTGGCCTGCTTCTGTTCGTCAATGGGATATTCACCCGCACCTACGGCTATGCCGACCCCGAGAATTACTGCTTCCAGATGGATCTCATCGATTTCGTCGGTTGTTCAGGCAGCTCTCTCATGCCCCAGGCGGTGATGTGGCTCACCATCCTCGCCGGTGCGGCGCTGCTCCTGAGCAGCCTGATCTGGGCTTACAGGGGTCGCCGCCAAAAGCAGTAGCAGGCCGCCTACTGGTTTCCCGCCAATGGGTGATGCGTTTCCACCAGCGTGCGCAGTTTCTCGTCCAGAACATGGGTATAGATCTGGGTGGTCGAGATATCGGCGTGGCCGAGCAGCATCTGCACCACGCGCAGGTCGGCGCCACCAGCCAGCAGGTGGCTGGCAAAGGCGTGGCGCAGCACGTGGGGCGCCACCCGTGACGGACTGATGCCGGCATCGATGGCCAATTGCTTGAGGTCGCGGGCGAAAACCTGCCGGCTGAGATAGCCCTCGGCACCGCCTGCCGGAAACAGGAAGGTCTCGCCCTTTTCCAGAGTTGCCACATAGGCCTTGATAGCGTCGCGCGCCCGGTCGTTGATGGGCACGACGCGCTCCTTGTTGCCCTTGCCAACAACGGTGAGAAAACCGGCATCGCGCATCACCGCCGCGCGGCGCAGGCTCACAAGCTCGCTGACACGGAGGCCGGTGGCATAGAGCAACTCGAGCAGCACATAGAGGCGCAGGGCGGTGGCCTGCTGTTGCGGGGAGGCCGCGCGGTTGGCTTCGGCCTCGGCCGTCGAGAGCAGCTTGTCCACTTCGGCTATCGACAGCACCTTGGGCAGAGCGCGCCGACTCTTGGGGCTGGCGACGATGCGGGTCGGGTCATCGCCCCGCATGCAGTCGGCGCAGAGAAACTTGTGGAACTGCCGGATGGCGGAGAGCCGGCGGGCGGCGGACGAGGCTGACAGACCATCCTGCTTGAGCCGGTCGAGATAGGCATTGACGGTGTCGCGCTCGACGGTGAGCAGGCTCGACTGCCGTCCGGCGACGTAACCGGCATAGTCGGAGAGGTCGCGCCGATAGGCCTCGATGGTGTTCTTGGCCGCGCCACGCTCGGCGCTCATCATTTCGAGGAAGGCCCCGATCAGGTGTGCGCCGCTCAATCTGTCAACGGCTCCGGCGGGGTGGCGGGCTCGGCCGCCGGCGCGGCGGCAGGCTCCTGCGCCGGCTGCTGCTCGGGTTGGGACTCAGGCTCCTCAGTGGCTGGCTGCGAGCCCGGCAGTGCCGGTTGGCCGCCCGAGAGCAGGTCGCGTTGCGGGATGCGGATGGTCTGCTCCTTCTGCGTCGGCTCGACGAAGGCGACCAGGGCAAACATCCCGGCATAGACCAGGCCAGCCAGGAACAGCAGTGTGATGATGAGGCGGATCAGGGTGGGCATGAAGCAGTCCTGCGGGCGGTTTGCTTACAGTTTGCCTGCAATTTGCCCGCAAAAGGTTTCGTTTCCGTAGGCATAGTGGGGTGTCGCGCCATTCTCCGCAAGTTCCTGGCAAGTTCTCGGCAAGTTCTTGACAGGCGGGGTGCGGACGGCTTCATAGCGGCAGCATTGTTTGTCGCGTTTTCCGGGCGGCGAACCGGTATCCACTTCGCCTGAAAACGCTTGGGGAGCGCCTCTTGAACCGACCGGACCCGGCATCGCGGCAGGCCCGAGCTGAAGAACTGGCCGAGCAACTCGCCGGCCGGCCACTGGTGCTGGTTGGCATGATGGGCGCCGGCAAGACCACGGTCGGCCGCCGCGTCGCTGCCCGCCTCAACCGCCAGTTTCTCGATAGCGACGAGGAAATCGAGAAGGCGGCGCAGATGACCGTGCCCGAGATTTTCGAACAGCGTGGCGAGCCCGAGTTCCGCGCCGGGGAAACCCGGGTCATCGCCCGCGTGCTCAAGGAACAGGGCGTGGTGCTGGCCACCGGCGGCGGCGCCTTTGTCAACCAGGAGACGCGCGCGCTGGTCAAGGCCGAGGCGGTCTCGGTGTGGCTCAAGGCCGAGGCGGACATCCTGTTCGAGCGCGTCTCGCGGCGCAGCAACCGCCCGCTGCTCAAGACGGCTAACCCCCGTGCCACCCTCGAAAAGCTGATCGAGGATCGCTATCCGATCTATGCCGAGGCCGATGTCACGGTGATTTCGCGCGATGTGCCGCAGGACGTGGTTGCCGGCCACGTCATCGATGCCGTACTCGGCTATCTCAAGCGCCAGGACTGACCCAGATGCCCGACATTGCCCACACGGTTCACGTCGCCCTCGGCGACCGTGCCTATGACATCCTGATCGGGCCCCGGCTGCTCGACGAGGCCGGCGCCATCCTGGCCGGGCGCTTTCCGGGGCGGCGCTATGGCATCATCACCGACGACAACGTCGCCAAGGCACAGTTGCCGCGGCTGATCGCATCGCTCGATGCTGCCGGGCTTGGTCACACCGAGATCGTGCTGCCGGCCGGCGAGGCGACAAAATCCTGGGCCTATCTCGGCCAGGCGGTCGAGGGCATCCTGGCGGCGCGGCTGGAGCGCGGCGACCTGGTGATTGCGCTGGGTGGTGGGGTGATTGGCGATCTGGCCGGCTTTGCCGCCTCCATTGCCCGACGCGGCATGGATTTCGTGCAGATGCCGACCTCGCTTTTGGCGCAGGTCGACAGTTCCGTGGGCGGCAAGACCGGCATCAATTCGCCACACGGCAAGAACCTGATCGGCGCCTTCCACCAGCCCAAGCTGGTGCTGGCTGACCTCTCGACGCTCGATACGCTCAGCCCGCGCCAATTCGCCGCCGGCTATGCCGAGGTGGTCAAATACGGGCTCATCGATGACGAGGAGTTCTTCTTCTGGCTGGAGGAGCATCAGGCCGAGATCTTCGCGGGCGGCCCGGCGCGGGGCGAGGCGATCGCGCGCTGCTGCGCTCACAAGGCGCGGGTCGTGATCGAGGACGAAAAGGAACTGGGCGTCCGCGCCCTGCTCAATCTGGGCCACACATTCGGGCATGCGCTGGAAAAGGATACCGGCTATTCCGACCGCCTGCTGCATGGCGAGGGCGTCGCGATCGGCATGGTGTTGGCGCATGGCTTTTCGGCACGGCTGGGGCTGGCGCCGAGCCAGGATACCGGTCGCATCGCCGCGCACTTGCAGAAATCGGGCCTGCCCACCACCTTGGGTGATATCCCCGGCACGCTGGGTTCCACCGAAACACTGATGGCCGCTATCGCGCAGGACAAGAAAGTCTCGCGCGGGGCGCTGACCTTCATCCTGACGCGGGGCATCGGCAAGGCGTTCATCGAGAAGAACGTCGATGGTGCGGCGGTGGCTGATTTTATCGAGGATATGCGGGGGTAGTTCTTCTCACCGACGGGGAGGGGAAAACGGCTATTTCCAGGGCCCAGCCGCGGGCAAGACTTCGATCGCGAGGGCGTGCACGGGGTTGTTCATCAGCTCGGCAATCGCCTCGTTGACGGCGCGGTGTTGCGCCACGCGGCTCATCCCGTCAAAATGACGGGTCGCGATTCTGACACGAAAATGGGTTTCACCACCCTCCCGCCATCCGGCATGGCCATGATGGAGCGATGATTCATCGATCACATCGAGGAAAGCGGGGGCAAATTTGCTGGTGAGCTTGGCGGTTAAGGTGTCTTTTACGGACATCGCGTCGGGTTCTCTTTGGTCTGAGGCACTTAACTAGGCGCAATGAAACTGCAATCCAAGCTCTTCGATACCATTCGCATCAAGCCGCGCCGGGAAGAAAAGCCCGCGCCGGTCGAGCATGCCTGTGACTGGGAAGGGTGCGACCTGGCCGGCGAATACCGGGCCCCCAAGGGCCATCGCAGCGAGGGTCAGTACCACCATTTCTGCCTCGAGCATGTCCGGCACTACAATACGGCGTTCAACTTCTTCGCCGGCATGGAAAAAGATGAGCTGGAGGAGGCGCTGCATGCGCCGCCCAAGGCAGAATCGCGCTCCAGCTTTGCCACCGGCAACCCGGGCACGCGCACCTCGCGCCAGGGCGCTGCAGGCCTGCGTCCGGGCGACCGCTTCGGCGATCCGTTCGGCGTGTTTGCCAAATATCGTCATCGCCAGGCACAAAAGCCGGCCGCAGAACGGGTAAAGCCGTTGCATGAGCAGGATCGGCGGGCGCTGGAAACGCTGGGCATTGTCGGCCAGGCCAAGTCCGAGGACATCAAACGCGCCTACAAGACCCTGGTCAAAATCCACCATCCCGATGCCAATGGTGGCGACAAATCCTCCGAAGAGCGCCTGCGCACCATTATCGCGGCCTATAGCCACCTCAAGAAGACAGGGTTCGTGGCGAAATAACGTTCGCTGACCTTGCCCGGCCACCGGCGTTCCCTCGGGCTTGGCCCGAGGGTCTTCCGCCCCTCGTGCCGGATGGAGAGCGGCCCTCGGGTCAAGCCCGAGGGAACGCCGGTGGATATGGAAGGCGCAGTGCTTTCCACCTTCCAAGTGCCTACCGCCACAGTCACAATGCTGCTATAGAGCCCGCGACTTTAACGCCTCCCGCCTCGATTTTTCCGCCAAGAGCTTTGCCATGACTGAGTACACCAATCTGCCCGACACCGAATATTCGGCCCGGGAGCTGTTCGGTATCGACACGGACATGAAGGTGATGGGCTACAAGGAAGCCAATAGCCACGTGCCGCCCGTCGATCCGGATTACCTGTTCGACCGCAACACCACGCTGGCAATTCTGGCAGGCTTTGCCTTTAACCGCCGCGTCATGGTGCAGGGCTATCACGGCACCGGCAAATCCACGCATATCGAGCAGGTCGCGGCGCGCCTCAACTGGCCGCTGGTCCGCGTCAACCTCGATTCGCATGTGTCGCGTATCGATCTCGTCGGCAAGGACGCGATCGTGCTCAAGGACGGCAAGCAGATCACCGAATTCCGTGACGGCATCCTGCCCTGGGCCGTGCAGAACAATGTCGCGCTGGTGTTCGACGAATACGATGCCGGCCGCCCGGACGTGATGTTCGTGATCCAGCGCGTGCTCGAAGTGGCGGGGCGCCTGACCCTGCTCGACCAGAACCGCGTGATCGTGCCGCATCCGGCCTTCCGCCTGTTCTCGACCACCAATACGATTGGTTTGGGCGATACGTCGGGCCTCTATCACGGCACCCAGCAGATCAACCAGGGCCAGATGGACCGCTGGAGCCTGGTGACCACGCTCAACTACCTGCCGCATGACAAGGAAGTGGGCATCGTCCTGGCCAAGAACAAAGCCTATGGCGAGACCGAAAAGGGCAAGAAGCTCATCGGCAATATGGTGCGTCTGGCCGACCTCACCCGCTCGGCCTTCATCAATGGCGATCTCAGCACCGTGATGAGCCCGCGTACCGTCATCACCTGGGCCGAAAACACCCAGATTTTCGGTGGCGATACCGGCTTTGCCTTCCGCCTGACCTTCCTCAACAAGTGCGACGAACTCGAACGCCCGGTCGTGGCCGAGTTCTACCAGCGCGTGTTCGGCGAAGACCTGCCGGAAAGCTCGGCCAACCTCGCCGTTACGGCTTAAGACACATTCTCCCGGCGCCAGTCGGGAGACCCCTCATCCGGCCCTGCGGGCCACCTTCTCCCCCGAGGGGCGAAGGGAACGCGGTGGCCGTCCAGGCTCTGAACTGCCCCCTCGCCCCTTTGGGGAGAGGGTTGGGGTGAGGGGTCTTCCGGGACCATCCGAATGGCACAACCACCGCGCAGCAAAGCCAACAAGCCCGACCAGACCCAGGTGTTCAAATCCGCCATGGGGGCAACGGTGCGCGCCATCGGTGCCAAGGCAGACCTCGAGGTGACCTTCACCTCCGACCGGCCCCTGCTGACCTCGGACAAGGCGCGGCTGGCCAACCTGCCGCGGCTGCCGACGCGGCGCGATATCGCCATTGCCCGCGGGCAGGGCGACGCCATGGCCATGCGCCTGGCCAGCCACGACCCCGATACCCACCGCAAGCGTTCGCCGATGGACCCCGTCGCCCGCGCCGCCTTCGATGCGCTGGAACAGGCCCGCGTCGAGGCGCTCGGCTGCGTGCGCATGCCGGGCATGGTGGGCAATATCGGCGAAATGCTGGAAGACCGGCTGTTCCGCGCCAATTTCGCCGAGGTCGACAACAAGGGGGATGCCCCCATTGCCGAAGCGCTGGGCCTGCTGCTGCGGGAGAAACTCGCCGGCGTGCCCGTGCCGCCTTCGGGCCATGCGCTGGTCGATCTGTGGCGCCAGGAAATCGAGGACAAGGGTGGCAAGTCTCTCGATGAACTGCTGACCCGCTACGAGAACCAGGACGAGTTTTCGCGCGCCGCCAAGATGCTGCTGCGCGACCTCAACCTCGTGCCGGAAAGCGAGCTGGACGATCCTGACTCCTCCGACGAGGAAGAGGGCGAGGACCAGGAGCCCGAACAGGGCGACAGCTCCGACAAGTCGCCCGAGCAGGGCGAGGGCGAGAACGACAGCCAGGACAGCGAGCAGGACGAGCAGGCCGGCGAGTCGGAGGAAACCGGCGACGTCGAGGGCATGGAATCGGACATGGCCGATACCGATGAGGACGCGGCCGCCGAAGCTGGCGAAGACGCGCCCATGCCGCCGCCGGCCAAGGATGGCGGCACCCAGCTCACCAACCAGTTCCAGTACAAGGTGTTCACCACCAAGTTCGACGAGATCGTCAAGGCGGCCGAACTCTGCCCGCCCGACGAGCTCGACCAGTTGCGCGCTCTGCTCGACAAGCAACTCGAAAACCTCGCCGGCGCCGTGGCGCGGCTGGCCAACAAGCTGCAGCGCCGCCTGATGGCCAAGCAAAATCGCAGCTGGCAGTTCGACCTCGAAGAGGGGCTGCTCGATACGGCTCGCCTCACTCGCGTGGTCACCGATCCGATGCAGGCGCTGAGCTTCAAGGTCGAGAACGACACCGATTTCCGCGACACCATCGTGACGCTGCTGATCGACAATTCCGGCTCGATGCGCGGCCGGCCGATCACCATTGCGGCGATCTGCGGCGATATTCTCGCCCGCACGCTGGAGCGGTGCGGCGTCAAGGTCGAGATCCTGGGCTTCACCACCCGCGCCTGGAAGGGCGGCAAGAGCCGCGAAGCCTGGCTCGAAGCCAATCGCCCGGCCAATCCGGGGCGCGTGAACGATGTGCGCCACATCATCTACAAGGCAGCCGACGAGCCGTGGCGCCATGCCCGGCGCAATCTCGGCCTGATGATGCGCGAAGGCCTGCTCAAGGAAAATATCGACGGCGAGGCGCTCGAATGGGCGCGCAAGCGCCTGATGGCGCGGCCAGAGGCCCGCCGTATCCTGATGGTGATTTCCGATGGCGCGCCGGTCGATGACAGCACGCAGTCGGTCAATGCCGGCAATTATCTGGAGGCTCATCTCCGCCAGGTGATCGAGGATATCGAAACCCGCTCGCCCATCCAGCTGGTTGCGGTCGGCATCGGCCACGATGTGACGCGCTATTATCGCCGCGCCGTGACGTTGCTCGATGCCGAGGAACTGGCGGGAGCACTGACGGACGAGCTGGCGGCGCTGTTCGACGAGGAAATGCCGACGCAGACGCGGCGGCGGGGCCGCGGGTGAGCTGGGGCCGGCTGGCCATCGTCGTGACGGCACTGGCGGGGAGCCTTCCCGCCGCCGCCGTCGAAGTGACGGTCAGCGCCAGCCCGATCACTCAGTTCGGCGACAGCCAGGTGGATCAGCCGGCCGGCGGTCTGATCTTTCGCGGCGGTATTGCGCTGGTGAGCCAGGACGATACCTTTGGCGGGCTCTCCAGCCTCACCATGACCGGCCCGGACCAGCAGGCCACCTTTGTCAGCGATCGCGGCAATTTCGTTACCGGGCGGCTCGCCTATGACGATGCGGGGCGCCTGTTCGGCTTCATCGGCACGCGGGTCGAACCGATGCGCAATTCCAAGGGCGATGTGCTGCCGCGCCAATATGCCAAGGATGCCGAAAGCGTCGATACGGTCTATCGCGACGGTGTCGCGGTGGCGGTACGCGTCGGCTTCGAGCACCTGACGCGGGTGGCAGATTTTGACCTTGTCGATGCCATGCCGGGGGGCGCGGCGCGGGAAGTGACTATCCCCGACTGGCTCAGTGACCTGCGGACCAACGAGTCCCTTGAAGCCCTGTGCATCGCGCCCGCGGCCTCGCCGGTGGCGGGATCAACCCTGCTGCTGGCCGAAGAGGCGCTCGATTCGGAGGGTAACAATCGCGGCTGGCTACTGGGGCAGAACGACAAGGGCCCGATGGCCTATCAGGATAGCCCGGTGGTGAGCCCCACCGATTGCGCTTTCCTGCCCAATGGCGACCTGCTGGTGCTGGAGCGCGGCGTTTCGATGCTGAACTTCGTGATGAACCTGCGCCGGGTTCCGGCCGCCGAGGTGCGCCCCAACCACGTCATGGCCGGCGAACTGCTGCTGTCGGCGTCCGGCGGCACCATCGACAATATGGAATCGCTGGCCGTGCACACGACGCCCGATGGCGAGCTGCGTATCCTCATCGGCTCGGACAACAACTTCAACGACTGGCAGCGGACCCTGCTGCTGGAATTCGCGCTCGTGGAGTGAGGCGAGATATTGCCCCACGCACTGCGTTCCCTCGGGTCAAGCCCGAGGGAACGCCGGTGGTCGGGATGGATAGGCGCTAAGCCCCCGCCCCAAGCGGCGGCAGGGGCATGAGGCGACCCATCAGGGCGCGATAGGGGGCCAGCAGCACCAGGGCGGCGAGGAATTTCACCAGGAAGTCACCCGAGGCCAGCGAGAACCAGAGCGGGACTTCGGGGCCGACGCCGAGCCAGGGAGCGGGGAAGCCCAGGGAATTGTCGGTCATACCGAACAGGGCATCGATGCCTGCCAGGGCCGGCGCGAAGGCGACCGAAAAGAAGATGGTCGTATCGATCAGCGAACCGAACAGCGACCCGGCCAGCGGCGGCAGGAACCAGGCCTTGCTGGCGCGCAGGCGCGAGAACACGGCGATATCGAGCAGCTGGCCCACCAGAAATGCGCAGGCCGAGGCAAGCGCGATGCGCTGCGTGGTAGCGGGCGTGCCGCCGGCATTCCAGGGCAGGGGATTGTAGCTGAGGTAGAACGACAGGGCCAAGCCGACGGCAAAGCCGACCAGCACCACCAGCCGGGCCCGGGCCGGGCCGTCATAGCGGTTGGTGAGATCGGTCACCAGGAAAGCGAAGGGGAAAGTGAAGGCGCCCCAGGTCAGGAGGTCAGCCAAGTTGACCGAGCCGAGCTGGATGCGGAGCGGGTAGAGCACCAGGATATTGGACGCGGCAACAACCGCGACCATGGCGGCAATAGCCGCCAGGAGACGAGCAAGCATCAGAATGCACCTCAGTTGAGCAC
Source organism: uncultured Devosia sp. (assembly GCF_946479885.1). The sequence goes on from NZ_CAMLHM010000038.1 coordinate 33,876, forward strand.
CGGCTGGCATCAGACCAGAGCGCTGTTCGCTAGCGAGTTGGCGGCGGAAATGCCACCTACTCGATCGTCACCCTCGGGCTTGCCCCAAGGGGTCTATACTTACCACCCGCTCCGCAAGTGCAGAGCCCTCGGGTCAAGCCCGAGGGTGACGGCCGGTGAGTGGGTGAGAGCGGTGCTTGCACAGCCCCCAAAAAAACAAAACCGCGCGGAGCGTACCCCACGCGGTTCGATATCGAAGGCGCCGATCGCTTAGGCAGCGAGGGCGGCGCGAATTTCCTTCTTGATGCCTGCAGCCAGCGGCGACAGGTCGGCATCGTCCTGCTTGAGCAGGAAGGCATCCAGGCCACCGCGGTGTTCGACGGTGCGGAGCGCCGCGGCGCAGATACGCAGCTTGACCGGGCGGTTCAGCGCGTCCGAGAGCAGCGTGACGTTCAGCAGGTTCGGGAGGAACCGGCGACGGGTGCGGTTGAGCGCGTGCGAAACGTTGTTGCCAACCATTACGCCCTTGCCAGTCAGTTCACAGCGACGTGCCATTTAGCGATATCCTATTTGTGTAAAGGTCCTGCGTGGCGGAGAAGTCCGCGACGGGCCTCGATTGTTGTGAAATCTGGCGCGTCTTTAGAGAAAATGGCCGTCGCCGTCAAGGCAAACGGGACTCAAACGCCCGCGAGCGCCTTGCATGGGCCCTGTCGCGCAGGCAATTTTGAGCAAAGCGATGATTCGCATCCTACAGAGAACCTGTTGTCTTGACCCAGTTCCGTCTTGCCCCTCTGGCCGCTCTGGCCCTGCTTTTGAGCCATCCGGCGGGCGCCGCCGAGGTTGACGCGTCTGCCAGCTACGTCCTCACGCTGGGCGGCATCAATGTCGCGGCCATGACGGTCGACCTCAACGATACGGGCAGCCGCTATTCGCTGGACCTTTCGGCCAATGTCGCGGGGCTGGGCACGCTGGTGGCCAGCGGCACCGCCAAGGCGAGTTCGGTCGGACGCTCCTCGGGCTCGTCGCTGGTGGCCGACGAATTCGACCTCGAAACCCGCGCCAATGGCGAAACCTTCACGGTCGATGTGTCCTTTGCCGGCCGCGATGTGTCCGCCTTCAAGGTCGAGCCGCCGATCATCGACAATTATGATCGCGTGCCGCTGGAGCGCCGCCACCTGACCGGGGTGGGGGATTTCCTCTCCGCCTTCGTGCTTAAGGGTGATGGACTCGACAAGAGCCTCTGCCAGCACCAGGCCAAGGTGTTCACCGGCGTCGAGCGTTTCAACATCGCCATGAGCTATGCCGGCGACGACGAGGCCACTTCGGCACGCACCGGCTATCAGGGGCCGGTGGTGCTGTGCACGGTCGACTACGATCCGGTCTCGGGCCATTTCACCAGCTCGGAAATCACCAATTACCTGGCCGATAGCGACCGCATCGTCATCTGGTATGCGCCGCTGGGCGAAACGGGTTACTTCATTCCCTATCGCGTGCTGCTGGGCACCAATATGGGTGACCTCTCGATGGTGCTGACCGGGATGAGCTACTAGGCAGGTACCGGGCTGCAGGGCGGCTGTCCCGCGATGGCACGGTCAACCGGTCTTTTGCCAACAGCGCGCAGGCAAAGCGGCGCGGACCGGGCTCCGAGCCGTTAACATGCGCTGGCGCGCTGTCCCTGTTCGGCGCAAGACCCCGGTCAGATTCGCCAGGATCACCCCATTCTTTACCCTTTGGTCACCGAGATGAAGCGGTTTTGGCCGTTCCGGCGGCGCCAGATGGATCGTTGCACGGGCGTTGTGGCCTGTGCTGCTTTACCCCACTACATGCAGCCGTGAACAAAACCACAATCGGCCACCTCGCCCGATTCCTACCCTGTTCGTTCCTGATATGATCCAGTTCTCAACCCGGCAGTGCAGCACGGCGAATAGCTGTGCCACTTCGGGAAATGCCCTTGGTTGGGACAAGCCTCGGCACGCCCCCGGCCGCGAGCCCTTGTCGGCGTACCCAGCCAGCCCGAAATCGGTGCTCCAGCCGAGAAACCGCGGCAAGCCGTGGCGATGAGCGACGTCCCGACTTGGGACGGTCAAGCGCCTGTTTCCTCAATCTGCGACGGGACACGCCAGTAAAATCGGCATCGCGATCTGAAGAGGGTGAAAATCTCACGCCACGGCGCGTTCACGCGGCGTTGAGGAATGGCCGATTCGACGGCAAATTTACCGTTTCGCAACGAAGCTGAAGAGGTTTGACCGCGCGAAGCTGCTCGATGACCGTATGATGGCCCGCCGTGGTGGCATGGCCGCATGGGAACCACCACGCATGGTGGTGAACGAAGCAGGATTCACCCGGCTGCGCCGATTCGGTGCTGTTTCGTTCCTGCACTGTTCTGGTGCTTAACGCCCATGACAAAACTGTCGCAATGGCGTCCTTTCCCGGGACAATGCGTTGTGACACTCGCAACGTTCGCTCCGAGTCCCTACATTGCCGCCAATGACTTTCGCGCCCCCCCAATCGGTCAAGGCGATTCTTGGCCCCACCAATACCGGCAAGACCTATTTTGCCATCGAGCGCATGCTGGCCCATCCCACCGGGATGATCGGCCTGCCGCTGCGGCTATTGGCGCGCGAGGTCTATCATCGCTGCGTCGAGCGGGTGGGCGAGGGCGCGGTGGCGCTGGTGACCGGCGAAGAGCGCATCGTGCCGCCCAAGCCGCGTTTCTGGGTCTGTACCGTCGAAGCCATGCCCATGGATATCCGCGTCGACTGCGTGGCCATCGACGAAATCCAGGTGGCGGTGGATTTTGACCGTGGCCACGTCTTCACCGACCGTATCCTCAATGCGCACGGCAGCATGGAAACGCTGTTGCTGGGCTCGGCCACGATGGCGCCCATCATCAAGCGCCTGTTGCCGCATGCCGATATCATCGACCGGCCGCGCTTTTCCCAGCTGACCTATGCGGGGTCCAAGAAAATCTCGCGCCAGCCGGCCCGCTCGGCCATCGTCGCGTTTTCGGCCCGGCAGGTCTACGCGATTGCCGAGCTGATCCGGCGCGAGCGCGGCGGCGCTGCCGTCGTCATGGGCGCGCTCAGTCCGCGCACGCGCAATGCCCAGGTCGAGCTCTACCAGAATGGCGATGTGGATTTTCTCGTCGCCACCGACGCCATCGGCATGGGGCTCAACCTCGATATCCACCATGTCGCCTTTGCCGATGACAGCAAGTTCGATGGCAAAATCAGCCGCGATCTGACGCCGGCCGAAATCGGCCAGATCGCCGGCCGGGCCGGTCGCCATGCCCGCAACGGTACGTTTGGCGTCACCGGCGGCACCGAGGGGTTCGACGAGGAACTCGTCGTCCAGCTCGAAACCCACGACTTCGATCCGGTAAAAGTGCTGCAATGGCGCAACAGCCAGCTGGATTTCAGCTCCATTGCAGCGCTGCAAAACAGCCTCGATGCCGTACCCGAGCACCGCAGCCTGACCCGGGTGCCCATGGCCAAGGACCAGCAGGCGCTCGAATTCGTTTCGCGCAACGAGGCAGGGCAGCTGGCCCGCGGCCTTGATGGGGCGCGCCTGCTGTGGGAATGCTGCCAAATCCCTGATTATCAGGGGATTTCGCCGGCCAATCACGGCGAAATCGTCACGCGGATTTACTCGGACTTAGTCAAGCGCGGCAAGGCCAATGCCGATTGGATTGCCGAGCAGGTGCGCTTTTGCGACAATACGAGCGGCGATATCGACACGCTCAGCAACCGGATCAAGCAGATCCGAACCTGGACCTTTGTCGCCAATCGCAAAAACTGGCTTGCAGACCCTTCACATTGGCGCGAAAAGACCCGGGATATTGAAGATCGGCTGAGCGACGCGCTGCATGAGCGCCTAACCCAGCGGTTCGTCGACCGGCGCACCAGCGTCTTGCTGCGTCATCTGAAAGACAAACGTATGGCATCTCCCGAGATCAATGAACGTGGCGAAGTGCGGCTGGAAGGCCATCTCATCGGCACGCTCGAAGGCTTCCGCTTCACCCTGGCGCGCAATGATGGCGACGCCGATATCAAGGGGTTGCGCGCGGCAGCCGATCAGGTGGTGGCGCCTGAAATCCACAATCGTGCCGACCGGCTCGCCGGCGCGCCGAATGAGGAATTCGTGCTGGCCACCGATGGCCGGTTGCGCTGGAAGGGTGACATCGTCGCCGAACTGATCGAGGGCGATGCCCTTTATCGTCCCCGCATCCTGATGCTGGCCGACGAAACCCTGACGGGGCCCGATCTCGAGCGCGTGCAGGATCGGCTGAGCCTGTGGCTGCGCCATCATATCAATACTGTGCTCGAAAGCGTCATGTCGCTGGAAGCGCCAGCCGATCTGGAAGGCGCCGCGCGCGGCATCGCCTACCAGCTGTTCGAGCATCTGGGGCTCATTCCGCGCAGCCAGGTCTCCGACGACGTCAAGAATCTGGACCAGGATGTGCGCGGCAAGATGCGCAAGCTGGGCATCAAGTTCGGCGCCTATCACATCTACCTGCCGCTTTCGCTCAAGCCCGCGCCGCGCGAGCTGGCGCTGATTCTGTTCGCGCTCAAGCATGGCGGCGTGCGCCAGGCCGGCGTGACCGACATTCCCCATATCGTGCTGAGCGGCCGCACCAGCTTCGTGGTCGACCCGGAAGTCGATACCCGCCTCTACGAGATTGCCGGCTTCAAGGTTGCCGGCCGTCGCGCCGTGCGCGTCGATATTCTCGAACGCCTCGCCGATATCATCCGCCCGCTGATCGCGCTCGATGCTGGCCGCCCCTATGCGGGCGAGCTGCCGGCCGGTGCCGCCGAGGGCAACGGCTTCCGCGTCACCGTGGAAATGACCTCGCTGCTGGGTTGCTCGGGCGAGGACTTCGCCTCGATCCTCAACTCGCTCGGCTACCGAGTGAAACGCACACCCAAGGTGCCGGCGCCTGCCGTGGCCGCCGAGGCCAGTGCCGAAGCGCCGGCGCTCGAAGAAGTGCTGGCGGAAAACCCTGCCAGCACCGATGCCGTGGCCGAAGCGCCAGTCGAAGCCGTGCCGGCTGATGTCGCCCCGGCGCTCGAAGCCGAAATTCCGGCAACAACCGTGGTGGAAGCTGCTGCCGAAACGGCCGAGTCTGCCCCGGCCGCTCCGGCTGAACCGGAATATGACGAGGTCTGGTCTCCGGCAGGCAAGCGCTCCGACAACAAGCGGCACGAGAATCGTCGCCGCCCCGAAGGTGAGGGCCAGCAGGCTCGTGCCCCGCGTCCCGAGCGCAATCACCGCCCGGCGGCGCCGCGCCGTCCCGAGGGTGAAGTGCAGGACCTCAGCAAGGCCCGCCATCTCAACCCGCCCAAGCCCAAATTCGAGGGCAAGGGTCGCAACGACAATCGCCGCCCCGATGACCAGAAGGGCGACAAGGCCCGGTTCGAGCGGCCCCGCGAGGAACCGCGCAAAGAAAAGGCGTTCGATCCGGACAGCCCCTTCGCCAAGCTGGCGGCCCTGCGCGACCGCAAGGCAGAGTAAGGATTGGCAGGAACAGTCGAACCCGTCCGCAAGGAGCGGCTCGACAAGTTCCTGTTCTTTTCGCGCGCCCTCAAATCGCGCACGCTGGCGCAGAAGGTCATCGAGACCGGCGCTATCCGAGTGAACTCCGAGCGTACCGACCGCTCCGACCACAAGGTCGGGGCGGGTGATGTGCTGACGATGAGCCTGCATGGCCGCATCGTCGTCTGGCGCATCATCGATTGCGGCGCCCGGCGCGGTCCTGCGACTGAGGCGCAGGGCCTCTACGAAGACCTGTCGCCGCCGGCTTTGCCAAAGGCCGAGCTATCGCCCTATGACGCCGCCATCGCGCCGCGCGGCGAGGGGGCAGGGCGCCCGACCAAGAAAGAGCGGCGCGAGACGGATCGGCTCAGGGATGGGGATGAAGAGTAGGGTGGCCTTCACAGACTCAATCGTCACCCTCGGGCTAGCCCCGAGGGTGTTTCACCTGCTGAACCTGCCGTAAGGGAAGAGCCCTTGGGTCAAGCCCGAGGGTGACGTGCGGGGGTTGGACGCCGAACGGAGAACAGCATGACCATCCCCACCCTCACCACACCTCGCCTCACCCTCCGCCCGCCGGTCTACGCCGACTACCCGGCCCATGCCGCGTTCCTGGCTTCACCGCGCTCGATCTATATGGGCGGGCCGCAAATCGGCTGGGGGGCCTGGGGCATGTTTTGCCACGATGTCGCCTGCTGGCATCTGTTTGGCCATGGTGCGCTGATGATCGAGCTCAAGGCGACCGGCGAATGCGTCGGGCAGGTTGGTATCAATCACGGGCCCGAATTTCCGGAGAAGGAGCTGGGCTGGTTGCTCTATGAGGGTTACGAGGGCCACGGCTATGTGCTCGAGGCGGCGCGGGCACTGCGCGACTGGGCTTTTGCCGAGCGGGGCCTTACGACCCTTGTGAGCTATTGCGATGCCGCCAATGCAAGGTCGATCGCGGTGGCCGGGCGGCTGGGCGCCGTGCGTGACGACCTGGCGCCGCGCCAGGACCCTGAAGACCTGGTGTTTCGTCATTCACCCTGAGGCGCGCAACAGCGTTCCGCTACAGCCACCGCCTGCGCCAAAAGGTGCGCCTCCACAGCCTTGCCCCGCCGCCGAAAACGGTTTAGCACCGGACCGTTGAGACCCTGCCGGACTGCCGCCCGATATGACCTATATCGTCACAGATAACTGCATCGCCTGCAAATACACCGACTGCGTGGAAGTTTGCCCCGTGGACTGCTTCTACGAAGGCGAGAACATGCTGGTGATCCACCCCGATGAATGTATCGACTGCGGCGTGTGCGAGCCCGAATGTCCCGCCGAGGCCATCAAGCCCGACACCGAGTCGGGGCTCGACGAATGGCTGGCGCTCAATACCAAGTTTGCCTCGATGTGGCCCAACCTGACCGAGCGCCGCGATCCGCTGCCCGAGGCCAAGGAAAAGGACGGCGAAGATGGCAAGCTGGCCAAGTATTTCTCCGAGGCGCCCGGCGAAGGCGACTGAGTTTCTTGTCGCTGAGGTTTCAGTCGACACCCTCCCCCTTTGCGGGGAGGGATCAAGGGTGGGGGATGTTTAGCCCCGATATTCGGGCCAAACCACACCCCATCCCAACCTCCCCCGTCGAGGGGGAGGTGCCGCGCAGTGCTCGTGGCGCGATACGCAGCAACGGCATGGGCCACATCCTCGCCCCATTGCGGCGAGCGCGAATCCGCACCTGATTCGTAGTTTTTGATTTTGCTGATTTTTTGTGCTATGGTGCAAACCAATGCAGCTCAGCCCGTCACCCAGCCCGTGCCTTAAGGCACGATTTTTTTGACAACATCGTTGGATGCGTGTGCTCCGGGGAAAGCGGACCCGGAAGCCCATGGGGTATTTGTTGCGCGCGGCGTTCCGTTCGGACGCCAGTAACGAAGAGTAGGAATGGACGGTCCTTCCCGCAGGGAATTGTCCATTTGGGGCGTCAACAAGGAGTTCCATGAATATGGTAGCCAAGAAGGTACAGACACGGCTTGGGTTCAAGACCGGCGAGTATGTCGTCTATCCGGCGCATGGCGTCGGTGTGATCGTCTCGATCGAGGAACAAGAAGTCGCCGGCCTGACCCTTGAGTTGTTCGTCATCAGCTTCGAACAGGACAAGCTGACCCTTCGCGTGCCCGTGGCCAAGATCAAGTCGGTCGGCATGCGCAAGCTGGCCGAAGAAGACATGGTCACCCAGGCGCTGACCACCGTGACCGGCCGTGCCCGCGTCAAGCGCACCATGTGGTCGCGTCGCGCCCAGGAATACGAAGCCAAGATCAATTCGGGCGATCTGATCGCCATCTCGGAAGTCGTGCGCGATCTCTATCGCTCGGAAGAGCAGCCTGAGCAGTCCTATTCGGAACGCCAGCTGTTCGAACAGGCGATGGACCGCATGAGCCGCGAAATCGGCGCCGTCAACAAGCTGACGCTGACCGAAGCCGTGCAGCTGATCGAAAAGAACCTGGCCAAGTCGCCCAAGCGCACCAAGGCCG
>NZ_CAMLHM010000039.1 GCF_946479885.1 uncultured Devosia sp.
CCCCCTCACCCGACCCAAGAGGGTCGACCTCTCCCCCAAAGGGAGAGGTGAAGAGCCTACTTCGCCTTGAGCGGCAGGCCCAGGGCGATCAGTTCCTTGCGCAGCATGGCTGGGTCCTTGAAGTGGATGCCCTTCATGCCGTATTTGCGCGCCGCGACGATGTTCTGCTCGCTGTCGTCGATGAACACGCAATTGTCGGGCGCCAGGCTATAGCGCTCGCAGAACACGCGATAAAGGCGCGGGTCAGGCTTCACCAGGCCCTCAAGGCCCGAGACGATGACGCCATCGAACTTCTCGAGGAACGGCCATTCGCCCAGGCAGCTCACCCACTTCTCCCAGGAGAAGTTGGTGATGGCGAAGGTCGGGATGTCCTGCGCGATCAGCTCGTCGTGGATGTCGATCGTGCCCTGGATGAACTGGCCCAGCGTTTCCTTCCAGCGCAGGTCATAGGCCTGGATTTCGCGCCAGTATTTGGGGAAGCGCGTGATGAGCTTGGCCACGCCCTCCGAATAGATCTCGCCAGCGTCGAATTCAAGATTCCACGCCAGCGTGCAGATATTGTCCTGGAACCACTGCGCATCCTCTTCGGTCTCGAAGAGCTTGCGGAACAGGTACATCGGGTTCCAGTCGACGAACACGCCGCCAAGGTCGAACACGGGGACAAGCGTATCGTTCATGAGCATACCGCCGGACAAGAGAGAATGCCCGGCTTGTGGCATGGTCGCCTTGCCTGCGCAAGCGGCCCTAGTTGAGGGTGATGCTGCCGCCAAAGCGCGGCATGAAGTAGTTTTCGCGGTAAAGGTTGATCGTCTGTTTGAAGGCAAAGCCATAGAGCGGCGGGAATTGGTAGGATCCCTCTGCCACGATGACATATTTGCCCTTTGCGATGTTCACCATCGCTGTGGGCAGGGCGAAACTGGAATTGACCGCATGCGGCCCGTTGCCATAGGCGCCGTTGAGATATTGGCGGGACCATCTGACCTTGGTCGTGCCGTCGGCGAGCACCTCGACCTGGGTAACCACCTGGCGCAGGTCATCGACCGGGTTGGGTGTCATGATGCCGCCCGCCGCCTTGAAATAGTCGGTGAGCGTGGCGGCCGAAATTGTCGTGTCCGAGCGCGCCACCAGGTCGCCCAGTGCGCCCGCTGCCGATTGCAATTTGCGGTCCACCGAGATCAGGGCGCTGACTTCGACAAAGCCGATATAGAGCACCAGCATGATGGGCAGGACGAGCGCGAACTCGACCGCCGCCGTGCCGGCCTCCGAGAGGCGCAGCCGGCGCATTCCGGACAGCAGTCGCTGCAGCACGGTCCTCATGTGAACGGCTCGTTGCGGAATACGGTGGCCGCACCCATCACGCGCCGCCCATCGGGCAGATTGGAGAGGCCGAGGCCCCCGAATGGCACCATGATCGGCCATTTGTAATAGACCTGCACCATGACGACGCTCGACCCGCTGCCGGGCGTATAGCTTTCGGGCCGTGTCCAGGCCGCGCACGCCGCGTTCGCCTGTGCCTGAGTTTGTCCGCCAGAAGGCGGGGGGCAGGTCCAGTTGACCGGCGGCTCCACGTCCACGTCGCTGAAGGTGCTGACAACGTTCACTTCCACATGAAGGTTGTTGCAGTCGCGGATCAGCCCGAACGAGCGATCACAGATCATGGTCTTGAAGCCGGCCGCAGTCACCGCCGCCCGCTGCGCCTGGCCGGTACGGATCAATCGGCTGATATCCTGAACGGCACTGTCGAGAGCCTGTCCCGATAGAAAGACCAGGGCGGTTTCAAGGATCGCGGCCAGGATGGAGAAGAAGGGTAGGGCGAGGAGGCCGAATTCGATGGCGGTTACGCCGCGTTCGTCGCGCATAAAGGCGCGCCGCCGCCAGAGCGGTGTCCGAAGTTTCGGCGATGCAGCAGTGCCAGCCATGTATGCGCGCCCGATTGCAACGGGGCGACACTAGGCCTTCCATGGATAACCGAAGGTTATGACCGGGCCTTGCCAGCCCTGCGGCTGCGGCAAGGGTTAACCGGAGGTAAAGCTCAATCGGCCAGTTGCTGCACCAGTTGCGAGGACGCGATGACCTGGGAGGAGAACGTGGTGTCATCGCCCATCATCACCACCGACTGGCAGACCGGCGCGCAGGCGAGACTGGTGCGAGCCTGGCCCTGGTAGACGGTAACGACGCCGGCCTGCATCTGCACCACTTCGATCAGCGTGTCGGCGATCGGGTTGCCGGAGCTGTCGAGCACGATCAGGTTGGTCTGGCCGAAACTCTTGCCGGTGAGGATCAGTGTCTGCGGATCCTGGATGGTGACATCGGCGACGCCAGGATTGCCCACGATCACCGTCGCCGCAGCAGCATTGATGCGCAGGATGCGCGCCATGTTGACATTGACATTGATCGGCGCGCCGTCGGCCGCGATGACTGGCGCCGTGGCCAGGCCCGATGCCAGCGACAGGCAGAGTGCGAAGGCGGCGACTAGCGTGGGGCGCATGGGGCGGATCCGGCGTACTGATACTCGATACAGCCACTTTCCGCCAGAATGGTTTATATTTGGCAAATGGCGGCGGCTCAGCAATCGCGGTAACATTCAATGAAAAGATTGTAGAGACAAAAATATATGCAGGGCGAGGCCCGAAGTCATTTGGAATTACTATAATAACGAACGATATTGATGAAATATATAAGGACCGGGTGTGCATAGTTAAAATGCCACGTATCCTGTTAACACCTTGAAAATGATAGCAAATTTGCGGCGAAAGAACGTTCGCTGCGCCGTTCAATTAACGCAATTTCAAGAACTGCCCCCTAGGTTGGTCTCGTTCGATGTTTGACGTGTCGAACGATGACGTCCTCGATGACGTAAAAATGGAGCCTGGGAATGAACATCTTCGCACGTTTCGCGCAGGACGAGTCTGGCGCGACCGCAATTGAATACGGCCTTATCGCCGCTCTGATCTCTGTCGGTATCATCCTTGCCGCAACGACCTTGGGTACCAATCTGGGCACCCTGTTCAACGGCATTGCAGGCCGCCTCAAGGTGACTGTCCCGTAAGACACCACCCCTGCACGCACGATCTGGATCCAAGGGAGGAGCGCATGTGCTCCTCCCTTTTTATTTGAGGTTTCTTAACGGCGCGGTGACACAGTAAAGGTCCGACGCCCGGCGCGAGGATGGGAACGAATGTCCACGATTGCATTGTTTCTGTTTCCAGCTGCGATGGCGCTCGCTGCATCTTCAGATCTGCTGACCATGCGCATATCGAACAAGCTCGTCCTGTTCCTGGTCGCCTGCTTTTTCGTGGTCGCGATCGTTATCAACCTGCCGCTGCAGCAGTTCGCCACGCATGTGGCCTGTGCGCTGGTGGTTCTGGCGGTCGGCTTTTCGCTTTTCGCCCTGCGGGTTATCGGCGGCGGAGATGCCAAGCTGGCGGCCGCGACCACGCTGTGGCTCGGTTTCGGCCTGACCTTGCCTTACCTGGTTTACGCGGGGCTGCTGGGTGGTGTGCTGACCCTGGCTATCCTGCTCCTGCGGCGCATGCCGTTGACGCCGTTCCTGGCGCGCTACCGCTGGCTGGAACGCCTGCATGACCACAAGAGTGGCGTGCCCTATGGCATCGCCCTGGCTTTGGCGGGTCTGCTCACCTACTCCAATTCAATCATCTTCGAGCGCCTTGTCGCCTGATCTGGCGGTCTGAAGTAGAGATGCCGGGCTGGCCAGTAAACCGCGCGCAGCGGAAGTCTTTTGCTGCCTCGATCGCAAAAAGCTAAAATTTACATATTGTTAACCGCATCCGCAAAGCTCCGGTTAACCAAACTTTGACCCTTTGCGTTCAGAGTTCCTCCGGTGGAATTGGGCTATTTGCGCCCGCGTACAACCGGAGTGAGGCATGAAGCCGGCGCGTATCATCTTGTTGCTTGTGGCGATTGTCGCTGGCGGCCTGGCGGCATTCCTGGTCACCCGTGGCGGCCCTCCGGCAGACCCCCAGCAGATCGTGCAGACGGAGCTGGTCCAGGAAGCCAAGACCCAGATTCTGGTCGCCAAGAACCCGATCGGCGTGGGTGAGCGGCTGAACCCGGCTTCGCTCGAATGGCAGGATTGGCCCGAGGGCGCCGTTCGCCCCGAATATGTGACGATCTCGGCCATGCCTGAAGCGCCGACCGACCTGAGCGGCGCCGTGGCGCGCTTCGAATTCTTCCCCGGTGAGCCCATTCGGGAGGCCAAGCTGGTGCGGGCCGACCAGGGTTACCTGTCTGCCGTGCTCGCCGAGGGCATGCGCGGTGTGTCGGTCGGCGTGTCGGCGGTCACCAGCGCAGGCGGCTTCATCGTGCCCAACGATCATGTCGACGTGGTGCTGACCACCCAGACCGACGCCGGACAGCAGTCCGAGGTCATCCTGTCCAATGTCCGCGTGCTGGCCATCGGCGCCCGCCTTGGCGAAATGGGCGCCTCCGGCGGCCAGGAAGACCCCAACGCACCCGCGCCCACCCCGGTCACATTTGACGCTGCGACCATCGCCACGCTCGAACTCAATCCGGCCCAGGCCGAGACGCTCATCAATGCCTCGACCCTGGGCCAGCTGACACTGGCGCTGCGCTCGGTCGTCGATTTCAACACTACCACGGTCGCCGAGACGTCGACCTCCAACCAGACTGTGCGGCTGATCCGCTTTGGCAAGGAGCAATCGGTCCTTGCCGGCGGCAACCAGACCGATCCGGCACAGGCCAGCCATTCCATGGCCCCGGCACCGGGCACGGCCGTCGAACCTCAGGTGGTGCCCCAGTAGGGCGCGGAGATGATCATGATCAATCAGTTCACCCTGTTCCGCCGCCGGGCCGCCGGCCTGCTCATCGTGCCGCTGCTGGCCCTGGGCCTGCTGACCCAGGCGGGCGTGACCGCCACGCTGGCCGAGGAAACCCACGTCACCATTACGCCCGCTGCCTATGGCAGTACGCGCAACTTCGAGATCGAGATCAACAAGACGGCCCTGGTGGACCTGCCGGCCGGCGCCGCCGAGGTGATCGTGTCGCAGCCTTCGGTGGCCGCCGCGATCATGCGCACCCGCACGCGTGCCATCATCCAGGGCATCACCGGTGGCGACACCAACATCTTCTTCCTCGATGATCGGGGCCAGACCATTGCCGTCCTCGACGTCAAGGTCATCGAAGAGCCCTCGCAGGTCGGCAATGCGCTGCAGACCGCCCTTGCCCGCATTCTGCCCGGCTCCAATATCCGGGTGGAGTCGGTGACTCTTGACGGTGGCGTCAACCGCGTCGTGCTGACGGGCAATGTGCTGTCGGGTGAAGACCGCGAGCGCGCCACCGAGGTCGCCACCCAGTTTGCCGGTGATCCGGGCAACGTCGCCAACATCCTCGATGTGGCCGGCTCCCAGCAGGTCATGTTGCAGGTTACCGTGTCGGAAGTGAAGCGCGATGTCGCCAAGCAGTTCGGCATCAATCTGGGCGCCGCCTTCACGGTGGGCATCTCCAACGTCTTCAACATCGCCAACGTGATGATCGACGGCGATATTCCGCACGGCGCCGATGCCCGCTTCGGCTCGGCGACCGGCAATAACGTCACCGCCGGTATCCGGGCGCTCGAGCAGAACGGCGCGTTGCGCATCCTGGCGCAGCCGACGCTGACCGCGATTTCCGGTGAAGAAGCCAAGTTCCTGGCCGGCGGCGAGCTGCCTTATTATACCTTCGAGGAGAATGACACCGGCGGCACGACACGCACGGTCCTGTTCAAGCCCTATGGCGTCGAACTGTCCTTCACGCCGGTCGTGAAATCGAACGGCGTCATTGCCCTCAAGGTGCAGACCTCGGTTTCCGAGCCCCAGGCCGACCTGTCGATCACCAAGCGCGAAGCCAGCACCTCGGTGGAATTGCCCGGCGGCACCACGCTCGCCATTGGCGGCCTGCTGGAGGAAAAGTCCACCCAGCAGATCGAGCAGTTCCCCTGGCTCGGCGACATCCCCATCCTGGGTGCACTGTTCCGTTCGCGGGACTTCCAGACCGAGCAGACCGAACTGGTCATCCTGGTTACCCCCTATCTGGTCGCGCCGAGCCCGGCCAATGCCATCCCGTTGCCCACCGATCGGACGGCCGTGGCCAGCGATGCCGAGGCCATCTTCCTGGGCAAGCTGGAGACCATGTACGGGGTCGCCGGCAGCGGCGAGATGCGCGGCACCTTCAGCGGTTCGGTCGGCTTCGTCCTCGACTGAGGCCAGCGTCAAGGAGTTATCGTTTCATGAGTTTCCTGTCATCAGAGCCCAAGCGGACCGAAGAGCCCGCGGCCGACATTACTCCGGGCGCGCGCCTTATCCCGCGCATCACCATCCAGGCGTTCTGTGAGCATTCCCAGACCGCCCAGCTGGTCGAGAGCGCCATCCATGACCGGCGCATGTCCAAGGTTGCCCTGACCACGCATAATGGCGGCATCGATGGCGCGGTCGAGACCTACAAGTCCAACCCCACGCCCAACCTGATTATCGTCGAAACGCTTCTGGCGCCCGATGAAATTCCGGGCGCGCTCGAGCGCCTGGCCGAAGTCTGCGACGCCTCGACCCGCGTGGTGGTGCTCGGCCACGTCAACGACGTGCTGCTCTATCGCGAGCTGATCCGCTCGGGTATTTCCGAATATATCGTGCTGCCGGCGACCGCCCAGCAGATCGTCAGCGCCATCACTGAACTCTTCGCCTCCGAAAATGCCGCCCCGATCGGCCGCACGGTGGCTTTCGTCTCCGCCAAGGGCGGCGCCGGCAGTTCAACCGTTGCCCACAATGTGGCCTGGGCCATCGCCACGGCCCTGCGGCAGGACAGTCTGATCCTCGACATGGATCTGGCCTTCGGTACGGCCGGCCTCAACTTCAACCAGGATCCGCCGCACGGCCTGGCCGACGCGCTGATGGCCAACCAGAAGGTCGACCAGACCATGCTGGATCGCCTGATGAGCAAGGCGGCCAGCCATATCAGCCTCTTGACCGCGCCGGTGACGCTGGACCGCACCTATGACTTCGAGGAGCGCGAATTCGAGCAGGTGCTCGAGCTGTGCCAGAACACCATGCCCATGGTGGTGCTCGATATTCCCCATGCCTGGAACGCCTGGGTGCGCCAGACCCTGGCGACCGTGGACGAGGTGGTGATCGTGGCCGAGCCCGATCTCGCCAATCTGCGCAATGCCAAGAACCTCGCCGACACCGTGCGCGCGCTGCGCCCCACCGAGAATGCGCCATGCCTGGTGCTGAACAAGGTGGCGATGCCGCGCCGCCCGGAGATCAATGCGGGCGAATTCGCCAGCTCGGTAGAGTGCCAGCTCATCGGCCAGATCGGCTTCGATGCGGCTCTGTTCGGCACCGCGGCCAACAATGGCCAGATGATCGCCGAGGTCGCCGCCAACAACAAGATCAACGACGTCTACCGCGCCATCGGCATGCATGTGACCGGGCGGCAGGCAAACCATGCCGGGGGCAAGTCATCAAGCCTGATGAAGCTGCCCTCGTTCCTCAAGAAGCGGGCCTGAGGCGGCTCGGGCACTCGAACGGTAGGACGACCATGTTTGGCAAGCGCACAACCTTTGGCGGCAATACACCGGGCGTCGGCGAAATGCCGCGTCCGATTCCCAGTGCTGCGCCCCGCGCCGAACCGCCACCGCCGGCGCGCCGTGCCGCCGATACCGACACCATGGCGGGCCGCATGCGCGCCGCCAGCGAAGACGTGGTCGATGTCCGTGCGCCCGCTGATGCAGCACGCGATAAGGAATATTTCCACACCAAGTCGGCCATCTTCAATGCGCTGATCGACTCCATCGACCTCAGCCAGCTCGCGACCATGGACCAGGACGCGGCGCGCGAGGAAATCCGCGACATCGTCGCCGAAATCATCGCGCTCAAGTCCATCATCATGTCCATTTCCGAGCAGGAAGACCTGCTCGAGGACATCTGCAACGACGTGCTCGGCTATGGCCCGCTCGAGCCGCTGCTGGCGCGTGACGACATCGCCGACATCATGGTGAATGGCTCCCAGAAGTGCTACATCGAAGTCGCCGGCAAGGTGCGCCTGACCAATGTGCGCTTCCGCGACGACGCCCACCTGATGAACGTCTGCCAGCGCATCGTCAGCCAGGTCGGCCGCCGCGTCGATGAAAGCTCCCCCATATGCGACGCCCGCCTGCCCGATGGCTCGCGCGTCAACGTCATCGCTCCGCCGCTGGCCATCGACGGCGCCGCGCTCACCATCCGCAAGTTCAAGAAGGACAAGCTGACGCTGCAGCAGCTGGTCAAATACAACTCCATCTCGCCCGAAGGCGCCGAAGTGTTGCGCATCCTGGGCCGCGTCCGCGCCAATGTGCTGATCTCGGGCGGTACCGGTTCGGGCAAGACCACCTTGCTCAACTGCCTCACCGCCTTCATCGAGAAGGACGAGCGCGTCATCACCTGCGAAGACTCGGCCGAACTGCAGCTGCAGCAGCCGCACGTGGTCCGTCTCGAAACCCGCCCGCCGAACCTGGAAGGCGAAGGCGAGATCACCATGCGCGATCTCATCAAGAACTGCCTGCGCATGCGTCCCGAACGCATCATCGTCGGCGAAGTCCGCGGCCCGGAATCGTTCGACCTGCTCCAGGCCATGAACACCGGTCACGACGGCTCCATGGGCACGCTGCACGCCAACAGCCCGCGCGAAGCTCTCAGCCGTCTTGAATCGATGATCACCATGGGCGGCTACAGCCTGCCCAGCCGCACCATCCGCGAGATGATCACCTCGTCCATCGACGTCGTGGTGCAGGCCGCGCGCCTGCGCGATGGCTCGCGCCGCATCACCCACATCACCGAGATTCTCGGCATGGAAGGCGATGTGATCGTGACGCAGGACATCTTCCTCTACGACATCCTGGGCGAAGACAGTAACGGCATGCTGGTCGGCAAGCATCGCTCCACCGGCATCACCAAGCCGCAATTCGCCGAGCGCGCCCGCTACTTCAACGAGGAAGCCAACCTCGTCGAAGCCCTCGAAAAGTCCAACACCGAACAGCATCAGTTGCTGGATTCCTGATGACCACGCTCCTGCTCGTCATCCTGGCCATGGTCACCGTCGGCGCGGCGGGCATCGCCCTTGTGCCGTCCGCACTCGGTGGCGGTCGCGCCGAGAAACGCCGCAAGGCGCTGCAGGGCGACGTCCGCGCTAACAGGCTGGAAGCCACCGCGGCCCGCAGCCGCGACGATCGCCGCAAGAGCGTGCAGCAGGCGCTGAAATCGCAGACCGACGCCCTCAACGCCAAGAAGCGGATCAAGCTGCCGCAATTGCTGTTCCAGGCCGGCATGACCATCAAGCCATCGGCCTTCATCCGCAACAGCTTCATCTTCGGCGGCGTGGTGCTGGTCATCCTGGTGCTGGTGCAGGTGCCGATCTACCTGGCGCCGGTCTTCGCCCTGGCCGCCGGCTACCTGCTGCCGCGCTGGTGGGTCGGCCGCAAGCGCAAGAAGTACCAGAACCAGTTCCTCGACGAACTGCCCAATGCCGTCGAAGCCATCGTGCGCGGCGTCAAGACCGGTCTGCCGCTCAACGACTCCATCCGCGTCGTGGCCAAGGACGCCAAGGAGCCGGTCAAGTCAGAATTCGGACGCGTGCTCGACCAGCAGGCCTTCGGCCTCTCGATGACCGAGGCGGTGACCGTGCTGCTCGATCGCGTGCCACTGCCCGAGGTCAATTTCTTCGTCGTCGTCATCACCGTGCAGCAGCAGGCGGGCGGTAACCTCAGCGAAGCGCTGGGGAACCTGGCCAAGGTGCTGCGCAACCGCAAGAAGATGAAGCAGAAGATCAAGGCCATGTCGTCCGAAGCCAAGGCCTCGGCCGGCATTATCGGCTCGCTGCCCTTCGTCGTCGGCATTCTGGTGAGCGTGGTGTCGCCGTCCTACCTGGCGCCGCTGTTTTTCACTGATCTGGGCCATATCTGGCTCGGCGTCGGCGTGTTCATGCTCGCCTTGGGCATCTTCATCATGAACCGCATGATCCAGTTCGATTACTGAGACGGGAGTGCTGCCGTGTACATCATCGAACTCCTGACCCAGCGTGATTCCCTGATCGCCATCCTGGCCGCCGTTTCCATGGCGGCCGTGGTCTTCACCTTCGGCTCCAGCTTCATCGTCAAGTCCGAGATGCGCGATCGCATCAAGCGCGTGGCGCTGGAGCGCGAAAAGATGCGCGCCGAGGAAATGGCGCGCCTGCGCGGCGGCACCGTCACCGAAGGCCGGGGTATTCGCCGCAATGCCGAAACCAAGACCTATATGAAGAATGTGGTGGAGCGCTTCGATCTCAAGAAGGCGTTCCAGGACGATGCCACCGTCGACAAGCTGGCCATGGCCGGCTATCGCGGCCAGGGCCACCTGACGACATTCCTGTTCACGCGCTTTGTCACGCCGCTGGTCATTTTCGCGCTCGTGGCCGTTTATGTCGTCTTCCTCTCGCCAGGCGAGCGGCCGCTCTACCTCAATCTGGTCTATGCCATCGGCGCCGGGCTCGTGGGCGCCTACCTGCCCAACCTGATGCTCAGGAACACCACGTCCAAGCGCCAGGCGTCGATCAAGCGGGCCTGGCCCGACTGTCTCGATCTGCTGCTGCTTTGCGTCGAGGCCGGCATGTCGATGGAACACGCCTTCAAGCGCGTGGCCAAGGAGATCGGCGCGCAGAGCGTCGAGCTGGCCGAAGAGCTGACGCTGACCACGGCCGAGCTGGCCTTCCTCGAAGATCGTGGCCGCGCCTATGACAATCTGGGTCGTCGCACGGGGCTCGATGGCGTCAAGTCGGTGATGACCGCGCTGATCCAGGCCGACCGCTACGGCACCTCGGTGGGCCAGGCGCTACGCGTCATGGCTGAAGAAGGTCGCGAAGGCCGCATGATGGACGCCGAGAAAAAGGCCGCCTCGCTGCCGCCCAAGCTGACGGTGCCGCTGATCCTGTTCTTCCTGCCGGTGCTGTTCATCGTCATCCTGGCGCCGGCCATGCTCAAGGTGTTCGGCGGCCCGGTGGCCAGCGCGGTTGGTGGCGGCTGAGGCTCACGCGCTCTTGGAGACGCGTTGGCCCATCATGCGTTCGGTGGCCATGCGCGAGAACAGGTTGCCTTCTTCGATGACCCTGCTGGACGATATCGAGGCGAAACTACTCGCCAGTTGCGCGGTCTTGCCCATCATTTCCCGGGCTTCCGCCCGGCGTGCCTGGCGATATTCCATCTGCGAGGCGATTGGCTGCTCGTAGAGGTTCCAGCGGTTGATACTGGCGGCCATGGATCGGCTCCGGTTCGTTAGCCCTTGTCGATCAGGTCCCAGCGGTTCTGCTGGGTGAGCAGGGCCCGCACATAGGCCATGTTGCTCTCGACCTGCTCGGGCGGCAGCTCGGCCGCGTAGATCGCGCGGCATTCCTCAAAGCGGCCCTGCAGGCCCACGATCAGCGCCAGGTTCTGGCGTATCCGGCTCGTGGCGCCCCGCATCTGTACGGCCAGCCGCAGATGCTGTTCGGCGGCCGGCAATTCGTTGGTCATGGCATAGCTCAGGCCCATATTTGCCTCGATCGAGGCCTCGCCCGGTGCATAGACCAGGGCCTGGGCGTAGAGCGCGCGCGCCTCGGGATTGCGACCCAGTTGGTCGAGCGTCGCGCCTTTGACGAGCAGGGCATTCCAGTCCGGCGCTTCCGGACGGATGACATTGTCGAGCACCTGCAGC
This sequence comes from uncultured Devosia sp., assembly GCF_946479885.1. The sequence goes on from NZ_CAMLHM010000039.1 coordinate 11,709, forward strand.
GATTGCTCGAACCGCCCTTCGGCGGTGAGGGCCTTGGCATAGGCCACCGCAATATCGGGATCCCCGGGATATTGGCCCATGCTGATTTCCAGCACCGAGACCGCCTGTTGGCTCTGCCCCACGGCGCGCAGCGCGGCAGCGTAATAGATGGCGGTGGCCTTGTCCTTGGGATTGGATTTGTAGCGGGCCGTGAGCTCTGCGAGGCTTTGCTGGCTCTGGCTGGCCGGCATGCCCGAATAATCAGGCGACGGCATGCTGCCCCGGTTGGAGGCGCAGGCGCTGATCGCCACGACCGCGACGCCGGCCAGCAGCAGGGTGCGCAGTGGTTGGTAAAGGCGGTTCAGCGACGTCACGAGCAACTCCTCGAGCCAGGCGGCACGATAGAGGTTCAATAAATCATTAACCCTAACAGCCGGTTAAAGTCGCGGCCTGCGCGCGTTGCCGCAGCAGGCCCGGCCCGGTACAAGAAGGGTTCCACCACGCCGGAGTCGTCATGCCCAGGACCAAAATCACGCCGCTGATCTGCGTCGAGGAGGGCGGGCTGACAGACGCCGCACTCCCCCAGGCGCAGCAGGCCTGGGCCGATGCCAATGGCTTTGCCGGCCAGCGCGGCCGTCTCCTGGCGCTGCCGGGGGGCGACGGCAGTCTCTCGGGCTACCTGTTCGGCCTGGGCGAGGCTATCGATCGTCCGGCCCTCGTCACCGGCCTTGCCGGCGCGACCCTCGGGCCGGGCACCTATCGCCTCGAAGGCGCCTATGGCGACCCCACGCTTGCCGCCATCGGATTCCAGCTCGGTGCCTACCGCTACGACCGTTACCGCAAGGGCCGGGTCGCACCCAGGCTGGCCGTTCCCGGCCGCGCCGACGCCGACGAAGTCACACGCCTCGTCGAGGCGGCTGTGCTGGCGCGCGATCTCATCAACACGCCGGCCAACGACCTGGGTCCCGACGCCTTCGAGCGGGAAATCCGCGCCTTTGCCGCCGCCCACAAGATGAAGATCAAGGTGACATCAGGCGACGAGCTTCTGCGGGCCAATTTCCCGATGATCCATGCGGTGGGCCGCGCCAGTGCGCAGGCGCCGCGGCTCATCGACCTGAGCTGGGGCGATATCCGCCATCCCAAGGTTACCCTGGTCGGCAAGGGCGTGACCTTCGATACCGGTGGCCTCGATATCAAGCCGGCTTCCGGCATGCTGCTGATGAAAAAGGATATGGGCGGCGCGGCCAATGTGCTGGGTTTGGCCCATGCCATCGTGTCGGCCAAGCTGCGCCTGCGCCTGCGCGTGCTGCTCCCCATCGTCGAAAATTCGATCGCCGGCGCCGCATTCCGCCCCGGTGACGTGCTCGCCTCGCGCCAGGGCATGACGGTCGAAATCGGCAATACTGATGCCGAAGGACGGCTGATCCTGGCCGACGCGCTGGCTTTGGCCGATGAAGAAAGGCCAGAACTGCTGCTCGACATGGCCACCCTGACTGGCGCCGCCCGCGTCGCGCTCGGCCCCGACCTGCCGCCGCTCTACAGCACCGACGACACCCTGGCCCGCGACCTGATGGCATCCGGCGCGGCCACCGACGATCCGCTCTGGCAGATGCCGCTCTGGTCGCCCTACGACGCCATGATGAGCTCCAAGATCGCCGACGTGAACAATGCCAGCAGCGGTGGCTTTGCCGGGTCGGTCACGGCCGCCCTGTTTCTGCGCCGCTTCGTGGCCAACGCCGCGGCCTGGGTGCACCTGGACATTTTCGGCTGGGCGCCGGAGGCGCGGCCGGGGCGCCCGGCGGGTGGCACCGATCAAGGCATTCGCGCCGTCTATGGCGTGCTCAAACAGCGCTATCCGGCATAGTTGACTCCGACAACTATATAGTTGACTGTGTCAACAGTTCACTATGGAGTCGGGCCGATGTCCGTCCGGGCCGCCGATATCGCGCAGGTGCGCGCCTTCAACCGTTTCTACACCCGCATCATCGGCCTGCTTGAAGAGGGTATGCACAAGAGCCCGCACAGCCTGAGCGAGGCCCGGGTGATCTACGAACTGGGCAAGCGTGGCCATGCCACATCCTCGACCATTGCCGAGGAACTGGACATGGACCGCGGCCAGTTCAGCCGGCTGGTCTGGCGCCTGATGGACCAGGGCGTCGTCGCGTCATTGCCGCGCAGCAGCGACCGGCGACAGGTGCCGCTGGCCCTGACGCCCGAGGGCGACGCCATGTTCCGCCATCTCGACGAAATGAGCGACGCCGTCGCGGCCAATGGCCTGCTCGAACCGCTCGATGAATTCGGCCGCCGCGACCTGGTTGGCGCCATGCGGCGCATCGAGGCGCTGCTGGGCGAACCGGGCGACGCGCCGCTCATCCTTCGCCCCCCGCGCGTGGGCGAGATCGGCTGGCTGATCCATCGCCAGGGCCTGCTCTATCATCTGGAGCAAGGCTGGAACCGCGAATTTGAAGCGTTGATCACCACCATCTATGCCGAATACGAAGCTGCTGCCGCCAGCCCGCCCAAGGCGCTCTGGATTGCCGAGCAGGACAGCCAGGTCGCCGGCTCCGTGTTCATCATCCCGGCGACGGGCGAGCCGGAGGGAACCGCGCAATTGCGCATGCTCTATACCGAGCCGGCTTTCCGTGGCCGCGGCATCGGCAAGCGGCTGGTCGAGGAGGCCGTACGCTTCTCGCGTGCCTCGGGCTACAGGCGCATTATCCTATGGACCCAGGATAGCCTGGGCGCGGCACGCCGCATCTATCAGGGCGCCGGCTTCTCGCTGGTCCGCGAGGAACGCCACCGCTCCTTTGGCGCCGACCTCAACGGCCAATACTGGGCGCTGGAGCTTTGAGCTACAGACGGGACCGCGCGGCGGGGTCGCCGGCCCTGGTGCTTGTGACCCACCCCTACCCTCATTCCCTCCCCACAGGGGGGAGGGAAGCCCGCTCAGCTGTCGTCTCGATATCGAGACAATCCTTGAGGGCTGACCTGGCGCCTCCCTCCCCTTGATGGGGAGGGATTGAGGGTGGGGTGGGGCCGCACACTCGATGCTTGCGCCGCTAGTAGCCCCGCCCGCGATCCACCACGTTGATCAACGGCCGGCCAGCCTCGTGGTCGCGGATGATCTTGCTGAAATAGGCTACGCCGCTCTTCTCGTTGCTGATCGCCGCGATATGGGGGGTGACGTAGCAGTTTTCGATGTCCCAGAGCGGGCTGCTCGCGGGCAGGGGCTCCACCTCGAAGACGTCGAGGCTCGCCGCGCCCAGCGTGCCGTCGCGCAGCGCCTTGACGATGTCGGCCTCGCGCTGATGCCCGCCGCGCGCCGCATTGACGATAACGGGACCGCCATCGAGCTTGTCGCGCCGCAGCTTGCCGAAGGTTTCGTAATTGAGGATGCCCGATGTTTCGGGCGTCAGTGGCAGCAGGTTGACCAGGATATCGGTGCCGGCGAGAAACGCGTCGAAGGTCTCCATGCCCGCGAAACCCTCCACGCCATCGATGGCCTTGGGCGTGCGACTCCAGCTGCGCAGCGTGAAGCCGAGCGGCAGCAGGCGCTTGGCCGCGTCCTGCCCCAATACGCCCATGCCCATGATACCGACCGTGGTTTCGGCTGCCGCGGGCGGATAGAGCTGGGTCCAGCGCTTCGCCTTCTGGTCGGCGCGGAAGCGGGTATAGAGTCGATGATGCATCGTCACATGGGCGACCACATAGTCACTCATGCGCTGGCTGAGATCGGCATCGACAAACCGCACGATGGGTGCGTCGGGCAGGTGCGGATGCTGCATCAGGGCATCGACGCCGGCGCCCAGCGACAGCACGGCCTTGAGACCATCGAGCCCGTCGAATGCCTCAGGCTTGGGCTTCCAGACGAAGATGTAGCGCACATCGGCCGGATCGAACGCGTCGCCGCGCCGCACTACGGGGTAGGGGGCCAGTTCGGCGCGCAGCTTCTCGGCCCAGCTGGCCTCATCGACATCGGACAGGTGCAGCAGCAGCATGGGAGAATCCTCGGCAAGAAAAAAGAGCCGCGCCTTGTTCGGGCGCGGCTCTGTGAATGGGGTCGGCAGACCGCCGCCTAGTGCGTGGTCGGGGCGGGTGTGCCTTCGACCGGGGTCTCCGACGCGGTAGTCGCGGGCGTTTCGGTCGCGGCAGCCGGCTCGGCGGCAGGCGCTGCAGCATCAGCCGGGGCGGCGTCCGCGGGAGCAGCTGCACCTTCAGCGGGAGCAACAGCGCCTTCGGCAGGAGCCGGAGCGGCCGCGGCCTCTTCGGCAGCCGGGAACGGCACCGGGGTAGCCGACAGGGTCTGCAGGTAAGCCAGGATGTCGGCGCGCTCTTCGGCGGTACGAATACCGGCGAAGTTCATCTTGGTGCCGGGTACGTAGTCGGCCGGCTTGGTCAGGAAATGGTTGAGGTTCTCATAGGTCCAGGTATCGCCAGCGGCGTTATGGGCCATCATGCCATCTGAATAGGTAAAGCCTTCGTGGCTGCCTTCAGGCCGGCCGACCACACCATATAGCAGCGGACCCTGCTTGTTGGCCTCGCCCTCGGCAAAGTTGTGGCAGCCGGCGCACTTCTTGACGGAGGCCGCGCCACGCTCGGCGCTGGCGCTGGCCAGCAGCGTGCCAAGGGGAACTTCCGGCTCGGCGGCGGCCGTTTCGCCACCGTGTTCGGCAGCTTCCGGTTCAGGCAGGGCATAGCCCGGGCCGCGGTCTTCGATAGGGTGGTAGATGGCTTCAGCGACAAAGCCGGCGCCCATGACGAACAACAGCGTGCCCAGCACGGCGCCCATGATCTTGTTAAGCTCGAACGAATCCATTTGGTCTCTCTGCCGGTCCATCCCCTGTGGACGATAGTCGAACCCAGCCCAACTTTCGATATCCCAAAGGAAAATCGCCTCAACGGAGGGGCCCGACGCGCGCGGAAGATAGTCGCAAGGTGCCAACGGCGCAACCGTGCAAAGCCGCACTGCGACAATTCCCCACCGCGTCCAACGCGGTCCCGCTTGTCAGGGTTCAATTGACTCCATTTCTGCCCCGGTCCAAAAGCCTTTCGCCTTTCAGCAATGGACGTCCACGATGACCAAGAAGATCGCTTTCCAGGGTGAGCCGGGCGCCTTCAGCCACGCCGCCGCCAACAATGTCTTCCCCAATGAAGAAGCGATCGGCTGCGTCACCTTCGAGGAAACGATCAACGCCGTGCAATCAGGCAAGGCCGATTTCGCCGTGGTGCCGGTCGAGAATTCGCTCTATGGCCGCATCACCGACATCCATCACCTGCTGCCCGAAAGCGGCCTCTATATTATCGGCGAGACCTATCTGCGGGTCGAAATGACCCTGCTGGGCGTGCCCGGAGCGACGCTCGCGGACATCAAGGCGGTGCAGTCGCTGTCGGTCGCGCTTGGCCAGTGCCGCAAGTTCATTTCCGACAACGGCTTCCGCACCATCAATGCCGTCGACACCGCAGGCTCCGCCCGCGAAGTGGCGCAGAAGGCCGATAAATCCGTCGCTGCCATCGCCTCGCGCTTTGCCGGCGAAATCTATGGCCTGGATGTGCTGGCTTCCAACATCGAGGATGCCGACCACAACACGACGCGCTTCCTCGTGCTGTCGCCGACGCCCAAGGAGGCTCCGGCCGGCAATGGCAAGGTCAAGACCACCTTCGTCTTCCGGGTGCGCAACGTGCCGGCGGCGCTCTACAAGGCCATGGGCGGCTTTGCCACCAACGGCGTCAACATGACCAAGCTCGAAAGCTACATGGTGGGCGGCGCCTTCACGGCCACCCAGTTCTATGCCGATATCGAGGGCCACCCATCCGACATCGGCGTGCAGCATGCCTTCGATGAACTGAAGTTCTTCACCGACTATTTCAAGGTGCTCGGCGTCTATCCCGCCAACGAGAGCAAGTAGAGTTAGCCTTCCATGAGGCCGGGCGGCAGCGAGCCGATGCGCAGCAAGACGCGCGGCTCGTCGTAAGTGTCGGTCTCCACGTCCACCTCCTGCGAGAAGGCGATGACGCCGGCGCGGCTGGGCGCAAGCCGTTCTGCGGTGGCCATCGCCTTGTCGGCAGTCTTGGATGGCTGCACCGGATCGGCAACCAGCTTCTTGCCGTTCAGCTTGAAGGCCTGAACGAGATACATTGTCGCCATGGGTGGGGTTGCTCCTGATCTGCAGCAGGACCTATCACCTCGTCGCGCCGATCCCTAACCAATACCGGGATCAATCGCCCCGCAGCACTTCGTCGATCTCGGGCAGGTTGTAGAACTGCCGGATGATGTCCCAGCCTTCCTCGGCCGTGTCGACGATACTGAACAGCTTGGGATCATCGGGCGCGATGGTGCCGGCTTCGGCCAGCGCCTCGAAGTTGATGACCTTGCTCCAAAACTCTGCGCCGAACAGCAGCAGCGGGATTTTGTCCATGCGGCCGGTCTGGATCAGCGTCAGCGTTTCGAAAAACTCGTCCAGCGTGCCGAAGCCGCCGGGAAACACCGCCACCGCCTTGGCCCGCATCAGGAAGTGGATCTTGCGGGTGGCGAAATAGTGGAAGTTGAAGCTGAGGTCGGGCGTCACATAGAGATTGGGCGCCTGCTCGTGTGGCAGCACGATATTGAGCCCGATCGAGGGCGCGCCGACATCGGCAGCGCCACGATTGCCCGCTTCCATCACCCCCGGCCCGCCACCGGTCACCACCACATAATCCTTGAAGTCGAGGGCCTTGGACGTGAATGACGCCAGTTGCGCGAAGCGCCGCGCTTCGTCGTAGTAGCGCGAGGCGGCCTCGAGGTTGCGCTTCTGCACCTCGTTCTTCGCCGCCCAAGCCGGCATGCCCGGCGCCGGGATGCGGGCGCCGCCAAACAGCACCACCGTCGAATTGATGCCCCGCTCGCGCAGGCGGAATTCGGGCTTGAGATATTCGAGCTGGAAGCGAACGCCGCGCGTGTCCTCCGAGGTCATGAACTCGTCATCGGCAAAAGCCAGCCGGAACGCCGACGATTGGGTCTGCGGTGTCGATGGCGCGCGCTTGGATGCGGCAACGTCCTGGACCGAGGTGCGCAACGGGGTAGGGCGGCGTCTGGCCATTCCGGCTTCTCCATTGGGCGCGTCCGATCAATGATGGCGACCCATCGTCAGGTTCGGATACGCGACAAAGACTGTGGTATCAGATCGGCGAAACATCGCCATAATTCCGAACCCTCGGACAGGGCATATCCAGCCGGGGCGATGTGAGCAAGGGTACGGGGCTTGATCCAATTCACGAGTTTGGAAGCGCGCATCGACGCGGTCGCGCATGGCGTGCTGGCGCGCCTGCCGCGTGGCCGCCTGGCCGATGGCCTTATCGAGTTCCTGGTCTTTGGCCTCAAACAGGCCTGGGCCTGCCTGTTTGGCGGGCTGATGCTCGCCATGATTCTCGTCACCACCTTCTGGTGGCCCGATAACGGCATCGACCGCTACGATGTGTTCTTTGTCGCTGCCCTGCTGATTCAAACAGGCATGCTGGTCTTCCGGCTGGAGACCTTGAGCGAAGCCAAGGTTATCCTGATCTTCCACGTCGTCGGCACCGGCATGGAGCTGTTCAAGACCGCAGCCGGCTCATGGATCTACCCGGAGGATGCCTTCTTCCGCCTGGGCGGCGTGCCGCTGTTTTCCGGCTTCATGTATGCCTGCGTCGGCTCCTACATGGCGCGTATCCTGCGTATCTTCGACATCACCTTCACCCGCTATCCGCCGGTGTGGATGACGGTGCTGCTGGCGGTGGCCATCTATGTCAACTTCTTCAGCCACCACTATATTTTCGATTTCCGCTGGCTGCTCTTTGCCGCCGTGATCGCGCTCTATGCCCGCAGCACCATGCATTACCGCGTGTTCCGCTTCCGCCATCGCATGCCGATGCTCTTGGCCTTCCTCCTGGTCGCGCTGTTCATCTGGATCGCCGAGAATATCGGCACCTGGTCGCGCGCCTGGATCTACCCCAACCAGCTCGATGGCTGGGCTCTGGTCAGCTGGAGCAAGCTTGGCTCCTGGTATCTGCTGATGCTGATTTCGGTCGTGCTGGTGACGCTGGTGCATCCGCCAAAGGCCTACCGGCCCGGCTTGGATGCTAGTCCCGAGCCAGTACGCGGACCCGCAACGCGGTGAGCCAGCGGCCGAGCGTGGCAGCAAGGCTTGGCGGATCCTGATAGTTGCGCAGCATGTGCTCGGCCAGGCGATAGCCTTCTTCGACAATACGCCGCTCGTCGCGCGTCAGGCCGACAGATGGAACACGCATGGTCGCTCCTCCCGCTTATGGTTGACGAAACCTTAACGCGAAGCGCGGCACGCGTCCGGCCCCACCTGCAATCATGGTTTACGCGGGCGGGCTTGACCTGCGCTCAGTCATGTAACAATAGAAGTTACATTAGTTCCGGAGCACCGCCATATGTCCTCCTACTTCAACGAGCAGGGTGCCGCGTCCTACCTCGATGGGCCGCCGCGCCAGGTTCCCGGCTATGCCGGGCTGCTCCGCATGGCCATGTTGCTCATCGCCGAACGCGTGCCGGCCGATGGTCGTGTGCTCGTCCTGGGGGCCGGTGGTGGGCTCGAGCTCAAGGCCTTCGCTGATGGCCATCCGGGCTGGTCATTTGACGGCGTCGATCCTTCCGCCCCCATGCTCCAGCTGGCGGCGAAGACCACCGCCGAGCATGCCGAGCGGATCGAACTGCACGAGGGCTATGTCGACACCGCGCCCGATGGGCCGTTCGACGCTGCTACCTGCATCCTGGTGTTTCACTTCATGACGCGCGAGCAGCGCCTCGATGCGTTGCGCCAGCTTCGTCGCCGCCTCAGGCCCGGCGCCCCCTTCGTGCTCGCCCATATCAGCTTCCCGCAGACCGAGCCGGAACGTTCGCGCTGGATCGGGCGCCACGTCGCCTTTGGCGCAGCCGCTGGCTTGACCCCGGAACAGCTGGAAAGCGCCCGGCAAGCCATTGGGACTCGGCTGACAATTCTCGATCCGGCAGAGGAGGAAGCCCTGCTGTGCGAAGCCGGGTTTGCCGACATTGCCCAATTCTACGCCGCCTTAAGCTTCCGCGGCTGGGTTGGCTATGCTGGATAGTTCCGATCCTGAGGCCTTGCCAACGCCACGTTTTGTTCGCATATAGCGAACCGGGAGGTTGGCGCGGACGTGTTCCTCGCCAACCGGGTCAGGTCCGGAAGGAAGCAGCCCCAACGAGACCTTCACGGGTCGTTGCCAGCCTCCTACTTAATCTGTTCACATATGGCGTTTGACGCTCCGCAAGGCGGCTTGAGGCTTTTGCGGTACGGGCGCCATGCCCTATGGTCGGAGCATGATCCTAGGCAGATTCCTGGCAATGCGAACTCCGGAAGGGCTCGATGGCTGACGCACCGACCTCGCCCTATCTCGTGCTCGCCCGCAAATACCGGCCGCGCGATTTCACCACGCTGGTAGGCCAGGACGCGATGGTGCAGACGCTGGGCAACGCCTTTGCGCAGAACCGTATCCACCATGCCTTCATCCTCACCGGCGTTCGCGGCGTGGGCAAAACCACGACCGCCCGCATTCTAGCCCGGGCCTTCAACTACGAGGACGCAACCGGGCCGCACCCGACGCTCGATCTGCGGATCGAGGGCGAGCATTGCCGCGCCATCATCGAGGGTCGTCATGTCGACGTCATCGAGATGGACGCCGCCAGCAATACCGGCATCAATGATATCCGCGAGATCATCGACTCGGTGAAATATGCGCCGAGCTCGGCGCCCTACAAAGTCTATGTCATCGACGAAGTGCACATGCTCTCGACGGCGGCCTTCAACGGCCTGCTCAAGACGCTCGAAGAGCCGCCCCCCTATGTGAAGTTCATCTTCGCCACCACCGAAATCCGCAAGGTGCCGGTGACCATCCTCAGCCGCTGCATGCGCTTCGACCTTCGGCGCATCACGCCCGAGATCATGACGGCCTATCTCGAATCGATCCTGGGGCAGGAGGGCATCTCCTTCGAGCCGGAGGCGCTGGCCATGATCGTCCGCGCCGGCGAAGGCTCGGCGCGCGATAATCTCAGCCTGCTCGACCAGGCCATCGCCCATGGCAACGGCACGGTCACCGCGGCGACGGTCAAGGCCATGCTCGGCCTGGGCGATCGCGCCCGCATCATCGACCTCTTCGAGGAACTGATGGGCGGCCAGATCGGCCAGGCCATCGAGACCATGCGCACTCTCTACGACATGGGCGCCGATCCGCAGACCCTGGTCGCCGACCTCGCCGATTTCACCCATCTGGTGACGCGCATCAAAGTCGTGCCTTCGGCGGCCGACGATGTGTCGCTGACCCCCGACGAGCGCCGCCGCGGCGCCGAGCTGGCCGGCAAGCTGCCGATGCGGGCGCTGACCCGCGCCTGGCAGATCCTGTTCAAGGGCTATGACGAGGTGGCCCGCGCCAGCAATGGCCTGCAGGCCGCTGAAATGGCGCTGATCCGTCTGGCCTATGCCGCCGACCTGCCCAGCCCCGACGACCTCATCGCCCGCCTGGCCAACCAGCCTGCCCCCGCGCCGAGCCTGCCGCCGATGGCGCCTATTTCGCGCGGCCCGTCCAATGGCGGTGGCGGCGCGTCCGCCCTGCGTGTCGAGTCACCGCGTCCTGTCCTCACTGAGGCGGTTGCGGCGCAGCCGGCAGCTTTGCAGGCCAGTGCACAGCCGGCGCCACAGCCTGTTGCCCAGCCCGCCCCCCCGCCGCAGGCGGCCATGTCCACCGTCGGCTCCTACAAGGAGCTGATCGCTCTGGCAGGCGCCAAGCGCGACGTGCTGATCAAGCTGGCGCTTGAAGGGCAGATGCGGCCGCTCTCCTTCGAACAGGGCCGCATCGAGGTGGCGCTGGCCGATGGCGCCGATCCGGGCATCATCGCCACGCTGTCGGCGCGGCTACAGCTCTGGACGGGCCAGCGTTGGCTGGTCACCGTATCGAGCAAGCCCCTCGACGGCCTCACCCTGCGCCAGGAGAAGGAAGAGCGGGCCGCCTTGCAGCGCGCCCAGGCCCATGACGATCCGCTGGTGCAGGCCATTCTCAACACCTTTCCGGGGGCCAAGGTCGTCAACGTGAAGGTCAAGGACGACCTTGACACGACGACGCCAGATCTGCCGCCCCCGCCACCTGAAGAGGACGACGAATGAAAGACATCATGGGTATGATGAAGGCCGCCGGCGAGATGAAGGGCAAGATGGAGGCCATGCAGGCTGAACTTGCCAATCTCGTGGTGGAAGGCCGCTCCGGTGGCGGCATGGTCAGCGTATCGCTGTCAGGCAAGGGCGACCTGAGGGGTCTCAAGATCGATCCGTCGCTCTTTAAGGAAGACGACGTCGAAGTGCTCGAAGACCTGATCGTTGCGGCCCATGCCGATGCCAAGGCCAAGAGCGAAGCCGAGATGCAGCGCCGCATGTCGGAAGTCACCGCTGGCCTGCCCATCCCGCCCGGCATGAAGTTTCCGTTCTAGGCATTTCCTGTGGCCAACGGCGGACCCGAGATTGAACAGCTGATCCAGCTCCTGGCGCGCCTGCCAGGGCTCGGGCCGCGCTCGGCCCGCCGTGCGGTGCTGCAGCTGATCAAGAAGAAGGATCAGTTGATGATCCCGCTCTCGGCGGCGCTGGATCGGGCGGTCATCGCCGTCCGCAACTGCGAGGTGTGCGGCAATGTCGACACCATGAGCCCGTGCTCGATCTGCGCCGATCCGCGCCGTTCGGAAAGCGGCATGCTGATCGTGGTCGAGGACGTGGCCGATCTCTGGGCGCTCGAGCGCGCCGGCGTCGGCCAGGTCAAGTATCACGTGCTGGGCGGCGTGCTGTCGCCGCTCGATGGCGTGGGGCCTGACGATATCAGCATCGACGACCTGCTGCGGCGCGCGCCTGATTTCAAGGAAGTGGTGCTGGCCGTGAATGCCACGGTCGAAGGCCAGACAACGGCGCATTACATTACCGATCGCCTCGCCGGCTCGGGCATCAGGGTGACGCGCCTGGCCCACGGCGTTCCCGTCGGGGGCGAGCTCGATTATCTCGACGAAGGCACGCTCAGCCAGGCGCTTCGGGCTCGCACCGAAATCTAATGCAGGTCCCGCCCGGTCCTGAATTCCTCGCCGCCGTCCCAGGCTTCCTCCTCGAGACTGCCGTCCTCGTCGTCTTCGTCATCGAAGAAGCCTTCTTCGTCGCCCTCGATCGCGTGCCGGGCCTCGTCGTCGTCAGGCGATAGCGTATCCAGCCGGTCGGCCGGATCGTTGTCGAACGTGGTGGCGAGGCCCGCGAAGTCGTCATTGTCCTCGGCATTGGCGATGGTGGCGCTCAATTCGTCGATGGCGCGATCCAGTTCGTCCAGCATCGCTGCCGGATCCTGGTCGCCCCAGTCCCCACTTTCACGGATGGCGCTTTCCTCGCGCAGGTCGCGCAGGCGCGCCAGCCGCTCGCTTGCCGGTCGGTCGTCGCCATAGAGCAGTTCCTCGACCTCGCTTTGCGTATAGGGCTGGGCAATGCCCGGCTGGTCGGCGTTATCGAAGTTGGTTTCCTGTGGCACCATGGTGCCGTGATGGTCGTGATGCTGCGCCATATCAGTCTCCCTTGGCTGGCCAGGTGCCGACATAACGCGCCAACCGCCAAGCGGTTCGCCACCAGGGACGGATGTGATCGGTTGCATGCCCGTCGCGGGCAGGACCATGACGCCTAGCGCAGATCCCCCGGCTCATCGCCGACCACGCGCAACAGAGGCGTCTCGTCACTGCCGTCCGACCAGCCCGCGGGCAGGGGCTTGCCGGATTTGGCGCCCAGTTCGCGCAACATCTCGACCTGCCGGACCACATTGCCCTTGCCCGTCGACAGCTGCGATCGGGCATCGGCAAAGCTCAGCTGCGCGCGATCGAGATTGGCGCCAATCTTGTCCATGGTGCCCAAGAACCCCACCACCTTTTCGTAGAGCGCGCCGGCCCGCTCGGCGATCTGCTCGGCATTCTGGTGGCGTTTCTCGATGTCCCACACATTGCGCACCGTGCGCAGCACGGTCATCAGCGTGGTCGGCGTCGTCAGCATCACGCCACGCGCCATGCCGTCCTCGACCAGTTTCGGGTCGGCCTGGATGGCAGTGGCCAGCGCCGACTCGATGGGCACGAACATCATCACATAGTCCATCTTGCTGCCGGCATGGCGGTGATAGGACTTGTCGCCCAGCGTGCGGATATGGGTGCGGATGGAGGTGATATGCGCCTGCAGGTGGATCGCCCGATCCTCTTCGTCGCTGCTGGTATAGGCCTCGAAGGCATTAAGCGAGACCTTGGAATCGATCACCAGCCGGTCATTGTTGGGCATCAGCACTTCGACATCGGTGCGCACCCGTGACCCGTCCTCGCCCGTATGGCTCTGCTGGGTGATGAACTGCTCACCCTCGCGCAGGCCGGACCGCTCGAGGATGGTGGAGAGGATCATTTCGCCCCAGGCGCCTTGCGTCTGCGAATTGCCCTTGAGCGCGCGCGTCAGGTTCTGTGCTTCGGTGGTGATCTGGATATTGCTCTCGTAGAGCGCCTTGATCTGCTCGCCCATGGCCGAGCGATCCTTGATCATGTTGGTCTGGAACTCGACGATTTTCTCGTTGAGCGGCTTGAGCAGCACATCGACCTGCTCGCGGTTCTGCCGGGTGAAGGTTTCGCTCTGGCTCTTGAGCACATCCCCGGCTATGGCCTTGAACTCGTCCGTCATCTGCTGGCGGGCGGTCATGAAGCGCGCTTCGCTCGCCGCGGCCTGCGCAGCCTGCTCGGCCATCCGCGCCCGCAAGCCCGCTACTTCGGCCATCAGTTCGGAGTTTCGCTCCTGCAGCCGCTCGGCCTGCTCACCACCCCGTTCGCGCTCGACACGGACCTGATGGTCAAGTTCCCCGATGCGCCGATCGCGCTCGGCCAACTGGGTGGCAAGGCTGTTACGCAGCTGTTCCGCTAGCTGGGCACTGGCTTCGGCCGTCCTCTGCGCCCCTGCGCGCATCACCGCGATGGTCACCGCGAGCGCCAGCAGGCCGGCCAGTGCCACGCCGGCAATGCTTGCCTGGGCCACGGTCAGGGGAAAACCACCAATCACAATCAGCACATCATCCATCCGCGCATAATATCGCGATTCGCGTGTTCGCATAATGTTCTGCCCGGCCTGCCCACAAGAGTTGACCGCGGCGCGCGAAATACCATATCGAGAGGCAAATCCCTTTATGCCGGACCGATGCCCATGGCTGTTCGCCCCATTCTTGTCATTCCCGATGCGCGCCTGCGCGCCGTTGCCGATCCCATCATCGAGGTCGATGACGAGATCAAGACGCTGGCCAAGGACATGCTCGACACCATGTATGACGCGCCGGGCATTGGCCTGGCCGCGCCGCAGATCGGCGTGATGAAGCGCATCGTGGTGATGGACCTGGCGCCCGAAGGTGAGACGCCCGAGCCCATGGTGCTGATCAACCCCGAGATTACCCATTTCGGCGAGCAGATGCAGGTGACGGAAGAGGGATGCCTGTCTATTCCCGAGCTCTACTACGAGGTCGAGCGCCCCAACGAGGTGACGGTGAAATACACCGATCTCGACGGCAAGGAAGTGGTCAAGGAAGCCGAGGGCAAGCTGGCCGTCTGCATCCAGCACGAACTCGATCACCTCGATGGCGTGCTCTATATCGACTATCTGAGCCGCTTGAAGCGCGACCGCGTGATCAAGAAGTTCGACAAGCAGGCCAAGCTGGCGGCACGCTAGTGCGACGACCTCGTGGCTCGACCAGCTCACCATGAGGTCTGCTGAAATTGCCGGGGCTGACCAGTAGCCCTCATGGTGAGCCTGTCGAACCACGAGGGCGTGCCCAGGAGTTTGCCAATGCGCGTCGTCTTCATGGGCACGCCGGAGTTTTCCGTCCCCACCCTGACCGAAATCGTCTCGTCCGGGCATGAAGTGGTCGCGGTCTATACCCGCGCGCCAAAGCCCGCCGGGCGCGGCCAGGAAGAGCGCAAGTCGCCCGTCCACCTGGCGGCCGAAGGCTTCGGCATCCCGGTGTTCACGCCCAAATCGCTCAAGGGTGAGGCCGAGCAGATCGTCTTTGCCAGCCATGATGCCGAAGTCGGCATTGTCGTCGCCTATGGCCTGCTGTTGCCCAAGCCCATTCTCGAAGCGCCCGAGCTGGGCTGCCTCAACCTCCATGGCTCGCTACTGCCGCGCTGGCGCGGCGCCGCGCCCATCCAGCGCGCCGTGATGGCCGGTGATCGGGAAACCGGCGTCATGGTGATGCAGATGGACGAGGGGCTCGATACCGGCCCCGTCGGCCTCGCCGACATGATCCCCATCGGCCCTGATATGACCTCGGGGGAATTGCACGACCAGATGATGCGCGTTGGCGCCGACCTCATGGGCCGGGCATTGGCGGCGCTCGAACGCGGCAGCCTCGATTTCAAGCCGCAGCCGGAAGAGGGCGCCATCTACGCCAAAAAGATCGAGAAGGCAGAGGCCCGTATCGATTGGTCGAGGCCCGCCGAGGACGTGCACAATCATATGCGTGGCCTGTCGCCCTTTCCCGGAGCCTGGTTCGAGCTCGAATTGGGCGGCAAGCCCGTGCGGGTCAAGGCCCTGCGCTCGACGCTCGGCAAGGGGCAGGGCGCGCCCGGCACTCTGCTCGATGATCTCACCATTGCCTGCGGCAGCGGTGCGGTTCGGCTGACCCAGGTGCAGCGCGAAGGCAAGGGCGCCATGGATGCGGCGACCTTCCTGCGCGGGGCGGGCCCGCTGCCGGAGCGGGTGGGTTGACCATCGACCCCGCCATTTGCCCTCCCTCCCCCTTGAGGGGAGGGCCGGGGAGGGGGTCGTGCAGTGGATCACCGATAGACCCCCACCCTCATTCCCTCCCCTCAGGGGGGAGGGAGGCGATAGCTTCGCCCGCGGAGTACGCTCATGCCCCGCTATAAGCTCACCATCGAGTATGACGGAACCCCGTTCTCGGGCTGGCAGCGCCAGAGCGATCGGCCCAGCGTGCAGCAGGCGCTCGAGGAGGCCATTGCCGCCATGTCCGGCGAGACGGTCACCACCCAGGCCGCCGGCCGCACCGATGCCGGCGTGCACGCGCTGGGGCAGGTGGCCCATTTCGATCTCGGCAAGGTCTGGGACCCGTTCCGCATCCGCGAGGCGCTTAACTACCACCTGCGGCCCGATCCGGTGGCGGTCCTTGCGGCCGAGGTCGTGGGCGACGATTTCGAAGCGCGCTTCTCGGCGACGGCACGGCACTATGAGTATCGTATCCTCATCCGCCGCGCCCCGCCGGTGATCGAGCGCGATCATGTCTGGCACGTTCCCAAGCCCCTCGATGCCGAGGCGATGGACCATGCCGCCAGCCTGATCCTGGGGACCCACGACTTCACCACGTTCCGCTCATCGGAGTGTCAGGCTAACTCGCCTTTGCGCACCTTGGACAAGTTCTCCGTCCGCGCCGAGCCGGACCACATCGTCATCTCCGCCAGTGCCCGCAGCTTCCTGCATCACCAGGTGCGCTCGATGGTGGGCTCGCTCCGCATGGTGGGGGAGGGCAAGTGGTCGCCAGCCGATTTCCGCGCCGCGCTCGATGCGCGGGATCGCCGCCGTTGCGGCGCCATGGCGCCGGCTGATGGCCTCTACCTCACCCGGGTGGATTACTAGCCCACCGGCAGGATCGTACCCAGCAACGGGGGCAGGACCATTATTGCCCCCACGAACAGCACCACGTGCAGCGGGCGCAGCGTCAGGATCAGGCGGGCCACGTTGATGGCCACGATGAAGACCAGGATGCCCAGGATCGACAGGGGCAGAATTCCATTGGTCAATTGCGGCACGTCACCGGCCATGACGACGGCCGGGCCGAAGAACAGGATGCTCGCCTCGGCCAGTATCGCCTGGAAAAACAGGGCCCAGTTCTGCACGACCATGAACGGCACAAAGCCATCGCTGCGGCCCAGTTGGCGCAGCACGAGCCAGGCCACGCCAAACTGGACGCCAATGACCAGGCTCTCCAGGACCAGCACGGCCGTCGACGCGATGGTGCCGCCGCTGGGGTCGATGAGGGGTTGCGGGCCCAGCGCCGACAGGCCGATGCCGAGCACCACCGCGATGAATGAACCCACCAGGCCCCGCTGGCTGAAATCGAAATGGCCCGACGCATCGCGCTGGCCAACCAGCAGCGCCACGCAGCCTTGCGCGGCGGCCATCAGTTCATCAAGAAAGGTCGTGGTCGGTTGGGCCAAGGCAGTCTCGATGCTCAGATGGGGGAACCGGCGGCGGTGGTGGACAGCATGTAGAGCGCCAGCCGCATCGCCACAAGGAGCACCACGGTCAAAACCGCAAACCCGGCCGAAATTGCCACATTCCAGGTGGTGGTGGCACGGGCCAGCCGATAGAGCAAATAGGCGAAGCCCAGCCAGGCCAGCATCACCACGGGGCCGCCCAGCATGGCCAGCAGACCCTCGGCGACGAGGAAGGCGGTGAGGGCGTGGCTCGCCGGCACCATGACGTCGAGCACAGGCTCGTCGCTCTTGAGCGTCATTCGCGTACCCAGCAGCACCACCACCAGCGACGTCAGCGGCAGAGCCAGCACGACCATGGCGGCGATGACGCCGATCAGGCTCGGCAGGCCGATGCTGATGGAGGTGATGACCACGGCGAGGAACGTCGTGAAGATGAAAATGATGAGCGCGGTGACCAGGCCCGCCGGCGTGAAGGCGAAATGGCTGCGCCAGCCATCCTGGTCGCGCAGCAGCATGGCCCAGCCGATCGTGGCATTGCGCAACGCGGTCCAGATCTTCATGCGACGCCTCCAAAGAAACGGACCATGAAGGCGCGGTAGATCTCGGTCAATCCGACGAGGTCGGCGATGGCGATGTGCTCGTCCGCCTTGTGCATGGACGGGCCCACCAGGCCGCATTCCACCACCGGGCCATACTGGGCGATGAAGCGGGCATCTGACGTGCCGCCGCCGGTGGAGAATTCCGGACGTCGCCCGGTCACGCTGGCAATGGCGTCGCCAAGCGTATCGACATCATCGCTCAGCGGCGACAGGAACGACCGCGACGGCGCAACCGCCACCGCGAAACTGACGGTTGTGCCGGCATGCTCGACGCCGCCAATGCGCTCGCGCACCCACGCGGCCAGCGTTTCGGGCGTCCATAGATCATTGTAGCGAATGTTGAAGCGGATCGTGCCGGCGGCCGGGATGACATTTGAAATGGCATTGCCGACATCGATCGAGGTGACTTCCAGATTGCTTGCCGGGAAATGTGCCGTGCCAGCATCGATATCAGTATCGAGCGCCGTGACGATCCGCGCCAGGACCGGCAGCGGATTGTTGGCCCTATCCGGATAGGCGACATGCCCCTGCGTGCCGGCGACTGTGATCGTGCCCGACAGCGAGCCGCGGCGGCCGATCTTGATGCTGTCGCCCAGCGTGGCGGCCGAGCTGGGTTCACCCACGATGGCGAAATCGAAGTGGTGCTGCTGCGCCTCCGCCCAAACCATCAGTTTGTCGGTGCCGTTGATCGCGTCGGCTTCCTCGTCATTGGTAATGGCGAGCATCACCGTGCCGGCATCGGCAGGAATGGCGGCTGCCGCGGCAACGAAGGCAGATATGCCCGATTTCATGTCGGCCGCGCCGCGCCCATAGAGCTTGCCGTCGGCTTCGCGCGCCACGAACGGATCGGACGTCCAGTTGCCCAGATCGCCTGGCGGCACGACGTCGGTATGCCCGGCAAACAGCAGCCGGCGCCCGCCTGTGCCACGGATAGCGAAGAGATTATCCACTGGGTAGGAGCCGCTGCCCTCAAAGCGCAGACGGGTCACGGTGAAGCCGATCGCACTCAACGCGCGGTCGAGCACATCCAGTGCGCCAGCTTCCTCGGGGGTCACCGAGGGGCAGGCAATGAGGTCTTTGAGAAGGCGGACGGGATCGCCCGCAGATATTGACGTCACGAGGCGATCCCGTCCTTGGTTCAGGCAGCTACGGCGTAGCCCAGCGGGTCGGCGCCGTAGGTATTGGCGCCCGGCGTGCCCTTGAGGAAGCCGAGCTGTATCAGCATGTAGAGGCCATAAAGGCTCACGACGATCGTGATGACCGACATCCACATATCAGGCATCATGGCCACCATGCCATTGCCAAGATCGGTGCTGGTATAGCCGATGCCGAGCACCTGCAGTAGCGTCAGCACGGCATAGAGGCCCATCAGGATGCGGTAGTCATTGCCGTTGTTGTCGCGGTCATGCCGGCGTTTCACACCCAGGTTCAGCGTCGGATAGATGACGATGAGATAGGCGATGATCGGACCCCAGCGGGAGGTCAGGCCGAGGCCCACCAGGCCAAGAATGAAATAGAGGATCAGCGTGGCCACGATCAGGATGATCGTGCCGATCCACCACGTCTTGCGCGAAATCCGGCCGTCGCTGCTGAGATAGAGTGCTTGTAAGTCCATGATTTTCCCCCTCGGAAATCAGAAACGCCGGGACCCATCCGGCCACAACACTCTAAGTGAATCGCGCTTCTCCCGCCAGTCCGGCGCAAAGCTACCGCCAATAGCACAAGCGTCCTCCGGCATGACCGGAGGACGCGTGCTTGGATACCTTTGTGGGTAATCCGTTAGGCGGCAACGCCCAGCGGGTTGGGGCCGTACTGGTTGGCCGCCGGCTCGCCTTCCTGGATGCCCAGTTCGTAGATGGCGTAGATGACGCCCAGCAGCGGGATCAGCATCACCAGGCTCCACCAGCCCGACTTGCCGCGATCGTGCCAGCGCTTGGCGTATAGCGCCAGTGCCGGGTAGATCATGACGAGCGATGCCAGGGTGGCCAGGTAGCTCAGCGGTCCGAAGATCGCGCCGAGAATGCCGCCGATGATGCTGATGATGATGTTGACCACGATCAGCACCACGACGCCGGTCCAGAATGGCGCGCGATTGATCCGACCCTCAAAGCTCGTGAAGAGGTAGTTCCAGTCCTGATTGAAATTCATAGCGTGTTCCACTTGTCCCCGGCCGGCAGTGTCTCCGGCGCCTCGTTTATGCGGCCTATTGCGCCCGCAACGCCGCTCTAGCGCCGTGAAGATGAACGCAGGCTGACAGAAATGGCAAGCGCGATCCGTGCTCGGCCCCTGCGGACCCGGTTAGTCGCGCAGCAATTCGTTGATCCCGGTCTTGCTGCGCGTCTGCGCATCCACCGTCTTGACGATGACCGCGCAGTAGAGATTGGGCCCCGGATTGCCGTTGGGCAGCGGCTTGCCGGGCAGCGAGCCCGAGACCACCACCGAATAGGGCGGCACCTTGCCGATATGGATTTCCCCGGTATTGCGGTCGACGATCTTGGTGGAGGCTCCGATGAAGACGCCCATCGAAATCACCGAGCCCTCGCCCACCACGACGCCTTCCACCACTTCCGAACGCGCGCCGATGAAGCAGTTGTCCTCGATGATGACTGGCCCGGCCTGCAGCGGCTCAAGCACGCCGCCAATGCCGACGCCGCCCGAAATGTGCACATTCTTGCCGATCTGCGCGCAGGAGCCGACGGTGACCCAGGTGTCCACCATCGTGCCCTCGTCGACATAGGCGCCGACATTGACGAAGCTGGGCATCAGGACGACGTTGCGGCCGATAAAGGCCGGGCTGCGCACGACGGCGCCCGGCACGGCGCGGAAACCGGCCTCGCGGAAGGTGTTCTCGCTCCAGCCTTCGAACTTGGTGGGCACCTTGTCCCAGTAATGCGAGCCGCCCGGAGCACCCTCGATCAGCTTGTTGTCGTTGAGCCGGAAGTTGAGCAGCACGGCCTTCTTGAGCCACTGGTTGACCTGCCAGGCGCCATCGACCTTTTCGGCGACGCGCAGCGCGCCGGTGTCGAGCAGGCGCAGAGCTTCCTCGACCGCCTCGCGCACCGGTCCCTGCTGGCCGAACTTGATCTCCGCACGGGCCTCGAAGGCATCATCGATGGTCTTGGCGAGATCGGCATAGGACATGGCATGGGTTCCCCGGAAAATGCGTGCGGACCATAGCGGCGGGCGCCACGGTGTCAATTGGCGGACATGCCAATACGCCGCCTGTGACGCGGTTGTGCCCGCGCAACCCGGCCTTTCCCCCCCACCCCGATTGCATCGTTTGCAACGGCAGTGTCACACTCGCCCGATAGGCGTTCGCATCAGCGAGTCGGGAGCCGGTCTTTGGAACATTTCAACGTTATCGTCATCGGCAGTGGTCCGGCAGGCCGCCGCGCCGCGGTGCAGGCTGCCAAGCTGGGCAAGTCGGTCCTGGTGGTGGAAAACCGGCTGCGCCTGGGTGGCGTATCGGTGCATACCGGCACCATTCCCTCCAAGACCCTGCGCGAGACGGTGCTCAACCTCTCCGGCTGGCGTGAGCGCGGCTTTTATGGTCTCGCCTATCGCGTCAAGAAGGACATCGAGGGCAAGGATCTCGGCGCCCGCCTGCGCATGACGCTCAACCACGAGATCGAGGTGCTCGAACACCAGTTCGCCCGCAATGGGGTGCGCACCTTCGGCGGCATCGCGCGTTTCCTCGATACCGAGCACATCGCCGTAACGCCGCCCGATGGCGACGAGGTCAAGTTCCGCTTCGACCATGCCGTGATCGCCGTCGGCACCACGCCCTATCGCCCGGCCAATATCCCGTTCAACGACCATTCGGTGGTCGATAGCGATAGCCTGGTCTCCGAGCCGCGCGTGCCGCGCAGTCTCACCGTGGTCGGCGCCGGCGTCATCGGCATCGAATATGCCACCATCTTTTCGGCGCTCGATGTCCCGGTCACCATCGTCGAGCCCAAGGACACCATCCTCGATTTCATCGATCGCGAGATCATCGAGGAGTTCATCCACGACCTGCGCAATCGCGGCGTGACCATCCGCCTGGGCGCCAAGGTGGAAAAGGTCGAGCTCGACGAGCAGGGCTGGGCCATTTCCATCCTCACCGACGGCCGCCGCCTGCGCAGCGACATGCTGCTCTACGCCGCCGGCCGGTCAGGAGCCACCGCCAATCTCGGCCTCGAAAATACCGGTATCGTGCCGGTCGACCGGGGGCGCCTCAAGGTCGATCCGGTGACCTTCCAGACCTCGGTGCGCAATATCTATGCCGCCGGCGACGTCATCGGCTGGCCCTCGCTCGCCTCGACCTCGATGGAGCAGGGACGCATCGCCGCGCTCCACGCCTGTGGCGCCGCCATGCCGCCAGCGCCCGAATTTTTCCCCTATGGCATCTATGCCGTGCCCGAAATCTCCACCGTCGGCCTCACCGAGGCGCAGGTGCGCGAGCAGGGCATTCCCTACGAGGCCGGCATTGCCCGGTTCCGCGAAACCTCCCGCGGCCACATCATGGGCCTGCAGTCGGGCATGATGAAGATGATCTTCTCGCTCGAGACGCGAAAACTGCTGGGCGTCCACATTGTAGGCGAGGGCGCCACCGAGCTGATCCATATCGGCCAGGCGGTGCTCAACCTGGGGGGGACGCTCGATTATTTCGTCGAGAACGCCTTCAACTATCCCACCCTCGCTGAGGCCTACAAGATCGCCGCGCTCGATGCCTGGAACCGTATGCCTCGCCATACGCCCATGGCCCCCATCGAGTAGCAACCCTGTTCCTCTCCCCCGATGGGAAGAACAATGTGTAGCGGCGGCGGCCCGTCAAACCGGCTGGTTTACGTACCTCAGCCGCGATAATCTTGCAGCTGATTTGGAGGTGCCATGCCGGAACAGTTCGATGCCATCATTATCGGCGCGGGCCAGTCCGGCCCGTTTCTTGCCGCCCGGCTTGCCGAGGCGGGGCGGACGGTGGCGCTGATCGAGCGCGAGCATCTGGGCGGCACCTGCGTCAACGATGGCTGCACGCCGACCAAGACCATGGTCGCCAGTGCGCGGGCGGCCTGGAATGCCCGCCACGCCGCCCAATTCGGCGTCGTCGTCAAAGGCCCGGTGACGGTCGACATGGCCGCCGTCAAGGCGCGCAAGGACAAGGTGGTGGCCGCCTCGGTCAATGGGCTCACCGACTGGCTGGGCGGTCTCAGGACGCTCAAATATTTCAAGGGCGAGGGCAGCTTCGTCTCCCCCACCGAGGTCAAGGTCGGCAAGCGCGTGCTGACGGCGCCGCAGATCTTCATCAATACCGGCGCCACCGCCAGCGTGCCCGATTGGCCGGGCATCAAGAGCGTGCCGCACCTCACCAACACCTCGATGATGAGCCTTGATACCCTGCCGGGTCACCTGATCATCGTCGGCGCCAGCTATATCGGGCTCGAATTTGCCCAGATGTACGCGCGCTTCGGCTCCAAGGTCACCGTGATCGAGCGCGGTCCGCGCCCCGCCTCGCGTGAGGACGCTGACATTTCCACTGCTATCAAGGACATTCTCGAGGCCGAGGGCGTCACCTTCATGTTCGATACCACGGTTGAGGCCGTGGCCAAGGCAGGGCATGGCGTGCTGCTGTCGCTCAAATGCGGCGAGCGGCTGGCCTCGATCGAGGGCACCCATCTCCTGGTGGCGCTAGGCCGTCGACCCAATACATCTGCGCTGAACCTGGCTGCCGCCGGTCTTGAAACCGATGAACGCGGCTTCATTTCCGTCGACGACAACCTGCGCACCAAGGTTCCCGGCATCTGGGCCATGGGCGACGTCAATGGTCGCGGCGCCTTCACCCACACGTCCTACAATGATTTCGAGATTGTCGCCGACAATGTCATCGGGGGTGGCCGGCGCTCGCTGGCCGGCCGTATCCCAGTCTATGGCCTGTTCATCGATCCGCCGCTCGGCCGTATCGGCATGAGCGAGACCGAGGTCCGCAAATCGGGTCGCAAGGCGCTTATCGGCACCATGCCCATGGCGCGCGTCGGCCGGGCCAAGGAGCGCGGCGAAACGCAGGGGCTGATGAAGGTGCTGGTCGATGCCAAGAGCAAGCAGATCCTGGGCGCCGCGATCCTGGGCATTGGCGGCGACGAAGTCGTGCAGTCGCTGCTGCAACTGATGGCGGCGGGCACGCCCTACACGTCCATGATGCACACCATGCACATCCACCCCACGGTCACCGAACTCATCCCGACGCTGCTGGCGGATTTGAAGCCGCTGGTTTGAAGGGAAGGGGGATGCCTCCGTCGCAATATCACGGGCGTCGACTAAGGTTCTGAGTTTGCTCGACCAACCCCCACCCTCACTCCCTCCCCACAAGGGGGAGGGAAGCCGTCTGGCGGTTGGGGGATCGCCGAGTAATACTCAGAATACGGTCATGCGCCTCCCTCCCCCTTGTGGGGAGGGAATGAGGGTGGGGGTGAGTCACAGTGAACCGCTCACAAATCCCGAAATGCCACGGCCACGCCGCGGCCGCGGCCTTTGGCGGCGTAGCAGGCGGCGTCGGCTTCGCCCATGAAGCCGAGCGGGGAGGCGGGCTGGTTGGTGACCATGGTCAGCCCGATGCTGGCGCCGATATGGTAGGTGCGTCCGGCCCAGCCGAAGGCCAGGGCGCCGATGGCCCGCACGATCTTGTCAGCGATACGCTGGCCGCTCTCGAGCGGGCAATCGGTGAGCAGCACGGCGAATTCGTCGCCGCCGATCCGGGCTGCCACGTCATGGCTGCGGCATGAGCCTCTGATCGTCTGCGCCACCTGTTTGAGCAGGGCGTCGCCGGCGGCGTGGCCGGCATTGTCGTTGACCGGCTTGAAGCGGTCGAGATCGACATAGAGCAGGCAATGGCGCCGGCTGCCGTCCCGCGCCGTGATGATCGCACTATTGAGCAACCGCTCGAAGGCGGCACGATTGGGCAGGCCCGTCAGATCGTCATGGGTAGCCGAATGGGCCAGCTCGCGCTGCATGGTCCGGCTCTGCGTCACGTCCTGGAACACCAGCACGGCGCCGCCGAGTGTGCCGGCCGGCGTATGCACGGGCGCTGCCGTGCAGCGGATGTCGCGTTCGGTGCCGTCGCGGCTGACCAGCACCATGTCATCGTCCAGATGCGCCGTTTCGTCCGTCGCCAGGCAGATCGCCACCGGGCATTCCTGCATGTCGCCCGTCACCCCGTCGCGCAGGGTGAAGATGGCACGCACGTCCTGGCCCAAGGCCTCTGCCGAGCTATAGCCGGTCAACTGCTCGGCCGCCGGGTTCATCAGCACGACACGGCCACGCTCGTCGGCCGAGATCATGCCATCGGCAATGGCGTCGAGGGTAACGCGCAGGCGTTCCTTCTCGGCGGCCAGTTCGAATTCGATGGTCTTGAGGCCCGTAATGTCGGTATCGGTGCCGAGGGCGCGCGTGGGGTTGCCCTCCTCGTCCCACTCCACCGGCTTGCCCCGGCTGAGGATCCAGACATAGCTGCCGTCGCGCTTGCGCTCGCGATATTCGAGTGCGTCGAAATCCTCGTCGCCCCGCTCCTGGCGATTGAGGTTCGCCCGGACGCGCTCGATATCGTCGGGGTGAATGCGGCTGAGCCACTGGGCATGATGGTCCGCCGGCACCGCCTCGTCAGGCGGGATGCCGCGCATGACGCGCCACATGCGCGAATAAAACATCGTATCGCCGTGAACGTCGTGGTCCCACACGCCCTGGCGCGCGCTTTCGAGCGCGAAATTCCATCGGTTCTCGGAGTAGACCAGGGCTTCCTCGGCCTTTTTCTGCCGCTCGATGCTGGTGAGCTGGGTGATCAGATAGGCAGGCGCGCCGCTGTCCGAGCGCAGCAGCGACGCCGCCACCATGACCCAGAGCGGCGTGCCGTCGGCATGGCGAAAGCGGTGTTCGCCTCGATACTCGCTGGCCTCGCCCCGCATCAGCAGCGTCAGCCGCTGCCGGGCCGCCGCGCTGTCGTCCGGATGGATCAGGGAGAACAGGTCGCTATCGCCGCCGTCGATGCCCCGGCCCAGCAAGGCCGCGAAGGCGGCATTGGCATAGACCATGCGACCGTCCATTTGGGACACCACCATCCCGACCGCCGCATTCTCGACGATCTTGGCCAGCATCGAGCCCAGTGGCTCGAAGCGGGGTATCGTGGGCGCAGCAGGTTTGGTCGTGTGGGTGGGCATCTGCCCAGTGTGCGCGACACTCCCTTAATAACTGGCTTAAGAGCGCCTAAACGTCTCGCGAGGTGATGAAGTCTCGTTCGGTGGCCAGGCCATGCCATTCCCCCGGAACCTCGCTGTCGAAGATCAGCGTATAGGGCCCCTTATAGCCGGCCTCTTCGGCCAGGGTAATGCAGGCGCCGTAATCGGCTTCGTCGAGGTCGCCATCGATGAAGCTGGCCTTGGCATGGCAGAGTTCTGCCCGGCTGAAGATCGACTTGAGATCGGCATATTTGCTGGCGCCGCCCCAATTGCCGAAATCACCCAGGAGGCCAATGCGGTCCTCGAGCTTGTCGAGCAGGTAATGCACATGCGCCGGCTCGCTCAGCAGGTCGAACCAGTTCTCGGTGACGAGGCGAACCGGCGAGCCGGCATTGTCGTCGGCCAGCGCATTGAGCGCCTTGACCGAGCGGTCAAGGGCGTCGCGGGTCGGCTTCTGCTTGCCGGCGATGATCCGGGCATTCTCGGCGCCCAGTTCATTGGCGATCTCGATCCAGCCGGCAATCCAGGCCTGGTCGCGTGCGCCATGCTCGGGGTGGCTGATATCGCCGGCATCGATCAGCAGCGTCTGCAGGCGCACATTGGACACCTTGAGCTGGTCGCGCAGCTCGCCCAGGTAGATCGGATCGCGGCTGCGCAGGTGGAACGAAACGATCTCGAGGCGGTGGTAGCCGTGATTGGCCAGCACGGAGGGCAGGCCCAGCAGGGATTCGTCGCCCTCGCCATAGGTGTCCGTTTCCGGGCCGACTTCCGACGTCGTCAGGTCATGCGGATAGACCGTGCCGAGCAGCCTGTGCAGCGACCAGGTGGAAACGGCAATGCGGTCGGCGCTGATTTGGGCCATGGCGGGCTCTCCTGTTTTGACGGAGAGTTTCACGCGGTGGCAACAGTTTCAAGGCTGGCAGCGATCGCTCACATACAAGATAAATTGTTACTGGTGAATGATCCCTGCCGCGGTCCTCAACTTATTCCCCCTTATCCGGCTTGTCCGCCTCCTCGGTGTCGACGCTTCCCGCACCCCGCCTTCCGCTGGCAGTGTAGCGGAAGGCGGGGTGTGGGGGACAAGTCAGACCTTGTAGATGCGCTCCGCATTGCGGTGCAGCAGCTTGGCCTGTTCGTCTTCACTCGCGCCGCGGATGATTTCTCGGGTGGCATTGACCCAGTCGGTGAGCGTGCCGCCGGTAATGGTGGCGACGGGGTGGTCCGAGCCCCAGACGACGCGGTCCCAGCCGAAGGTTTCGATCATGTGCTCGACATAGGGACGCAGGGTTTCGGTGGTCCAGCCGGGATCGCAGTGGTTTACCAGGCCGGAAATCTTGCCGATCACATTGGGGTTGCGGGCGATCTCGGTAATGGAGGCGCGCCAGGGATCGAGCCCTGTGTCATTGGGCAGCGGATTGCCGCAATGGTCGAGGATGAAGGTGACATCGGGTGCCTTCTGCGCGAGGTCGACGCCCAGATGCAGCTGATCGTCGCGCAGGCAGAGATCGAACGACAGGTCATAATCCGGCAGGTGGCGGATATTCTCGACAAACAGGTCCGACTGGCTGAGATCGTCGGGCAATTCGTGCAGGATGCGGCGCACGCCCTTGACATGGGCATGCTCGGCAAGCTGCTCGATCTGGTCGACGAAATTCATGTGTTCCGGCCGGCAGGCGGCGATGCAGCCGGCAATGCGGGGCAGGCTGAGCACGAATTCGGTCTCGCCCATGATGTCGGCCTCGGCGACATCGACCTCCATATGCAGCACCGATTCAATGCCCAGCGGCACCGCTTCGGCGAAATAGTCCTCGTGCGTCCAGGGCCGGTAGTTGAGCTTCGGCTTGGTGGCGAGCCACGGGTAGCTGAAGCGATCGGGGTAGATCAGGTGCAGATGGGTATCGAGAATGCGCACGAATTACTCCTTGGTCCGCCGTGACAGCTCCTGGCCAGCGGCCTGCAGCAGTTCGAGCGCCTGCTGCATATTGGGCGCGTCATACTTGTCCAGCCGCTGCGTATAGGGGCAGGTGATCGCCGCCAATACGCTGCCCATGGGCCCGAAAATGGGCACCGACAGGTTGAAGACGCCGGCAGTTTGCGCGCTCGGCATGCTTTCATAGCCCTGCGCGGCAATGCCGGCCAGCCGTGTTTCGAGGCCGCTGGGCATCTTTTCGGACCGCCCCAGATCCTCCCCCTCGAGCATCATGGCGCGCTCCTCGGGTGTGGCAAAGGCCAGGAAAACATGGCCCGAGCCGGTATTGACCGGGCGGATGCGCGAGCCGACGCGGATCGAGACGTTCCAGTAGCCCGGGCCGTCGAACTGCGCCACCACGACCAGCGCATTGCGATCCTGCACCACCAGGTGGACGGCCTGTTCGGCCCGCAGCGAAAAATTGCGCAGCACCGGTGTCGCCTGGCTGATCAGGCGGTGCATGGGCGGTCGCGCATGGGCCAGTTCGAACAGTTTCAGCGTGATTTCGTAGCGGTCTTCCGGCGTGCGGCGGACAAAGTCGCGGCGCACCAGCCGGTCGAGCATGCGATAGATTTCATTGGGCGAGCGATCGAGCGCCTTGGCGATTTCCGCCTGGCTCAGCCCGTCATCCGTGCGCGCCAGCAACTCGAGTATGTCGAGCCCCTTGTCCAGCGCCGGCGCCCGATAGCGGTCACTATCATCCATCTCGATCCGCAGCCCCCCATTGCGCTAAACTGTCAGCGAACTGCTGACGGTTTCGCAGCACATCCATAACGGCTAACTGACATGTTAGCTCTTGCAACGCTCTTTCATTTATGAATAGATTGTTTGTATGCGCATCGCAAGAATGCGCGGGAGGATATCTAAACCAATGACGCCCACCCCCGCCCACCCGGCGACAGGAACGACGCCGCTTGTCGAGATGATCGACATCGACAAGGCGTTTCCCGGCGTGCGTGCACTCTCCCGCGCCCGGTTTGAACTCAAGGCCGGCGAAGTCCATGCGCTGATGGGCGAGAACGGCGCCGGCAAGTCGACGCTGATGAAGATCCTCTCCGGCGTCTACACCAGAGATGCTGGCGATGTACGCCTCGATGGCCAGCCGGTCGACATCACGTCGCCGCGCCAGGCCCAGGACATGGGCATCGGCATCATCCATCAGGAACTGGCGCTGATGCGCGACCTGACGGCGGCGCAGAACATCTTCATCGGCCGCGA
>NZ_CAMLHM010000040.1 GCF_946479885.1 uncultured Devosia sp.
AGTTCTTCTCCCCCGGCCAGAAGGGCTCGTCGGCCATGCCGCACAAGCGCAACCCCGTGCTGACCGAAAACCTCACCGGCCTCGCCCGCCTGGTGCGCGGCATGGTCACCCCGGCGCTGGAAAACGTCGCCCTCTGGCACGAGCGCGATATTTCGCATTCCTCGGTCGAGCGCATGATCGGCCCCGACGCCACGGTGACGCTCGACTTCGCCCTGGCCCGCCTGACCGGCGTCATCGACAAGCTCGTGGTCTACCCCGAAAACATGCGGAAAAACCTCGATCTGCTCGGTGGCCTGCACAATAGCCAGCGCGTCCTTCTGGCGCTCACCCAGGCCGGCTATTCGCGCGAGGACAGCTACGCCGCCGTGCAGCGCAACGCCATGAAGGTCTGGGAAATGCGCGGCGACCGCGCCGGGCAGTTCGCAGCCAACCTCAAGGCTGACCCGCAAGTGACTCTTGATGATGCGCAAATCGACGCCATGTTCGATGACGCCTACCACCTCAAACATGTCGACACGATCTTCAAGCGGGTGTTCGGATGAGCATTATCTGCGCCCAGGAAACCGGCCTCACGGCTGAAGAATACATCGCCTGCGTCGGACAGACGGCCCTCGGCCCGACCCGTCCGCTCGGCAATACCGAGCGGGTGCAGGCCTATCTCGACAGCTCCAACCTGGTGATCACCGCGCGCGACGATAGCGGCCGGCTGGTCGGCCTGTTCCGCGGCATGACCGATTGGCACTGGATCTGCTACTGCGCCGATATGGCTGTGGTGGAAACCAATCAGGGCCAGGGCATCGGCGTTCGCCTGATGGACAAGGCCAGCGAAATCCTCGGACCGGGCTGCACCATCACCCTGCTGGCCCTGCCAGGCGCCGAAGGCTTCTACCAGAAGATCGGGCTGACCCAGACCAGCGCCGCCTTCTACCGCGACAGGACGCATCGCACGTGAAGATTTCCGAATGTGACATCCTGATCCTGCCCGGACTCGGTGGCTCTAGTTCCGGCCACTGGCAGTTGCGCTGGGCCGAGCGCATGTCGAGCGCTGCCATCGTCGAGCAGGCCGATTGGGACGAGCCCGATCTCGATGACTGGGTCGAGACCATCGACCAGGCCTGCCGCCTGACCACCCGTCCCGTCGTTCTGGTCGCCCATTCGCTCTCCTGTATCGCCGTGGCCCATGCCGCACCGCGCCTGCCCGACAATGTTCGCGGCGCTTTCCTGGTGTCCGTGCCCGACCTGGAACTGAGCCCCGACGCGCCCGAGGAAACCTTCGGCTTCCGGCCAATTCCGCGCGATCCCCTGCCCTTTCCGTCCCTGCTGGTCGCGTCCAACAACGACCCGCTCTGCACCATCGACCGGGCCGTCGAATTCGCCACCTGCTGGGGCTCCGATTTCCATCAGGCGGGTGAAGCTGGTCACATCAACGTCGCCTCGGGTCACGGCCCGTGGCCCGAGGGCCTGCTGATGTTCACCCGGCTGATGCAGCGCCTGAAATGACCTACACGCTGGTACCGGGCGCGCCCTCGGTCGACGACTATCGCCGGCTGCGCAAGATCGCCGGCCTCAGCGAGAAGACCCAGGCGGCCGCCGAAGCCGGTCTGCCCAATACCTGGTTCGCCGTCACCATCCAGCATGCCGGCACCACCGTCGGCATGGGCCGCGTCATCGGCGATGGCGGCACCGCCTTCCAGATCGTCGATATCGCGGTGGAGCCCGAGCACCAGGGGCAAGGCCTGGGCAAGCGCATCGTCGCCGCGCTGGTCGAGCACCTCAAGGCCAACGCCCCGGCCAGTGCCTATGTCAGCCTCATCGCCGACGGCGACGCGCAGCACCTCTACGCCAAATACGGCTTCGCCCCGGTCATGCCTGCTTCGATCGGCATGGCCTTCAAGGTCGGCTGACGCAAGCCATCGCTTGCCGCCAAAGCGGGAGCTGGCGGAATCGCTTTCCGCTCAATCTCTACTAAATTGGTAGCAAAACCCTCGCCCACCGCGTCGCGGCATCCTAGGCTTGCATTGCGAGTAGCCAAACCGGAGGCCAACATGACCGTAAATTCCAAGCATCCTGAAACCCAGGGACTTCACGCCGGCTGGCGTGCCGATCCGACCACCGGCTCGGTGGCGGTGCCGATCTACCAGACCACCTCATTCCAGTTCGAGAGCAGCGAACACGCTGCAGACCTCTTCGCCCTGAAACAACTGGGCAATATCTACACCCGCCTCGGCAACCCGACGACCGACGTCCTCGAAAAGCGCGTGGCCGCCCTTGAAGGCGGCGTTGCCGCGCTGGCCGTCGCATCGGGCCAGGCCGCATCCGCCTACGCGGTGCAGAACCTGGCCGTGGTCGGCGACAATATCGTCGCCTCGACCGACCTCTATGGCGGCACCTACAACCTGTTCAAGAACACCTTCCGCGAGGCCGGCATCGAGGTTCGCTTCGTCGACCCGTCCGATCCGGAGAACTTCCGCCGCGCCACCGACGACAAGACCCGCGCCTACTATGCCGAAACCCTGCCCAATCCCAAGCTGGCCGTACTGCCGATCGCCGAAGTCGCCACCATTGGCCGCGAACTGGGCATTCCGCTGATCGTCGACAACACCGCCGCCCCGCTGACCGCGCGTCCGTTCGAGCATGGCGCCGCCGTGGTGGTCTATTCCTCGACCAAGTATCTGGGCGGACACGGCACCTCGATCGGCGGCGTCATCGTCGATGGCGGCAATTTCGACTGGGCGGCCCATCCGCAGCGCCAGCCGCTGCTCAACACGCCGGACCAGGCCTATCACGGCGCCGTCTGGGTCGAGGCAGCCAAGCCGCTCGGTCCCATCGCCTATATCCTCAAGGCCCGCACCACCCTGCTCCGCACCCATGGCGCAGCGTTGTCGCCGTTCAACGCCTTCCTCACGATCCAGGGCCTTGAGACCCTGGCCCTGCGCGTCGACCGGCATTTCGAAAATGCCGCCAAGGTCGCCGAATGGCTGAGCAAGCGGCCTGAAATCGTCTCGGTCAATCATCCCACGCTGCAGACCGGGGCACAGCGCGCCAATGCCGACAAATACCTGACGCGCGGCAAGGGCGCCCTGATCGGCTTCGAACTCGCCAATGGCCGCGAGGCCGGCGCGCGCTTCGTCGACGCCCTCAAGCTGCTCTACCACGCCGCCAATATCGGTGACGCCCGCTCGCTGGCCATCCATCCGGCCACGACCACGCATTCCCAGCTCTCACCAGCCGAGCAGCTTTCGGCCGGCGTCACCCCTGGCTACGTGCGCCTCTCCATCGGCATCGAGCATATCGATGATATCCTGGCCGACCTCGACCAGGCCCTCAACGCCGCCGGCACGCAGGCTCAGGCCGCCGAATAGGTCGATCCGGGGCGGGCCTCGGCCCGCCCTAATTCGTCCGCCGGGCGGTGAATCGCGTCGGCGCCGCCGTGCCCGGCACGGGGGTGTAGCTGCAGGTCAGGCTCGACAGGAAGGGTCGGTCGGGGCTGACGATGAGGCCGAGCAGGCCCAGCAGCAGATTTGGTCGGCAATTCATGGTGTCGGCACTCCAGGCCACGCCATTGCCACACGACGTACGCCGCAGCTGTACGTTGACCTGGGCGCCCTGCCCGGTCCAGTCCAGCCGACCATTGCAGCGCACCCCGCCGCCCGTCACCGTGTAGGTGCCGCGCTGTTGCAGGCAGAAATCGAAGGTGTAGTTGCCATAGATGCGGCCGAGGGCGCGATAGCACCCCGAAACGATTGCGCCTCCCGGCAGGTCCGGGACGATCACTCGGGTCTCGTTCCCCTGCCCAAATGCCGGACCGCCCAGCACCAGGCCACCGACAATCGCCAAAACGAGACCGAGATACCGAACAACACCGCGCATTTGTTCTTCTCCACCTGCACCAGCAACTATGTACCGGCCGGCCAATAAAGCAAAGGGCGCCGATCCTGCGACCGACGCCCTTCATATTCCAATGCCCGGTCGATCAGCCTTCGGCGGCGATCTGCTCGTTGGCGACCTGCACCAGCTGCGCCATCTTCTGTCGAATCACATCGTCGCCGATCGTAAGGCCCTTGGCCTTGAGGTCGCCGGAAACCTTGCGGAACACGTCCTCGTCGCCGGCCTCTTCGAAATCGGCCGCCACCACTTCAGCCGCGTAGGCCTTGGCGTCGTCGCCAGTCAGGCTCATCAGCTCGGCCGCCCAGATGCCCACCAGCTTGTTGCGGCGCGCTTCGGCCTTGAACTTCTTTTCCGCGTCGAAGGCGAACTTGGCTTCCTGGCCCTTCTGCCGATCCTCGAACTGGCTCATGCAACTCTCCCGCTGGCTCTGTCATCCGCCTGTTCGGCGCTTGCCAATCGACATAGGCGGTTCAGCCCACCAAATCAACGGCTTGCCCAACGCTGCGACCTTATGCACGGCGCGATGGGCGCCCATCCGGGGCGCTCATGCAAAAGAGCTTGCCTTTTTGCTGCTTTCTGGCGCATGAAGCGGCCAAATTCTCCCTCCTTCCAACGGTCCCGGATTCCCAATGAACCGTCGTCGCAAAATCTACGAGGGCAAGGCCAAGATCCTGTTCGAAGGTCCTGAGCCGGGCACGCTGGTTCAGTATTTCAAGGACGACACGACCGCCGGCGATGGCGCGCGCCACGAAATCATCGACGGCAAGGGCGTGCTGAACAACCGGATTTCCGAGTTCGTATTCACCAAGCTCAATGGCCTGGGCATTCCGACTCACTTCATTCGCCGCATCAACATGCGCGAGCAGCTGATCAAGGAAGTCGAGATCATCCCGCTCGAGATCATCGTGCGCAACTATGCGGCCGGTTCGCTGGTCAAGCGCCTGGGCCTCGAGCCCGGCACCCAGCTGCCCCGCTCGATCATCGAATTCTGCTACAAGGACGATGCTCTGCATGACCCCATGGTCAGCGAAGAGCACATCACCGCCTTCGGTTGGGCCACCCCCGCCGAACTCGACGACATCATGAGCCTGGCCATTCGGGTCAATGACTTCCTCACCGGCCTGTTCATGGGCGTCGGCATCCAGCTCGTCGATTTCAAGATCGAATGCGGCCGGCTTTATGAGGGCGACCTGATGCGCATCGTGCTGGCCGACGAGATCAGCCCCGATAGCTGCCGCCTGTGGGACATCAAGACCCGCAACAAGATGGACAAGGATCGCTTCCGCGAAAACCTTGGCGGCCTGATCGAGAACTATCGTGAAGTCGCCCAGCGGCTTGGCATCCTCGTGGAAACCGACAACGCGCTGACCACTGGTCCGCGTCTGGTTCAGTAATCCGCGGCAGGTGGCCGCTAGAGTAGAATTTGCGAAGGGTCTCCAATGAAGGCGCGTGTTACCGTTACCCTCAAGACCGGTGTGCTTGACCCCCAGGGTCAGGCCATCGAAGGCTCGCTCAAGAGCCTTGGTTTTTCGGGTGTTGCATCCGTGCGACAGGGCAAGGTCTTTGACCTCGTCCTCGACGGAACTGACGAGGCAGCAGCACGTTCAGCCCTCACCAGCATGTGTGAGAAGTTGCTGGCCAACACCGTGATCGAAAACTACGCGGTCGAAATCTCAAATTAACGCCTTTGGGCGATAACCTATGTCGCGCCGTGCCCTGGCGCAGGACCATTTTGCCATGCTCAAAACCATCTCTCTCTCGGTCATGTTCTTCGCCACACTCGGCCTGCTGTTCGCGGCCTATGCTTCGGTTCCCGTCTAGGAAATTGCCGACTGTCCGGCTGTTTCCCGTGCCTGGCCGACAACCGAAAATGACCATTTGTTAAGCCGTTACGGGCTAGATTTTGAAGAAAGAGCAGTTCTTTCTCGAATCCTCCGGCGGTTCTCTTGGTTTCATTTGCGCGATACCTGCTGACGGCCGGCGCGGCGACCTGCGTTGACGTCACTGTCGTCCAGGGACTGTTGTTCCTGAACCTCCTGCATCAACCGCTATTCCTCGCCCTCGCCATCACTCTGGGCAGCCTTGCCGGCGTGACGGTGAATTTTCTCCTGTCGCGCCGCTTCGTCTTCACGCCCGACACGCGTCCCGCCCTGCAGCAGTTCACCACCTTCGCCATCGTGGCCCTGGGCGGTCTCGGCCTGCGCCTGGCCGTCGCCTACGCGCTGGTGATCCTGTTTGCCCTGCCCGCTTTGGCCTGGATCGACGCCCTGCCGCTGCCCTCGGCAGCCGAGCGTCTCGCCCATCTCGCCGCAGTGGCGCTGGTGACGGCCTATTCCTTCTTCGCCCACAAGCACATTTCGTTTTCAGGCGGACTTCTGAGCCGGCTTGGCAGCCGCGACACGGTGGTGCCCTGATGCATGTCGAGACCTTGATCATCGGTGCCGGCCCCGCTGGCCTCACCACGGCCTATGAACTCAGCAAGGCCGGTCGCAGTGTGGCCATTGTCGAGCGCGATCCCGTCTATGTCGGGGGCATCTCGCGCACGGTCAATTACAAGGGCTATCGTTTCGACATTGGCGGCCATCGCTTCTTTTCCAAGAGCGCCGAGGTCGAGGCCTGGTGGACCGAAATCATGGGCGACGAGATGCTGCAGCGCCCACGCTCGAGCCGCATCTACTACAATGGCAAGCTGTTCGATTACCCGCTGCGCGCGGGCGACGCCCTCGCCAAGCTCGGCCCGATCGAGGCCCTGCGCTGCGTCATTTCCTATGCCTGGGCCCAGGCCCGGCCCTACCGCCACGTCGTCAGCTTCGAGCAGTGGGTGGTCAACAATTTCGGCCGCCGCCTCTTCCAGATCTTCTTCAAGACCTACACCGAAAAGGTGTGGGGTATGGATTGCGCCGACATCTCAGCCGATTGGGCGGCCCAGCGCATCAAGGGGCTAAACCTCTACCAGGCCATCATTTCGAGCTTCGGCATCGGCAGCAGGCCCAGGGATGGCGGCGTCATCAAGACGCTGATCAATTCCTTCCGCTATCCGCGCCTCGGCCCCGGCCAGATGTGGGAGCGTGCCCGCGACCGCATCGTTGACAATGGCGGCACGGTGATGATGGGCTCGACCATCACGTCCATCAGCCAGCATGCCGGCTCCGGCAAATGGGTCGCCATCGTTACGGACGCCGCCGGTAAGGAAACCAAGGTCACGGCCGATCATCTGGTCTCGACCGCGGCCATCAATGAACTGGTGCGCATGCTCGGCGCCGACAAGGATGCTGCCGTGGCCGCTGCCTCGGCCGGCCTGCGCTACCGCGACTTCATCATCATCGGCCTCATCACCCGCGGCCAGGAGAGCTTCACCGACAACTGGATCTATATCCACGATCCCAGCGTCAAGGTCGGCCGCATCCAGAACTTCAAGTCATGGTCGCCCGACATGGTGCCCGACCCGGACACCGCCTGCTACGGCATGGAGTATTTCTGCAATGCCGGCGACGATACCTGGGACATGAGCGATGCCGACCTGATCGCCTGCGCCAAGCAGGAGATCGGCAAACTCGGACTGGCCCGGCCCGAAGACGTCATCGACGGCTCGGTGGTGCGTCAGCCCAAGGCCTACCCGGTCTATGACGACACCTACAAGTTCAACGTCGATACCATCAACGAGGGCCTTGCCGCCCAGTTTGCCAATCTGCACCTGGCGGGTCGCAACGGCATGCACAAATACAACAATCAGGACCACGCCATGATGACCGGGCTGCTGACCGCCCGAAACATCATTGCGGGAACCCCGCTGTTCGACGTCTGGGGCGTCAATGAAGACGCCGCCTATCACGAAGGCGGCGAAGCGGGAGTCGACAAGATCGAGGAACGCCTTGTTCCCCGCCGCGTCGCCTGAATCCGCCCCTGTCGCCAAGGCGGGCACGAGCGTAGACGCACTGGCGGCTATGTTCGTCGTCCTCATCTACGCGGCGCTGCAGATCGTGCTGTTCGCCAGCCATGATCCATGGCTGGACGAGGCACAGGCTTGGCTCTGGGCCACCAGCATTTCCCGCCCGATCGACTTCCTGATCATACCCGGCGAGGGCCACCCACCGCTCTGGTACTGGATACTGCGGCTGCTGTCGGTGTTCCTCGATTTCAACCAGGCCCGCATCCTGGGGCTGGTGACTGCTCTGGCCAATGCCGCCCTCCTGTGGCGATTGCTCGGCCGCGACGCGCCGTTGCTGTTCGCCATGCTGGGCAGTTTCGTCGTGCTGCAGTTCTGGGGCTATCAATTCCGCCCCTACAACATCGTCTTCACCTGCATTCTGGGTGCCCTGCTGCTTGATCGTCAGGGCAAGGGCGTCGGCGCCACCTGGCTTCTCGCGCTGGCCTGCGGCTTCCATTTCTTCTCGGGCCTGCTGCTCGCCTTCTGGTTGGTCTATCAACGGACCAGGGGCACGGCCGTCCTGCCCCTGCTTCCCCCATCGCTGCTGGCCTTGGCCTTTGGTGCCCTGGCCCTGCTGTCCGGCCTCGGCAACACCACTGTCGGCCCCGCCACGCCGGACCTGCTGACCGGCACGCTGCATAACCTGTCCTGGGTGGGCATGATCGAGCCGCTGCGCGGCCTGTGGCTGGCCCTGGCGACCATCGCCGTGCTCATCGTCGGCCTCTATCGGCAGCCGGTGATCCTGATGACCGTGCTGGCATTGCTGCTGGCATTCGCCCTGGGCACCGCGGCGATCTATGGCAAATATCCGTGGCACTCGGCCTTCATGACCATGCTCTGCTTCATGGCCGTCATGGTCACCGGCCTCAGGGGACGCCGCTGGGTGCTGTTGGCACTGTTGCTGCCGCAGGTCGCGTTCGGCGTTGCCGGCGTCGTACAGCGACTGGCGACGCCGGCATGGAATGCACCCGACCTCTACGCGGCGATCAGCCACGACGCCGGCGCCGGCTTTGATCCCGCCCGGCAGTTGATCGCCTGGCCCGATCTGGCGGGCGTCTCCATGGCCGCAACCAAAAACATCACGCTGGTCAGCGGCAATGACGGTTCGCTGCTCGGCCCCATCAACTGGCGCAATCGGACCGCCGATGCGATCGATCCGGCCCTGGCCGAGCGGGCAGGACCCTATTGGCTGCTCTGCGGCGAGACCTGCGGCACCATCCTCGACTATCTCGGCGAGCACGGCCGCACGACCACGCTGCTGGCGCGCAAGACCAACATCGACAATGGCGAGTTCCTGGCCTATCGGGTCGATTGAGCCGCGTTAGCCGAAAACTTACCGGTCGAA
This sequence comes from uncultured Devosia sp., assembly GCF_946479885.1. Next base: position 9,162 of record NZ_CAMLHM010000040.1, read on the forward strand.
GAGTTTCTGCCTTCCCTCGCTGACTCGTTAGCCGCCCGCCAGCGATCGCTGCATTATGCTGCGCCCAAATGATGAGGGGTGCAGATCATGGCGGGAGCGGACAGACGTCTGGAATGGGTGGACATGGCCAAGGGCCTCTCCATCTTCCTGGTGGTGATGATGTATGCAGCCTCCAGTGTCGGCGAAGACACCGGCGGTGTCGGCGCGCTCCATTGGGCCATCGCCTTTGCCACGCCCTTCCGCATGCCCGAATTCTTCCTGATCTCGGGGCTTTTCCTCTCGCAGGTCATCGACCGCCCATGGCGTGCCTTTGCCGATCGCCGCATCGTGCACTACCTCTATTTTTATGTGCTGTGGGCGCTGATCCACATCATCTTCAAAGTCGGCCTGCTGGCGACCGATCCGGTTGGCGCCCTCGAGCAGATCGCCTGGGCGGTCGTCCAGCCCTATGGCGTGCTCTGGTTCATCTATATGCTGGCGGTCGTCGGCGCCGTGACCAAGCTGCTGCATGATCTGCACGTGCCAAAGTGGGCGGTGTTCGGTGTTGCCGCCGTGCTGCAGATGCTGTCCATCCATACCGGCAGCTACCTGATCGACCAGTTCGCGCACTACTTCGTCTTCTTCTATGCCGGCTACGTGCTGGCGCCTGCCGTGTTCCGCCTTGCCGGCTGGGCCGCCGATCATGCCGCGCTGGCGCTGCTTGGCCTGGCCATCTGGGCCATACTCGACGCCGCCCTGGTCTTCTCGCCAGGCTTCACCATGCATCCCATCCACCCGGTCATGGGCTATGCCGGCCTGCCGGGCGTGCATCTGCTGCTGGCGCTGGCCGGCACGTCCGCGCTCTGTGTCATCGCCGCCCTCCTCACCCGCTTGCCGTTCTTGAACTGGCTGCGCTGGATGGGCTCGAAGTCCCTCATCATCTATGTAGTCTTCGTGCTGCCCATGGGCATTTCGCGCACGCTGCTGATCAAGCTGGGTGTCGACGAGCCCACGGTGCTGAGCCTTTCCATCATGGCCATCTCCATCATCTCGCCCTTGATCCTCTACTGGCTCGTGCTGCGGACCGGCTTTGGCGGCTTCCTGTTCGAGCGCCCGGCCTGGGCCCACCTGCCCGGCACCGCCGGGTCACCAACGCGAGCGGTTGCTGCACCCGCCCAATAGTCGGTCATTCGGCTGCGTGGGGGCGGGATATGCAATCCCGGCCCTTGCCTTTTCCGGCAAGACTCATCACAAGGGCCTCGCACCCCCCATAGCGAGGACCAGCCGATGAAATCCGCAGTCATCGTCTTCCCCGGTCTCAATCGCGACCGCGACATGATCGCGGCGCTGACCAAGGTTTCCGGCACCGCCCCAGCGACCGTCTGGCATCAGGATGCCGACCTGCCCGCAGTCGACCTGGTGGTCATCCCCGGCGGCTTCTCCTACGGCGACTACCTGCGCTGCGGCGCCATCGCAGCGCGCTCGCCCATCATGGACAAGGTCCGCGCCCATGCCGCCCGCGGCGGCAAGGTGCTGGGCGTCTGCAACGGCTTTCAGATCCTCATCGAAGCCGGTCTCCTGCCGGGTGCGCTGATGCGCAACATGAGCCTCAAATTCGTCTGCCGCGAGGTCAAGCTCGAAGTCGTCAATGCCGCGACCGGTTTCACCCGTGGCTACCAGCAGGGCCAGGTCTTCCGCTGCCCTGTTGCGCATCATGATGGTAACTATTTCACCGATAGTGCGACACTTGATCGAATGGAAGGTGAAGGCCAGATCGCCTTCCGCTACGCTGAAGGCACCAATCCCAACGGCTCGATCAACGACATTGCCGGCATCTTCAACGAGCAGAAAAACGTGCTCGGCCTCATGCCCCATCCGGAAAACCTGATCGAAGCCGCCCATGGCGGCGACGATGGCCGGGCCCTGTTCTCCGGCCTTCTGGGCAACGCCGCCTGATGAGTGCCCGCGCGCCCGTCAACCCGCGCAAGCTCCTCACCTGGCTCGGGCTGCTCTTCGGCGCCGCCGGTCTCGTCCTGCAGTTCTGGCTCTCGATGCAGCTGGCCTTCGCCAATGGCCGCGACGTGCCGGGCTTTCTCGGCCACTTCTTCGCCTTCTACACCATCCTCACCAATATCGCTCTGGTACTGGTCTACCTGTCCGAAGTATTGCCCAGCGCGCGGTTAGCACTGTTTCGTCGACCGCTGGTGCGCGGCCTGATGGCCGCCAATATCGCGCTGGTCGCGCTCTACGTCTACTTCGTACTGCGCCATCTCAATACGCTCGAAGGCCTCGACCAGTTGGCCGATACAATACTGCACTACCTGTGCCCCACGCTCTATTTGCTGTGGTGGGCCGTAGCACAGCCCCATGGCGCCCTGCGCTGGAGCAACCTGCCTGCGATGCTGCTGCCGACGCTGGTCTATTTCATCTACATCATGGCGCGCGGTGTCTGGGTGCAGCAATACCCCTACCCCATTCTCAATGTCGTGGAGCACGGCTACCCGCAGGTGCTGCTCAACGCCGTCTATATGTCGGTCGCGCTGGCCGTGCTGTGCCTGGCCACCATCGCGCTCGATCGGGTGCTCGGCCGCCCCAGAGTGGCCGTCGATGCCTGACAGCGCAGCGCCCGTCAGCGTTGGCATCGTGATCTTCGACGGCGTCGAAGAGCTCGATTTCGTCGGGCCATGGGAAGTTTTCGCCATGGCCAAGCAGATCGGCGCACCGCTTGATGTGTTCACCGTCGGCTGGCCCGAGCCGGCCATTCGCTGCGCCAAGGGCCTCTATGTCGTGGCCGACCACGCCTTCGGCGCGGCCCCCAAGACCGATATTGTGCTCATCCCCGGCGGCCGCGGCACGCGCATACTGGCCGAGGACCAGGCGTTCATCGCCGCGCTCAAGCCCTACCTCGCCGCCGCAACCTGGCAGACCTCGGTCTGCACCGGCGCGGCTTTGCTCGGCAAGGCCGGGTTTCTCGATGGCAAGCACGCCACCACCAATCGCCACGCCTTCGACTTCTTCCGCGCCGCCGCGCCAAAGGCCATTCTCGAAGAGCAGTTGCGCTATGTCCGCGACGGCCGTGTGCTGACCGGCGCCGGCGTTTCAGCCGGCATCGACATGGCGCTCTGGCTCGTCGGCCACCTTTTCGGCGACGATGTCGCCCGCTCCACCCAGACCTTCATGGAATATTTTCCAGAGCCTCCCTACGGAAACGCTGCTTGATGACCCTCCCCAACGACATCCGCATCACCCCCGAACTGGTTGCCGATCATGGCCTCAAGCCCGACGAATACCAGAAGATTCTCGACCTGATCGGACGCGAGCCGACCTATACCGAGCTCGGCATCTTCTCGGCGATGTGGAACGAGCACTGCTCGTACAAGTCGTCCAAGAAGTGGCTCAAGACCCTGCCGACCACAGGTCCGCGCGTCATCCAGGGCCCGGGCGAAAATGCCGGCGTCGTCGATATCGGCGACGGTCAGGCCATCGTCTTCAAGATGGAATCGCACAACCACCCAAGCTTCATCGAGCCCTACCAGGGTGCGGCGACCGGCGTCGGCGGCATCCTGCGCGACGTCTTCACCATGGGCGCCCGCCCGGTGGCGGCGATGAACGCGCTGCGCTTCGGCTCACCCGACCACGAGAAGACCCGCCACCTCGTCTCCGGCGTCGTGGCCGGCGTCGGCGGCTACGGCAATGCCTTCGGCGTGCCGACCGTTGGCGGCGAAGTCGAGTTCGACGAGCGCTACAACGGCAATATCCTGGTCAACGCCTTTGCCGCCGGCCTCGCCGATACCGACAAGATCTTCTACTCCAAGGCCGAAGGCGTCGGCCTGCCGGTGGTCTATCTCGGCGCCAAGACCGGCCGCGACGGCGTCGGCGGCGCGACCATGGCTTCGGCTGAATTCGGCGACGATATCGAGGAAAAGCGCCCGACTGTCCAGGTCGGCGACCCCTTCACCGAAAAGCGCCTGCTCGAAGCCTGCCTCGAACTGATGGCCACCGGCGCCGTCATCGCCATCCAGGACATGGGTGCCGCGGGCCTTACCTGCTCGGCCGTCGAAATGGGCGCCAAGGGCGACCTCGGCATCGAGCTCGATCTCGACAAAGTGCCCGTGCGTGAAGCGCAGATGACGCCCTATGAGATGATGCTGAGCGAAAGCCAGGAGCGCATGCTCATGGTGCTGCATCCTGAGAAGGAAGCCGCTGCCCGCGCCGTGTTCGAGAAGTGGGAGCTCGATTTCGCCACCGTTGGCGTCACCACCGACGACCTGCGCTTCCGCGTGAAGTGGCAGGGCGAGGAAGTCGCCAACCTGCCGATCAAGGAACTGGGCGACGAGGCGCCTGAATATGATCGCCCCTGGGTCGAGCCCAAGGTGCCAGCGCCGCTGGCGGCCGACGATATCCCGCAGATGGATGTAGCAGATGCCCTGCTCAAGCTCGTGGGCGGCCATCAGGTCGCCTCGCGCCGCTGGGTCTACGAGCAGTATGACACCCTGATCCAGGGCAATTCGCTGCAGCGCCCTGGCGGCGATGCCGGCGTCATCCGCGTCGAAGGCCACGCCACCAAGGGCCTCGCCTTCTCGTCCGACGTAACGCCGCGCTATTGTGAGGCCGATCCCTATGAAGGCGGCAAGCAGGCCGTGGCCGAATGCTGGCGCAACCTGACGGCGACCGGCGCCGATCCCCTCGCCGCCACCGACAATCTCAACTTCGGCAATCCCGAACGCCCTGAAATCATGGGCCAGCTCGTCTATGCCATCAAGGGCATCGGCGAGGCCTGCCTGGCGCTGGATTTCCCGATCGTCTCGGGCAATGTGTCGCTCTACAACGAAACCAATGGCCGCGGCATCTTGCCGACCCCCACCATTGGCGGCGTTGGCCTCCTGCCCGATTGGAGCCAGATGGCGCGTATCGGCTTTGCCGCCGCCGATCAGGTCATCCTGCTGGTCGGCTCTCCTGCCAGCCGCGGCACCCATCTGGGTCAGTCGATCTACCTGCGCGACCTGTTCGGTCGCAAGGACGGTCCGGCGCCCCATGTCGACCTGGCTCATGAGCGCCGCACCGGCGACTTCGTGCGCAAACTGATCCGCTCGGGCATTGCGACCGCCTGTCACGACCTCAGCGATGGCGGCCTAGGCGTTGGCCTGGCCGAAATGGCCGTTGCTTCGGGCATCGGCGCCAAGGTGACCGACCTGGTCGATCAGGATCCGATCCTGCAATATTTCGGCGAAGACCAGGGCCGCTACCTGGTCACCGTCAACCTCGACCCGCAGGGCGGGGCACTCGCCGCGCTCTGGCGCGAGGCCGAGGCGGCCGGCGTTTTCGCACCCTGGATCGGCACCACCGGCGGCGCCGACCTCGTGCTTGGCGCGGCGCGTCCGGTGCCGGTTTCGGCGCTCAAGGCGGCCCATGAAGGCTGGTTCCCCAGCTACATGGACGGCGAGGCTGCATAATCACGACATCTGCCTTATGATCGCCGCTCTTTGGAGTGTTTTGGCTCCCAAGGGCGGCGTCATTTTGTGGAGATTGTTATGAGATTTGAACCGGCTATCGGCGCCCTTCTGGCCCTTTCCCTCTGCGGACTGCCTGTGGCCGCAATCGCGCAGGAAGCCGGGGTCAGCGGCTCTCCACTGCCCGACCAGCCCTATACGCTGTTCTACCCCGAAGTGATGGTAACGTCGGGCGAGCCGGGCGGCCCGCTGACCATCAACCACCCCACCCTGCCGCTGCAATGCGTGCTGACCGTGGTGCCCGTCGAAGACAGCGGCTGGACCGCGGAAGGCGCCTTGGCAGCGCTGGATGCAACAGCGGTGGCCGCTGGCTGGAGCGAGACTTTCCCGGGCTTCACGCTCGGCGACAGCCGTGTCACCAGCTATCAGAGCAATCCGGCGCTGCAGTATGAGGGTACCAGCGAAGGCTCCGAGGGTGGTCCGATCACCCTGGTTCACACCGAGACGGTCGATACCGGCAACGGCTACACCCTGGACTGCTTCTACGCCACCGAAATGGCCGCCGACGCTCGGCCCGTAGTCGACTCCATCATCGCCAACTTCTCCACCGAGCAGGATGCGCAGCCCGTCGTCACGCCCTGAACGACGCGCTCGCGATATTGAAGGCTCCCCCACCCCGTGCCATATCATGGGCATAGCCGGCTATTCCCGGCACCAGCAAGGAGTCGCGTCAATGCCCATGGATGCCAGCGAAATCGAGCGCCGGATCAAGGCGGCGCTGCCCGATGCCGATATCGAGATTCGCGATCTGGCCGGTGATGGCGATCACTGGGCCGCGACGGTGAAATCCGAACAGTTCCGCGGCAAGACCCGTGTTCAGCAGCACAAGCTGGTCTACGACGCCCTGCAGGGCGACATGGGTGGCGCGCTGCATGCGCTGGCGTTGCAAACGGTGACGCCGGACTGATGTCTCTGCGCGACTCGCTCGACCTGATCCGTACCGTCAGGCCTGACGCCGGAACGGCGGCGATCGAGCACGAAATCATGGCCGAGCGCGCGTCCTCGCTCGGCGCCGCCGAACAGCGCGTGGTCAAGGCCGTCGCGGCGCTGGCATCGGCCGGCGACGACCGGGCCGATCACCTGACCCATGCGCGCAAGGTCGTCTGGGAGTATTTCGTGCAGCGCGAACTGGTCGGTTTTCGCCGGCACAATGACGTGATTCAGGACCTGCACATTCCCCGCGAAGTGCTTGTCGGGCTTGGCGCAATGCCCGCCCGCGGCCCGCAACGTTCGGCCTGAGCCAGGAGCATCCAATGACCCGCGCCGTGTTCTTCGACGTCGACGGCGTGCTGGTGCATGGCTATCACGCCCGGCCAGACCAGCGACAAAGCTGGGATAAGCTGCTGCATGATCTCGGCATAGACGCCGAGCGCTTCCAGTCCGAGTTCATCTACGACATCTTCATCAAGAAGGTGCTCATCGGCCAAATGCCCATGATCGAGGCACTGGACAAGCGCCTGCCGGGCCTGGGCTTCAAAGGCTCGCCCATGGCGTTCGCGCAGCACTGGCTGACCCATGACAGCCGACTGAATGCCGGACTTATCCAGACCATCCGGCAGCTCAAGAAAAGCGCGGATGTTCGCCTCTACCTGGCGACCAATCAGGACCACACGCGAGCGCAGTGGCTATGGTACACCCTCGGTTTGGGCGAGCTGTTCGAGGACATCTTCTATTCGGCCCGCGCCGGCGTGCGGAAGCCCGAGCCGGGCTTCTTCGATTTCATCGAGCACCGCATCGGCCCACAGTCCCAGCCACCACTGTTCTTCGACGACACCCCCAAAGTCATCGAGGGCGCCCGCAAACACGGCTGGGAAGCGGTGCTGTTCGACGCCGACGCCGATTGCACAAACCATCCCTGGATCGCCGAGCGGCTGGCATGACCTCCATCACCCTGCGCGACTTCCGCGATAGCGACGGCCCTGCTCTGCTGGCCATCCACACCGGCGCCATCCTCGCCACCGGCGATCAGTTCTACACCGAGACCGAGCGGCTGAGCTGGGCCCATGGGCTGACCGCCGAGGGCTACGCCCGGTCCCGCGACGGCGGAGAAACCTTCATTCTTGCCGTCGACAACGACGCCGTCATCGGCTTCTGCAGTTGGAACGCCCAGCGCATCCTCGGCCTCTATGTCGACCCCAACCAGCAGGGCCGCGGCATAGGCTCGCTGCTGCTCCGCCACGGCGAGGACGCCCTGCGCCGCAATGGCGTGACGCTCTCCCACATCCATTCCAGCCTGCCTGCAGTGCACTTTTACCAGGCGCATGGCTACGTGGTCACCGGCCGAGCCATGTATCCCAGTCGCGGCGGCCTGCTGATGGCCGATGCCACGCTCGAAAAACCGCTGACGCAGGAATGATCGGCTATCGCCGATGGTGATCTCGACAGCGCCCGAGTCCTGTCCTATTTAAGGGCAACAGCAAGCGGGCCTTGACCCCGCCCTATCGAAAGGTTTTCGCCATGACCGACATCAACGCCTTCATCGACGACAAGGTGAAGAACAACGACGTGTTCCTCTTCATGAAGGGGTCGCCGGACTTTCCGCAATGCGGCTTTTCCGGCCAGGTCGTGCAGATCCTGAACTATCTCGGCCTCGAATATGGCAGCGCCAACGTGCTCGAAAGCGCCGAATTGCGTGATGGCATCAAGGCTTACACCAATTGGCCAACCATTCCGCAGCTCTATGTGAAGGGCGAATTCATCGGCGGCGCCGACATCGTGCGCGAGATGTTCCAGGTCGGTGAACTCCAGACCCACCTGCAGAATGCCGGCATCGCGGTCAAGCAGACCGCCTGATTTCTTGCCGATTTCCGTGTTGCGCCGGGCCTCGTGCCCGGCGTTGCCGTTTGCGGACCTATCACCGGATTTGATGCCTGCCATTAGGCAATATTGCTTTGCGTGATGATGCCGCGGGCGTAGATAGAACGTCCACCTTCTGGATGCTTCCCATGAACACGCCCTCGCTTCGCCCCGCGGTCCCTCTGCTTGTGCTGATCATTGCCGGCTGCATCATCGCCGCCATCGGTAACGGCGTCCGCACCAGCTTCGGCCTGTTCACCCTGCCTATGACGGCCGATCTCGGCCTCACGCGGGAGCAATGGGGCATGGCCATGGCGATCCAGAACCTGGCCTGGGGCATCGCACAACCCTTCGCCGGTGCCTTTGCCGATCGTGTGGGCACCGGCCGAACCGTGGCAGCCGGCGCGGCGCTCTACGGCCTGGGCGTCCTGGGCATGGCCTTCTCGCCCGATGCCGGGCTGATAACGCTGACTGCCGGCATCGTCACCGGCGTCGGCATTGCCGTCTGCTCCTTCTCGGTGGTGATGGCCGCCTTCGGCCGCTCGGTGCCGATGGAAAAGCGCTCGCTGATCTTCGGTGTCGCCACCGCGGCCTCGTCCTTCGGCCAATTCGCCTTCGCGCCGATCAGCCAGGGCTTCATCAATGCCTTCGGCTGGCAGTCCGCCCTGATCTATCTTGCCACGGCGATACTGCTGATCATTCCGCTAAGCTATGCGCTGCGTGGCCGCACCGAGAACACCACAGGCCAGGCCGACTTGCCCTTCATGGAGGCCCTGGCCAAGGCCTGGGGCTACGGCTCCTATCGTTTGCTGGTCATCGGCTTCTTCGTCTGCGGCTTCCACCTGGCCTTTATCAACGTCCACATGCCGGCCTATCTGGTGCAATGCGGCCTGTCGCCTGAAGTGGGCAGCTGGACCATTGCCGTGATCGGTCTCTTCAATATCATTGGCTCGCTGCTGGCCGGCTATCTGGGTGGCCGGCTGCCCAAGCAGATGCTGCTGGCTACCATCTATTTCTCCCGCGCAGTGGCGATCGGCCTGTTCCTGCTGATCCCGGTCAGCGAGGTGACTGCCTATGCCTTTGCCGCCGCCATGGGCCTGCTGTGGCTATCCACCGTGCCGCTGACGGCAGGGCTGGTGAGCCTGTTCTTCGGTGCCCGCTATATGGGCATGCTCTACGGTGTCGCCTTCCTCAGCCATCAGATCGGCTCGTTTACCGGGGTCTGGCTGGGTGGTTTCGTCTACGACCAGACGGGCTCCTACAGCATCGTCTGGTACCTGGGCATCGTGCTCGGCCTGGCGTCGGCGGCGCTCCACATTCCCATCAACGAGCGTGGCGCCCCCAGCTTCGTGCTTAAACCGGCCTGACCTTTTCAACCCGGCCGGAAGCATCGTTTCCTGCCGATCAAAGCTTGCCAAAGCCGGCTTCGGAGTTCATGGTCCGCGCCATACTCCGACGCCGGCATTTCTGGCGACTATTCCGAGATCATTTCCATGTCCGATCATTTCACGCGGGTTCTCTCGCGCCCTGAATTCATTGCGTTGATGGCCGCGCTGATGGCCATCAATGCCCTGGCCATCGACGTCATGCTGCCGGCTTTGCCCTATATGGGTGAGGCGCTGGGCGTCACCAGCGAGAATGAGCGCCAGTATGTCATTTCCAGCTACATGCTCGGCATGGGCATTGCCGTGCTTGGCTTCGGCCCACTGACTGACCGCTTCGGCCGCCGTGCCCCCCTGCTGGTCGGCATGGGCATTTATATTCTCGCCGCCATAGCCGCCATTTTCGCCCCGAGCTTCGCGATACTGCTGATCCTGCGCTTCATCCAGGGCATGGGCGCCGCCAGCGTGCGCGTCATCGCCACCGCCGTGGTGCGGGATCGCTATTCGGGCCGCGAAATGGCCGAAGTCATGTCGCTGACCTTCATGGTGTTCATGGCCATCCCGATCATCGCGCCGGGCATCGGCCAGGTCATCCTACTGATGGGCGAGTGGCACAACATCTTCATCTTCATGGGCTTGCTGGCCAGCGCGTTCTGGCTGTGGACCTTCGTCCGCCTGCCGGAAACCCTCCCGGTGGCGGCGCGCCGTCCGCTGAGTGTCAAAGCCGTGTTAGCCGGCTTCGTCCTCGTCTTCACCAACCGCGTGGCCTTTTCCTATGGCCTGGCCGGGATGTTCCTGTTTGGCGCACTGTTCGGCTTCATCAATTCGTCCCAGCAGATCTATGTCGATATCTACGGGCTGGGCGTCTACTTCCCGGTGGCCTTCGCCGCCATGGCGGGCCTGATGGCGGTGTCGTCTTTTACCAATTCACGCATCGTGCGCCGCATCGGCATGCGCCGTCTGTCCCATTGCGCCGTCCTGAGCTTTACCGGCTTTTCCGCCGTCTGGCTCGGTCTGGCGATGATCGGCTTTCTGCCGCTCTGGCTGTTCTTCAGCCTCCTGGCCATCATCATGTTCAGCTTCGGCTGGTGCTCAGCCAACATGAACTCGCTCTCCATGGAGCCGCTTGGCGCGGTCGCCGGAACCGCAGCGGCCGTCTTCGGCTTCGTCCAGACCGTGGGCGGCGCGATCCTGGGCAGCTATGTCGGCCAGCAGTTCGACGGCACCACCGTTCCCGCCGCCCTTGGCTATCTGGGCTTCGGCGCCCTGGCGCTGGTTTGCGTCCTGGTCGCCGAAAAGGGCCGCCTGTTCGGCGTGGGCGAGCAATATGCCCATGCCAGCCCGCAGGCGGTCCCGGTCGGCGAGCACTAGCTACTCGGTCGCAGCCGGACCCTCGATCTGGCTGCGGTCGCTGTGGACGTGATCGACCAGGCCCCAGTCCCGGGCCTGCTCGGCGGTCATGTACTTGTCCCGCTCCAGCGCCGCCTCGACCTCCTCGTAGCTCCGCCCGCAATGCTTGGCATAGATGTTGTTGATCAGCCGCTTGAGCCGCAGGCTCTCCTCGGCATGGATCAGGATGTCGGTCACCTTGCCCTGATAGCCGCCGCTGGGCTGATGCAGCATGATCGATGCGCTGGGCAGGCAGATACGCTGCCCGGCCTCGCCCCCCGCCAGCAATACGGTCGCTGCCGAGGCCGCCGATCCCATGCACAGCGTTCCAACCGGCGCCTTGATGAACTGCATCGTGTCATACATGGCCAGCGCCGAGGTCACCACGCCGCCGGGCGAGTTGATGTAGAGATAGATTTCCTTGTTGGGATTTTCCGACTCGAGGAACAGCAACTGGGCCGAGACCAGCGAAGCCATCGTGTCCTCGATCTCGCCATTGACGAAAATGATCCGCTCCCGCAGCAGCCGGGAATAAATATCAAAGCTTCGTTCGCCGCGCGTCGATTGTTCGACGACCATAGGGACGAGCTGCATCATGTCGCGCATCGGCGATTCTCCTGTTGGTTGATTGGGTGGATTGGGCCCGAGCCCAGGACGTACCCCATCGCCTCCCTCCCCCTGGGGAGGGAATTTGGGTGGGGGTATTTCTTGGCGTTTACCGAGTGGACCTCATGGTGAGCCTGTCGAACCACGAGGTCGTGGCACTCGGACCCCCACTCGTTCGACCTCGTCCTTCGACAAGCTCAGGACGAGGTCTTGAGCTAAGCCGCCATCATCATCACACCGGCCACATTGCTGTTGGCCGCCGCCGGCACCGCCATCGGCGCGTGGGTCAGCTTGAACCAGGTGCCGCCATCGGTGGTCGGCGTCAGCTCGAAGGTAACGAGGCTATCCTCCATGCCGATGATGGCGCCCTGCCCACCTTCGCGCCAGCGATAGGTGAGGCTCTTGTTTTCTTCGGCCGTCACCACCGCCAGGTCGATCTCCTGCGTCGGCTTGAGCCAGCGTTCGAGATATTCGGGGATGGTCAGCGCCCGCCAGACCTTTTCGGGCGGCGCATCGAGCGCGCATTCGAATACCAGCGCATCCGTGTCGGTCATTGATCCATCTCCTTGAGCAGGTCCTTGAGCCCGTCGATCCGGCTTGGCCAGAAGGCCCGGTAGCGCGCGAGCCATTCATGCAATGGCGCCATGCCCTGCGGCTCGACGCGATAATTGACATAGCGCCCCTCGCGGCGCTCGCTGATCAGCCCCGCCCCGCGCAGCACAGCAATGTGCTGGCTCATCGCCGGCTGCGAAATGGCAAAGCCCTCCCGCAGCTCGGTCGCGGTCATCTCGGCTGACGCAAGCCGCTCCAGCACCGCCCGGCGGGTTGGGTCGGCCAGCACTTTGAAGATATCGGCATCACTCATGCCAACACATAAGCACAGACTTATGAGTCGTGGCAAGGGGCATGAGGTCAGTGCCGCATCCCCCCATTCGATCGTCACCCGCGGGGGTGGGTGGGCTGAAGGCGATTGGCCGAGACCGCAGAGCCCATCACCGGTCTTGATGAGCCCCATAAGCCAAATGCGGTTGATCGGCACCCGCGAGTCCGGTCTGATACCCTTCGCCTGCCTCCTACTCCGAGCCCCCATGCCCATTACCACCGGCCGTTCCTATCTCGCCATTCCTGGCCCGTCCGTCTCGCCCGATCGTGTGCTCAACGCCATGCATCGCAGCGCGCCCAATATCTATGAGGGCGAGATCGTCGACATGGTGCGCGCCATGCTGCCCGATCTGCGCCTGATAGCGATGACCCGCCAGCATGTGGCGATCTATATCGCCAATGGTCACGGGGCCTGGGAGGCGGCCAATTCCAACATGTTCTCGCGTGGAGACAGGGCGCTGCTGGCCGCGACCGGACGCTTCGGCCACGGCTGGTCGGAGTGGTTGCAGCGACTGGGCGTCAAGATCGACATCATCGACTTCGGCAAGTCCCGCGCCGCCGAGCCCGAGCGCATCGCCGACGCCTTGCGGGCAGACAAAGCCCACGAGATCCGCGCCGTATTGGTGACCCATGTGGACACCGCCTCGAGCGCCCGCAACGACATCGCCGCCATTCGCGCCGCCATCGACTCGACTGGTCACCCGGCCCTCCTGGCCGTGGACGCCATCGCATCGCTCGGCTGCGACGAGCTGCGCATGGATGAATGGGGCATCGACGTGCTGATCGGCGCCAGCCAGAAGGGCCTGATGTTGCCGCCGGGCCTGGGCTTCGTCTGGTTTTCCGACAAGGCGCTGGAAGCCTCAAAGCGCGCTGATCTGGTCACGCCCTATTGGGACTGGAAGCCGCGCGGCACCGGCACCGAGTTCTGGCAATATTTCGGCGGCACAGCGCCGACCCACCACCTCTACGGCTTGCGCGAAGCGCTGACCATGATCCTGCATGAAGAGGGCCTGGAACAGGTGTGGCAGCGCCATCGGCGGCTGGCTAGCACTGTCTGGGCAGCGTTCGACGCCTGGGGCAAGGGCTCGGGCATTGCGCTTAACGTCGCCGACCCGGCAAGCCGCGGCTGGTCGGTGACGGCGGCGACGATCCCCGGTGGCGGCGCCGGCGCCTTGCGGCGCTGGCTGGAGGCTGAAGCTGGCGTGACGCTGGGCATAGGGCTCGGCATGGCGCTGCCATCAGAACCTGCCTACCAGGATTTCCTGCGCGTCGGTCATATGGGCCATGTGAACGCCCATATGACGCTGGGCGTGCTGGCGACGATGGAAGCGGGCATGCAGGCGCTGGAAATTGCGCACGGGTCGGGCGCCGTGGAGGCGGCGGCCGGGGCGCTGGCGGGGTAGCCGCCCATTGGGCGTCACCCCTCGGGCTTGACCCGAGGGTGACGATCCAGGTCGTGGGAAGCTCCGCCCTAAAAGACGAACACCTCGCGCCGTAGCTCTTCCCAGCTGGGTCTGTCCACCGCCACCAGCAGGCCGCCATCGACATGGCTGGGAAGGTACGGCCCGCCGTCGAGGCGCGCGGCATAGCCGCCGGCTTCCTGGCTCATCAACGTGCCCGCCAGGTGGTCCCAGGGCATCAGCTTGTTGTAGCTCATGAACTGGGCGTGGCCCGAAACGAAGGTGCGGTATTCGTGGCCGGCGCAGCGATAGTTCGACATCAGTCGGACCTTGCTGGAATTGGCCAGCACCTGCGGTCGGGCAGCGGCCGGCATGAAGGCAACCGAGGCCATGCCGACCATCTCGGCCAGCGGCAGCGGCTCGGCAATGCGCATCCGCACGGCTTCGCCATTGGGCCGGCGCCACCAGGCGCCACTCCCCTTCTCGGCCATGACCCAGTCGTCGCCCATCGGATCATAAATGATGCCGGCAATGGTCTCGCCCTTGGACACCACCGAAGCCATGGTGGCAAAGAGCGGCAGGCCGGCCGCATAATTGGCGGTGCCGTCGATGGGGTCGACCACGATGGCGAGGTCCGCAGTCGCCAATCGGGGCAGCAGAGCTGGGTCGGCCGCGACCGACTCCTCGCCCACGAACAGCGCCTCGGGCATCCACTGGGCAACGCGGGCCTTGATGACATTCTCGGTGGCGATATCGGCTTCGGTCACGAGGTCAATGGCCTCGGTCTTGATCCGGACCATGTCGGTATCGAGGCGGCGGAAGCGTGGCAAGGCCTCCGACCGGGCCGCATCGCGCAGGATAGCGGCCAGTTCCATGACGTCAAAATTCACTTAGGCGTCCTTTTGTCGAAGAGGCTGGCGAAGTCGAACAGCTTGGTGTCGAGCATGTGGCTCGCATTGATATTGCCCAGCGCGCGGATCATCACATCCTTGCGGCCGGGCATGCGCTTTTCGATGTCATTGAGCATGGCCTTCATCGCATTGCGTTCGAGCCCATCCTGGCTGCCGCACAGGTCGCAGGGGATGATGGGGAAGGCCATCGCGTCGGAGAACCGCTGCAGGTCGTCCTCGGCGCAGTAGATCAGTGGCCGCAGGACTTCGAGGTCGCCCTCGTCATTGAGCAGGCGCGGCGGCATGGCCGCCAGGCGCCCGCCATGGAACATGTTCATGAAGAAGGTTTCGAGGCTGTCGTCGCGATGATGCCCCAGCACCAGGGCCGTGCACCCCTCCTCCCGCGCGATGCGGTAGAGATTGCCGCGCCGCAGCCGCGAGCACAGCGAACAATAAGTTGCCCCCGCCGGCAGCTTGTCGGTCACGATGGAATAGGTGTCCCGATACTCGATCCGATGCGGAATCCCCAGGCCAGCAAGGAATTCGGGCAGGATATGTTTTGGGAAGTTCGGCTGCCCCTGGTCGAGATTGCAGGCGAGCAACTCCACCGGCAACATGCCCCTCCACTTGAGGTCGAGCAGCAAAGCCAGAAGGCTGTAGCTGTCCTTGCCGCCGCTCAGCGCCACGAGCCACTTCTGGTCCGGCCGCACCATGGCGAACTTGTCCAGCGCCTCGCGGGTATTGCGGATCAGCCGTTTGCGCAGCTTGTTGAACTCGCCGCTGCGCGGGGCCCGGGCATAGATCGGGTGGCCGCCGGTTTCGGCTTCGTCTGCCGGCGCCTCCATGACCTCACTCATGGCGAAACTCTCTTTGATGTCATGGCGTAGCTGATAGCGCCCCCTGCCCCCAAGGGGAAGGAAAACCGCAGGTCGCAAACCTTACCGAAGATTAATTTCCGTTCCTTGCTTTACTCCAAAAGCGACAGTTAGATGACCCCATTCCCTCGGCACCCAGGAGTCGCGCGGTGTTTCGATCCTTCTTCCCCGTCCCCAAGATTTTCTTCAGCTCCGCGGTCATCTGGATGCTGCTGACCACGCTGCTGTATCAGTTCGCCGGCGACCCGGTGCGCTCGGTCATTAGCATCGACAGGTTCCTGGCGCCAGCCATCTGCGCGCCTGCCGAAACCCCCGCCGATCAGGCCACCGTGGCCGACGACGCCGTGGCCGATCCGACTGCCGGCGCCGCGGTCACCAATCCCAACGCTCCGGCGAGCACTGAAAGTGCAGCGCCGGCGGCACCCGCGTCGACAGCAACTGCCGCTTGCGTCGCCGAGGACACCAACTTCCTCAATGGAGGCCGCATCTGGGAATACTGGTACATATTCCTCTGCACCGTGGCCTTCTGCGCCTTCTGGTACGTCTACAAGCGCAACGAATGGTACTGGTGGTCGGTGGTGGGCAGTTCCGTCCTGTTCCTCTCGACCTATAGCCAGGTGCAGCTCAGCGCCTTTCTCAATGACTGGCAGGGCAGCTTCTTCGACGTCCTGCAACGCGCGCTGAGCGAGCCCGGCTCGGTTAGTCCCGAGGAGTACTGGCCTTACGTCGTCACCCTGATGCTGGTCCTGCTGCCCAACATCATTTTCCTGGTGCTGCTGGCCTTCTTCAACTCGCACTACGTGTTCCGCTGGCGCAAGGCGATGACGTCCTACTACATGGCCTATTGGCCATCGCTCCGCGGCACCGAAGGCGCGGCACAGCGCGTGCAGGAAGACACGATGCGCTTCGCCTCCATCGTGGAAGATCTCGGATCGAGCTTCATGAGTTCGCTCCTGACCCTGGTCGTCTTCCTGCCGATCCTGTGGAACCTGTCCCAGAGCGTCACCGAAGTGCCGATCTTCGGCGATGTCCCCGGCAGCCTCGTCTGGATTGCTCTTGTCGTCTCCGCCTTTGGTACCGCCCTGCTCTGGATCGTCGGCATAAGGCTGCCTGGCCTCAACTTCGAGAACCAGAAGGTGGAAGCGGCACTGCGCAAGGAGCTCGTCTATGGCGAGGACGATCCGCAGCGTGCCGATCCGCCAACCTTCCGAATGCTCTTCGCCAATGTGCAGAAGAACTACTTCCGGCTCTACTTCCACTACACCTACTTCAACCTGGCGCGTTACGCTTACCTTCAGGTGGCCGGCTACGTGCCGCTGCTGACGCTGTCGCCGTCCATCCTGGCCGGCACGATCACGCTGGGTCTCTACCAACAGGTGCAGAACGCCTTCGGCGAAGTGGCCTCCTCGTTCCAGTTCTTCGCGCGGGCCTGGACCACCATCGTGGAACTGCAGTCGATCTACATGCGTCTCCATCGTTTCGAGAGCTACATCCCTCACGACCAGGAGCCGATCAAGGAAGACATCGGCGCGGCTGCGACGATCTAGGTCGCGCAATGAAGGATGAGGTCTCTTAACAGACCTCATCCTGAGCCTGTCGAAGGACGAGGTCGTGGCAGCATCGGCGTACCCGACCTCGTGGTTCGACAAGCTCACCATGAGGTCTCACAGCACAAACAAAAAGGGCCGCCCTCTCGGGCGGCCCTTTCCAATTCCGATATCCGACTTCGCTTAGCGCGAGTAGAATTCGACGACCAGGTTCGGTTCCATCTGGACCGGGTATGGCACGTCGCTGAGACCCGGGACGCGGGCGAAGGTGGCAACCATCTTGTTGTGGTCGACTTCGACATAGTCCGGCACGTCGCGCTCGGCCAGCTGGGTGGCTTCGATCAGCACGGTGAGCTGCTTGGAGCGCTCGCGCACTTCGATCTTGTCGCCAACCTTGACCTGGTAGGACGGAATGTTGACGCGCTTGCCATTTACCAGGATGTGGCCATGGGAAACGAACTGGCGGGCGGCGAACACGGTGGCAACGAACTTGGCGCGGTAGACGATCGCGTCCAGACGGCTCTCGAGCAGGCCGATCAGGTTCTCGCCGGTGTCGCCCTTGACGCGCGCAGCTTCGGTGTAGAGGCGCTTGAACGCCTTTTCAGTGACCGAACCGTAATAGCCCTTGAGCTTCTGCTTGGCGCGGAGCTGCAGACCGTAGTCCGAGAGCTTGCCCTTGCGGCGCTGGCCATGCTGGCCGGGGCCATAGGCGCGTGCGTTGAGCGGGGACTTCGGACGGCCCCAGATATTTTCGCCAAGACGGCGATCGATCTTGTACTTGACTGAATGACGCTTCGACATCGCGTATCCTTCTTTGGCGCATGGCCGGAGCCAAGCGCGAGTTGAAATGGATCGCGCCCTCCTCTGCCGCCCTTGCGGGTGGCCGACAGATCCCAAATAGACAGGAGATCCCGGGTGCGCCTATGAGCCCTTGGGCTCCGATAGGTAGCGGCCTCTTAAAGCCATAGGCGCGCGGCGTCAAGCGCAACGACGCCGGCCGGTTACAAGCCGGGGGCGCGAATGCTCGCCATCCATGGATGCAAGCGATATTGCATGAGCCCGGAGCTGACCACTGGATCACCTGCGGCGAAGCGTTCGGCCTCGGCGATGTCGCCCGTCGTCAATATGCCCACGCCATAGACGCCATCCAGTGTCGGCCCGGCTACCATCAGACCACCGCTGGCCGCCGCGGCCTCCAGATAGGCCCGGTGCTTGCCCATGATGGCCATCTCGTCGGGCGTCGCATCCCGGAGAAAGGTTGGACGCGGCGGGGTCAGAAGATAGAGGAAGTTGGTGGGCTGCATGGCAAGGTCCGATGAACGCCAACGCACTGTGCCGTCAGGCCATCTTCTTGTCGAGTGTCCGCTGATCGCGAAGACCGGGGAAAAGCTGGCTCCAGATCACCGCCACCGCGATGGCACCGATGCCCCCGATGGCCACCGCGGCGACCGGCCCGATGAAATGGGCGACCGTTCCGGCCCGGAACTCACCCAGCTCGTTGGACGCGCCGATGAACACGGAGTTCACCGCGTTGACCCGGCCGCGCACCTCTTCGGGCGTCCACAGCTGCATGATCGTTTCGCGAATGGTGACACTGACCATGTCGGACGCCCCGACCAGCGCCAGCGCGGGAATCGAAATCCACACGGTCGTCGAGAGACCGAAGACCAAGGTGAATAACCCAAACAGCCCGACAAACAGGAACAGCAGCTTGCCGGCATGGTCGCGGATGGGAAAGCGGGTGAGGAACAGCGCCATGACGATGGCGCCGATACCCGGGGCCGCACGCAACAGGCCGAGTTCCTGCGGGCCGGCATGCAGAATGTCCTTGGTATAGACCGGCAGCAGCGCCACGGCGCCGCCCATCAGCACGGCGAACATGTCCAGCGAAATGGCGCCCAGCACCACCTTGTTGGAAAAAATGTACCGGAAGCCGCCGAAAATCGTCTCGAGGCTGGTCGCCTGATGCGATTCGCGCTGCGCCGGCTTGGGTATCAGCAGGACGCAGACCACGGCGATGATCAACAGGACAGCGCCGGTGCCGAAGGCCACCGTGGGCGCGATGCCATAGAGCAGGCCACCAGCGGCCGGTCCCATGATCGAGGCAAATTGCCAGGCCGAGGCGTTGACGGTGATGGCGTTGCTGAGGGCCTCCGGCGGCACCAGGTTGGGCGCTAGCGACTGCGCGGCGGGCCCCCAGAACGCCCTTGCCGTGCCAAGCACGATCAGTATGCCGAAAATCGGCCAGACCTCATGGGCCTGGGCCGAGACGAAGGCGAGGAAGCCCAGCGCACAGATCAGCTCTATCGACAAGCAGACGGCCATGATCACGCGACGATTGAAACGGTCGGCGGTCAGCCCCGTAACGAGGATGAGCAGCAGGGCCGGCAGGAAAAGGCAAAGACCCACCAGACCGAGGAGGAACACATTCCCGGTGACGTCGTAAATCTGCCAGGCAATCGACACCGACATGATCTGGACGGCAAAGCTGACCAGCAGCGTGGTCAGCCAGAAAAAGCGGAAGCCCTTGTAGCTGAAGGCAAGCCGGGAGGGGTCTGCGGGAGAAGCTGTGCTCATGCAACGGGAGTGCCATGGCGCTGACGCACAGTCAAAGCCGAATTGGCGTCAAACCGTTCCGGTTGAACGATTCTCAGTCGGCTTTCGAGGCCGGCTTCTGCCGGTTCGGATTGGGCCTCTCGTGCCGGCGGTCAATCGACGAGATCACGCCACGCAATGTGCGGATCTCCTGGCTGGTGAACTTGCCCCGCTCCAGCATGGTGCGCAGGTTATTGATGACAGTCGGACGCTTGTCGGGTGCGGTGAAGAAGCCCGAGCCGTCCAAGGTGGCTTCGAGGTGACTGAACAGACCAATCAGTTCCTCACGCGGCGCCACCTCGGCCATGGCATCGCTGAAGGGCAGCTTGGTGCCCAAAGCGCTGTGCCGGCGCCACTCATAGGCCATCAGCAGCACCGCCTGAGCAATGTTGAGCGAGGCGAAGGCAGGCTCGACCGGCAGGGTGACGATCGTGTCGGCCAGGGCCACCTCTTCGTTGAGCAGGCCCCACTTCTCGCGCCCGAACAGCAGGCCGACACCCTTGCCGAGACCAACCTGAGCCGCCATCCGCTCCGCCGCCTCGTCCGGACCGATGACTTCCTTCTGCATGTCGCGTGAGCGCGCGGTGGTAGCAAGCACCAGGGTCAGGTCGGCGATAGCCGCCTCGAGGGTGTCGAACACACGAACCCGTTCGATGACGTGATCGGCCCGCGAGGCCGCAGCCACCGCCTTCTCATTGGGCCAGCCGTCGCGCGGACGCACCAGGCGCAGGTCCCAAAGGCCGAAATTGGCCATGGCGCGCGCAGCAGTGCCGATGTTTTCGCCCAGCTGCGGCTCGCACAAGATCACCGCCGGAGACGGCAGCAGTTCTATTTTGATGGAAGTGTCAGTCCCGGCCATGGCGCCCAATCCAGTAAGATCAGGCGCTCATACCCGGTTTTGCGCCCAGAGGGCAATTCAGGCGACACGGTGCCGTGGCGGCAGGTCGCTCACCTTGGCGGACCGCTGCCATTCGCGATCAAGAATGGCGAAATGCAGTTCCTCGTCCCACTCGCCCTGAAACAGGGCATGCTCGCGATAATGGGCCTCAAGCCGCATGCCCAGCTGCTGCATCAGCTTGATGGAGTGATGGTTGCGGCCATCGCTGCGCACGAACAGGCGGTGAATGCGGAAATGATCGAAGGCCAGGTCGAACATGGCGCCGATCGCTTCCCGGCAATAGCCCTGCCCTGCGAAGGCCGGATTGATGCAGAAACGCACCTCGCCCTGCCCGGCCGTGGCATCTGACCAATGCAGCGACACATGGCCGATGAGCCGCTTGTCACCCTTTCGGACCACAGCCAGCGTCAGAGTGTCACCAGGGCGCTGCAGGCTCACATGGCTGCGCATAATGTTGAGGGCGCCAGCCACCTCCGTCACGTCGCGCGTGCGACTGAAAACGTAGCGCTGCACGGACGGCAGAGCATGATAAGCGGCCAGCGCGTCCAGGTCGCCGCGCTCAAAGGTCCGCAAGCTGAGCCTATCCGTCTCAATGGGCAGTGACAGTGACGACATGAATTGTGCTCCCCTGAACCAGAACTGGTCTAGCCCCACAACGTCACCGGATTTCGGGAAGTTCCTGCGCTCGCTTGAAATATCCTTCCCTCGATAGCGGTAGTTTTTTTCGAATTCAGATCGACTTCTGTTCGGCCCGCAATGCCCGCCATTCCTGCCACAACAGCGCGTAGATAAACTCTTCATCCCATTGGCTTTTGAACAACGCATGCTCGCGGAAATGCGCCTCCCGCCGCATGCCCAGCCGCTCCATGAGCCGCCACGAGGCTTCGTTGCGTACGTCGCAACGCGCGGCGACCCGGTGGATGTCGCCGGGCCCGAATGCCAGATCGAGAATGGCGTTGGCCGCCTCGGTTGCGTAGCCCTTCCCGTGGTATTGCGGATCAAAGATCCAGCCGGCCTCTCCCTGCCGTGCATCGACGCTGCGCCAGATCAGCGAAACTTCGCCGATGAGGGCGCCGTTCTCGGCCAGTTCAACCGCCAGAATGATCTTGTCACCTTCGGCTTCGAGCGCCACTTGGCTTATCCGCTGTTGCACCGCCAGGGCACATTCTTCCCGGCTCAGGGGAACATCGAACAGGTAGCGCGCCACATCCTCCCGGCGCCGATAGGCAAAGACGGCGTCGACGTCTCCCCGGTTAAAGGGACGCAGTACGAGCCGGTCAGTACGGATCGGATAGTCGGGATAGAGCGCCATGCCGCCTCCGGTGAGCGGCGCACTGTCGCCAGTGTGACGCACAAAGGCAAGTCGGCCCTTGCCGGGGTGGAAACAGCGTGCCAGCCTCGCCCCATGAGCAGCATGAACCGCCCAACCATTGCAGTCACGGCGCGATGCGCCTGTGGCCGCGTCGAAATGTCGGTTCGCGGGCCGGTTCTGTCCATGCTGATGTGTTCGTGCCTCGACTGCCAGCGCGCTACCGGCTCGGGCCATGCCAGCGTGGCCCTTGTCTCCGCCGACGCGCTCTTCCTGGTCGGAAACGCAAAATCCTTTGATAGGCCAAGTGATTCGGGCGCGACCTTCACGCGGCACTTCTGCCCTGATTGCGGGACGCCGCTTTATGGCCGGTCATCGCGGGCGCCCGACGTGCGGATGATTCCCGTGGGCTTCTTTGCGGGCCAGAATGACTGGTTCGCGCCCAATCAGCTGATCTTTGCGCGCAGTCAGCAGGCCTGGGACCTGGTCGCCGATCACCTGCCCCGGCACGACACCTACCGGCAGGGAACCGGGCGATGAGCCTGGCCTCCGAGGAACTGTCCGACCGCATCCGCAGCCATCTTGGCGCGCTTCCTCGCATCACCCAGCAGAAGATGTTCGGTGGCCGCTGCTTCATGCTCGATGGCAACATGCTGGTCGGCCCCACGAAAGACGGCGGCATGCTGGTGCGCGTCGGCAAGGATCGCTACCAGCATGCCCTGGCTTTGCCGGGCGCCCGACCGATGACCATGGGCGCCCGCACCATGTCGGGCTTCATTGAAGTGACCGGCGACGTGCTGGAAGACGACGACGTTCTGCTCGACTGGATCGAACTGGCCCGCAGCTTCGTCGCCACCCTGCCGGCTAAGTAGCAATCAGGCTGGGGCCTTGCCAAAGACCAGCGCGGCATTGACGCCACCAAAGCCGAAGGAATTGGAAAGGACATAGTCCACCGCCTTGGCCTTGGGCTCATTGGCGACCAGATCGAATGCCGCGGCTTCGTCCATCGGGTCGACGATATTGATCGATGCCGGCAACAGGCCTTCCCGCAGGGCCAGGACCGAGATAACGGCCTCCATCGCCCCGGCCGCGCCCAGCATGTGGCCGGTGGCAGACTTGGTGGATGATATCGCCAGGTCCTTGCCCCGACCCGGGAACACCGCGCCGATGCCCGCCAGCTCCGCCGCATCGCCAACTGCAGTCGAGGTGGCATGGGCGTTGACATAGCCGATCTGCGTCTGCTCGATGCCGGCCATCTTGATCGCATTGCGCATCGCGACTTGGGCCCCCGCCCCGTCGGGCGAGCCGGCGGTCAGGTGATAAGCGTCGGCCGAAGTGCCGTAGCCGGCCAGCACGGCCAGTGGCGTCGCGCCACGCGCCTTGGCGTGGCTCAGCTTTTCGATGACCAGCACGGCAGCGCCTTCCGACAGCACGAAGCCGTCATGGCCCTTGTCGAATGGGCGGGACGCCTGGTCCGGCCTGTCATTGAAACTCGTGGCAAGGGCACGCGAGGCGCCGAAACCGCCCAACGAAATCGGATCGACCGACCCCTCTGCCCCGCCAACCACCGCGACCTCGGCTTCGCCGGTCAGGATCAGACGCATGCCGTCTCCGATCGCCTGGGCCGAGGCGGCGCAGGCGGTGACGGGAGTGCCGATCGGCCCGCGGAAGCTGTGCAGGATGGAGAGCCAGCCAGCCGCCAGATTGGCGAGGAAGCTCGGCACGGTGAAGGGCGACAGCCGCCGGGGACCCTTGGTCTGGATGATCTCCACCGCCCGCGCCATCACCGGCGAACCGCCCACGCCCGAACCGATGATCGTGGCTGTCGCAGCCTGGTCCTCGGCCGAGGTCGGGTGCCAGTTCGCCTGCTCCAGCGCCTCATGCGCGGCGCCGATGGCATACTGGATGAAGAGATCCATCTTCTTGACCTCCTTGCCGTCGATGAAGTCGGCGGGGTCAAAGCCATCAGGGTCTGCCGGCTTGAACGGAACCAGCCCGGCAATCGTGGCGCCGAAGCCCTCGGTGTCGAAGCGATCGTTTTGTACGATGCCGCTCTTGCCCGAGGTCAGCCGGCTCCACATCGTGGGCACGCCAACGCCCAGTGGGCTGACAACGCCCATGCCGGTAACAACGATGGGATCGGCGGGGTCGGGCTTCAGCATGGCGGGTTCCTGTGTATATGCACGGTGTGAATTGCGAACAATTGCGGCGAGGTCATGTCGCTAAAGGCCGGACAAATGGCGGAGGCCGGCGATGACGGTATGGAAATCCGGGTCGGTCAGAGCCTCGCGCAGTTCGGCCTGCGAGCGCCGCCATTCGGGCACGATGGCATTGAACGTCTTGCGACCTTCATCGGTCAGAGCCCCAAGCCGGCCATTGCCCCGCCCGGCCGGTGCGCTGCTGACCAGCCCCTTGCGGGTGAGCAGAGCCAGGTTGCGCGACAGCGTGGTGCGGTCCATGGCCAGTGCATTGGCCGTCTCGGTAATGGAGCGTCCGGGATGGGCCGAGAGGGCACCCAGTATGTTGAACTGCGCCGCGGTCACCCCAAAGCCACGCAGCTTATGATCGGCACGGCGGGTCACCGCACGAGCCGCCATGCGGGTGTTGAGCACCAGGCAAAGGTCGAAATCGTCCTTCATACCCCTCAGGTAGTCGTGCATATGCACGATGTCAACCGGCATGACCCCTTGCCCTTTGCCCGCTTTGCGCTGCCGCCTGCCGATGCTATAGGGCACGCCGAAGGCCAGACGGCCAGTTTGCGGAATTCAGGGAGATGTTTTCGATGAGCAAGATCAAAGTTGCCAACCCGGTCGTCGATCTCGACGGCGACGAGATGACCCGGATCATCTGGCAGGCGATCAAGGACAAGCTCATCCATCCCTATCTCGACCTGCCGATCGAATATTACGATCTCTCGGTCGAAAACCGCGATGCCACCAACGACCAGGTGACCGTCGATAGCGCCCACGCCATCCAGAAGCACGGCGTCGGCATCAAGTGCGCCACCATCACCCCCGACGAGCAGCGCGTCGAGGAATTCAAGCTCAAGAAGATGTGGAAGTCGCCCAACGGCACCATCCGTAACATCCTGGGCGGCGTGATCTTCCGCGAACCCATCATCTGCAAGAACGTGCCGCGCCTGGTGCCGGGCTGGACCCAGCCGATCATCGTCGGCCGCCACGCTTTCGGCGACCAGTATCGCGCCACCGACTTCCTGTTCCCCGGCAAGGGCACGCTGACCATCAAGTTCACCGGTGAAGACGGCAAGGTCATCGAGCACGAAGTCTATCAGGCTCCCGGCGCCGGCGTGGCCATGGCCATGTACAACCTCGATGACTCGATCCGCGATTTTGCCTATTCGAGCTTCAACTACGGCCTCGCCCGCGGCGTGCCCGTCTACCTCTCGACCAAGAACACCATCCTCAAGGCCTATGACGGCCGCTTCAAGGACATCTTCCAGGAGATCTACGAGAAGGAATTCAAGGAGCAGTTCGAGGCCAAGAAGATCTGGTACGAGCACCGCCTGATCGACGACATGGTCGCCTCCGCTCTCAAGTGGTCCGGCGGTTACGTCTGGGCCTGCAAGAACTACGACGGCGACGTGCAGTCCGACATCGTGGCGCAGGGCTTCGGCTCGCTGGGCCTGATGACCTCGGTTCTCGCTACGCCCGACGGCAAGATCGTCGAAGCCGAGGCCGCCCACGGCACGGTGACCCGTCACTACCGCCAGCACCAGGCCGGCAAGGAAACCTCGACCAACTCCACCGCCTCGATCTTCGCCTGGACGCGTGGCCTCGCCCACCGCGCCAAGCTCGACGACAACGAGGCGCTCAAGAAGTTCGCGCTGACCCTCGAAAAGGTCACGGTCGACACCATCGAAGAAGGCAAGATGACCAAGGACCTGTCGCTGCTGGTCGGTCCCGACCAGCCGTGGCTCTCGACCCTGGGCTTCCTCGACGCCATCGACCAGAACCTGCAAAAGGCCATGGCGTAAGCCATCCATTGCGCGACGCAAGCTACAAAGGCCGGGTCCCAGTGACCCGGCCTTTTCGTTGGCGCCTAGGTAACACGGATGTGACTATCAACCCCGCGGCCGTCGATTTTTGTCGTCGCTGCGGGGTTGAGCCGGGTTTCAACCAGCCCACATGCAGGGTCCAGGACAAACCGAGGGACCGAGATGCGTAACACCGTCGCCATCATGGCTGCCGCTGCCGGGCTGCTGGTCAGCACCGCCGCCTACGCCGAGAGCAAGACCTATGAGCTCAGCGGCTTCGACAAGATCGACGTCGCCACCGGGCTCGACGCCGTGGTCAAACTGGGTGACAGCTTTTCGGTCACCGCCACGTCCGGCAGCGCACAGGCGCTGGAAAGCCTGCAGCTCGAAGTGACCGACGGCGTGCTGCTGGCACGCTTCGATCAGAGCTTTCTCGATTTCATCATCAGCGGCGGCCTGGTTGGCATGCTGCTCAGCAGCGGCAATGCGCTGACGATAGAAGTCACGCTGCCGGCGATTTCGGCCATCGAGGCCAGTTCAGGCGCCGATGTGCGCGGCCAGGGACTTGCAAGCGACCAGTTGATCCTCAACGCCTCGAGCGGCGCCAATATCGATGTGACCGACGCCAGGCTGGGCACCGTGCGGATCGGCGCGTCCAGCGGCGCCGACGTCGACATTGCCGGCACGGCGGACGCTGTCGAGGCCGAAGCATCCAGTGGCGCGGGCATCGACGCGGAAAATCTGGTGGCCGCCGGTGCGACGGTCAATGCCTCGAGCGGCGCCAGCATTTCCGTGCATGCCACGGCCAGCATCAACGCCGAAGCGTCCAGCGGCGGCGATGTCGATGTCAGCGGTAACCCCACTGCGCGCAATATCGACGCCTCGAGCGGCGGCGACGTCAACTTCGACGACTGAACGCAAAAGGGCGCCCGAGGGCGCCCTTCTTATTTCCCGATGACGATGACTACTTCTTCTTGCCGCCGGCAGCGGCGGCTTCCACCGTCAGCTCGAACCGCTCGCCACCCTTGATGGTGACCGGCGTTTCGGTGACGGCGTCGCCGATCGTGGTGGCGACGATGTAATCACCGGCGGCCAGCGTGGTCTGGAAGCCGGGGCCATAGCCGTAATCGAACGACTGGCGGTTGCCTTCGAGGTTCTTGGAGGCGCTCAGGATTTCGACATAGTTGTCGCCCGGCGTGGTGACGGCCAGGATGCCGGCATCCATGACGATGGGCACCTCGACGCGCTCACCGGTCTTGACCGAGAACGGTACTTCGCCCTTGGCGCCGCCCAGCTTGTAGGTGGCGACGTAGTCGCCTTCGGCCAGATCGAAGCTGATGTCGCCGCCATAGGTATAGGCGACCGATTTGCGCTCACCTTCCAGGTTCGCCTTGGCCTCGACAACTTCGATGAAGATATCGGCTTCGACCGCGGTGCCCGGGACATATTCAGAGACGATGTGGGCCGTTCCCGAGCCGACGATGACGTCTTCGTCGATCGTGTCGCCCGCCTTTGCGTCGTAGCTGCGGGTCACCTTGGCCTCGCCGATCGATACGTCGACTTCGAGCGCGCCCGCGGGCACGACCAGGTCGATTGCGCCATAGCTGGTGGTGACATACTCACCGCCATTGCGAATTTCGATCGTGGCATTCTCGTCTATATCAGCGCCTTCAGCCGGCAGCGGGCGTAGCTTGAGATAGACGCCATTGAGGACAAAATGCGGGGCGGCGACCTTGCCAGCTTCGATCGTGACGGGCTGCTCGGAGCTCGCATAGCCCAGGGTCGCCGTCATGATGTAGTCGCCGGGCTCGAGCGAGCCCTCGAAATCCGAATTGTAGTCGGTACCCACATACTCGCCTTTGCTGCCATCGGCCGCAACGGTGTGCCATTCCCAGACCAGGTCTGAGTTTTCGTTGACAAGATCGGGCCCGCCTTCCGAAAGCGAGGCCGTCGGCTTGTAGTTGTAGGCGGCAACCGGCTCCGGTTCAGGCTCGGGGGCCGGCTCCGGTTCGGCCTGTACCACCTGGGCCACGGTCGAGGACAGCGCGTCGACCAGAGCGTCGCCATCATTGGCCGACAGATATTTGCCTCCGGTATTTTCGGCGAGGCAGGCGACCTGCTGTCCCTCTTCATCCGAAAGGCCAAAGCCCAGCACATGGGTTGTAAAGTCGATGCCCTGACTTTCGAGGTCGGATGCCAACGCGCAAGGATCGACCTCGCAGGTCTCAAGGCCATCGGTGATCAGGATGACCGTAGCCTTCTGCTCAGTGAAGCGCAGGTCTTCGGCGGCCAGACGCACAGCATCCGAGATTGGCGTCATGCCCTTGGGGTTGATGTTGTCGGCGGCTGCAGCAATGGCCGGGCCCGTGCCTGCCGCGGGCTCGATCAGCATTTCGATATCATCGCAATTGCCCTTCTCGCGATGACCATAGGTCATGAAGCCGAGCTCGAGATCATCGGGCAGCGTCGCCAGCACTTCGTGCAGGGTTTCGCGCGCAATAGTGATGCGCGCCTTGCCATCGATCTGGGCCCACATGGACCCTGATCCATCAAGCACGATAATGGCGCGTTCGGCCGCGACGGCCGGTAGCGCCAGGCCGAGCGCCGCAACGGCTCCCAGCAAGAAATTTCGAACAATCCGCATGGTAGCCCTCCGGCAACTGTAGCCTCGTTTATCGAGGACAGCACAGCACCGCGCAATTCAAATCATGCGCGGAATGACGTGGAGATGAATGCCCCGTTCAGCTGGCGGTTGGATAGACCGCGTCGCCGGGAACTCGGCCTTTACCGGTATGGGGCAATGCTATCCTCTGGCGTCCGGGGGGAAGACTTAGTGATTCACGGCTATCGAGCAGCCTTGTCGGCGGCGCTCATCGCAATCCTGATCGGCATTGCGGCGCTGGGTGGCTTCGCATCGCAGGACACGGTGCTGCAGGATGCGCGGTTCGGCCTGTCCGGCCGCACCCCAACGGGCAATACGGTCATTGTCGAGATCGACAGCCGCAGTCTCGCCGAGATCGGCGTCTGGCCGTGGCCGCGACGGCTCTATGGGGAGATGTTGGACCGCCTTGGTGATCTGGGGACCGCCGATGTGGCGTTTGACATCGACTTTTCCAGTGCCAGCAACCCCGAGGACGACGCCCTGTTTGCGGCCGCGCTCGAACGGGCCGGCGGGTACGCCTGGCTCGGTGCGTTCGTGCAGCGCACGACCACGGACGTGCAGGCCTCGCTACCGCTGTCGCAGTTCCTCGCCTACGCCGAACCAGCAGCGGTCAACGTGCTCCTGGATGAGCAGGGTCGCGTTCGGCAATTTCTGGCGGACCTGGTCAACGGGGGCAGGATTATCCCTTCCCTCGCCTCGGCATTGTCCGGCCGGGCGATATCGGGCACACCGGCGGTGGGGATCGATTTCGGCGTAGACGCAAATGCCATTCCGCGCTTCTCGTTCAGCGACGTGTTGAACGGCAGGGTCGACGCTGCGGCGCTGCGCGACCGCAACGTGATCATCGGGGCCACCGCCGTCGAGCTTCGCGATCTCTTTCAGGCCCCACGTTTCGGCGTGATGCCCGGCCCGGTGGTGCAGGCCATGGCCACCGAGACGCTGGCCCAGAACCGGGCGCTGCAGAATTACGGCCTCGTTCCATCGGCCGTCGCCCTGGCGGTGATGGCTTTGCTTATGCTGGTGCTGCGCCGCCGGCTGACGATCTGGCCCATGGGCGCCATCTGTCTCATCGCCATGTTCGCCTGGGAGAGTGCGGCGATATTGGCCTACTTGCAATATGCCGCCACCGTCGAAACCGCGCTGTTCCTGCTCGGTGTTCCCGCGCTTTTCGTTCTCGAACTGGCCGCCGAGGTGGGCACCGAGGTTCGCCAGCGTCAACACGCGCAGTCGCGTCTCGCCTATCTCGCCACCTACGACGCGGTTACCGGTACCTTGTCGCGCACCGGTCTCGTCGAGATTCTGCCTGGACTGGGCGGTAGCGCGACAATCATACTCGTCAAGCTGCGGCGCCTCGACACGGTTCGCGGCACTCTGGGCAGCGAGGTATCCGACGCCGTGCTGGCCCATTTGGGCCAGCAACTGGGCAGCATCTCCCCGGGCCTGCTGGCCTACGTGGCGCAGGATACGTTTGCCGTCGCCTCCGCTGGAGCCCTGGATGTGGGAGCTCTGACGGCGTTGCAGAACGACATCTTGTCTCGCATCACCCGCCTGCAGCAGATTGGCCCCCACGAGATCATGATTGACCTGCGGCTGGCCGCGGCGACAGGCATGAACAAGGGTGACGACCTGCTGAGGCAGGCTGAAATCGCCCTGCTTGGCGGCAATCTGACCAACCGCTTCGAGGCCGGGCAGGCCGAGGCTATCGAGCGGCGACGGCAGCTGGATATCGAACTGCGCCAAGCCATCGGCCGCAACGAGATTCGCCTTGTCTATCAGGCCCAGGTCGACCTTGCCTCAAGGCAGATGATTGGCGCCGAAGCCCTGATGCGCTGGACGCATCCGGTCCATGGTCCCGTACCGCCTACCGTATTCATCCCCCTGGCCGAGGAGACAGGCTACATAGCCGAACTGGGGCGCTGGGCTTTGGCGACAGCGTGCCAGGAATGCGCCGCCTGGCCCTCCCCGATCCGCGTCGGCGTCAACGTCTCACCCGCGCAATTGCGGCTGACTGACGTGCTGGAGGACGTGCGAAACGCATTGAATCAGTCGGGCCTGCCGCCGAACCAGCTGGATCTCGAACTTACCGAGGGGACATTCGTCGAGACCCTGGCGGAGACCCAGTCGCTGATGCAGGAGCTCAGACGCATGGGGGTGCAGGTTTCGCTCGACGACTTCGGCACCGGCTATTCGGCGCTGAGCTACCTGACCACCCTGCCCGTGGACAAGATCAAGATCGACCAGTCCTTCGTGCAGCAGATCGGTCAACGGGCCGATGATGCCCTGCTGCACGGCATCATCGATCTCTGCCGCCGCCTGGGTAAGACCACGATTGCCGAAGGTGTCGAAACCGAAGAGCAGGCGCGGCAACTGGCGCATTGGGGTTGCCAGAGCGGGCAGGGATATCTTTTCGGCAGACCGGCGGATGGCGCCCTGATCGGGCGAATGCTCGCGGACGGGCAACTGCGTCAGGCCGACATCGCCTGAGGGCGCTCTGCCGGACCCGCGTTAGCCCCTCGGCCGAGGCTGACAGTGGCTTCAGGACCCTTTGCCGTGGCCGTTTGATTTCGTATTGCCGTTGTTGCCCTGACCCTGGTTACCATTGTTGCCCTGGCCACCATTGCCATTGCCATTGTTGCCCTGGCCACCATTGCCATTGCCATTGTTGCCCTGGCCACCATTGC
>NZ_CAMLHM010000041.1 GCF_946479885.1 uncultured Devosia sp.
AGTTCCACTGCGTGGCGAAGGCCAGCGGGTAGTGGCTCGACAGCATGAAGAAGATGACTGGTAGCGTCAGGTAGTTGTTATGCAGGCTCCGCTGCTTGGCGATCTTGCCATATTTGGCATCGGGCACCCGTCCCGCCTTGAGGTCGCCCACCACGATCTTCTGGTTGGGGATGATGATCATGGCCACATTGGCTGCCATGATGGTCGCCGTGAAGGCGCCCATATGCAGCATGGCAGCGCGGCCAGTGAACAGGTGGGTATAGCCCCAGCTCATCGCGACCAGGATCGCGAACAACACCAGCATCAGCCCCGTCGTGGAGTTCCCGATCGGCGACTTGCAGAGGCTGTCATAGAGCACCCAGCCGAGCACGATCGAGCCCAGCGATAGCAGGATCGCCTGCCAGGCCGGCACGTCGAGCACGTTGCGATCGAGCAGATAGATGTCCGCGCCCACATAATAGACCAGGGCCAGCAGCATCAGGCCGGAAAACCAGGTCCAGTAGCTTTCCCATTTGAACCAGGTCAGGTGCTCGGGCAAAAACTCCGGCGCCACCAGGTATTTCTGGATGTGGTAGAAGCCGCCGCCATGCACCTGCCACTCCTCGCCATGCGCCAGTGGCGGCAGGCTGGGCGTCTTGCGCAGGCCGAGGTCCAGCGCGATGAAATAGAATGACGAGCCGATCCAGGCGATGGCCGTGATCACATGCAGCCAGCGCACGGCAAACATCAGCCATTCGTAGGCAATCGCGTAATCGGGCATTGTCTTTCGTCCTTTCTACCCTCTCCCCTTGAGGGAGAGGGACGATCATCCTGCGTCCAGCAAGATGATCAGGGTGAGGGGTGCTGCGCTATCCCATTGCCTCGCAGCATCTGGTTGGCGCAGCACCCCTCATCCGCCCTTCGGGCACCTTCTCCCTCAAGGGGAGAAGGCAATCACACGACGATCCTGGATCAAGCCGGCGGGTTCACGCCTTCGACATACCAATCCATGCTCAGCAGCTCGGCATCGGTCAGCGTCACGCCGGCCGGGACCTTCTCGGCGCCGGTATGGTCGTTGATCGGGCCGGTGAAGATATGCAGCGAGCCGTCGATCTGACCGGTACGAACGGCTTCGGCAGCGGCCTTGACCTCGTCGGTGACCTTGGGACCATAGGGCCCGATCTGCACTTCGCCTTCCTTGAGGCCAGGCCAGCGATCGGCGCTGGCCCAGTTGCCGTCGATCACGGCCTGGGCCGACTTCACGTAGGTCGGGCCCCAATTGTCGATGATCGAGGTCAGCTGGGCGTTGGGAGCGAAGGCGCCCATGTCCGAACCCTGGCCGAAACCGCCGACAATGCCGCGCTCTTCGGCAACCTGCAGGGCAGCCGGACCGTCGGTGTGCTGGGCGATGACGTCGATGCCCTGATCGATCATGGCGCGCGCCGCGTCGGCTTCCTTGGCCGGATCATTCCAGGTCGAGATGTAGACCGGGGTGATGGTGAAATCCGGCTTCACCTTGCGGGCAGCCAGCACGAAGGCGTTGATGCCCATCACCACTTCAGGGATCGGGAACGAACCGATATAGCCGGCCTTGCCGGTCTGGCTGAGGTGACCGGCAATAGTGCCGCAGACGGCGCGGCCTTCGTAGAAGCGGGCATTGTAGGTCGCCACATTGTCCGAGCGCTGGTAGCCCGTGGCATGCTCGAACTTCACGTCCGGGAACTGCTGGGCAACCTTGATGACATAATCGCCATAGCCGAAGCTGGTGGCGAAGATCAGCTTGTGGCCGGACTGGGCCAGCTCGCGCAGCACGCGTTCGCAGTCCGGACCTTCCGGAACCTGCTCGACGATGGTCGGCTCGGCAACCAGGTCACCCAGCGTGTCCTTCATGAACTTGGCGCCGACGGCGTGGCCATGGTTCCAGCCATTGTCGTTGGGCGTACCGATCAGCATGAACCCGACCTTGAGCGGCTCGGACTGGGCGAAGGCCTTGGTGCCAAGCAGCGGCAGGGCTGCCGCAGCCGCACCGGCCTTGAGGACATTACGACGTGAAAGAGTCATTTCGCTTCTCCGTTTGACGTTTCGTTGTTGATCGAGCCGGTCATTGATGCCGGCTCAATTGGATGGCAAGAACGGCCTGCCGAGGCATGCCGGAGCATTGGTGGAGGCATCGCGGCGGATGGAAATCAGCACCAGCACGACGACGGTGGCGAGATAGGGCAAGGCGGCCCAGAGCTCGGATGGGATGACGCTCAGCGGCCCGCCGCCGGCCTTGGCATAGAGCTCCATGGTCATCACGAGCCCGAAGAGATAGGCGCCGGCCAAGAGGCGGAACGGCCGCCACGACGCAAAAACCACGAGCGCCACGGCGATCCAGCCGCGCCCGGCCGTCATGCGTTCGGCCCATTGCGGCGTGAGCAGCAGCGGAAAACAGGCGCCGGCAATACCGGCCATGGCGCCGCCGAACATCACCGCCAGGTACCGCACGCCGATGACCGAATAGCCGATGGAATGGGCGGACAGGTCGTTCTCGCCGACGGCCCGCAGGATCAGGCCGGCCCGCGTCTTCTTGAGGAACCACCAGACGGCGACCACCATGATCAGCGCGAAATAGACCAGGGCCGAATAGCCGAACAGCACGCGCCAGAACGGGTCTGCCGCGCCGCCGGGAAACAGCGGCCCGAGCAGCGTCACCGGCTTGGCGCTGTAGCCACCCCCGGCCAATGCAGAAAAGCCCGTGCCGAAGATGGTCAGCGCCAGCCCGGTGGCGGTCTGGTTGGCGGAGAGGCTGAGGGTCAGGAAACCGAAGATCAGCGACGTCGCCACGCCCGCCGCGGCGGCCACCAGGACTGCGAGATAGTGGTTGCCGGTGGTGAACACGATCACAAAGGCCGTGATGGCGCCGACCAGCATCATGCCCTCGACACCCAGATTGAGCACCCCGGCCTTTTCGACCACCAGTTCGCCCAGCGCGGCAATGAGGATCGGCGTCGAAGCGCCGACAACAGTGATGATGATGGCGATGATCAGTTCGGTGCTCATGCGCGCGCCTCCGCTGCCGGCACCACCCGCCTGATGCGGTAGCGAATGAGAATGTCACCCGCCAGGAGGAAGAACAGCATCATCGACTGGAACAGGCCCGTGGCGGCATTGGGCAGCCGCATGGTGGTCTGCGCCACTTCGCCACCCACGAAGGTAATGGCCAGCACGATGCCGGCAAACACTACGCCCAGCGGATTGAGCCGGCCCAGAAAGGCCACGATAATGGCCGTGAAGCCGTAATTGGTCGGGAAGGCCGGCGACATGCGCTGGAACGGTCCGGCCACTTCAAGGGCACCGGCAAGCCCGGCCAGGGCCCCGCTGACCAGCAGCGCCAGCCAGATCGTCTTGTGCTCGGAAAAACCGCCGTAGCGCGCCGCATGGGGCGCCGCCCCGACCACCTTCATCTGATAGCCGAACACCGAGCGCGACATGATGAACCAGGCCACCAGCGCCACGACGATGGCGATCGGCACACCCAGATGCACGATCGTGCCGGGGATGATGAAGGGCAGCCGGGCCGCTTCGGCGAAGATGCGGGTCTGCGGCTGGCCCATGCCCATCGGGTCCTTCCACGGAGCGCGCACGAGGTAGTAGATCAGCTGCACCGACGCGTAGGTCAGCATCAGGCTGGTCAGGATTTCGTTGACGCCAAGCCGGGTGCGCAGCAGCGCCGGGACTGAGGCATAGAGCGCGCCGCCCGCCACGCCGGCCACGATCATCAGCGGCAGAATCCACCAACCGGTGAGACTATAGGTGGCGAGCGCCACGCCGGTCGCGGCGAGGCCACCCATGATGTACTGCCCCTCGGCGCCGATATTCCAGACATTGGCGCGATAGGCGATGGAAAGGCCGACACCGATGATGATCAGCGGCGCGGCTTTGACCCCGAGATCCTGCCATTTGTAGGAATTGGTCAGCGGCGTGAGGAAGATTTCCCGCACCGCCCCGATGCCGTCATAGCCCATCAGCGAGAAGATGATGGCGCCGATCACCATGGTCAGCAGCACGGCCGCCACCGGCGTGGCATAGACCATGAACTGGGAGGGTTCGGGGCGCTTCTCAAGCCGGAATTGCATCGTGTGCCTCCGTCGTTCCGTGCACACCACCCATCAGCAGCCCAATCTCCTCGACACTCATCTCGCTTGTCGGCCGGGTCGGCGACAGGCGACCCATATTGATCACGGCCAGGGTATCGGACAGTGCCCTCAACTCATCGAGGTCCTGGCTGATCACCACGATTGCCGAGCCGGCCGCCGCCAGATCCGCCAGCGCCTGGTGGATGGCCGCGGCCGCACCGGCATCGACACCCCAAGTGGGCTGGCTCACCACCAGCACGCTCGGCTTTTGCAGGATTTCGCGTCCCATGATGTATTTCTGCAGGTTCCCGCCCGACAGCGAGCCGGCGGTCGAAGCCGGCCCCAGCGCCTTGACGGCGAAGTCGGCGATGACCTTGCCGGTATAGGTCTTGGCCGCACCCGAATTGATCAGCCCCATCACCACCATGCCCAGGCGGTCCCGCGCCGTCAGCACCGAATTGTCGCTCAGGGTGAACTCGCCCACCGCGGCATGGCCGTTACGCTCCTCGGGCACCGCACAGAGCCCGCGCCGGCGCCGCCCGGTCGTATCGAGCAAGCCGAGCGGGAAGCCATCGAGCGTGACGGCATCCTTGTCCTGGCTGCGGATCTCGCCTGAGAGCGCATCGAGCAGGGCGTTCTGCCCATTACCCGCCACCCCGGCAATGCCGAGGATTTCCCCGGCCCGAACCGTAAAGCTGACCGCGTCGACCGGCACCTCAAAATGCCCGGTCTTTACAGTGGACAGGCGAGAGACGACCAGCTTGGGCTGTCCCATGCGCCGCCCTTCGGCACGCACGATGTCCTTGAGCCCGGTGCCGATCATCTTCTCGGCCATCGAGCGACTGGTTTCATGCTTGGGGTCGCAGGTATCGACCAGCCTGCCGCCACGCAGGATGGTGGCGGTGTCGCACAGCGCCTTGATCTCATGCAGCTTGTGCGAAATGTAGAGGATCGAGCAGCCCTCGGCGGCCAGTTTGCGCAGCACCTCGAACAGCTGCTCGACCTCCTGCGGCGTCAGCACCGAAGTCGGCTCGTCCATGATCAGCAGTTTCGGCTCGAGCAGCAGCGCGCGCACGATCTCGATGCGCTGGCGCTCGCCCACCGACAGCGTCGCCACGGTACGATGTGGATCGAGAGCCAGCCCATACTGCGCCATCACGGCGCGAATACGCGTTTCGAGTTCGCGCGAGGGGATTTTGCTGTCCATGCCCAGCGCGATATTTTCGAGCACCGTCAGCGCTTCGAACAGAGAGAAGTGCTGAAACACCATGCCGATGCCCAGCTTGCGGGCCGCCTTGGGATTGGCCACCATAACCGGCGCCCCGTTCCAGCGGATTTCGCCGGCATCGGGCTGCATGATGCCGTAGATCATCTTGACCAGGGTGGACTTGCCCGCCCCGTTCTCGCCCAGCAATGCGTGGATTTCGCCTGGCTTGACGGCAAAGGTGACGTTGTCATTGGCCAGGACGCCGGGAAAGCGTTTGGTGATACCGGTCAATTCCAGCCGATAGGGCATACTAGCGTCCAATCACCACCCCCAATGGCTTGGGGGCGCGTGCCCGCGCAATTTCAGCTTCCCGTTGCCCAATGTGGACCATAATTTCTGCTGCCGCCAGTGCCGCTATGACTTCGGGGCGCTTATCCCCAAGGCCTTGCTGACCGATCGGCAGCACCAGCCTGTCCAGCGCCGCGACGTCGCCGCCCTCGGCTTTGAACCAGCTAGAGAACCGGGCCCGCTTGGTCTGGCTGCCCACCATGCCGATATAGGGCGCATCGCTTCGCGCCAGCGCTTCGCGGGCAATCATGAAATCGAGCGCGTGGTCATGCGTCAGGATGACGTAGGAGGACCCCTCTGGCGCCGACCGAACCACCGCCTCCGGCATGGCCACGGCCCGCGAGGCGATGCCGTCGGGCAGTTCGGCCAGCTCTTCGCGGCGCGTGTCGATCACTTCAAGCTGCACGGGCAGCAGCGCCAGGATTTGTGCCAGCGCCCGTCCCACATGCCCGGCGCCGAACACGTAGACATGCGGCAAAGCGGCGTCTTCCGCGGCAACCTGCGACGCGAGACGGTCCCGTGCCGCCGCATCAGCATAGGCGAGCTTCACCTCGACACGACCGCCGCAGCATTGGCCGATTTCAGGCCCCAGCGGCACATCCATCGCCTCTTCGGCCAGCCCATTGGCGATGAGCCGCCGGGCATGCTCGATCACCATATATTCGAGCGCCCCACCGCCGATGGTGCCGAAGATCGCTTTCGGTCCAACCAGCATGAAGGTTCCTTGCGCGCGCGGGGATGAACCGCGGACAGAGGTGAGCGTGCAGGCGATGGCGTCGGGACTGGTGGCGAGGAAGGTGCTGAGTTGGGCGGTGCGGGAGGTCATGACAGCTCAACCTCAGAGCCGAGCCCAACCAACCCCCACCCTTGATCCCTCCCCACAAGGGGGAGGGAGACGATGGGGCATCCGGCTGTGGCACAATCGGGCAGTACGGCGCTGAGCGAGCTTCCCTCCCCCTTGTGGGGAGGGAATGAGGGTGGGGGTGATGTCAAGATGACCACCAAGCTCACCCCCGCGCCTCCCGCTTCAATCGCTCCACCCCCATCAGCACCCGCTCCGGCGTCACCGGTGTATCGAGCTGCGGCGCGATGCGATAATCGGCCACCGCAGCCACCGCCATCGACAAGGCCTCGACCACGCTCATCGCCAGCATCAGCGGCGGCTCGCCCACGGCCTTGGAGCGGCCGATGGTCGGCTCGGCATTTTCCGACCATTCGGCCAGCTTGACGTTGAAAACCGGCGGCACGTCGGAGGCGAGCGGGATCTTATAGGTCGACGGCGCCTTGGTGCGCAGTTGCCCCTTGTCGTCCCAGACCAGTTCTTCGGTGGTGAGCCAGCCCATGCCCTGGATGAAACCGCCCTCGACCTGACCGATGTCGATGGCCGGATTGAGCGACTTGCCGACATCGTGGAGGATATCGACCCGATCGACCGTGTATTCGCCGGTGAGCGTATCGATGGTCACCTCGCTGACCGAGGCGCCATAGGCGAAGTAGTAGAACGGATGCCCGCGCCCGGTGGCCCGGTCCCAATGGATCTTGGGCGTCTCATAGAAACCAGCGGCCGAGAGCTGCACGCGGTTGAGATAGGCCGAGGCCGCCAGTTCGGCGAAGGGCACGAATTTGGCGCCGGCCTGGATGCCGCCCTGCACCCAGGTCACATCGGTCTCGGCGACCTGATGCAGCTTGGCCGCATGCCTGGTCAGCCGCTCCTTGATCTGCCGCGCGGCATCGTAGGCCGCCATGCCGTTGAGATCGGAGCCGGAGGACGCCGCCGTGGCCGAGGTATTGGGCACCTTGCCCGTCGTCGTCGCCATGATCTTGACTGTGTCGAGCCCGACGCCGAAGGCATCGGCCAGTACCTGCGCCACCTTGATATAGAGCCCCTGCCCCATCTCGGTGCCGCCGTGGCTCAAATGGATCGAGCCATCCTTGTAGACATGCACCAGCGCCCCGGCCTGGTTGTACCAGGTGGCCGTGAACGAGATGCCGAACTTGACCGGCGTAAGCGCAATGCCCTTCTTGAGGATCGGGCTGCCGGCATTGTAGCTGAGTACTGCCGCTCGCCGCGCCTGGTAGTCCGCGCTGGCCTCCAGTTCATCCACCACGCGGCGGATGATATTGTCCTCCACCCTCTGGTGATATGGCGTCACATTATCGGTGTCGATGCCGTAGAAGTTGGCCTTGCGGATCTCAAGCGGATCCTTGCCCAGCGCGTAGGCGATATCCTCGATCCACCGCTCCGCCGCCATCATGCCCTGCGGACCGCCAAAGCCCCGGAAGGCGGTATTGGAGACAGTGTTGGTATAGAGCGGCTCGCTGCGCACGCGCACGGCGGGGTACCAATAGGCATTGTCGGCATGGAACAGCGCGCGGTCGGTCACCGGGCCTGACAGGTCTGAGGAAAATCCCGCGCGGGCACCATAGACCGCATCGACGGCGTGGATTTTGCCCGTCTCGTCATAGCCGACCTCGTAGTCGACCACGAAATCGTGCCGCTTGCCCGTCGCGGTCATGTCGTCGTCGCGGTCCGGGCGGATCTTGCAGGCGCGGTTCCACTTTTTCGCCGCCAGCGCTGCCACGGCGGCGAACAGATTGCCCTGGGTTTCCTTGCCGCCAAAGCCGCCACCCATGCGGCGCACATTGACCGTCACGGCATGGTGGCGGATGCCCAGCACCGCCGCGACCATCAACTGCACTTCGCTCGGATGCTGGGTGGAGGCGAAGACGGTTACATCCTCGTCCTCGCCCGGCACGGCCATGGAAATCTGGCCTTCGAGATAGAAGTGGTCCTGCCCGCCAATGGCGATGCTGCCCTTGATCCGGTGCTGCGCTGCGGCGAGGCCCGCGGCGATATCGCCGCGCTCGAGCTTGAGCGGCTCGGTCACCAGCTTGCCGCCGGCCGCTTGTGCGGACCGCACATCAGTCAGGTGCGGCAGGTCGCGATACTCGATCCTTGCCAGATGCGCCGCCCGCCGCGCCAGGTCGCGCGTCTCGGCCACCACCGCAAACAGCGGCTGGCCCCAGAAATGCACCTTGCCCGTGGCGAAGATGGGTTCGTCATGCTTGTGGCTGGGCGACACGTCATTCTCGCCGGGAATGTCGTCCGCCGTGAGAATGCCGATGACACCGGGCGCAGCTTTCACCGCTGCATAGTCGATGCTGACGATCTCGGCATGCGCCTTGGTCGAGAGGGCCAGATAGGCGTGCATCGTGCCTTCGGGCTCGACCATGTCGTCGATATATTCGGCCGAGCCGGCAACATGCTTGGGCCCGCTGTCATGGCGGGTCGACGTGTGCAGCGAGGCGAGGGCGATGGGGGCGGTGTGCTTGGTCATGCCACCTCCCGCCGCAGCCGCTGCCCCTGGCCCGTCGTTTCGAGGAAGAACCGCTGCAGCAGGTTCTGCGCCGTCAGCAGCCGATATTCCGCGCTGGCCCGCATATCCGAGATGGGCTGGTAGTCCTCGGCAAACGCTGCCATCGCGGCGTCCACCGTCGCCTGCGTCCACGGCTTGCCCACCAGTGCCGCCTCAACAGCCTTGGCGCGCTTGGGCGTTGCCGCCATGCCGCCAAAGGCGATGCGGGCCATGCCAACCATGCCGCCATCGTTGACGAACACCCGGAACGCCCCGCACAGCGCCGAAATATCTTCCTCCCGCCGCTTGGAAATCTTGTAGACGGCGAATTTCTCGCCCTGCGGCAGCAGTGGAATGGTGACGCTCTCGACGAACTCGCCGGGCTGCCGGTCCTGCTTGCCATAGGCGAGGAAATAGTCCTCGAGCTTGATCTCGCGCCGATGCTCGCCTTTGCGCAGATGCAGCTTGGCCCCGAGCGCGATGAAGGGGGGCGGCGTATCGCCGATCGGCGAACCGTTGGCGATATTGCCGCCGATGGTGCCCATGTTGCGGATCTGCTCGCCGGCGATGCGGTTCCACAACTCGCTCATGTCGGGGAAATTGCTCGCCACCACGGGCAGGGCCTGGGAATAGCTGACGCCGGCATAGAAACGCACTTCGCTGTCATTCTCGGCGATGCGCTTGAGTTCCTGCAGGTGACCGATGAAAATCACCGGCCCGATCGCCCGCATGA
The DNA here is from genome assembly GCF_946479885.1 of uncultured Devosia sp. Next base: position 9,742 of record NZ_CAMLHM010000041.1, read on the forward strand.
ACTTGGTGACCCACAGGCCCACATCGGTCGATCCGTTGATGATCGTGGCCGTGGGGTTGGCTTCATAGATATCGGCGAAATCGTCGAGACTCGCCGGCACGATGATGCGGTCGGCGCCCTCGCCGATCTCGACCCGCGCACCGTCATTGATGGCCTTGATCTTGCCCTTGAGCGCGATGCGCTCGGCCCAGAGCGGATCGGCTTCGGGTCGGCCATAGCTCGAAATTGCCTTGCCGGCGCGGATGATCGGGGCATAGCCGGTGCAACGACACAGATTGCCCTGCAGCGCCCTTTCGATGGCCCCCTGGCTCGGATCGGGATCGCGCATCCACAGGCCATAAAGGCTCATCACGAAGCCCGGGGTGCAGAAGCCGCATTGGCTGCCGTGGTGATCGACCATCGCCTGCTGCACCGGATGCAGCACACCATCCTTGCCGCGCAGATGCTCGATGGTCACCACATGGGTGCCGTGCAGGCTCCCCACGAAACGAATGCATGCCGTAACCGAGTCATAGATGATCTCGTCGCCGGCAAGCCGCCCGACCAGCACCGTGCAGGCGCCACAATCGCCCTCGGCGCAGCCTTCCTTGGAGCCGCGCAGGCGACGCTCCAGCCGCAACCAATCGAGCAGCGTCGTATCGGGCTTTACATCGGTGAGGCTGACCTCTTCGTCATTGAGGATGAAGCGGATGGCGCCCGAAACCGCGGTCATCCCTAACTCCCCCGATAGGTCGAATAGGCGAACGGGCTGACCAGCAGCGGGACGTGATAGTGCTTGTCTTCCGAAATCGTGAACCGAACAGGCACCACGTCGAGGAACGGCGTTTCGAGCTCGACGCCGAGCCGCTCGAAATACTGCCCGACATGGAAGTGAATCTCGAACTCGCCATGCTGGAACTGCTGCTCATCCAGCAGCGGTTGATCCACCCGGCCGTCGGCATTGGTATAGCTGTCGGCGATATGGTGATTGTGATCGCCGTGCACGAACAGCAGCTCGATGCGCATGCCACGCGCCGGCGTGCCGTGCATGGTATCCAGGACATGCGTCGTAAGGCGTCCACTACCCGCCATGTGCTGCTCCGTATATTGTCCCCGAAGCACGAGACTATCGCATCGCGCTCGATGCGCAATGCTCATTTTTTACCATCTGGTCCATTTTTGTGCATCTCGTTCCAGTGCACAGGATTGATACTGCCGCAGCATCACCACACGAGAGCACACCCATGCGCTACCCCCGTGACCTCAATGGCTACGGCCCCAATCCGCCCCACGCCAACTGGCCCGGCGGCGCCCATGTCGCGGTGCAGTTCGTGCTCAACTACGAAGAGGGCGGCGAGAACAATATCCTGCATGGCGACGCCGGCTCCGAGGCCTTCCTCGCCGACGTCGTCGGCGCCGCGCCCTGGCCGGGCCTGCGGCACTGGAACATCGAATCGATGTACGAATACGGCGCGCGCGCCGGCTTCTGGCGGCTGCACAAGCTCTTCACCGAGGCGCAACTGCCCGTCACCATCTATGGCGTTGCTACCGCGCTGATGCGCGCCCCGGCCCAGCTCGCCGCCATGCAGGACGCCGGCTGGGAAATCGCCAGCCACGGCTATAAATGGGTCGAACACAAGGACATGGCCCCGGACGTCGAACGGCAGCAGATCGCCGAAGCCATCCGCCTCCACACCATCGCTACGGGCGAACGACCGCGCGGCTGGTATACCGGGCGCTGCTCGCTGAACACGGTTGATCTCGTGTCCGAGGAGGGTGGCTTTGCCTATGTCTCGGACACCTATGACGACGACCTGCCCTATTGGCGGGTGCATCTGGGGCGCCCCCAGCTCATCATCCCCTATACGCTCAGCGCCAACGACATGCGCTTCGTTACCGCCTCGGGCTTCGACAATGGCGAGGAATATTTCCAGTTTCTGAAGGACAGCTTCGACTGCCTCTATGCCGAGGGCCAGGGCGGTTCGCCCAAGATGATGTCGATCGGCCTGCACTGCCGCCTGGTCGGCCAGCCCGGCCGCTACCAGGGCCTCAAGAAGTTCGTCGACTACATCAAGGGCTTCGACAAGGTCTGGGTCCCCACCCGCCTGGCCATTGCCGAGCACTGGGCCGGCGAACATCCCTATGTCGCCCCCGAAGTCATTCCGTCCCAGCTCGACAAGGCCGAGTTCGTCGCCCGTTATGGCTCAATCTTCGAACACTCGCACTGGATCGCCGAGCGCGCCTGGGACGGTGAGCTCGCGCCGGCCAATGATACGGCCATCGGCCTCCATTTCGCGCTGCGCACCCAGTTCCGCATGGCGACACAGGAGGAGCGCCTCGCGGTCCTCCGTGCCCACCCCGATCTGGCCGGCAAACTCGCCGCGGCCCGGCGGCTGACCGAAGCCTCGACGGCCGAGCAGGCATCGGCTGGGCTCGATGCCCTCACCGACGCCGAGCGCGAGCGCTTCACCGCGCTCAACGCGCACTATGTCGAAAAATTCGGCTTCCCCTTCATCATCGCCGTCCGCGACAATACCAAAGGATCGATCCTGGCGGCGTTCGAGAAGCGCATCAACAACAGCGCCGAAGTCGAATTCGCCACGGCGTGTGCACAGGTGGAACGGATTGCGCTGTTGAGACTGCAGGCCGTGCTGCCATAGGTGAACGCGATGCCGGACCCCACCAGCGCGTCACCCTCGGGTCAAGCCCGAGGTGACGATCGAGTCTGTTGAAACTGGCTGCGGGCAGCCCTACCCGTTCAGCTCGTCCTCACCGAAGGGAATGTCCGCCTCTTCGGCAAACAGGCTCAGGATCAGCGCGAACAGGCCAAGCCACGGCAGCTTGTGCTGCAGCCAGGCATGGGGCGCGACCCCGAAATGGGCGGATTGGTCAAACATCCACTCAGTATCGCGCCAAAGTTTGAAGATTTGGTAACCCTAACAGGGTCTTAGGAAGGCGTCACTTGTAGAAGCCATCGCGCAGGTTGATGCTGTGCTCAATGTAGACCTTGAGCGCGCACAGCATGCCCGTCCACCCTTCGCAATTGCCGAAGGCCGCCTTCTGCGCCGCGACGGTATCCCGCCAGCCGCTCTCGGCAATGGTCACCAGTGTACGTCCGTCTTCGAGGCCGGCAAAGGTCATGGTGACCGTGGTCTCATAGGAGCCACCCTGGTCCGGCGTGCCATCGGCGGCGCCCCAGCGCAGCACGATCTTCTCGTCCTTGGTCACCTCGACCACATGCACGGGGAACGCGCCCGGGAAGTCATGGAAGTCCCAGGTCACCGTAGCGCCGGTCTCCAACCGGCCCTTGGCCCCGCCGGTGGTAAAATAGCCGCTGAGATGCCCAGGATCGACCACGGCTTCGAACACCTCATGCACCGGCTTGCTGATCCGGCCCGAGACGCTGAATTCCGGCGCCATATGGGCGCCCTTGCTCTGTACGGCTCGCATTTCGTGAACTCCTTGCTTGACTGAGCGCACCATATGTTATAAAAATATAACATGTCAACCGAAGACGAAAATGACCTGATCTTCAAGGCCCTGGGACACCGATCCCGGCGCAGGATCGTCGACCTGCTGAAGCTTGAACCGCGCACCACCGGCATGCTCTGCGACCTGATGCCCGAGCTCGACCGCTGCACGGTCATGCAGCATCTGGGCGTGCTCGAAGAGGCGGGACTGGTCGTTGCCGAGCGTCGCGGCCGCGAGCGCTGGAACCATCTGGACGCCCTGCCCATCCACGCCATCCACGAGCGCTGGATCGGCCCCTACGCCGCCTATGCCACGTCGATGCTGAGCCGGCTCAAGAGTCAGGTGGAAAGCCCCGCCTGACTTGCGGCGACTCCGGCGAGGCGCTATGCGCGTTGGCACTGGAGGGCTTCATGTACACGCTTTACGTCGCCAACAAGAATTACTCGTCCTGGTCGCTCCGCCCCTGGACGCTGATGCGCGAACTGGCCATTCCGTTCGACGAACAGGTTCGCCCCTTCAACGATGGCCCCGGCCTCACCTATACCGGCATCTCGCCCAGCGGCCGCTTTCCCTGCCTTGTCGATGGCGACACCATGGTCTGGGATTCCCTGGCCATCACCGAATATCTCGCCGAGAGCCACCCCCAGATATGGCCAGCGGACCGCGAGGCGCGCGCTTTTGCCCGCTCCGCCGCAGCCGAGATGCATTCCGGCTATGGCAACCTGCGCAATATCTGCGGCATGAATGTCGGCATTCGGGTCGAACTGGCACCGATCCCCGAGGGTCTGGCGCAGGACATCGCCCGCCTCGATACGGTCTGGACCGAGGGCCTCAGCCGCTTTGGCGGCCCGTTCCTCGCCGGCCCCCGCTTTACCGCCGTCGACGCCTTCTTCACCGCCGTCGCTTTCCGCGTCCAGACCTATGATCTGCAGCTCAGCGAACCGGCCGCTGCCTATGCCCGCCGCCTGCTCGCCCTGCCCTCGATGCAGGATTGGTACGCCGCCGCGCTCAAGGAAACCTGGCGCCGCACCGCCTATGAGAGCGAAGCCCTTGCCGCCGGCCGCATCGTCACCGATTATCGTCAGACCGCCTGAGCCTTGGGGACATAATGGCCGACACCACCTACGCCTCGCCATCAGCAGGCCTGCCCCCGCAGGCCGCTCTCCTTACCGGCCGCGCCGTCTTCACCGAGGCCTATGCTGTCATCCCGCACGGGGTGATGCGCGATATCGTCACCAGCTACCTGCCACATTGGGACCGAACCCGGGCCTGGGTGATCGCGCGTCCGCTCTCGGGATTCTCGGAGACCTTCTCGCAATACATCGTGGAAGTGCTGCCCGGTGGCGGCAGCACCCAGCCGGAGCCCAACCCGCTGGCCGAGGGCGTGCTGTTCGTGGTCGAGGGTCAGGCCAACGTCACGATCGAGGGCAAGAGCCACCTGCTCAAGTCAGGCGGTTACGCCTTCCTGCCGCCCGGCTGTCCCTGGTCGCTGCTCAACGAAGGGGCCACGCCCCTGCGCTTCCATTGGATCCGCAAGCGCTACGAGGCTGTTGATGGCATCGAGGCGCCCACCGCCTTCGTTGCCAACGAACAGGACGAACCCATCCGCTGGATGCCCGATACCAACAACACCTGGGGCACCACGCGCTTCGTCGACCCCACTGACCTGCGCCACGATATGCATGTCAACATCGTCACGCTCGAACCGGGCGCCGTCATTCCGTTCGAGGAAACCCATGTCATGGAGCACGGCCTCTACGTGCTGCAGGGCAAGGCGGTCTACCGGCTCAATCGCGACTGGGTCGAGGTCGAGGCCGGCGACTTCATGTGGCTGCGCGCCTTCTGCCCACAGGCCTGCTATGCCGGCCCGGGCCGCTTCCGCTACCTGCTCTACAAGGACGTCAATCGCCACATGAAGCTGGACCTCTAGTCATGGGCACCATCGTGGTCGAGTCGCTGACATCAGCGGCCTTCGCGCCGTTCGGCCAGGTGATCGAGACATCGGGCGCGCATCACTATCCCATCAACAACGGCATGACCGAGCGCTACCACGACCTGGCGCGGGTCGAACTCGGCGGCGTCCATCCCCGCCCGTTGATCTCCATCTTCCGCGGCCAGCCTTATGCCTTGCCGCTCGCCCTCAAGCTGGTCGAACGCCACCCGCTCGGCAGCCAGGCCTTCTACCCGCTATCGGCCAGTCCCTGGCTGGTCATCACAGCCGAAGACGAAGCCGGCATACCGGTTCGCCTCCGCGCCTTCCAGCCGGCCCCGGGCCAGGGCGTCAACATCGCGATGAACACCTGGCACGGCGTCCTGACCCCGCTCGATATCGCCAGCGACTATCTCGTCGTCGACCGCGGCGGCGACGGCAACAACCTCGAGGAACACCATTTCCAGGTGCCGTGGACGATAACCCGATAGTCACCGCTTCCCCGCCACAGCCTCGCAACTGCCTTGCCGCTGCGCTATGCTCGCCGAAATGGAGGTCGTCATGCGTCTGGTCCGCATTCTCGTCGCCCTGCTCGCTTTCGCGCTGGCCGTTCCGGCCATGGCCGAAGACGTCACCTTTTCCGGCCTCGTGACCTATCGCGAGCGCATGGCGCTGCCGCCCGATGCCGCGCTGACCATCACCCTGGTGGGCCTGCCCGCCGAGCAGCACATCGCCTCCGCTCAGGCCAGCCTGGGTGGCAAGGCCGGATCGCCCATCCAGTTCACGCTCAATGTCCGCAGCGATGTCATGACCGCCGACGGCCAATACGGCCTCGTCGCCGAAATCTGGAGTGCCGGCTATGTCATCTTCCGCAACGGACAACCGGCAGTGGCCGACGCGGACGAGCCGGCCGGCAACGTGATCGAGGTCGAATTCTCCCCGCCTCCGCCACACGATCCGCCCGAGCAGGTACTCCCGCCCGTCGAGACGCCCAACCCGCTCCTCGATGTGCTGTGGACCGTCACCAGCATCGGCGGCGACCCGGTCCTGCCCCAGACCGAGGTGACCTTCTCCATCGCGGCCGACCATCGCGCCGGCGGCAATGGCGGCTGCAACAACTACTTCACCGAGGCCAGCTTCGAAATCCCGCCACTGACCTTCGGCCCAATCGCCGGCACGCGCATGGCCTGCGATCCCGCCGTCATGGCACAGGAAACACGCTTCTTCGCCGCGCTCGAAGCCACTGTTGGTTACGACCTTGCCGGCGACGCGCTGAAACTGGTCGACGCCGCCGGCATTCCCCTGGCTGGTCTCGTCCGGGCGCCCTGAGCTTCCCAACGCCGTGCCGGATGGCTAAGGCTGAGCGACCTGCACCGGAGCCACCATGGACAAAGCCGATCTGATCTCGCGTCTCCTCGACGTCATCGAACACGATATCGCGCCCGTCACGGCCGCTAGCGTCGCGCGCGGCAACAAGCTGTTCGGCGCGGCCATCCTGCGCAAGTCCGACCTGTCGGTGGTGGTGGCCGAGACCAATAACGAGATCGAAAACCCCATGTGGCATGGGGAGATGCACGCCATCAAACGCTTCTTCGAACTGCCGGCCGATCAGCGGCCAGACGCGAAGGACTGCTTGTTCCTGGCCACGCACGAGCCCTGCTCGCTGTGCCTGTCGGGCATCACCTGGTCGGGTTTCGACAATTTCTATTATCTGTTCAGCCACCAGGACAGCCGCGACAGCTTTGCCATCCCCTACGACATCCAGATCCTGAAGGCCGTCTATGCGGTGCCCGATCCCGACCGCGACGCGGTGCCCGAGGACCGCCCGCTCTACAATCGCAGCAACCCCTACTGGTCCAGCTACGATATCGCCCGATTGATCGCCGGCCTCGACCGCAGCCACAAGGAAGCGCTGCTCGAGCGCCTCGACAATCTCAATGGACTCTATGCCGACCTGTCGTCGACCTACCAGAAGGGCAAGGGTGCCAAGGGCATTCCGCTGGCCTAGGCACGACCTCGTCCTTCGACAGGCTCAGGATGAGGTCTGCTGAATGTTCGAGTAGCCTCATGGTGAGCTTGTCGAACCACGAGGCGTGGTACCAAAACTATTCGTGCGTCTGGATCGTCAGCACTTCGCTGCGCGGCACGTCGGCGAACGAGGCAGCGAAGGTGAGGAAGCTGATTGCCAGGGCAAACAGGGCGGTGAGGAGGAGCTGGGTCATCTTGGTTATTCCGGGCATGGCGTTGACGCTGGGGCTGGCTTGGCCGTGATGGGCTTTCGTCAGCGATGCGCTCCTCTAATCGACCGGCTTTGAACGGCAGACCAATGCCCCATTAATCTGGCGTTCAGAATGCCGGTTGCCGCATGCCTGCCATGCCGGGGCGAACCAAAATCGACACCGCGCGTTTGCTGTGTGGGATCATCCCGCGGAAGGCTCAGTGATGTCGATCGATGCCGTTACCCCCCACGCTATCCCGCAGCTGGCAATTTTCACCGATTTCGACGGCACGCTCGTCGAGATTGCCGAAACGCCCGATGCTGTAGAGGTGGCCGATACGCTGACCCGGCAGCTCGAGCGCGCCGTGCGCGAGCTCGATAGTGCCTTTGCCGTTTTGACGGGTCGCGAGATTGCCGACATCGATCGGTATCTGGCCCCCCTCCACCTGCCCATTGCCGGGGCTCACGGTACCCAGCGCCGGAGGGCAGACGGCGTCATCGAAACCGTCGACCCGGCCGTCATCCTGGCTGCCGAGGAAATTGCCCAGGCGGTATCGCCGCTTGTCCACGCCAATCCCTCCCTGCTGCTCGAGCACAAGGAAGGCGCCGTAGCCCTGCATTTCCGCCAGGCGCCGGAGCTGGAAACGGCCGTGCGCATCGCCATGGAAGAAGCGGTCCACACCGTCACCGATTTCACCCTGGTCGAAGGCAAGATGGTGCTCGAAGCCAGGCCCCGCGCCGTGAGCAAGGGCGAGGCGCTGCGCGCCTTCATGCGCGAGGAACCCTTCCTCGGCCGCACGCCCATCTTCATCGGCGACGACACGACCGACGAAGATGCCTTCATTGCCGCCCAGGATCTGGGTGGTGTCGGCATCAAGCTGGGCGAAGGCGACACCGCCGCGCGCATGCGCATTGCCAACGTGGCCTCGGTGCACGCGCTGATCCAGGGGCTGGGCGATATCGCCGCCCGCGATCGCGAAGTTGCACTGATGCATTGACCGGACTGGACTGGGGCAATCTATGAGCCGTGTTATCGTCGTTTCCAACCGAACGCCGGGCCGGGGCCCGGCGGCCGGCGGCCTTGCCGTCGCCCTGCGCAAGACCTTGTCCGAGCGCGAAGGCTTCTGGTTCGGCTGGTCCGGCAAGCTGGTGGACGATCCGTCCCCGGATGCCAAATTCCAAGATATTGACGGCATCTCGGTGGCGCAGATCGACCTGACGCGCGACGACCACCACGCCTATTATGCCGGCTTCTCCAACTCCATACTCTGGCCCAGCTTCCATCTGCGGCTCGACCTCGCCACTATTGAGGCCCACTGGTATGAGGGCTACCGCCGGGTCAACCAGCAGTTCGCCCGGGCGCTCCTGCCGCAGCTAAGAGCCGACGACATCATCTGGGTGCACGACTATCACCTGATCCCGCTGGCGTCAGAGCTGCGCAACCTCGGCGCGCGCAACCGCATCGGCTTCTACCTCCACATCCCCTTCCCCACCTCGGACGCGCTCTATGCCATCCCCCACCATCAGGACCTGATGCGGGACCTCTCGCGCTATGACCTGGTGGGCATGCAGGCGAACCGGGACGTCGCCGCCTTCACCGAATTTGCCGAGCATCAGGCACCGTCGACGCTGTCGGGCTCACCGCTCAAATCCGTCGATTTCGGCCGGACCGAGGTTGCGGCATTCCCCATTGGCTCGGACCCCGACGCTTTCGCACGGCTGGCCGTCAGCCCCGCCGCCAACAAGATGGTCAAGCGCATGGAGCGCGCGCTCTATGGCCAGCAACTGATCCTGGGCGTCGACCGGCTCGATTATTCCAAGGGCCTGCCGCAACGCGTCGAGGCCTATGAGAAGCTGTTGGCCAACGACGCCCGCTTCCGCCGCCAGGTGCATATGCTGCAGGTGGCGCCGCCCTCCCGCGACACGATCAAGGAATACCAGGCGACCAGTGATGCGCTCGACGCCATCTGTGGCCGCGTCATGGGGCGTTTTGCCGAACCCGATTGGCAACCGCTGACCTATGTCAAGCGCGCCTATGGCCAGCCCAGCCTTGCCGGCCTCTACCGCCTGGCGCGGGTCGGGCTGGTGACGCCATTGCGTGACGGCATGAACCTGGTGGCCCATGAATATGTCGGCGCGCAGAACCCCGACAATCCCGGCGTGCTGGTCCTCTCCCGTTTCGCCGGGGCCGCCGAAATCTTCGAAGACGCCATCCTGGTCAATCCCTTCGATACCGACGAAACCGCCGAGGCCCTGCGCATGGCGCTGGACATGCCGCTCGACGAACGCGTCGCCCGCTGGACCTCGCTGATGGCTGCGGCCCGCAAGCACAATGTCGAGGACTGGTCGAATGACTTCCTCGAGCGCCTGGCGCCGGCGAGCGCCAAGGATGGCACGGCGACGCGGGACATCTTGTATCTGGCGTCGGTGGCCTGAGCCGTAGCACGCGCAGATCGGTGACGGCCGGTGGCGAACGGACAATGTTCCCCTTACCAAACCGTCATCCACCTCTCTCCCTTGTAACGCCCATTCGGCCGCGCAGCGCGGTATCACCCCATCAGCAGCCGGTATTGAGATCCGGCATCCGAAAGGGGACGACATGACCAAAATGAACCGCCGCGACGCCTTCAGGGTTGTCGCGGTTACCGCGTCGGGGGGCCTGCTGATGAGCCAGCGCGCCTTCGCCCAGGAAGCTGGTGTCAGCGCCAGCCAGACCGCGGCCCTGCTGCAGGGCGCCGACGTCTGCGCCATCATTCCCGAAGTCACCGAGGGCCCCTATTACTTCGACCCGGCCATGGAGCGCGTTGACATCACCGAGGGCCGCCCCGGCATTCCCACCCGCATTCGCCTGCAGGTCGTGGACGCAACATGCATGCCCATGCCGGGCGCCCGCGTCGACATCTGGCATTGCGACGCCACGGGCGTCTATTCGGGCTATGCCGGCCAGGGTGATGACGGCGCAACTGACACCACGGGCGAGACCTTCATGCGCGGCACCCAGTTCTCCGATGCCAATGGTATCGCCGAGTTCGAAACCGTCTATCCGAGCTGGTATCGCGGCCGCACCACGCATGTGCATTTCAAGGTCTTCCTTGACGAGACCAATATCCTCACCGGCCAGATATTCTTCCCCGATGCGCTGAGCGAGTACATCTACGCCAACGTGGCGCCCTACAATGATCGTGCCGGCACGCGCGACACGCTCAACGCCAATGACGGTATCGCCACGCAGTCCACCCGCGCCGCCTTCGCCTTCGTCAAGGAACTGGAAGAGGAATACCTCGTCGCCATGATCGTCGGCGTCGATCCGACGGCGCAATCGGCCGTGGGCTTCTCGATGGGCGGCGGCAATCGCCCGGCAGGCGGCCCGCCGCCCGATGGCAGCCAGGGTGGTTCGAGCGGTTCAGCCGATCGCACTAAGCTGACCCCACCGGTCAAGGGGCTGTAGCTGTCCACAGCCCCACACCGGCGTGGTTGATCTGAGTCCGGGAATTAGTGCCCCACCCACGGGCTCCCGGACGCGGCCAGCAGGGTCACCAGCATCCTGTTCATCGGGGTCGGTATTCCGTGCTTCTCCCCGAGCCGCACGATGACGCCATTGCGGGCGTCGACTTCCATCCTGTGCCCGGCCAGCCGGTCGGCATGCAGCGAACCTGCCACCGATCCCTCAGCCGAGTTGCGTGCATTGTCGACCACGCCGTCGATCACCGCTTGCGGGATGGTGGCGCCTTCGGCGCGCCCCACCGCGGCGCATTCCTCGGCCAGCCCGCGCACGATGGCTTCGAGCTCCTCGCTCCAGACCGGCCCGGTGGCCCGCAGCGTCAGCGATGGGACGATGGCGCCGCAATTGCCGCACAGCTTGATCCAGGCGCGCGAGACGAAATCGGCGTCGGCCACTGCCCTGATCTCGGTATGCGCGAAAAGCGCCACCAACGCGTCGCCATTGTCACCGGCCGGCACCCAGATGAAACCCTGTCGACTCTGCACGATCCGCCCGGGCGCATTGCGCACCGCCGGCAGGTTGATAATCACAGGCACCAGCCGCTCAGCCGGCACCAGGTGCTGAAACAGTTGCACCTGCTCGACGCCATTCTGGATGATGGCGACCCGCGTGCCCTGCACAACCAACCGATCGAGCCAGGGCCTCGTGGCTTCCACATCATAGGCCTTGGTCGCCACCAGCACCCAGTCGACCGGCGTCGCGTCGGCGGGATCGGTCAACACCGTCGGCTTTGCCGTAATCACCCCGCCGGGCACCTCTACGCGCAGGTCATCGAGCGGTGTGCGGGCACAGACCGTAATCCCCAGGTCCGGATTCTGCGCCAGCCAGGCGGCGACCGTGCCGCCGATCGCACCCGGGCCAATGATGGCGATTGAGGTCATGGCGCACTCCAAACGAAAAGGGCGGCCACCGGGGCCGCCCTCTTCTTATCCGATTCCGTACGACAGTTATGCGCGACCGCGCTGACGGTCAGCATTGGAACGGCCGCCGGAGCGAACCGCATCCTTCTGCGTCTTGCCCCAGCGCTGCTTGGTCTTGTCGCCGGCCGGCTTGGCAGCCATCGGCTTGCCGGTTTCCATGTCGCGGCGCACGCCGCGAGCCGGGGCAGCGCCTTCGACCGGACGGGTGCGTGGCGCAGCATCGGGACGGCCGCGGCCACCTTCGGCAGCCGGGCGGGCACGCGGGGTGTCCGACGGCTGGTGATGCGGCTGCGGCTGGCTCTTGCCACCGATTTCCTTGGCGAATTCGGCGAACGGACGACGTTCGGCCGGCGAACGACGATCGGCCTGGTCCTTGCGCGGGTTCTTGGCCGAGCGCGGGCCGGGGCGACCACCGGACGGCTTCTTGTAGGCCGAGCGCGGTGCTTCCACGACGCCGGTTTCATTGCCGGAATGGAGATCACCCGTATAGGGCAGCGTGCGGCGGATCAGGCGCTCCACGTCGCGCAGCTTGCCGCGCTCGGTGCCATCGCACAGGGTAATGGCCGTGCCCGATGCGCCATTGCGACCGGTGCGTCCGATGCGGTGCACATAGTTTTCCGGATCGTCGGGCAGCTCGTAGTTCACCACATGGGTAATGCCGGGCACGTCGATGCCGCGCGCCGCGATATCGGTAGCGACCAGGATGCGTACGTCGCCGGTGGCAAAGCCCTTGAGGGCCGCCTGGCGGGCATTCTGGCTCTTGTTGCCGTGGATGGCGGCAGCCTTGTGGCCGTCGATCTCGAGATTCTTGGCGACGCGGTCGGCGCCATGCTTGGTGCGCGAGAAGATGATCACGCGTTCCATTTTCTCGGTTTCGCTGAGCAGCAGTTCGTTGAGCACGCCGCGCTTGGCCTTGGCGCCGGAAAGAATCACGCGCTGGTCGATCTTGACCACGGTGGAGCCGGCAACCGAGGCATCGACACGCACCGGATCCTGCAGCAGGGTCTTGGCGAGATCGGCGACTTCAGGGGCCATGGTGGCCGAGAACATCATGGTGTGGCGCTTGATGCCGATCGCCTTGACGATGTGGCGCACCGGGGCAATGAAGCCCATATCGAGCATCCGGTCGGCTTCGTCGAGGACGAGCCAGCGGGTTTCGTTGAGGCGGATCTTGCCGTCGTCCATCAGGTCCTTGAGGCGGCCCGGCGTGGCAACGACGATGTCGACACCGCGCTCGAGGCGCTTGACCTGGTGGTAGCGCGACACGCCACCCAGCAGCAGCACGGTATCGAGCTTCATCTTGGAGCCGGCGAATTTGCGAATGGCTTCGTCGATCTGGACGGCCAGTTCACGCGTCGGCGCCAGGATCAGGGCGCGGGTGGTCAGCGGCCGCGGGCGACCGGTGAGGCCGAGAATGCCGGCCAGAATGGGCAGGCCGAAGGCCGCCGTCTTGCCAGAGCCGGTCTGGGCAATGCCCATCATGTCCTTGCCCTCGAGGAGCTTGGGAATCGCCTGGAGCTGGATCTTGGTGGGCTCGGTGAAGCCGCCGGCAGTCAGGCTGTCGGTGAGAATGGTCGGCAGGCCGAGGGAGATAAAGTCGTTCAAAAGACACGTCTTTCTGCGCCAAATGGCGCTTGCAGGCGCGCAGAACAATGCAGCGCGCAAATCGCCATTCCGTAGGGGAATAGCGGATCAAACAAATGCAATCGGGCGATAAAGGGAGATATCGCGCGGGTGCTGGCTCGAACCCGGACATCTTGCAAGCAAGGTAGTTTCCGGGCTGACTTCGCCGCTCACCGCAGGGGATAAGAAGAGAAGTCCGTCACCAAAGTTCTGGCGCCAGCGGATCCACTAAAGGTCCATGCGCCGGTGACGATGGCGCTGATATGGGGGATGGAGGCTGAAATAGCAAGGAAATTCGGGCTCCGCTGCTGCATGGCGGGGTTGCGGGTGCGCATGATCGACGCTGAACGCGCCACAACCACCGCGCGGCACCTCCCCCTCGACGGGGGAGGTTGGGAGGGGGTGTTGAGAGCCCCGATATCCGGGCTAAACACCCCCCACCCTTGATCCCTCCCCGCAAGGGGGAGGGTGTCGACTGAAACACCCGTGCAAAGAAGAACCCTCAAATCCCCCCATACCAGTCGTATCCCTGGTCCGGCCAATAGCCGCCCTTGCCCTTGCCGAACGGCGTCAGGTCATCCACCAGCTCGATAGTGTGCAGGTATTTCGGCTGCTTATACCCCAGCGCTCGCTCGATCCTGAGCCGAACCGGGGCGCCATTGCTGACGGGCAGCACCTGGTCGTTGAGCCCGTAGGAAAGGATCGTCTGCGGATGGTAGGCATCCACCAGGTCGCTGCTCTCGTAATAGAGAATGTCGCCCGATAGCGTGCGCTGGATATTGTCGTAGCAGTGATAGACGCAGAAGCGGGCCTGCGGCTTGACGCCGGCCATGTCGAGCACCGGCCCAAGCGGCGTGCCCGTCCACTTGGCGATGCAGCTCCAGCCTTCGACGCAATCGTGCCGCGTGATCTGGCTGCGCACGGGCATGTTGCGCAGCTCGGCCAGCGAGAAGCTCACCTCGCGATCGACCATGCCCTTCACTGTCAGCCGATAGGGCTCGAAGTTCTGCATCTTGAGGAAGGTATATTCGGGCGTCGATGGGTCTGTTGACCCGTTCGGCCGCTGCCCCTGCCGGATTTCGCTGGCCGAATATTCGCGCGCCAGCACCTGGCCGCCGATCAGCGTGCGCTGCACATTGTAGGTCAGCACATTGGCCTGTTCCATGACGTGGCGGACAGAATTGGTTTTGTCGCCGAGGAAATTGAACTGGTCGCAGCCAGCCAGGATCAGCCCGGAACCGGCCACGGCCGAGCTGCGCAGGAAATTGCGGCGAGTGATGAGGCGGCTCATGGTCTGTCTCCTTCGACACCAGGTGTGCCGGGGCTGGCGCGATACCAGCCCGTGATCATCGAGCGCAGCTCGTTCAGCGGCCCGGCAGCCAGCACCATGATGATGTGGATGACGAAGAAGCCCACCAGCAGCAGCATGGTAATGAAGTGGATGGTCCGCGCTGTCTGCCGCCCGCCAAACAGGTCGAGCAGCCACGGCCAGGCCGCGTCCATGCCCGGGCTCATGGTGAGGCCCGTCAGCACGATCAGCGGGAAGAGAACGAAGAACACCCCGAAATAGGCCAGCTTTTGCAACGGGCCATAGCTGCGCCCATGGTGGAAGCGGAGCGTCGCGTGATCGGCGATGTCCTTGGGCACGCCGGCAATGTCTGACGGCTTGGGCACGATGTCGCGGCGGATATGGCCATTGATGAAGCTGGCCAGGAACCAGACGAAGATGGTCGCGACGAAGATCCAGCCGAAGAAGAAGTGCACCACCCGGCCGGTCCCGAGGTCGCGATAAGATGGAATGGTCACCGAGCCCGGGAAGCCGGTGAAGACTGGCCGCTCGGCAGTGCCGCTCAGGCCGAGGCCGAGCGCGGTGCTGTCGAAGCTGTTGCCGAGCACCGTCGTCCGCCCGCGCGGGCCGGCGTCGGTGTTGACAGCCCCGATCTCGAAAATGGCGTTGTCGAATTCGAAGCCGGATTGCTGCCCGATATAGAGCGCGGGGTGAGCATTGAAGATCTGCAGCCCCGTCAGCAGCAGGAAGAACAGGCAGATCGCCCATATCCAGTGCGTTACCCGGGTCCAGATCGATTGACGGTAGATCAGCGGCCCTTTGCCGGCCGCGACGTTGGCTTCGCTCATCTTCTCCCCCCAGGGCAATCGAGGCCATCTGCCCCGCGCTGGCAGTAACGGAGCCGCGCGGGACAAATGATGCATAGCACGGATATTTATTTGGTAGCGGGCGCCATCGCGTCAGCTGGAGCCATCGCGTCAGCTGGAGCCATGGCGTCGGCGGGGGCCATCGCGTCAGCCGGAGCCATCGCATCAGCCGGAGCCATTGCATCAGCCGGAGCCATTGCCCGGTCGATCGCACCCATCACATCCATGCCCGCATGCAGTCCGTGACAGGCCGAAGTGGCTGCGTACTGCGCTGCCGGAAAGGTGATGGCGCCAGCCTGCTCCATGCAGAGCTTGAATTCGTCATCGGTAAGCGGCGTCATCGCCGGCGCCATTGCATCGCCGGCCATGGCGTCGCCAGCCATAGCATCTGTGGCCATCGCGTCCTGCGCGAATGCGGCGGGAACGGTGGCGAAGGCGAGCGCAAGGGTGGCGGCCAGCGACAGGCCGCGGAGGGTACTGAACATGAAAGGGTCTCCCTGGATCGATCCCGCCCCATCGGCAGGGGATCATGCCAGCCCATTCGCCTGGGCAGCGCGGCCGGTTACCCGATCACGTGGACGTGATCGCTACTTCGGCATTCCCTGTATCGCCGCGTGCATGTAACCATGTCGGCGTTTCCGGCGAATGGATGGATAATGCAGACTGATCCGACCGAGATGCGATTGCGGGATTTGATGCTCGCCTCGCTCGACGGCGATGCTGCGGCCTACCGCACGCTGCTGTCAGAACTCGGCCGCCACCTGCGCCCGTATTTCACCCGGCGGCTCACCCCTGCCTTTGCATCGCACGCGGAGGATCTCGTGCAGGAGACTCTGCTGGCCATCCACACAAGGCGCATGACCTATGATCGCAACCGGCCCTTCACGGCCTGGCTGCATGCGGTCGCGCACCACAAGTTTGTCGACCATGTCCGGCGCCAATCCATCCGCCTCACCGTACCGCTGGAGGATGACGCGCCCATCTTCGCCCATGACGATAGCGCCGACGCCCTGGCGCGCCGCGATCTCGATGTCGTGCTCGACGCCATCCCCGCCCGCACCGGCGATCTGATCCGCCGCACCAAGGTCGACGGCGCCTCCGTCGCCGAGGCGGCTGCAGCGCATGGCATCACCGAAACGGCTGCCAAAGTGTCGATCCATCGCGGGCTCAAGGCGCTGGCCGCGCGTTTTGCGGGGGGATCGAAATGACCGACGACCTCATCGTCCGCCTCTCGACCGACCTCAAGCCGGTACGCCGCATGGCCATGGCGCGCCTGCTGATCGGCGCCACCGTGCTCAGCACCATCGTCGCTATCGCTGCCATGAACATGTGGCTGGGCATGCGCCCGGACATGGACAGCGCCATGGCCACCATGAACTTCTGGACCAAGTTCACCTATACGCTGTCGGTGGCCTTGCTCGGCGGCGTCGCCACTTTGGCCCTCGCCCGTCCCGATGGCCGCACGCGCTGGCCCTGGTATATCGCTTTGGCCCTGCTCGCCTTGCTGGTGATCGGCGCCTTCTACCAGCTCGCCCGTGCCGAACCCGACGACATGATGCCCCTCATTGTCGGCGGTTCGTCGCTGGTCTGCCCCTGGCGCATTGTGGTGCTGGGTCTGCCCATCCTGCTCGGCGCCATCCTCGCTTTGCGCCGTTTGGCCCCGCGCAACCCAACCCTGGCCGGCTTCGCTGCCGGTATCATGGCGGGTGGCGCCGGTGCCTGGGTCTATTCCTTCGCCTGCGCCGAGACTGGGATGATGTTCCTGGCTCTGTGGTACACGCTGGGGATATTGATCGTGGGGGTCATAGGGGCAGCATTGGGCCGGTTTTTGCTGCGGTGGTAGCAAGAGTACCCCCACCTAACCTCCCCCTGAAAAGGGGAGGAATCCCATCGGGGCTTTCGCACATCGCGCCGCATCCACCGCACGGTCCCTCCCCCTATCAGGGGGAGGTTAGGAGGGGGTATCCGACAAAAACTCGCCTTCGCCGCTATTCCTCGCGCGCCGCCCAGTTCACACCGCGCCGCAGTATGGTCGCCATCTCCAAATTCTCGAATTCCTTGGCCTGGTGCCCCAGCGTCGAGTGAAACACCTTGCCCCTGCCGTGCATCCGCTTCCACACGACCGGCATCTTCACGCCCGCGATCCAGGGCGCGTGATCCCCGCTGAACGTGGTCGTCGCCAGCACATGGTTGGACGGGTCCACATGCATGTAATATTGCTCGGACGTGTAGGGGAACGACTTGATCCCGGACATGATGGGATCGAGCGGGTCAGCCACGTCGACCGTGTAGTCGATGATATTGCCCGGATGGGCCACCCACTGTCCGCCCACCATGAACTGATAGTCCACCGCCTCGCGGAAGGCGTCGCTCATGCCGCCATGATGGCCGGCGAGGCCCACGCCGCCCTCGACCGCCTTGGTCAGGTTCTCGACCTCTTCCTTCTCGATCTTGCTCATCGTGAAGATGGGGATGATCAGGCTCAGCTCATGAATGGACGGATCGGCAAAAGCACTGGTTTCGGTCGCCATACGCACGGAAAACCCGTCTTCGTGCAGCCATCGGCGATAGATGGCGGCGCATTCCTCCGGATCATGCCCGGACCAGCCGCCATAGACGATCAATGCGCTTTTCATGCCGCAAACTCCGCAAATCAAACGGCGCGGAGATTACCTGACTGGGCTGCTAATGAAACCCCGGCATCACGCCGGAACGGCAATGCCCCACTGTGCCCGGGCAAAGGCCCAGCTGCGCAGCACCATGAAATTGACCCCTGACGTCAAGGCGATGACCAGGATCGAGGCGAAAACCGTCGGCACGGCCAGCACGCCATGCACGACGAAGGAAAACAATGCCGCCAGCAGCAGTGCCATGAACTGGACCGCCATATAGCGGGGCAGCGCCTGGCTATGGGGCGCGTCGGAATCGAACGAATAGCGGCGGTGCAGCGCATAGACCGGCACGATCAGCGCTGCATAGCACGCGGCATTGGTGACCCAGTTGGCCATGCCGGTATCGAGCCAGATCAGGGTCGTCGACAGCACCACGAAAGCGGCTGCACCGGCTGCGCCAACAGCGATGAATGCCAGGAGGCCGCTGAACATTGGCGCCCGCGCCCGCACATGGGGCACGTCGCGCATCAGGCTCTGCAGGGCGGCGCTCATGATCGGCTGGTCCTTGTCGTCTGGCGAGTAGGTGAAACTACCGCGTCTCGCCTTTCCCGTCGGTTTATCCATGCCGCCACGCCCCGGTGTTTTGCGTCATGGTTGACGCTTGTTGAAGCCTCATCCCTGCATAGGACCCATGAACGCAGCATGACCGGTGTCAAAGTTGACCAAAAGGTCCACTTTTCACTGTCACAAAAGACTGGTTAACTCGGCTATCGCCGTGGCCGAAACGTTGGACCGTCGATTTGGCGTATCCGATGCCCGCGGAGGTTGGACTGCCGTAAGCAAACAAAGGATACAGGGATGAGACACTTACTTCTCGGCGCCACGGCGCTGACCCTCTGCGCCGGTTTTTCGAGCGCTGCCTATGCCGATTTCACGCTCAACATCCTGCACATCAACGACTTCCATTCCCGCTTCGACCCCATCACCGGCACCGATTCGAACTGCGATGCGGAAACCGACGCCGCCGGCGAATGCTTCGGCGGCATTGCCCGCCTCAAGACCATCATCGACGATACCCGCGCCAAATATGAAGGCGGCAATTCGCTGCTGCTCTCGGCCGGCGACAACTTCCAGGGCTCGCTCTACTACACCACCTACAAGTCCAAGGTCGTGTCCGACTTCTTCAACCAGATGGGCTTTGACGTGGTGGCCACCGGCAACCACGAATTCGACGACGGCCCGGAAGAATTCCTCAAATTCATCGAAGCAGCCGAGTTCCCCATCATCGGCGGCAATTTCGATGTCTCCAAGGACCCCAGCCTCGCCGGCAAGATCGAGGGTTCAATCGTGCTCGACATCGGCGGCGAGAAGGTCGGCATCATCGGCGCAACCACCGAGGATACCCCCGAGATCGCCTCGCCCGGCCCCAATATCGAATTCAACGATGTCTTCGAATATGTCCGCTCGACTGCCGCTGCCCTCGACGCGGCCGGGGTCAAGAAGATCATCCTGCTCAGCCACATCGGCTACACCGTCGATATGCAGCTGGCGGCCGATGTGCCGCTGGTCGACGTGATCGTCGGTGGCCACAGCCACTCGCTGCTCGGCTCGATGGAGGGCGCCGTTGGCCCCTATCCGACCCTGGTGAAAAACCCCGATGGTGTCGAAGTGCCGGTGGTTCAGGCCAACCAGTATGGCAAGTATCTGGGCGACATCGCCATCACCTGGGACGACAATGGCGTCGTCACCAAGGCCGAGGGCCAGCCCTTCCTGATCGACGCGTCGGTCACCGCCAATGAGGACTTCAAGGGCCAGCTGGCGGCCCTCGCCGCCCCGATCGAGGAACTGACCAGCACGGTCATCGGCTCGACGACCGAAAAGCTCGAAGGCGCCCGTGAGGTCTGCCGCGCCATGGAATGCTCGATGGGCAACCTGCTGGCAGATGCCATCCTCGACCGTGTCGCCGACCAGGGCGCCACCATCGCCTTCCAGAATGGCGGCGGTATCAGGGCCTCGATCGATGCGGGCGAAATCACCATCGGCGACGTGCTGACCGTCCTGCCCTTCTCCAACACGCTCGCCACCGTTGATGTCAGCGGCGCCGACGTCATCGATGCGCTCGAAAACGGCGTCAGCGATGTCGAGAATGGTGCGGGCCGCTTCGCCCAGGTCGCCGGCCTCAAATACTCGTTCGACCTCAAGCAGCCCGCCGGCAGCCGCGTCAGCGACGTGCTGGTCAAGGGCGAGGGCGATAGCTGGGTTCCGATCGACGAGGAAGCCACCTACACCATCGTCACCAACAACTATGTGCGCGGTGGCGGCGACGGCTATGGCACCTTCGCCGAAGGCGACAACCCCTACGATTTCGGCCCGCCGCTCGAGCAGGTCGTGGGCGAATACCTCGCCAAGCTGGGCGGCACCTACACCCCCTATACCGACGGCCGTATCACCGAGATCAAGTGATCTACCCGTGACAAAACGAAGGGCGCCTCAAGAGGCGCCCTTTTTTGTGATGCGTTGGAGACCTCATGGTGAGCCTGTCGAACCACGAGGTCGAGCGCGTGGAGGCTCGGGTTGCCACGACCACATCCGTCGACAAGCTCAGGATGAGGTTTACTGAAAGGCCCCTAAGCCCGCTTGGCGATCTGTCCCCACGCCAGCAGGATGATGACAGCGCCGACAACGGCGCCGATGAAATTGGCCCCATCGCCCGGACCATACCAGCCCACGGCCTGGCCCAGCCAGGTGGCGAGCACCGAGCCGATGATGCCCAGCACCGTGGTGAGGATAAAGCCGGCAGGCTTCCTGTCGCCCGGCGTGATCCACTTGGCGATCAATCCCGCCAGAAACCCGATGATGATGGCCCAGACAATACCCATTGAGACGCTCCTTTTGGTCCGTACACCGATAAGTCGGTAACGATAGCTCCGGTTGCAAGACCTGGCCCCGTCACGGCGCCCCGAAGGTCTGGACCGGATGACCAGCTCCGCGCATTTGAGCCGATTGTGATCAGTTTTTGTGCAACGGATGACCGGCGGGCTCGTTAAGGCGCTGTTCAAGTGGGGGGCACAATCCCACTAGGAGTTCAAAATGAAGAAGACCATTATCGCAACCACCATCGCCGCACTGCTGGCCACCAGCGCCCTGCCTGTCCTGGCACAGGATGCCGGCGTACAGGTCGATGCCGGTGCAGGCGTCACCGTCGACGCCCCGGCCGTCGATGCTGCCGCTGGCGCGGCGGTTGATGCCAATGCCAGCGCTTCGCTGGACAACACCTATGACGCGGTAACCTCGTCCATCGCGGCCTCCGCCGCGGTCGACCTGTCGGCCGTGACCGACGCTACTACGATCAACATCGTGCTGCTGTCCTCGCTGGAAGGCGATGCCGCTGCCGGTGGCGCGGCGCTGGACGAGGCCCTGTCGGCTAATGCCGAGGGCAATACCGCCCTGCATGCCAACATCGATGGCAATGCCGCCATCAAGGCCAAGCTCGAAGCCGAAGGCCATGCCAGCAGCGACGTCGTCGCCGTCAAGAGCAACGCCGACGGTTCGATCACCGTCTTCGTCGACGACCGCGCTTAATCGCCACCCTAAGACGACGAACCCCGGCCATTGGCCGGGGTTTTTCATTGCTGCAATCGCTGCTGGCTCAGACCGCGTGCTCGGTCCGGTCGCGATCGGTCACCGTCGCCAGATCCAGCACCTTCTGGATGTTGGTGGCATGGCGGAAGCTCGGCTCGTTGTTCTTGCCCGAACGCACTGCCTCGACGAACCGGATATAGTTGGTCGGCACCGTATCGACGGCGACCTCGGTCCAGATCCCCGTCTCGGCATCGGCACCCAGGCAGGTAAAGAGCTTGGACCAGTCGTGCCGGTGCTGCACCTCGATCGAGCCCAGCTCGCCATAGACGCGCAGGCGCAGTTCGTTGAAGTGCCCGGTCGCCCAGCGCGTCGCATGGATCACGCCAAGCGCGCCGTTTTCAAGCTGTGCCGTCATGGCGAAGCTGTCATTGGCGTCGAGGTCATATTCGCCGATACGGTTGTTCTCGGCCTTGTCGAACGTCTCCAGCCGGCAGAACACCCGGGAGAAATCGCTGCCCGCGCCATAGGCGGCAAAATCGAGGATGTGCACGCCGATATCGCCGAGCACGCCATTGGAGCCGTGCTTCTTGCTGAGGCGCCACAGCCACTGGCTTTCCGTGCGCCAATCGCCCCAGGCCTTGGAAACCAGCCAGCTCTGCAGATAGCTCGCCTCGAAATGCTTGACCTTGCCCACCGCGCCCGATTGCACGATTTCGCGCATCTTCTGCAGCTGGCTGACATTGCGATAGGTCAGGTTGACCATGTTGATGAGCCCGGCCTGCTCGGCCGTCTCGGTCATTTCCATGGCCTTGGCATGGTCGGTCGCCAGCGGCTTTTCGCAGAACACGTGCTTGCCCGCCTTGAGCGCCGCCATCGTCGTCGGGTGATGCACGCTGTCGGGGGTGACGTTGGCCACCGCGTCGAACTGGCCCCAGGCGAGCGCCGCGTCCAGCGAACCAAACCCGCGCTCGATATTGTGCGTCGTGCAAAACGCCTCGACCCGCGCCGGATCGACGTCGACGCCACCGGCCAGGGTCACGCCCTCGATCGCCGCAAAATGCTTGGCATGCTGATTGGCCATGCCGCCAGTACCCAGAATGAGGATACGCATATTCTTGTCTTCCTTATGCGGTGCCCCACCGCCAACAAATCCAGACAGGCTCGATGTGTGAGTAGCCCTCATCCTGAGCCTGTCGAAGGACGAGGGCGTGGCTGGGTCGGTGGACCCGACCCCATGGTTCGACAAGCGCACCATGAGGTCTCAGTAGCGTCCGGGTTACTTCTTCACTTCGCCGGCATGGTCGCTGGCCGAGAGCTTGGCGCCCCGCTCTTCGATCTTTTCGATCGCTTCGCCGACCGGCGTGTTTGGCGCCTTCATCAGGTGCGCATGACGGGTGCCGTCATAGGCCCAGTTGACCGCATTGCGCAGCACCTGGCCCACATTGGCGTCGTGATAGGTCGGGTAGGTTTCGTGGCCGGGGCGGAAGTAGAAGATATTGCCGGCGCCACGACGATAGGTAAGGCCCGAACGGAACACTTCGCCGCCCTGGAACCACGAGACGAACACGGTCTCCAGCGGCTCGGGCACACTGAAGGGCTCGCCATACATTTCTTCATATTCGAGTTCGAAATAGGCCGGCAGGCCGCGGGCGATCGGGTGGCCGGGATTGACGACCCAGAGCCGCTCGCGTTCGCCGGCTTCGCGCCAGTGCAGGTTTGCCGGCGTGCCCATCAGGCCCTTGAAGACCTTCGAGTGATGACCCGAATGCAGCACGATCAGGCCCATGCCCTGCCAGACATGTTCCATGACGCGCTTGACGACGGCATCGTCGACCTTGTCATGGGCCGCATGGCCCCACCAGACCAGCACGTCGGTATTGGCCAGCGCTTCCTGGGTGCAGCCGTGCTCGGGTTCCTGCAGGGTCGTGGTCTTCACCGAAATATTGCTGTCTTCCGACAGCAGCTTGGCGATCTGGTTGTGCATGCCATTGGGGTAGTTCTCGGCCACGACCTTGTTCTTCTGTTCGTGGACATTTTCGCCCCAGACCAGGGTACGGATCGGCATCGTGCTAGACTCCTAGTTTGATTGGCTTGGGTGGGGAGGCACCGGCCACTGCATTATCGTCTGCATTATTCCCGCGGAAGCGCGCATCCCCCACTGACCGGGAGATCCATGCTTTCGCGGGAATGACGCTGTGGTTGATGTTGATGACGGCTATATGGCCGCCACCAAAAGTGTGATCGCTCAGCGGATCGGCTTGCCGGCTCCGTCGAAGCGATGAACCTTGTCGGCCATCGGCGAAATATGCACCGTGTCGCCGCTCTTGTACGAATTGGCGCCATCCAGGCGCACCACCACCGGCTCCTCGGTGCCCATCTCCAGATAGACATAGGAGTCGGCGCCCAGGTTTTCGGTGTGGATGACCGTTCCACTCCAGGTGCCGTTATCGGGCACGATGGTGATGTGCTCGCCACGGATGCCGACGGTGTCGGCATTGAACGTCTTGGCCTTGTCGCCACCGATGAAGTTCATCTTGGGCGAACCGATGAATCCGGCCACGAACACCGAATTGGGGCTCTCGTAGAGCTCCATAGGCGTGCCCACCTGCTCCACCAGGCCATCGCGCAGCACGCAGATGCGGTCGGCCAGGGTCATGGCCTCGACCTGGTCATGCGTCACATAGATCATGGTGACGTTGTTCATGCTCTCATGCAGCTTGGCGATCTCGATACGCGTCGCCACGCGCAGCGCCGCGTCGAGATTGGACAGCGGCTCGTCGAACAGGAACACCTTGGGATCGCGGGTGATGGCGCGGCCGATGGCGACGCGCTGGCGCTGGCCGCCCGAAAGCTGCTTGGGCAGGCGATCGAGATACTGCCGGATCTGCAGCATGTCGGCCGCCTTCTCGACCCGCTTCTGGATCTCGTCCTTGGAATGACCCTTTTCGAGGGTCAGGCCGAAGGCCATGTTCTCGTAGACCGTCATATGCGGGTAAAGCGCATAGGACTGGAACACCATGGCGATGCCGCGCTTGGACGGCGCCAGAGCATTGACGACCTTGCCGTCGAACAGCATCTCGCCGGAGGTTATGTCCTCGAGGCCCGAGATGAGGCGGAGCAAGGTGGATTTGCCGCAGCCCGAGGGGCCAACGAACACCATGAACTCGCCCTTGCGGACTTCCAGGTCCACGCCCTTGATCACCTCGACCGCGCCGAAGGCCTTGCGAATATTGCGGAGCTCGATCGCTGCCATTTTCTTCTCCCTTAGCCTTTGACGCCGCCGGCGGTGAGACCGCTGACGATTTTGCGCTGGAACACCAGCACCAGGATGACCAGCGGCACGGTCACGATGACCGAGGCCGCCATGATGATGCCCCACGGAATTTCATACTGCGAACCACCCGACAGCAGCGCGATGGCCACCGGCACGGTCCGCGTATCGTTCGATGACGTGAAGGTCAGCGCGAACAGGAACTCGTTCCACGCCCCGATGAAGGCGAGCAGACCCGTTGTCACCAGCGCCGGCCACATCAGCGGCATGAACACCTTGGTGATGATGATCCACGGCGTCGCCCCATCCACGATGGCCGCTTCCTCGATCTCGATCGGCAGGTCACGCATGAAGGTGGTCAGCACCCACACGGTGAACGGCAGGGTAAAGATCGTGTAGCTGAAGATCAGCGCCCAGGGCGTATTGTAGATGCCCAGCGTGCGGATCAGCTCGAACAGGCCCGACAGCACCGCAATCTGCGGGAACATCGAGACGGCCAGGATCACCATCAGCAGGAAACCGCGGCCGCGGAACCGCACGCGGCTGAGGGCGAAGGCCGCCGTCACCGCGAGGAACAGGGCCAGGATCACCGTGACCGAGGCGACGAAGATCGAGTTCAGCAGGTTGCGCGGAAAGCTGCCCTGGCTGAACACGGCCTGGTAGTTTTCGAGGCTGAACGACACCGGCCAATAGGTGACGCGGAAGATGTCGGTGCCCGATTTGAGGCTGGTCAGGATGGCGTAGTAGAACGGAAAGACCGACACCACCACGATGAACACGACCGCCGCGTAGAACAGGATGGTCTTGATGATCTTCCACAGATCCAATGTCGCGGTCATCAGCGGTCTCCCCCGTCGAACCGAACCTTGCCCAGCCAGATATAGAGGATGGTCAGGATGGCGATGATCAGGAACAGCAAGGTCGACATGGCCGAGCCGTAGGCGAACTTGTCGAAATCGAACAGGTTTTCGCGGGCCAGCACCGACATGGTCTTGGTTGCCGAGCTGTTGGGCGTCAGCACATAGATCAGGTCGAAGATGCGCAGGGCATCGAGCAGCCGGAAGATGATCGCGACCATCAGGGCGGGGCGGACCAGCGGCAGCGTGATGCGGAAGAACTGCTTGACCGGATGCACGCCATCGATCTCGGCGGCCTCGTAGATATCCTTGGGCACCATCTGCAGGCCCGCCAGGATCAGCAGCGCCATGAACGGCGTCGTCTTCCAGATATCGACGATCAGCACCGCCTGCATGGCCGTTTCGGCCGTCGCGGTCCACGCCACCTTCTGGCTGAGCAGGCCCAGGCGCAGGCCCAGGTCATTGAGAATGCCGAACTGGTCGTTCAGCATCCAGCTCCACATCTTGGCCGAGACGATGGTCGGGATCGCCCAGGGGATCAGGATGGCGGCGCGCACGATGCCGCGGCCTCGGAACTCGGCGTTGAGCACCAGGGCCACGAGCATGCCGAGCACGGCCTCGAGGCTCACCGAGACGACCGCGAAACGCAGCGTGTTCCACACCGCATTCCACCAGGCGGGGTCCGCCAGCAGACCACGGTAGCGAACGGCGCCGCTATCGAGCACCTGCACACGGAGATAGTTGCCGAAGCCGATCCACTCGGCCCCGTTGAGATCGTTCAGCGACGCATCGGTGAACGAGAAATAGATCGAGCGGAGGAGTGGCCAGCCGGCAACGACGGCCAGCGCTATGAGCATCGGCAGCAGGAACCATCGGGCGGCGCGGACGCGCTGCTGCATCAGTTCCGATTTGATCTTGGCGCCAGTCGCTCCGACGGGAGCAGCCATCACATCTGTGGCCATTTTGGCCTCCTCCCCGTTTTATCCATCATTACGCAAAGCGGGCGGCGGGGCTAGCCGCCGCCCGCTCTGGATTGGGCGCTGGGAGGACTTACCAGGCGTCGCCCTTCAGATCGGTCAGGTCGGCCTCGAGGCCTTCCAGGTTCTCGGCGGCAGTGCCGTTACCCGACAGCGTGTTGTGCACGGCGCTCCAGAACAGCGAAGACACTTCGTTGTACTTGATCTTGGTCGGAGCGGACGGACGCGGCACGGCCTGTTCAAAGATGGCCTTCCAGTTGGCCATGAAGGGCGATGCCGCCAGCACGTCGGCATCTTCATAGAGCGACGGGATGGTGGGCAGGTTGGACTGGTTGATCGCGCGTTCCTTCTGCACGTCCGTCGAGCTCAGGAACAGAGCGAGCTTGATCGCCTCTTCCGGATCGGGGGAGTACTTGGAAACCGCAACGTTCCAGCCGCCCAGCGTTGCCGCCGAGCCAGCGCCTTCGCCGTCACCGGCGGGGAGCGGAGCCACGTCGAACTTGCCCTTGACGGCAGAGTCATCGCCATTGCCCAGCGCGTAGGCATAGGGCCAGTTGCGCATGAACACCGAGTTGCCCAGCTGCCAGACGCCACGGCTCTCTTCTTCCTGGTAAGCCAGGTTGCCTTCCGGCGAGATCGTGCCGATCCAGGTTGCAGCGCGATCGATAGCGGCAGCAGCCTGCGGGTTGTTGATCGAAATCGTGCCATCAGCTTCCACGATCTGGCCGCCGCCGTTCGACTTCACCCATTCCAGGGCATCGCAGGTCAGGCCTTCATAGGCATTGCCCTGGAACACGAAGCCGTACATTTCCGCATTACCGGCTGCACGTTCCGCATCCATGATTTCCTTGGCAGTGGCAGCCATTTCGTCCCAGGTCGTCGGAACGGGCTTGCTGTACTTCTCGAGCAGGTCCTTGCGGTAGAACAGGGCCGGAGCATCGGTGAAGGCCGGCAGGGCCACGAGCTTGCCGTCAACGGTCTGCGACTCGATGATCGAGGGGAAGTGGTTGCCCACGACATCCTTGGCGGCATCGGTCAGGTCGAGGAACTGGTCAGCCAGCTGGGGAGCCCAGATCACGTCCGTCTGGTAAACGTCGATATCGGTATTGCCGGCAGCGAGCCACAGCTTGTACTGGCCAAACTGGTCGGAGGTCGACGACGGCATCGGCACCACGGTCACCGTGTTGCCGGTCTCGGCTTCGAACTTGTCGAGCTGGCTGCGCAGGAATGCGAGGCCATTGCCGGTGTCACCCGAAACGATCGACAGCTCAGCGGCCTGGGCCGCACCGGCCACCAGCGTCACGCTCGTCAACAGACCGACGAGCAACTTGTTGATTTTCATTAGATTTCCTCCCGAATGAACCAACTGTCAGGGAGGCACACCAATCCGGCCCTGCGCATCTTGGCGCCGGCCCGATCAATTCTCCTCCCTACAAAAGCGCTCCGTTTCGGCGGCTGTTCCGCCTACATTTCCAAAGCGCTTTGAACGAAAAAGAACCAGAGCGCCGAATTTCTGTCAAGCACTCACGCGCCGAAATTTTAATGAATCTTCGATCAACGAACATTTTTTCGTTTATTGTCAGAAGTTTATTTTGATCAGCGGAACCCATTGGTAAATGCCGCGGCCATTTTGCCTGATGTACGCACCTCAGCTGGATGGGTCACAATTTGGGCTCTTGCATCAAAATTTGAAATCGCTTTGAATGATCAATGGAGGAGGAAGCAGGAACCGCTGTTCAAGGCGGCCTGCCTGCCCTAAAGGCAAGGTAACCGGGTGCGCGCCATCGATGGCGCCGATGGTCATGCCGCGCCGTGGGGGCCAGTTGCAGTAATGAGACTGAAGGATCTGGCCGAGCATCTCGGCCTGTCGCAAACCACGGTCAGTCGCGCTCTCAATGGCTATCCTGAAGTCAATGAGGCCACGCGCCTGCGCGTCGCCGAAACCGCGGCCCGCCTGGGCTATCGTCCCAATGCCAGCGCCCTGCGCCTGGCCACCGGCCGCTCGGGCGCCGTCGGCCTGGTATTGCGCGGCGCTGGAGAACTGGGCCCGCACATGAGCGAGTTCATGGCCGGCATGAGCGGGCGCATGGGCAGCGAAGAGATTGATATTCTTCTCATCACCGTGGACAGTTTCCAGGATGAAATGAGCGCCTATCGCCGGCTCGCCGCCAGCCAGAAGGTGGACGGCATCGTGCTGCAGTCACCCTCGCTCAACGACGCCCGGGCCGAACTGCTGCTCGAGCTGAAGATCCCCTTCGTGCTGCATGGTCGCACCAATATCGGCAAGCCGGTTGCCTGGATGGACATCGACAATACCGGTGCCGTCGAGCGCGCCACCAGCCATCTGCTCGATCTCGGCCATCGCCGCATCGCCCTGCTCAACGGCGTCAAGGGCCGCACCTTTGCCGAGCATCGCGAGATCGGTTACCTCGCCGCCCTCTCGGCCCGGGGCGTTCCGTTCGACGCGGCGCTGATGAGCAATGCGATATTCACCGATGAAGTCGCGTTTCGCCTCGCTCAGGCCATGCTGGAACTGCGCCCCCGCCCCACCGCTTTCCTCGCTGGCTCGATGATGACCGCCCTGGGCGTCTTCCGCGCCATCCGCCAGGCGGGGCTCGTGCTGGGCAAGGATGTCTCCATGATCGCCCATGACGACGTCTTCCCCTATCTCAACGCCGACAACATGT
>NZ_CAMLHM010000042.1 GCF_946479885.1 uncultured Devosia sp.
CGGCCTGCATCAGGGCGAAGGCGCGGGCGCCGGGGCCGACGATGAGAATGTGGGACGGGTCGAACACGGCCATCATCCGGCTCAGCCCGAAGCCGACCGCACGCCCGGCCAGATTGAAGGCATGGGTGGCGGTGCGGTCGCCTGCTTCGGCGCGGGCAATCAGGCCGTCATATTCGTGTTGCGGCACGGCCGGGGCAGGGGTGGCTGTCTCGGGCACGGAGTAAGCGGTGCGCAATACGCCATAGTCGGAGGCATAGGCCTCGATGCAGCCGCGCATGCCGCAGCGGCAGAGCGCGCCGTTGGGCTGGTGGTTCATGTGGCCGAATTCGGTGGCGCCCTCGTCGCCGCGGCCCATGATCTGGCCGCGAAAGGTCATGCCCATGGCGACGGTCGAGCCGACGAAGACGGTCGCCACACTGGCATCGTGCAGGGCCGGATCGAGCCAGCGCGCGCCCTCGGCCAACAACCGCCCGCGCTTGTGGAGGGCAACCGGCACGGCGAAGGCGGCGGCCAGCTCGGCCGCGAAGGGGCGATTGGCGAGATGGGCGATGGGCGACCATTTGAGGCTGTGGCCATCGCGGTCGAGAATGCCTTGAACCGAAATGGCGACCCGGCGCAGCGCCGCCGCCTCTGTGGGATTGCGCCCCTGCAACTGCCGCAGCCTTTGCGCGAAGAACACCGCAGGCGGTGTTTCGGCGAAGGTGGCCGGCGTTACCGGTGTCTCGATGCGATCGACCAGCACACCGCCATAGTCCACCAGCGACAGGCGCGAGCGGTTGACGTCGACTTCGAACAAGGCGGCCGCGCCGACATGGCGATTGAAGCCGACCAATGTGGCGGGGCGCCCCCGGCCACGCCCGTCGGATTTCTCGCCCGGCTCGAGCTCGGTGATGACCTGCTGTTCGATCAGGTCATGCGTTATGGCGGTGATGCTGGCATGGCTGAGGCCGGTGCTGGTAGCCAGGGCCGTGCGTGACAGCGAACCCTGCACGCGCAGGGCGCCAAGCACCAGACCCCGGTTCTGTCGCCGGACGCTGTCGCTATCGCTGACGTTCCGCGGCAACAACCTACTCCCTCACTCCGGGACGCAACACACCACTCCTCTGCGATATTCGCAATCTGTATTTATTTCGAGCTTCGAAATTGAAGTTGACTTGTCGCGCTGCGCCATGGCACATCTTTTTTCGAGCAGTGAAATTAATGCTCAGGGCGCTGGTGGAGGGTGCCCGCTGGGGCGAAGCCACCGGCACGGATGCGGGCAGGTAACTGTCCGCTAGGGAGGACAGACATGAACAAGTTTCTAGCGGTCTTGCTTTGCACGACCGTCATCACCGGCACGGCCGGCGTTTCGACTTATGCGCAGGACGGCGTGGTCGTCGGCGTCTCCTGGAACAACTTCCAGGAAGAGCGCTGGAAGACCGACGAGGCAGCCATCAAGGCCGTGCTCGAAGCAGCCGGCGCCACCTATATCTCGGCTGACGCCCAGTCGTCGGCGTCCAAGCAGCTGACGGACATCGAAAGCCTGATCTCGCAGGGCGCCGACGCCATCATCGTGCTGGCCCAGGACAGCGAAGCTGTTGGTCCGGCCGTTGCCGCTGCCGTCGCCGAAGGCATCCCGGTGGTCGGCTATGACCGCCTGATCGAGAATCCTGACGCGTTCTACCTCACCTTCGACAACAAGGAAGTGGGTCGTCTGCAGGCCGCCGGCGTCGCTGCCGTCCAGCCGGAAGGCAACTATGTCTTCATCAAGGGCAACTCGGCCGATCCCAATGCCGACTTCCTGTTCGAAGGCCAGATGGAAGTGCTGCAGGCCGGTATCGACGCGGGCAAGATCATCAATGTCGGCGAAGCCTATACCGACAACTGGAACCCGGAAGTCGCCCAGGCGAACATGGAACAGTTCCTGACCGCCAATAACAACGAAGTCGACGCCGTCGTCGCCTCGAACGACGGTACCGCCGGTGGCGCCATCGCCGCTCTGGCTGCCCAGGGCCTGGCCGGCGCTGTGCCGGTTTCGGGCCAGGACGGCGACCATGCCGCCCTCAACCGCATCGCGCTCGGCACGCAGACCGTCTCGGTCTGGAAGGACGCTCGCGAACTCGGCAAGAAGGCCGCCGAAGTGGCGCTCGAACTGGCTGGCGGCACGGCTCTGGACGCCGTCACCGGCGTGGTGCCGTTCGCTGGTGGCCCCAAGGGCGTACAGATGAACGCGTTCTTCATCGCGCCCGTCGCCATCACCAAGGATAACCTCAACGTCGTCATCGATGCCGGCTGGGTTACCAAGGACGTGGTCTGCGCCGGTGTGGCCGCTGGCTCGGTTGCTGCGTGTAACTGAGGCGCAAACATAATATCCTGACGACATACGGTGCCGCGGCGTTCGCGCTGCGGCATCGTTGTGACAGGACGACGGCGCCGGCTGGTGGCGCAGACCAGCGGGGGAGAGACAATTTTGGCAGAACAGCACGCCATTCCGACCAATATTCATCCGAGCCGGTTCGCCCAGAATCCGCTGCAGCGCTTCCTGATGGCCACCGAACTCGATACGCGCCTGCTCGGCATGATCGGCGCGCTGGCCATTATCTGGATCGGTTTCAATATCTTTTCCGGCGGGCTGTTCCTGACGCCCCGCAACCTGTGGAACCTGTCGGTGCAGACCGCCTCCGTGGCCGTGATGGTCACCGGCATGGTGCTGATCATCGTCACCCGCAATATCGACCTGTCGGTCGGCTCCATCCTCGGCCTGGTCGGCATGGTGATGGGCGTGATGCAGACCGATATCCTGCCCGCGCAGCTGGGCCTTGGGCTCGGCAATCCGCTGATCTGGGTGTTGTCGCTGGTGGCCGGCCTGATCGTGGGTGTCGGCATTGGCGCGCTGCAGGGCGCGATCATCGCCTATCTGCGCGTTCCGGCCTTCATCGTGACGCTGGGTGGGTATCTGGTGTGGCGCGGTGCGGCCTGGTGGGTCACCATGGGGCGCACGGTCGCGCCGATGGATCCGACATTCCAGCTCATGGGCGGCGGCCCGGCCGGCTCGATCGGCCAGTTGTGGAGCTGGGTGGTCGCCGTCATCGCCTGCGCCGCCATTCTGATCGGGCTCTATTGGGGCCGCCGGCAGCGCCGCCGCTTCAATTTCCCGCTGCGCCCCGTCTGGGCGGAGGCAGCGCTCGGCGCCATCGGCTGCGGCCTCGCCATCGGGGCGGTGTGGGTGGCCAATGCCTATCCCTGGCCGCGGCGCATTGCCGAGACCTATGCCGAGACCAATGGCATCACCGTGCCTGAGGGCGGGCTCTTCATCTCCCATGGCATTGCCGTGCCGGTGCTGATCGCGCTCGGCGTCGGCGTCGTCATGACCTTCATCGCCACGCGCACCCGCTTCGGCCGCTATGTGTTTGCCATGGGCGGCAATCCCGAGGCGGCGGAACTGGCCGGCATCAATACGCGCTGGGTCACGGTCAAGATCTTCATGCTGATGGGCGCGCTCTGCGCCATCGCGGCGGCCATCTCGACGGCCCGCCTCAACGCGGCGACCAACGCATTGGGCACGCTGGACGAGCTCTATGTCATCGCTGCGGCGGTGATCGGCGGCACGTCGCTGGCCGGCGGTGTCGGTACGATCGCCGGCGCGCTGCTGGGTGCGCTGGTCATGCAGTCGCTGCAATCGGGCATGGTGCTGATGGGGCTCGACAGCCCACTGCAGTCCATCGTGGTCGGCGCGGTCCTCGTTTTCGCGGTGTGGCTCGACACGCTCTACCGCCGTAACAAACACTAGGGAGTCCTTGTCATGCTGGACACCAGAACGCCTCTCGTCGAGATGAACGACATCTCGATCTCCTTCGGCGGCATCCGCGCGGTGGATCGCGCCTCGATCGATCTCTTCCCCGGCGAAGTCGTGGGCCTGCTTGGTCATAATGGCGCGGGCAAGTCGACGCTGATCAAGATCCTGTCGGGCGCCTATAAGCGCGATGCGGGCTCGATCCGCATCAATGGCGAAGATGCCGCGATCAACAATCCGCGCGACGCCAAGGCTTATGGCATCGAGACCATCTACCAGCAGCTCGCCGTGGCGGACAACGTGGACGCTGCCGCCAACCTGTTCCTGGGTCGCGAGATCACGACCCCGATCGGCACGCTCGACGATGCGGCAATGGAATCGAAGGCCCGCGAAGTGATGGGGCGGCTCAATCCGAACTTCCGCCGCTTCAAGGAGCCGGTAAAGGCCCTGTCGGGCGGGCAGCGCCAGTCTGTCGCCATTGCCCGCGCCATCCTGTTCAATGCCCGCATCCTGATCATGGACGAGCCTACGGCGGCGCTCGGCCCGCAGGAGACGGCGCAGGTGGGCGATCTCATCAAGCAGCTCAAATCCGATGGCATCGGCATATTCCTCATCAGCCACGACATCCATGACGTGTTCGACCTCGCCGACCGCGTGGTGGTGATGAAGAACGGCCAGGTGGTGGGTAGCGCCCGCACCGAGGACGTCACCAAGGACGAGGTTCTGGGCATGATCATCCTGGGCAAGGTGCCTCCGGGTGCGACGCCGGGGCCGGGCGCCATAGCCGGGTAGGCCGTTGCGCCTGTCGCGGGCGGCCACTAGGCTTGCGGCGGGGGCACCATGGCAACGCGACGCAAACAGACGACGAAACAGGCCGTGAGCAAACCAACAAGCCGGCGCCAGGCCATCGGCCTGCGCATCGCGGCGATGCGGCTGCCCAGGCATGGCACTTTCTATATTGGCCTCGCCAGCGGGGCGGTGGCGTTCCTGGTTGCGCTGTGGCCCTGGCCGGCCTTTGCGGCGCCTATCGGGGCCATCACCACCTTCGTGATCTATCTCGGGCTCGTGGCAATCGTGCTGCCGGTGCTGACCCCGGATTTCCTGCGTTCTCGCGCTGACCGGGCGGATACGCCGACGATCCTGATATTCGCTACCGTCATTGCCATTGTCGGCGTGTGCTGCGTAAGCCTGTTCATGGTGCTCAACGGCCGGCAGGAGGGGCCGCTGGTCGGCGATCTGCTGCTCAGCGTGGCGTCGGTGCTGCTGGGGTGGTTCACGATCCACACCATGGCGGCCCTGCACTACGCCTACGAGTATTACGAGTCGGGTGCCGGGGGCGGGGTCGCGGGCGGGCTGGACTTTCCCGAAGGCGACAATCCGGATGGCCTGGCTTTCCTCTATTTCGGCTATGTCATCGGCACGGCCTTTGCGGTGTCCGATATCCGCGTCACCTCCGGCAAGATGCGCAAGATCGTGCTGGTGCACTCCACCTTCGCCTATTTCTTCAACACGCTGATCGTGGCCGCCACGGTCAATGTCGCGGTGGCCGTCGGCGCGTAGCGGTTGCCCTTTAGGCCGTCCGCATGCCACAGGTTGGCCAAAAGACCGTTCGAGGAGAATCCCCATGAAGACCCGCGCCGCTGTTGCTTTCCAGTCCGGCAAGCCGCTCGAGATCGTCGAGGTGGATCTCGATGGCCCCAAGGCCGGCGAGGTGATGATCGAGATCAAGGCGACGGGCATCTGCCATACCGATGATTTCACCCTGTCAGGCGCCGACCCCGAAGGGCTGTTTCCCGCCATTCTCGGCCATGAGGGCGCGGGCGTAGTGGTCGATGTGGGGCCCGGCGTCACTAGCCTCAGGAAGGGTGACCACGTCATCCCGCTCTACACGCCCGAATGCCGCGAATGCTATTCGTGCCGCTCGGGCAAGACCAACCTGTGCACGGCCATCCGCGCGACGCAGGGGCAGGGGCTGATGCCGGATGGGACCTCGCGCTTCTCGTTCGAGGGCAGGCCGATCCATCACTATATGGGCTGCTCGACCTTTTCGAACTTCACCGTGTTGCCCGAGATCGCCGTCGCCAAGATCGATGCCTCGGCGGCCTTCGACAAGGTCTGCTATGTCGGCTGCGGCGTGACCACGGGCATCGGCGCGGTCATCAACACCGCCAAGGTGGAAATCGGCGCGACGGCCGTGGTGTTTGGGCTCGGCGGGATCGGGCTCAACGTGATCCAGGGCCTGCGGCTGGCGGGCGCCGACATGATCATTGGCGTCGACATCAACAATGACAAGAAGGCGTGGGGTGAGCGCTTCGGGATGACGCATTTCGTCAATCCCAAGGAGATCGAGGGCGATGTGGTGCCCTATCTGGTCAATCTCACCAAGCGCCGTGGCGACCTGATCGGTGGCGCGGACTATACGTTTGATTGCACCGGCAATACCACGGTGATGCGCCAGGCGCTCGAATGCAGCCATCGCGGCTGGGGCAAGTCGGTCGTCATCGGCGTGGCAGGCGCGGGCAAGGAAATCTCGACCCGGCCGTTCCAGCTCGTCACCGGGCGAACCTGGATGGGCACGGCCTTTGGCGGCGCCAAGGGGCGTACCGACGTGCCCAAGATCGTCGACTGGTATCTCGACGGCAAGATCGAGATCGACCCGATGATCACCCACACGCTGCGCCTCGAAGACATCAACAAGGGCTTCGAGATGATGCATTCGGGCGAAACCATCCGGAGCGTGGTGGTTTACTGACAACAGGGTGACGCGGGGCGATGATGAAGCCATCGACTGAATGGCGCGAGATCGTGGGCGCCGACGAGCACGTGCGCCACGCCCAGCTCGCCGAGCAGGTTCGGCATTGGCATGCGCGCAAGAATGCGCAGTGGGGCACAGGTCGCTTTCTGCATCGCAAGCCTTTGCTGTCGGTGCTGGCGACGCTGACGGTGCACGATAACCTGCCGCCGGAAGCGCGGCACGGCGTGTTCGCCATGCCTGGGCAGCGCGAGGCTATCGTGCGCCTGTCCAATGGCGCATTGGACATTCAGGCCAATACCAAGCCGGACATCCGCGGCTTCGCCATCCGCGTGCTGGGCGTGGCCGGCCCGGCGGCCCTGGGTGGCGAGGCCTCGCAGCAGGACTTCCTGCTGATCAACCACGATGCCTTTGCCGCTCGCGACAGTGTGGAGTTCATGGAAGTGGCCGCGGCGGTTGCCAAGGGTGGAGAAGTGGGAGTGCTGTGGCACCTGCTCCGTCGCTATGGCATCGGTGAAGGGCTTGGTCGGCTGCGACTGCTAGCGCGCACGCTTGGCAAGCCCTTTAGGGGTTATAACGCCGAGCGGTTCACCACCAGTGCGCCGATTGCCATCGGCCCCTATGCGGCCAAGGTCAGGATCGAGCCAAAGGCGCCGCGGAACAGTATCGGCAAGGACAATGCCCGCGACGTGGCCGCACAGCTCGAGGCGGGGGTCATCGGCTACGAGATGTCGCTACAATTCTATACCGACGAGGCGGTGACCCCGATCGAGGATCCGCGCGTCGCCTGGTCGGTTGAGGTCTCGCCGCCGGTGCCCGTCGCCACCCTCACGCTCCACACCATCGCTGACCCCGCGGCCGTGGAGGCGGTGGGCTTTGATCCGTGGAGCGGGCTTGCCGCGCATCGTCCCCTGGGCGAGGTCATGCGGGCACGCCGCAATGCCTATCGGGTTAGCCAGCAGGCCCGGGCGCGATAGCCCGAGCTATTCAAGCCATACCGTCTCGAATGCCCCGGCCTCGTGGATATCGATCTGCTCCAGGAGGCCCGGCCCGAGGTTTTCGAACTTGTGCGGCACATTGGCGGGGCAGACGACGATCTGCCCGGCTACGGCCTCGATGACTTCGCCGCCGACGGTGAAACGAACCCGCCCGTTGCGCACGATGAAGGTTTCGGGGTAGGGATGTTGGTGCAGGCGCGGCCCGTCCCCGACGATTTCGGTGCGGACGAAAATGACGCTGATGCCTGCGCCGTGGGCGCCGCCCTCGAACTCTCCCCGCCAGTTTTCGATGCCCGCCGAGGGATCGGCCCAACTCGCCTTGTCGATCACTTCTCCCGTCATTTTCGATTCTCCCTCGGCCGCCACGCGGCCGCTCATTCATGAGGACGACGAGCCATGCCCCATCATTTCGACAACCTCTTCATCGTTACCGGTGGCCCCGGCGCCGGCAAGACCACGCTACTGGATGCGGCGGCCGAGTCTGGGATCCCCGTCGGGCGCGAAGCGGCGCGGGCCATCATCCAGGCGCAGGAAGCCATCGATGGTCCGGCGCACCATTGGGGTGACCGGACGCTCTATGCCGAACTAATGCTGGATCGGGATGTCCAGACCTATCTGGCGCTGGGCGGCGGCGCGCCAGCGCTGTGCGATCGCGGCATTCCGGAGCTGGTTGCCTATGGCAGGGATTGGGGGCTGACCCGGACTGCGCATTTCCGGCGGGCGGCCTTGCTCTATCGCTACAATCCGGTGGTGTTCCTGGCGCCGCCCTGGCGCGAGATTTATGTCACCGATGCCGAGCGCCGGGAGGGGTGGGAGCATGCCCAGCGCGTCTACGCGTCATTGCGTGACTGCTATGCCGAACTCGGCTATCGCATTATCGAACTCCCCAAAGCGCCGGTGGCCGAGCGGCTGGCCTTCGTGAAGGACGTCATAGCCCATGCCTGATCCCACCATTTTCGTCGATGCCGATGCCTGTCCGGTCAAGGATGAGGCCATGCGGGTGGCCGAGCGGCTGGGGCTCGTTATCACGCTGGTGAGCAACGGAGGCGTCCGGCCGTCACGCGACCCGATGATCCGCGTGGTCGTGGTGGCCGCGGGGGCGGATGCGGCCGACGACTGGATCGTCGAGCAGGCACAAGCCAATGACATCGTGCTGACGGCGGATATTCCGCTGGCCAGCCGGGCCATCGACAAGGGGTGCCACGTGTTGGGTTTTACCGGCAAGCCGTTCACGCCGGCCTCCATTGGCATGGCGCTGGCGATGCGCGACCTCAAGCAGCATCTGCGCGAGACCGGCGAGAGCAAGGGCTACAATGCCGGCTTCCGGCCCGCTGATCGCTCGGCTTTCCTGAGCGCGCTCGATACCCTCGGTCGCAAGGCTAAAGCACTGGCCGGTAAGTAGTTCTTAAGCATTCGCGAGGGGAATGTTAACCATAATCCCCGAAAACTGAGCGCAGTTGTAATGGCGCTGAGTTCAGTCCCGTGTCGCTTTCGCGTTTTGTTATGTGTCTTGTGATCGCGAGCGCGGCTCTGACGGGGTGTGCCAAGCCACCATCATCGCAGGGGCCTTCGCCGCATCTGGCGAGCACCGCGCCATTGATTACCAACAGCATCCTTCCCGCTTCGCAACCGATCACCCAGCAACCCATGCCCCAGCGCATCTTTTCCGGCGGTCATCTCGGTGGGCGCACCCTGGCCGTCGCCTCGACGGCCGATA
This sequence comes from uncultured Devosia sp., assembly GCF_946479885.1. Next base: position 9,240 of record NZ_CAMLHM010000042.1, read on the forward strand.
TCGTCCTGCATCCGGGTGAGGTCGTGCTCACGTTTGATGACGGTCCGCGCCCCGGCAAGACCAGCGCGGTGCTGGCGACTTTGAGCGATTTCGGCGTCAAGGCGACGTTCCTCATGCTGGGATCGGCAGCGCAGGCCAATCCCGGGCTGGCGCAGCAGGTTGCGGCCAGCGATCATACGGTTGGCAGCCACACATTCAGCCATGTCGACCTGGGCAATCTCAGCCGGCAGGCGGCGCTGGACGAAATCGCCAAGGGTGAGCGCGCCGTGCGGCTGGCGCTGGAAGGGGGCGGGCAGGCGCTGTCGCCGTTCTTCCGGTTCCCGTACCTGTCGCAGACTGGGTTCCTCCGCACCAACCTGATGCAGGGCAACATGGTGGTGCTCGATGTCGATATCGACAGCAAGGACTATTACAAGGACAGCCCCGAGGCGATTGCAACGCGCACCCTGGAGCGGCTCGATGCACGCGGCAGCGGCATCATCCTGTTCCATGACATCCACCAGCGGACGGTCGAGACCCTGCCGGTGTTCCTGGCGCAGCTGGAGGCGAAGGGCTACTCGGTGGTGCGTCTCGTGCCCAAGGACAACAGCGTCTTCGGCCGCGACCTGATCACGGCCGACGTTCCGGATCTGCGCGGGACGCTGTGAGCTTTCTCCACCTCTCCCAGAGGGAGGGGTGAGGAAGGCTCAGTCCTCTTCGTCTTCCTCGACATCGGTCAGGTAGACGGAAATCTCGATATCGATGCCGTAGCCGGCGATTGCCGCTGCCGCGTGGGCGGGCAGGCGGGCGGACATGGCCTCGCCATGCTCGGGATAGTCGAAGGCCAGATCGAGCACGGCCTTGCCGATCCGCCGGTCGTCTAGCATGGCGGCGATGGCGGGGCCCGAGCGCTCGGCCAGTTCGAGCAGCGCGCGCACGGGATTGGTCACTGGCACGTCGACCTGTGCATAGAAGCTCGCATCGGCGTCTTCGGGCTCATAGCGGCTGGTGAGCTGCTTGAGCGCGGCATCGAGGTCATACTGGCCGACGGTGACGCCCGAGAGGCGCAAAGCCATGGCGAAGGGGGTAAACTGGCTCATCAGACCCGCCCGGCTGTCGCCGCAAAGAGCGCAATGGCCGCGGCATTGGACACGTTGAGCGACTTGATCGGCCCGGGCATGTCGAGCTTGACCATCTCGTCACAGAGTTCACGGGTGCGCTGGCGCAGGCCCTTGCCTTCGGCGCCCATGACGATGGCCAGGGGCTGATCGCCGGAGCGGGGCTTGAGCTGATGTTCCGATTCAGAATCAAAACCCAGCACTAACATGCCGCGGGCCTTGAGCTTTTCCAGCGCGTCGCCGAGGTTGCGGACCTCGATCATCGGCACCAGGTCGAGCGCACCCGAGGCCGATTTGGCCATGACACCGGTCTCGCGCGGCGAATGGCGGGCCGTGGTGATGACGGCATCGGCGCCGAAGGCACAGGCGGTGCGCAGGATGGCGCCGACATTGTGCGGGTCGGTGATCTGGTCAAGTACAACCACCAGCTTGAGCGGATGGATGTCATCGAGACCGAAGCGGCTGACCGGATCGACTTCGAGCGCCGCGCCCTGATGCACGGCATCCTCGCCCAGGAGCTTGTCGAGTTCCTTGGGCGTGGTCTCCTTGACGGTGACCTTGCCGATTTCGCCGGTTTCCTTGAGCCGCATCAGGGCGTTTGGCGTGGCCAGCAGCACCTTCTTGATGCGGTTCTTGTTGTCCAGCGCGGCGCGCACCGTGTGCAGGCCGTAAAGATAGACCGGCCCGGTATCGGGATCGTATTTCGGCTTGGGCGGAAATTTGTTGAAGCTCATGGGGGAGCCGTAGCGCCTTTGCGCGAAGGCGGCAAGCGCTACGGGCCGGGCGCCGCAGCATGGGCGGTCAGCGTCGAGATGAAGCGCTTGGTGCGCTCCTCCATGGGCGCGCTGAACACCTGGCGGGCGGGCCCGGCTTCCACGATCTCGCCGGCATCGAGGTAAACCACGTTGCTGGCAATGGTGGCGGCGAGGCGCAAATCATGCGTTGCCATCAGCATGGTGGTGCCATCGCGGGCGAGCTGGGCCAGGACTTCCACCACCTCGGTTGCCAGTTGCGGATCGAGGGCCGAGGTCGGTTCGTCGCAGAGCAGCACCTTGGGGGAGGGGGCAAGGGCGCGGGCGATGGCAACGCGCTGCTGCTGGCCGCCGGACAGGTTGGCGGGCCAGGCGTCGGCCTTGGCGCTCATGCCCACGGTTTCCAGCAGTTCGAGTGCCCGCTGGCGTGCCTTGTCGTGCGGCCACTTGAGCACCGTGAGCAGGCCTTCCATGACATTTTCCAGCGCCGTCAGGTGCGGGAAGAGCTGGAAGTTCTGGAAGATCATGCCTGTCTTGCGGCGCAGCGCGAGGATTGCATCGCGGTTGACATGGCTGCCCGGGGTGAAATGAACCGTGGCGTCGTCGATGCGGATGCGCCCCGATTGGGGCATTTCGAGCAGGTTGACGCAGCGCAGCAGGGTGCTCTTGCCGCTGCCGGAGGCGCCGATCAGGGCGGTAACGCCACCCTCGGGCACGACCAGGCTCACGCCCTTGAGGACGTGGTTGTCGGCAAAGCTTTTCTGGATGTTTTCGAGCGCGATCATGATCCGGCCTCGATGAAACCGCCATAGCGCGAGAAGCGCTTTTCGACGCGGGCCTGCAGGCTCGAGAGAACCGAGCTGACCACCAGATAGACCAGCGCCACCTCGACATAGAGGATCAGCGGTTCATAGGTGGTGGCGACGATGCGCTGCCCGGCGCGGAACAGCTCGGGCACGGTGATGGCCGCGGCAAGGGAGGTGTCCTTGACCAGCGAAATGAAGGTGTTGGACAACGGCGGCACGGCAACGCGGGTCGCCTGCGGCAGGATGGTGCGGCGCATGGCCTGCGCCCAGGTCATGCCGATGGAATAGGCTGCCTCCCACTGTCCCTTGGGCACCGAGATCAGCACGGCGCGGATGATTTCGGAGGTATAGGCGCCGACATTGAGCGTGAAGCCGATCAGGGCGGCGGGAAAGGCATCGAGCACGATGCCGACGCTGGGCAGGCCGTAAAAGATCAGAAAGAGCTGCACCAGCAGCGGCGTGCCGCGGATGATCCAGACATAGAAGCGGACGAAAGCGGCGAGCGGCGCGGGTCCGAAGAGGCGGGTAATGGCGGCGACGAAGCCCACGGCCAGACCGAAGACGAAGGAAAGCAGCGTGAGCGGTACCGTGAAGACAAGGCAGGCCCAGAGCAGCGAGGGCAGCGAGTCGATCATCAGGGATAGCCAATGCGGCATCAGGCTGTTCCGTCAAAACAAAGGATCGGCCGAACAGGTCGACCGATCCATCTAAGCCAGTCGGTGGCCGGATACTACTGCGAGACGTCTTCGCCGAAGTATTTCTGCGAGATTTCGGCGTAGGTGCCGTCTTGCTTGATCGAGGCCAGGGCCTCGTTGATGGCGGCCAGCAGCTCGGGCTTGCCCTTGGCCAGCAGCACGCCGGAGAAATCGGCATCGGCTTCGGTGGCGACGATCTTCACGTCGGCATCGGGCTGCTGCTTCTTGAAGTCGAAGAAGGACAGGCTGTCATTGATGGTGGCATCGGCGCGGCCCTGCACGACCAGGGCAATCGACTGGTCGAAGCCTTCGGTGGGGACGAGTTCGGCGCCGTAACCTTCGGCGAGCTTGCCGTAGTTGCTGGTCAGCGTCTGGGCTGCCTTCTTGCCGGAGAGGCTCTCGAAGCTGGTGATGTCGGCATTGTCGCCACGGACCACGAGGGCGGCCTTGGAGGCGATGTAGGGCTCGGAGAAGTCGTACTTGGCCTGGCGCTCTTCGTTGATGCCGACCTGGTTGATCACGACGTCATAGCGGTTGGCGTCGATACCGGCGATCAGGCCATCCCACGGGCCTTCGACGAACTCGGCCTCGACGCCGAGGCGTTCGGCAATGGCCCGGCCAATCTCGACGTCGAAGCCGACCAGCGCGCCGGTATCATCGTGGTAGGTGAACGGCGCATAGGTGCCTTCGGTGCCGATGCGCAGGGCGCCAGCCGATTTGATCTGATCGAGAGCGGATTGCGCCAGAACCGGGGTGGCAGCGGCGGCCACAAGACCCAGGGCGAGCAGCAGCTTCGGGAACTTCATTTGTATCTCCATATTCGACCGGTCGTCTGTTGGACGCCGGAATTGAGCTGGAAATTGCGCCTCCCGGAGACCGCTTTCAACCACCTGGATGGATGTTTTTCTCTGGTGCGCCATGGCGATAGCGCCTTGCTCGATTTTGCACGTTCCAGAGCGGACGCTTGCCCGATTTGGTTCCGGGACGCATTGCCGAGCGGAACCAAGTGACAGGGCGAGCGATTGCATAGGCAGTCATTTCTCAGGACAGGAGACGGCCATGACCTTCCCCATCGATCCGAGGGAGCGCCAGCCCAAGGGGGACCATAATCGCCGGCTGGCCCTCGGCCTCGACCCCGACCAGTTTGCGCTTGAGGCGGGCGTTACCGCCGAAGAGCTTCGGCAATACGAGCTCACCAGCCCCGACCATGATTTCGACCTCGAGATCGCCCGCCGCGTCGGGTTCACGCTTGAGCGGCTGGAGGCGAACCCGCCCCCGACGCAGAAAGTGGTGAACTAGGATGGGCGCGGAGAAGCCAAAGCCGGCGCCGCTCGAGACCGAGCCGGGCCAGCAGCAGGACGACAATATCGACGATCTGGGTCGCAAGCAGGACGGCTCGAAACTGGAGCAACCGGGCAAGACCAAGCCCTCCAAGGGCTGAGGCGCTATTCGGCGGCCGGCGTCCACTCCGCGCGGCCGCAGTTCGCGCAGGTGTCCGAGCCGTCGTGACCATGGCCGCAGGTGGCGCAAACCAGACCCACATCGCGTGCCGCTGGATCGCCAGGAGAAACAAGGTCGCGCGGTTCGATCTGAGAGGGCGGAACGATCGCCAGACCAGCGGGCGCATCACCCTTCTGTCGGAACACCGTGACCCGGCCATCCTTTTCGATATAGGCGCGCCGTACTTCGCCGAGCTGTTCGATGCCGTCTTCGCGCAGCTCCTGGAACAGCTCGTAGAGGCTCATCCAGTTCTCATCGATAAAGCGTCGCGCCACGACGCCGTCGCGCACCACCTCACGAGGCTTGCCGTCGAGCAGGCGTTCCGCGCGATCGCTTTTGGAGATGCTGACATCCAGCAGCTTGTTGGCCACGACGACCACCGTCACCACCAGCATGGCCTGGATCAAGGGCACGTCGGGATAGAACATGGCGTCGCCAACGGCCGAGCCGAGGGCGATGACGAGAAGAAACTCCACCGTCGAAAGTTGACCGACCGTCCGGCTGCCCAGCCAGCGCAGCAGCAGCAGGGTATAGGCATAGATGATGGCCGTCCGGACGACGATCTCGAGGAAAAACAGCGGAGGTTCATCCCCGATCAGCATGCGCTTCAGGTCGAATGCGATGATGGCCTGGTCCATTGCTACCTCTTGAGCGAATTACGCTGACGACAGCGCAGCGATCTCGTGCCCGAAACGCTCGATGACGGCCTGTTGGTTCCGGCCGACATTGTGCAGGTAGATGTGATCCGGGCCGATATCGGCCAACTCGGCAAGCCAGGCGGCATGCTGGAAGAGTCTTCACGCGCGCTGCAAGGTCGTCGGATGCGGCGCCAGGCCCGCGCGTCGTGCGGGCCTGCGAAATCGTCACTCCACGGTTACCGATTTGGCCAGATTGCGCGGCTGGTCCACGTCGGCGCCGAGATGGGCTGCCGTGTGATAGGCGAGCAGCTGAACCGCGATGGCGGCGACGATCGGCGCGATGAACGGGTGGACCTGCGGCAGGACGATGGTCCGGTGCGCCATGCCCCCATGCGTCTGGGCTCCCTGGGGGTCCGTGATCAGAATGATGCGCCCGCCGCGAGCGCAGACTTCCTGCATGTTGGAGACGGTCTTTTCAGTCAGCTCGTCGGATGGCGCAATGACGATGACCGGAATGGCCTCATCCACCAGGGCTATGGGGCCATGCTTGAGTTCCCCCGCCGCATAGCCTTCGGCGTGGATGTAGGAAATCTCCTTGAGCTTGAGCGCACCTTCAAGCGCGATGGGGAACAAGGGTCCCCGGCCCAGGAAGAGCGCGTTGGTCGCCTTGCTGAGGTCGCGTGCGATTTCGGCGATGCCGGGCTCGGCCAGAAGGGCTCCCGCTACGGCGCCTGGGAGGGCCGTCAAGGCCGCGAGCAGTTCCTCGCGGACTGCGTCGTCCAACTGGCCCCGCGCATCACCTGCAACCAGAGAGAGGCAGGCCAGCGTGGTCAGCTGGGTGGTGAAGGCCTTGGTCGAAGCCACGCCGATTTCCGGGCCGCAGAGCAGAGGGAATGTGGAGCTGGATTCCCGCGCAATGGTGGATTCCTCGACATTGATCACGCTGGCAATGTGCTGGGCGCTGGCGGCGCAATAGCGGAGCGCTGCGAGGGTGTCGGCAGTTTCGCCAGACTGCGAGATGAACATGGCGAGCCCGTCGGGCTGTAGTGGCGGCTGGCGATAGCGAAATTCGGAGGCCACGTCGGTGTCGACGGGCAGGCGGGCGTAGCGCTCGAACCAGTATTTGCCGACCAGACCGGCGAGGTAGGCGGTCCCACAGGCGGAAACGGTCATGCGCGGCAGCGCCGCGAAGTCGAATGACAGGGGCGAAGCCAGCGCCAGGGTCTGGGTGCCGCGATCGACGAACCGGCCGACGACGCGGGAGATCGCATCGGGCTGCTCGTGGATTTCCTTGAGCATGAAGTGCCGGTAAGGCCCTTTTTCAACGACATTTGAGGATGCATTACACTGGTGGACCACCCGGTTCACGCGCGACCCTTCGCGGCTGTGGATCGATGCCCTTTCGGGCGTGACGACGGCCCAGTCGCCTTCCTCGAGATAGGTGACCTTGTCGGTAAACAGCGACAGAGCCAACGCGTCGGAGCCAAGGAACATCTCGCCGTCGCCATGGCCGATCGCCAGGGGCGAGCCCTGCCGTGCGGCCACGAGCATCCGTTCTTCGCCATGAAAGAGGAAGACGAGGGCAAAGGCGCCCTGCAACCGGCTGACGGTCGCCTGCACGGCCGCAACCGGCGTCAGCCCGAGGTCCATCCAGCGCGTGACCATCATGGCCACGACTTCGCTGTCAGTCTGGGTGACCGGCAGATAGCCATCGGCGGCCAGTTCGACCAGCAGCGGCCGGTAGTTTTCGATGATCCCGTTGTGAACTACGGCCACGCGGGGTGTTGCATGCGGGTGGGCATTGAGTTCGGTGGGGGCGCCATGCGTCGCCCAGCGGGTGTGGCCGATGCCGGTAAAACCGGCGAGGGGGTCCAGGGAGAGCTTGTTGGCCAGGTTGACCAGCTTGCCGGGAGCCCGCCGACGCTGGATCTCGCCGTGGTCCAGGGTGGCTATGCCGGCGCTGTCGTAGCCGCGATATTCCAGTCGCGCCAAGGCCTTTACCAGCCGATCAGCAACCGGCTCGCGGCCGGTGATTCCCACTATTCCACACATCCCGATCTCTCCGGTCGATGCCGATTTTCTCGGTCGAAGGCTATGCCGCGCCATCAGCTGGGACATTGACGGTGGTCAACGGATTGCCCCCGCCGGAAACACAAATGCCCGGACGAGCCGGGCATTTGCGCGATGACGTGGGGCCGTCATCTTCGGGGATCACAGCAAGAAGTCTGTGTTCCCCAGATTGATGAGGCCGGTGAGCTCGACATGGAAATCGGCAATCCGGTCACCGTTGATGTCGCCCATCACGATCGTCTTGTCGTTGGCGGTTCCGGTTGGGTCTTCCTGAACCCAGCGGACCTGTCCGCGAACGCCGGTAAAGGCCGCCCCCTGGGCCGCCAGGAAGCTGAATGCCTGGTCGCCCGCTACTGCGGTATTGGCGTCGATGGCGGTGAAATTGAACTTGTCCACGCCCGCGGTGAAGTCGGTGATGACATCCCGCGCCGAGGTGCTGGTGCTCATTTCGGAGACGGCGGCGAAGATGAAGGTGTCGTTGTCGGCGCCACCGGTCATGACGTCTCGTCCGGCACCGCCGGTGAGACGGTCAGCGCCCGCGCCGCCGAGCAGGGTATCGGCGCCACCCATGCCCAGCAGGACGTCATCGCCGCCGCCGCCATTGAGCGAATTGGCGCCCGAGGAGCCGGTTATGGTATCGGCGCCCGCGCCGCCGAGGACATTCTCGATCGTGCCGAGGGTATCGGTGCCGGTCTGGCTGCTCGAGGCGGTGCCGGTCGTCAGATTGACCGCGGCAGCAGCGGTGGTCAGGGACAGGTCGTAGATGTCTGTGCCGCCATTGCCTGAGTAAGCATCGTTGCCGTCATTGAGCGTTGCCATGAACGTGTCGTTGTCGTTCCCACCGCCCGCCGTATCATTCCCCTCGTTGCCGTAGATGATGTCGTTGCCGCTACCACCTGAAATTGTGTCGTTACCAGCCAGGCCGGTATAAGTGTCGGCAGTATTTCTTCCCGCCAGATTGTCGGTTCCGGCCGTACCGATGACCTGGTTCGAGGGCAGCAGGTCCATCGTCGAACCGCCCTGCGCGAGCTTGGTTCCGGCGGTGGCGGTGTAGGTGAAGGTCACGCCCGTTTCGTTGTTGAGCGGCGGCGTATAGGTCCATTGGCCGGCGCCGGCCGCCACGAGCGTGCCGATCGAGGCCGTGAGCGTGTCGATTGTGTAGCTGCCGGAGAGTCCCGAACCGACGAGCTCTGCTGCAGTGATCGTCCGGGAAGTATTGGCCGTCATTGCTGCAAGAGTGGTGGTAGTGAGCACGTCCACGACCTGGCTGGTGGGCGTGGAGACAACCGTCTCCAGTGTTCCGCGGCCATCGCGATAGGTGACGACGACGCGCACCAACTGGTCGGCATCGGCCTGAACCAGTCGATAGTTTGCGCCCGTCCCACCGACGATGTTGGTGAAGGTCGTGCCGTTACCCCGTTGCCACTGGTAGCTGAATGTTCCCAAGCCATCCTGATCGGCAACCAGAGTTGCGCTGGCACGGAGCGTGGTGTTCTCGATGGCTGCGCCGGTGATCACTGGCGCACCGGTGGGCAGATCGTTGGCATTGGTAACGGTGAGCGTCAGCGCCTTGGCGACGCTGAGCGTGCCGTCGGCAGCGGTCAGTGTCATGGCAATAGTGCTGCCCGCCTCGAAGTTGATGGTCTGGCCGGCCTTGAGGTAGAGCGCGCCAGTCGGCGCATCGATCTCGAACCGGGCGTCCGAAACCGTAACGACATTGTTGCGGAATGCCACTGCCAGATCCGGATCGACGACCAGGAGATCGGCCACCTTGGTGCGCAGGGCGTTGTTCTCGGTGACGGCAACCTGGTTGGTAACCTGGATATCGGTGGGCGCATCGTTGGCATCGCTGACCGCAAGGGTGAGTGGCTCGGAATAGCTGACCGTCCCATCGCCGGCCGTCAGGGTCAGCGTGATCTGCGGCGTGGTCTCGAAGTTCACCGCCTGGCCGGCCTTGAGATAGAGCGCGCCGGTCGGTCCGTCGATCTCGAAGCGAGCGTCCGAGACGGTGACGACATTGTTGCGGAGCAGCGGATCGACGTCGGGGTCGATCACGGTCAGATCGGCCACCTTGAACCGCGTGGCGGTATTCTCCGGGATCGCCACCAGATTGGTCAGAACGATGTCGGTGGGTGCCAGGTTGATCGGCACCTGGTGGACCGCGACGGTGTGGCTGCCGATGGGGCCGAGGTCGAGCGTCAACTGGTCACCGACCAGGCTGACCACGGTGGCGCCCGTCGTCTGATAGGTAAAGCCGGCTGTTTGCTTCACGTCGATGACGACGCGGCCCTCGCCGGCAATGGTGAAATCGAGATTGGTGCCGTTACCGGTCAGTGCCAGCAACTGGGCCCGCGAGCCGATAGACGTGATGTGCGTCACGTCGGTGGCTGCTGTGCCCAGCAGCACCTCGAAAGTGCCGCCATCGGCGTCGAGGAAGACACTGTTGGCGTCGTAGGCATACCAGTTGGTGACCGAGGCGATGGTCTTGGCGCCAAGATCGTCGAGCTCCAGCGCGAATGTGCCGAGCTGGCCCAGCTGCGGGGTGGCATGCATGGTGATGGTATCGCCGGCCACGGTGAAGCCAAAGTCGGCACGCTCGAAGGCCTTGATGCGCGCCGCCAGGTCGGCCAGCGTGACGAATTCAGTGCCGGCGGCATAGGCCGCGGCAATGAAGTTGGTGAACATCGCCTTGGTATAGGGTGACGGCTGGCCCTCATCGAGGCTCCAGGACGTAACGCCGTAGTCGTGCCAGGGCCAGACCACGATGGGCATGTCCGAATTGGCGTTGAGCTCGGCCCATTCGGCGGCCCATTTGGCTTCCGCCTGCGCGACGGTGAGGCCGAGCCAGCCCATCAGGGTGAAGTCGAAGGACATGTTGGGCGCGATATAGACCTGCCCGTCGGCGCCGGGCGTCAGATAGCCGATGGCGCCGGGGTAGCCGGCCCCCAGCATGGAGGCGCCGCCACTGAGGTAGTCGAAGTATTTGATGATCTGCTGGGCCGGGAACATCTGCTCGGGCATGCCGGGCACAGCTGCGCCGGTGATCGGATAGTCCAGATTGGCTTCCAGTACTGTCCGGGCCGCTTCGAACTGGAAGCGATAGGTGGCCAGCAGGAACGCCTTGGACGTCGCGTCCAGTGTCTCGGGCGTTGGGGAGGCCAGGACCTGGGCGATCTTGGCGTTGACCTCTGCCAGCGTCATCGACGCCAGCGCCTGGCCAACCACGCCGGGCCCACCCGGCAGGGCCTGATACTGGGCGATCCGCTGGGTCAGCAATTCCTGCGTCATCACGTCGGGCAGCAGGAAATTGGTGTCTTCCGGATGGGTATAGGAGTGCGAGCCGATCTCGTTGCCCATGGCCTGCATGGCGTTGTAGTAGGGCTCGGAAATCAACCAGTTCGTCTCCTGGTCCGGGCTGTTGAAGCCGATATTGATGTAGTAGGAGCCGACGAAATTGTAGTCGGTCTTCCATTGCTGCAGGATCGGCACCAGGGCGTCATAGATGCCGCCATCGACATCATAGGTCTCCTGCGACTGGTCCATGTCGTTGCGCGAGGCAAAGATCGAGGGGTTGCGCGTCATGCGCAGGGACACGGTGGGTCCACCCGCCTCCTCGTTGACCCAGTCGATGGCCTGGCCCAGCAGATTCACGTCACCCAGAAGCGCGTCGGTGGCGAAATGCACGTTGCGGCTGCCGGTGACGGTGCCGAGCACGGCGCCATTGGTGACGCCGTTGACGACCTGCTCGGCAATGACGGTCACCGAGCCGGCATTGGGATTGGCCGCGGCGAAATAGGAGGTCGCGGCATTGGTATAGGTGTGGATGGTTGAGCCGTTGGCATAACCCTCGGTCATGGCGTGACCGGCATCGGTTGCCTGGATCTCCACCGTACCCGAAGCGCCGCCCGTGCGGTTCAGCCCGAACAGGGTCTGCATGCGCTCATAGGCATTGTTGGGCAGGCTGGCGCCGGCGGCGTCATTGGTCATGAAATCGCCCGCCGCGATCAGCGACACGTCGTATTGGTAGACCAGTTTGGTCAACACATCCTGGATCGCGGCATAGTTTGCCGGGACGTTGCGGAACGAGGGGAAGATGATGGCGTCGTAGTTGATCAGCTTGGAGAGGTCCGTGAGGTCGCTCTCGGCGATCAGGTCGAACGGGACGCCGGCGGCCATGGCCTGGCTCTGGGCCGCCATCACCAGCTGGGAATAGGCCATCTGGCTGAAGTAGTTATTGGCCGTGGTCTGCGAGTAGACGATCGCAACCTTGTTGCCGGTATCGGTGGCCACCGGCAGCGAGGCCGGATCGTAGACCGTATAGGCCGGCGACAGGTAGTTGGATGGCAGGTAGACGCTGTCGTTGACGTCGGCCAATATACTGACACTGCTGACTGCCGCGCCGAGCATGGCCTTTGGCACCCCGAATTCGATGGTCTTGCCATCGGGCCCGAGCTTGTAGTCGATCGTGCCGACCAGGGTCTGCCCGGCATTGCCGCTATAGAGCCGCGCGACGCCGTCTACCCCGATATTGACGTTGAATTCGGCGCCGCCGGCATAGCCGAAGACCTGGGTGCCGGTTGCTGTGTTGCCGTCGGTATTGAGCCAGAACGTGGTGTTGGGCCCGATGGCGACGGCGCTCTTGAAGCCGAAATTGAAGTTGCCATCGGCGTATTGGCCATAGAACTCGTAGCCATTGACCGTGGTCATGGGCGTCTCAAGCCGCTGGTTGGCCGTCCATTCGGTCAGCAGCCCGTCGAACTGGCTGGACGGGACAGAGGCCGGGTCGACCAGGGTGTAGCCGCCATTGGCATAGGTCGTCGGCAGGAACACGGAATTGTTCACGTCCGCCAGCAAAGTGATCGCGCTCACCGAAGCGCCGATAAGGCTGCGGGGCACTGCAAATTCCATGCTCATGCCATCCGGCGCCACCTTGTGGTCGATTTCGCCGACCAGCGTCTGGCCGTCGGCGCCGCTATAGAGGCGGGCGACGCCATCGGCGCCGATATTGACGTTGAACTCGGCTCCGCCGGTAAAGCCGAAAATCTGGTAGCCGGTGGTCACGTTGGTGTCGGTGTCGAGCCAGAATGTCGTGCCCTGGCCGATGGCCACGGCGCTCTTGAGCCCATAGACGAAGCTGTCGCCGTCGAGCTTGCCGTAGAGCTCATAGCCGGCAACGCCGTTGGTGGCGTTGTCGAGCCGCTGGGCGGGCGTCCATTCGGTCAGCAGCCCGTCATAGGGCCCGACCGGGATCGACGCAGGGTCGACCAGGGTGTAGCCGCCATTGGCGTAGGTCGGCGGCAGGAATACGCTGTCGTTGATGTCGGCCAGCAGGATCACCGAATTGACCGAGGCTCCGAGCAAGGCCTTGGGGACGGCGAATTCAATGCTGAGGCCGCCAGCGGCGATCTTGTAGTCGATGGTCCCCACCAGGGTGCCGCCGGCGGCGCCGCTATAGAGGCGGGCGACGCCATCGGCGCCGATATTGACGTTGAACTCGGCCCCGCCGGTAAAGCCGAAAATCTGGTAGCCGGTGGTCACGTTGCCATCGGTGTTGAGCCAGAAGGTGGTGTTGGGGCCGATCGGAACAGCGCTGCTCACACCGAAGACGAAGCTGCCATCGGCGACCTTGCCATAGAGGGCATAGCCGGCCACGCCGGTTTCGGCGGTGTCGAGGCGCTGTTCGGGGGTCCACTCGGTCAGGAGGCCATCATATGGTGTAACGACCGGCGTGTTGATGGTGTAGGCGGCCTGGGTGTAATCGGCGGGCAGGAAAATGGCATTGTTGATGTCGGCCATGATGCCCACGCTCGACACGGTGGCGCCGAGCATGCTTTTGGGCAGCGCGATCTCGAGGACCTTGCGATCCGCGCTCATGGCATAGGAGAGGTTGCCCACCAGCGTCTGTCCATCGGCGCCGGAATAGAGGCGGGGCACGCCATCGGCGCCGAAGTTGACGTTGAACTCGGCCCCGGCCGCAAACCCCCAGACCTGGTAGCCGGTGGCTACGTTGGCATCGGTATTGAGCCAGAGGGTCGAGTTTGGCCCGATGGCCTCGGCCGAACTGAGCGCAAAGTAGAAGACATCCGCCTCCAGCCGACCGTAGAGGGCGTAGCCGGCGATGGTGGTCGCGGCCGTCTCCAGCCGATCATCGGCGGTCCAGTCGAGCAGGGTGCCGTCCAGAGCTATGGTCATGATGGTTCCTACTCAAGCAAGGTGTCTGCAGGGGGAGTGACGAAGCCGGACGAGGCGAGAATCTGGGATGGCCAGGGTGTCGCCAGTTCCTTGAACTTGCCCGCGGGCGCGACCCAAATGGCGGCCTGCATGCCCGACGAGGGCAGGGACCTCAGATAGGCCAGGCGCTCGACATTGGTTGGGTCTGTTCGCCCGGCCGCGATGGCCTGGGACAGAAGCGAGGACTCGTTGTCATAGTCGCCGGTGAGCCGGTAAAGGACGCGCAGGCGGGCGAAGTCGATGTCGGTCGGGCTGACATCGTAGAGCCGGCGCAGGATGGACGCCTCGCCCGGAATATTGCCCGTCGCGCGATAGAGGTCGCTGAGCTGGCGCAGGGCCCAGGCATTGTCGGTTTGCAGCGCCGGCTCGCGGTCAAGCAGCATGGCAGCGCCATTGGGCTGCTGGGTCAGCATGTAGAGACGGAACAGCAGGTAGCCCTCGTAGGCATCGAGCGGGCGTTCGTCCTCGACCGCGACAAGCATCTCGATGGCGTCGTCATAGCGGCCATCGGCCATCAGGCCCTGCGCCTTCTCCTCGGAGCTGGGGAGCAGGGCTATGGTGCCGGCCAGCGTCGCGGCGGCCAGCAGCGCGATGGCAATAAGGGTCCCATCCTTTCGAGCGGGGGCCGTAACCGAGCGATAGACCGGTTTGGGATCGTCGAATTCAACGGGATCGGACATCGTCAAGCTCCCTGTCGCCGATGAAAAGGGGGGCGCCGAGCGCGGCTGCGTTCTCGCGCGCCAGGACCTTGGATTCTGCTGTTTCGAGATACTCGACGAGGAAAACGGGCTTGCCGGAGGCCTGGAAGCGCTGCAACGGCGTCAGGCTGGCACGCAGGTCGCCTTTGGAATTGAGCGTCGCGTCGCCCCCAAGGCCGAAGAACAGGTCCTCCTTGCCGACGGCGTCGATGGTCTGCGCATAGATCGCGTTATCGAGCAGTTCCTCGGCATTCTGGCCGACCACGACAAAACCGAGTTGCCGCTGCCGCGCATAGGCCGCGATCGCGGCCACGAACTCTGCCATCAGCGTCATCCGCGCCGCGCGCGAAAAGGCCGGCGCCGACACGTCGAATGCGTCCACCCGGTCGAGATAGACCCCATCGAAGCCGGCGGCGATGATGCCATCGAGATAGGCCTCGGGCGACCCCATGATCAGGCTTTGCCAGCGCGGGTCCCAGTAGCGGACGGCATAGTTGCCGGGCCAGTCGGGGTTTTCGTCGCCCAGCCAGGAGGGTGGCGCCTGTACCCAGTCGCGCTGCCAATAGGTGCGGTAGTCCTCGGCCTCCCCAATGCTGAGATAGGCCAGGACGATGCGCGTTCCGCCATCTGGCTTGCGCTGCATGGCTGCCACGTCGGCGCGGGTGAAGGCGTTTTCGCCTGAGCCGTCGCGGGAGTAATCCACGACCATGAGGTCATAGGGCGAGGCTGCGACAAGGCCGGGGTCCACCTGCTGAAGCTGGTAGCCCCAGCTCTGCACGCCCGACAGGTTGGTGCGCGATGGCGCCGCCAAGACCGGGCTGGCCATCGCTGCCACCGCCAGCTGCAGCATCAGCGACGCGCCAAAGATCGGCGCGGCATGCAGCCTGCTGGAGCGGGAGCTGAGAAGATCGCTGATGAGCATGCCGTGTCCAACCCAAACGCGGCGCAGGACCGTCCGACGCCGAGGGTTTCTGATACGGCAGGGCGGTCCGGGAGGCATTGACGACCATCAATGCTTCGCGTTGGCGCCGTCCCTAGGTTGACCCTCAGATAAGCCCGCCGGTGCAGGCGTCGCTCAGGGAGTGCGTGTCATGAACAAGCATATCAGCGCCAAGGCCATGGTTCCCGATCCTGCCGTCCGACGCGGCGGAACGATAGCCGCTACCCGGGTTCTCGAGGTCATCGTCATTGTCGGCGAGATCCTGATGTTCGCCCATGGCCTGTCGGGCGGCGCCTGGGGTGCGGTGACGCTTGGCCACCTCGGCATCGTCGCCGCGCTGGTCTTCGTGGTCGTCGTTCTCGAACGGGCGCAGTTGCCCACGGGCGGCCTTTCGACCTTCACGCTGCTCACCTTTGCCGGCGGCCCCATTGGCGCTGCGGCGGCCCTGCTCGGCGAACACCAGGTATGGCAGCCCAAGGGCGATGCGCTGGACAAGTGGTACAGCACGATCGCTCCGGCCGAGGCCCAGGCCGTGACCCTGGTTGACATGATCATCGATGGACGCCTGGTGCGCCAGCAGTCCCGCCTGCCGCGCCCTTATGATGCGCTGCTCAGTACCGGCACCATGCAGGAGAAGCAGGCGCTGCTGGCCTACCTGGCGATCGAGGACGACGAGAAATTCGTCGAGATCGCCCTGGCCCTGGCCCTGCGCAGCCCCGACCAGCGCGTCCGCGTGCAGGCTGCGGCCGTTGCCGCGCACACAAGAGGGCGCAGCCGGAGCCGCCAGCTGCCGAGTTCGACTGCCAACCTGGTCCAGTCCGCGCTCTCGCATCCGAACGCGATCTGACCGCTTCTGCCTGCCATCTGCTTGATTGGGGAGTTTCAGCTATGTGGCGTGACGTGAACATGGTGCCAGCCAACTGGTCTGAGCGCACCGCCGATGTGTGTCTGATTGCCGAGGGGTGCTACCCCTATGTGTCGGGGGGTGTTTCCACCTGGATCGACTGGCTGATCCGGTCGCATCCCGAATTGACCTTCACCGTTGTCGCCATCCTGCCGTCGGTGCCCACAAGCGAACCGCGCTACAAGCAGCCGGCAAACCTGCTGTCGATCGAACACGTGCGGCTTGACGACAACAAGCTGGGCACGTCGCGCGACTGGCCGGCGGCAACGCCGGAGCACGTGGCCGAGCTTATCGGCCAGCTGCTCAACGAGGGCGACACGCGGCATCTGGCGGCGCTGATGAAGCTGATGGGACCGCCGGGACATCGCGTGTCGCTCGATACGCTGCTCAATTCGCCCGAGGCCTGGCAGGCCATGTGCCATCATTACAGCTCGATGTCGCATGCCTCGTTCCTCGGCTATTTCTGGGCCTGGCGGACTTTGGTGGGTGGCCTGTTCAGAGTGCTTACCTGTCCGCTGCCTCCGGCTCGCATCTACCATGCGGTCTCGACCGGTTATGCCGGGCTGATCGGCGCCCGCGCGGCGCTCGAAACCGGGCGCCCGTCGCTGATCACCGAACACGGCATCTATTCGAACGAGCGGCGCATCGAAATCCTGATGGCCGACTGGATCTCCAACAGCATCGACACCGGGCTCGACCTGTCCGACGATCGCAAGGATATCCGGGAATTGTGGGCACGCAGCTTCGAGAGCTTTGCCCGGGCTGCCTATGGCGCGGCGACCGAGATCGTGGCCCTTTATGAAGCGAACCAGGCGTTTCAACACGCGCTTGGGGCAGGGGCCTGGAAACTCAAGGTCATCCCCAATGGCGTCGATATCGAGCGTTTCGGCGCGGTGAAACGGCAAGAGCACAACCGCCCCACCATCGCTTTCATCGGCCGGGTGACACCCATCAAGGACGTGCAGACCTTCATCGATGTCGCCGAGCGGCTGCGGCAGCGGTTCCCGGACCTGCATGCTTTGGTTATCGGGCCGATGGACGAGGACCCCGAATATGCCCTGAACTGCGTTGACGAGGTCAATCGCCGCCACCTGGCTGACACGATCACCTTCACCGGCCCGGTTAACGTCGCCGACTATCTGGGGCGCATCGACGTGCTCGTCCTGACCAGCATCAGCGAGGCGCTGCCCCTGGTCATCCTCGAAGCCGGCGCCGCCGGCATACCCTGCGTGGCCACCGATGTGGGGGCCTGCGCGGAAATCCTGGAGGGACGGCTCAACGAAGATGATGCCATCGGCCCGGGCGGCATGGTCGCGCCGGTTGGTGCGAATGACGAGATCGCCGATGCCATCGGCCAGCTCCTGGAAGACCCCGAGCGGCTGCATCGTTATGGCGAAAGCCTGCAACGCCGGGTCCACGCACACTATCGAGCCGAAGACGTAGCCAGCGCTTACAGCGCGCTCTATGGGCGCAATTTCGCGGCCCAGCATGCAGGGGTAGCATAAATGGCCGGGATTGGATTTGCCCTCAAAAAACTGAGCAGCCAGGACAATCTGGCATCGCGGTCCCTTGCAGGTGGTCATGCCATCCTGATCTCGTCGGGCCCCTGGATCGTCATCATGGGCGGGCTTGCCCTGCTGCATGCCATCGGCCAGCCAATCCTGGATCCGGCGGATCTGCGGGTCTTCAGCATCCTGGTCATCTACAGTTTCGCACTGTCGCTGATCGTGACGTCGCCCATTTCGCTGGAGGCCACGCTGCGGGTGTCGCGGCTGTTGTTCCTGCGCCGGTTCGAAGACGTGCAGGGCGTCTATCTGGGGTCGCTGCTGATCACCACGCTGCTGTCATTCGTGGGCGGCCTGATCGTCTTTCTGGGACTCATTCACCTGCCCCTGGGCCTCGGCATCGCCGCGACGGTGTGTGTGGTGCAGGTCTCCCACCTCTGGCTTGCGATGGCGTTCGTGGCAGCCATCAAGCAGTATGCGGCGGTGACATCGGCCTTTGCCATCGGGTTGAGCTGTTCGATTGTGTTCGGCACCTCCATGGCGGCCATGGGCTACGGCCCGGGCGGCATGCTGCTCGGCTTCAGCGTCGGCCTCTGCGTCGCGTTCTGCATCCTCAATTTCCTGATCCTCAAGACATTCCCCGGCCAACTGGCGCCGTTGCAGGACCTGATGTCCAAGCTTAGCCAACTGCGCCTGACGTCGCGTGTCTTCGTGGCCGCCGGCGTGTGCAGTGCGCTGGCGGTGTGGATCGACAAGATCATTGTCTGGCAATCGGGTGAGGCGACGGCCGTCAGCGAGGGGCTGCTGTTTGCCGCTCGTTACGACAGCCCGATGTTCATGGCTTACCTGTCCATCGTGCCGGTCATGTCCATCCTGGTGGTGTGGCTCGAAACCACCTTCTTCGACAACTATCGGCACTACCGCGACATCGTTCACTCGGGCGGAACGCTGCGCCAGATCGACGAGCAGCGCGCAAGCCTGGCGCGGGACACGATCGATACTGTCTTCCTGACTTTCCTGATCCAGCTGACGATCAGCTCGGCGCTTGCCGTGGCCGCGCCGGTTCTGGCCGATATTCTCGGCCTGCCCTATGACGCCATCTCGGTGCTGCGCCTGGCCCTGATCGGGGCGGCCTTCCACTTCCTGTTCCAGGCAAGTTGCGGCGTCATTCTCTTCGTCCAGCACGGCAAGGCCTATCTGTGGCTGCAGGTGCTGTTCCTGGTGGTCAATGCCGGGGCAACGGCCTCCATGCTGCGCAACCCGGATTATCTGGGCATGGGCTACGTGCTGGCCGCGATGGTGAGCGGCGTGCTGGCCTATGCCGCCATGCGCCACACGCTGAAGACGCTCAATCGCCTGACCTTCGTGGTCAACAATCCCGCAGTTTCGGGCTGACTGCGGGAAACTCCGCACCACAAGAGGATGTCATGACCACTTACAATTCCACGATGGTTGGTGAGCCCGCCGACGCAGACCTGCCGCGTTCCAACGGGCTCGCCTTGCTCGAGGGTATCCTGATCCTCGGGAGCCTGGCGCTGCTGGACAACCGGGGGCTGGTGCCATTTTCGGTCTGGCCGGTTCACCCATTCCTGTTCGCCGTCATCCTGCTCAGCGCACAATACGGCATCCAGGGTGGCATAATGGCGGCGCTGGGCGCCACGGCACTTTCCCACCTCGATGGTTGGCCTGCGCGGCCCATCGACATGGCCTATGCCGAGTATTTCCGCATTGCCTGGGCGGACTCGCTGTCCTGGGTTATGGCCGGGCTGATGGTGGGGATCGTGACGTCTCACCGGGGCAGGATCCTGCGCGAACGAACGATCAAGCTGCAGCGGGCCACCATGGCCGAGAGCCTGATTGCCGCGCAGTACCAGGTATTGGCGCAGCGGACGCATAATCTCGAACGCAGCCTTGCGGGAAGGGCAGCGGGGCCCTCGCTCGAGGCGCCGCCGCCCCCGGTGCGCGAGACAGCCAGCAAACCCGTCAAGCGGTCCAGAACGCCGCGGCAAAACCAAAGCTGGGCCGCGGGGCCTCCGCTCTAGTCGCCGCGCGGTCAGGTCAGGACCATGCCAAGCCCATAGCCTGATGCCAGGACCATAACGCCACCCAGGATGAGCGCAAGCATTTCGATCGGTGTCGGCCGGAAGATGCGCGGCGGCCAAGCGGCGAATACCAGCGCGCCACCACATGAGAACACGAAGAACGAAATGATGGAAATGAACGCATCGACCGGCACCCGCGTGCTCCAGTCTATCCTTTGGAATTTCTGGGCATCAATTTACCAATATCTCCGCCATATTGCAAATGTCGCTGAATTTCCCCTTCGTACAGCTGACTGTTTGGATGATGGTCTGGTGCGATTGTTTTGCCGGCCTGCTAGATTTGTTTTTTGCTCGCTGGCGGATACTTAAGTGGATCAAGCAGGAAAACGACTGGATCGCACGGTCTTCAAGCGACGCGATTTCGCCTCCATCCCCAAGGGCTGGGTGATCGTGGGCCTGGCTCTGGCGGCCTGGATGTTACTGTTGGGGATCGGCCTGGTTGCCTATGCCATCATGGCCTGAGGCTCAACTGTCCAGGTCGGACCACATGCGACGGGCGATGATACTGGCCTCGACGCGGTTTCTCACCTTCAGCTTGGCAAATGTATTGGACAGATGGAACTTCACCGTCCGCTCCGTCACGCCCAGGCGAGCGCCGATTTCGCGGTTGCTCAGTCCCTGCGCCAGAGCCTGCAGCACATGGGTTTCCTGCCCGGAAAGGTTCGCAGCGACCGGCTCGGGCTGAGCGCCGTCCGACTTTCCTTTCAGGATGCTGAGCAGCCGGCTGACCATGTCCTGCGGGACGTAGTTGGCGCCCTCGCTCACCGAGCGCAGGATCGCCCGCATGTCTGTGCCGGTCGTACCCTTGAGCACGTAGCCGGACACGCCGGCTTCCAGCGCCCGTGCGACATCAGCGTCGTCCTCGGAGGCCGTCACCATGATGACGCGAACGAGCGGGTGCGCGCCCAGGACATCGCGGATGTGATCCAGGCCGTTGTCCTGCATGCGGGCATCGAGCAGCAAAATGTCTGGCAGGAGCGAGGTGACCAGCTCCACCGCCTCGGCGCCGCTATTACCCTCGCCGACAACCGATATGTCGGGATCCATTGTTACCGCCTGGATCAGACCAGCCCGGAACATCGGATGATCATCCACGACGACCACGCGAATCATGGCGGTGACGGTTGCGGGCTCTCAGGCATGGCGCAACCACATCTCAACACGCGTCTGGCCGTTGTCTTGCACGAAAGTGAAGTTGCCACCAATGCTCTGAACCCGGGCCCGCAGGCCGTAGAGGCCAATGCCGAGATGGTCGGCATGCTCGGCCCGGTCCTGCTCGACATAGTTATTGGTGATCGACAATTTCAGCACCCCTACCTGCATGACAGCAGTCAGCTTCTGCCCCTCGGGCAGACCATGGCGGAACGCGTTGTTGAGACCCTCTTGAATAAAGCGGAAAACGCAGACAGCGATCTCTGGAGCAACATGAACCGGTTTGACCATGCTGTCCACCGCGATGACGCTGTTGGTGCGGTGGATGTGCTGCTTGATGGCGCGATCGATCACTTCGGCCAAATCGAGGTTCTCGATGTCAGGCAGCACGAGGGCCATGGCAATGGCGCGGATCTCCGACACGGCATAGCCCAGGCTCGCCTCGATGTCCGACACGACGGCATTGCGTTCCGCGGCCTTTGACAGGTGACGGATCTGGTCGAGCCTCAGGATGGCGAAGGCAATCGACTGCGCCGGGCCATCGTGCAGGTCGGTGCCGACCGTGCGCAGATGCTTGTCGGTGAGTTCGGTAACGATCCGCGAGGCCCGTTGCGCCTCGGCCTTGAGCTGGCGGTGATGGGCTGCCCGGGCGTGGGACTGGGCGAGCCGCCTGGACAGCACGCGGGCCTGCCGCTCGATCTTGCGGCTGCCTTCGAGCACAACGCCGAACAGGGCCGCTACAACGATGGCGGTGACGACGGCGGCCGTCGTCCAGCTCGCCATCGTGATGGCGGCCAGGTCGCTCTCGAGCGATGCCGTGACCTCCCTTAACTGCGCCACGGCGATAACCTGGTCGGTTTCGCGGTCGCGCAGGGGGAAGTACACTTCGATATAGTCGGTGACCAGGCCGTGCTCGTGAAAGTCGGCGGAGGCCACGTCGGTGAAGTTGACCGAGACGTTGCCGCCAAATGCCTGCAATACCTCCCTGGGAGGGTCCAGCATCCGGGTGCGCAAATCCGGCGCGTTGGAATAGAGGATATTGCCGCCGGGGAGCCACAGGTCGAGATAGGGGAACTCCGCCGCGAAGATCGGGTCCTCCATCACCGTGTCGAGTTCCAGGCGGGCCGCGGCATCGAGGGTGCCGTCGGCGCCCAGATTCTGCACGGCCGGCGTGAGGATGCGCTGGGCAATGGCGGACACCACCGCGCCGCGACGCGCCAGCACGATCTCCGTCATGACCGTCGTCGTCAGGATGCCGCACAGGATCATCGAGGCGAGAGTGACCGCTACACCGCAAATCGCGAACTTATGCGCGAGCGGCAATTTGCTCCACTTCTGAACCAGAACTCGACGACGATCGCCTCGGCCGATCATCCCTTACTCCACCCGGCGCGGCGATTGGCTCGCCGTCTAACACAGTAAATGTATGAAACAATTCAAACGACATCCAGTCGCATTCTAGTGATCTTGAACGCTGGGCAGTAAATTTTCGGTTCTGCTTCCGTAAACGATTTTGAAAATCATAGTAAATTGGACAGCGGTTCTTACCTTTGTGGGCTCGCGAACTGTACCAAAGTCTAGGTCGATATGCTCGAAGGTCTTGCCGGTCGTCGGACCTTGATGCCGCTGATTGGCCCGACGTTCCGACCTGACGCGTCGCCGCTCAGTTGGGCACTATCCAAGCCATGTTGAGAGCTATGGGCACGTGCCCTGGCCGGACGGCGGTGCTGCGTTGGGGCCGCTCGGTATTTTTTGAGGGGGTTAGTCATGGTTTCCTACATCAAGAGCGACCTTGAGTTCATTCTTGCCCAGATCAAGATCGCGGAGGCGCATTCCGCCGGTCAGCCGCTGTTCGGGCCCACGGGCCTGGTTCCCGCCTATACGTTGAGCTACGGGCTCCGTACGGTCGACGGGACGTACAACAACCTGCTGCCCGGGCAGGAGACCTGGGGGTCGTCGGACCGGCAGTTCCCCGAATTGCTCGACCCCGTCTTCAGGCCGGCTGAACCCTCGCCTTTCCCCGGACCTCCGGGACCGCCGACGAACTACAATCCGTCGAATAACCCGGCTTCGGTGGTTTTCGACTCCAGCCTGCGGACGATCTCCAACCTGATCGTTGACCAGACGCTCGGAAATCCCGCGGCCATCCTGACCGCACTGGGCCGCGCCGGCAGCGCCAACCCCATGGCAGACCTGCCCGCGATCAGCGCCATCTACGACGCGTTCAAGCCGAGCTCGGATGCCGAGTACCAGACGCGCGTCATCATGCAGAATGCGCAGGCGGCGCTGAACGACCTGCCGGGCGACGCGGGCCTGATCGCGGCGCTGGCCACGGCAACTGCCAACCATGACGCCGCTGTCTCCAATCTGGACGCTGCCCGCGTGGTGCGCGATGCGGCCGTGGCGCCCTTCGGCATCACGATGGACGGCGACAATGTCAGCCTCCTCAACATTGCACCCGACGAGGGCCTCTCGGCTCCGTTCAACTCCTGGTTCACGCTGTTCGGCCAGTTCTTCGACCACGGCCTCGACCTGGTCAACAAGGGCGGCAGCGGCACGGTGTTCATCCCCCTGCAACCGGATGACCCGCTCTATGTGCCGGGCAGCCACACCAATTTCATGGTGCTGACGCGTGCTACGGTTTCTCCTGGTACCGATGGCGTATTCGGCACCGCCGATGATGTCCGTCCGGTCAACACGACGACCGCATTCGTCGACCAGAACCAGACATATACCTCCCATGCCTCCCACCAGGTCTTCCTGCGCCAGTATGAAGCGCGCGATGTCGATCCGGGTGCCGGCGTCACCCTGCGCCCGTTCGCCACCGGCCACCTGATCGAGGGTGGTGGCGCCCAGCCCGGCGGCATGGCCACCTGGGGTGAGGTCAAGGAGCAGGCCCGGACCATCCTGGGCATCCAGCTGACCGATTTCGACGTTGGCAGCGTGCCGCTGCTGCGCACGGACCCCTATGGCAATTTCATCCCGGGCGCCCACGGCTATCCCCAGCTCATCATGGGGATTGGCGCCGACCTCATTCCCAACACTGCCGACGATCTCGTGCTGGAAGGCGACCCCACCGCCAATGGCGGGATGGGTGTGCTGACCACGGGCGCTCTTCGCACCAACATGGCATTCCTTGCCGATATCGCGCATGAAGCGGTGCCAGTAGGGAAGGTTGCGGATGGTGACATCACCATCGGGCTGCAAAATCCCGGCAATGGCGACATCGAATACGACAACGAACTGCTCGATGCGCACTTCATAGCCGGTGATGGACGCGCCAATGAGAACATTGGCCTGACTGCGGTCCACCACATCTTCCACTCCGAGCACAATCGTCTGGCGGAGCATACCAAGGACGTGGCCCTTGCCGACGCTGCCGCCATGCTTGCCGGCGGCGCAACCCAGGCCCAGGCCGTGGCCTTCCTCAATGAATGGCTTGCCGTGGATGTGGCGGCCGTTCCGGTGGGACAGGCGGCGATCGACGCACTGATCTGGGATGGCAACCGGCTGTTCCAGGCAGCCAAGTTCGGCACCGAGATGCAGTATCAGCACCTGGTGTTCGAGGATTTTGCCCGCAAGATCCAGCCGGCGATCGACTTCTTCGTGGTGCCGGATGGCTACCATGCGGACATCAATCCCAACATCGTGGCCGAGTTCGCCCATGTGGTCTATCGCTTTGGCCACTCCATGCTCACCGAGCAGATCGACCGTCTGGACGCCAGCTTCACCAATGACCAGATCGGCCTAATCCAGGCGTTCCTCAACCCGATCGAGTTCGACGCTGGCCATACGGTTGCCGACGGCGTGGCCGCTGGCGCGATCATCCGTGGCATGACGCGGCAGGTGGGCAACGAAATCGACGAGTTCGTGACGACCGCCCTCCGCAACAACCTGCTGGGCCTGCCTCTCGACCTGGCAACCATCAACCTGGCGCGTGGTCGTGACACTGGCGTACCGTCGTTGAACGCCGCCCGGCGCGAATTCTACGTCGCCAGCCAGAATGCTGCTGAGCTCAAGCCCTATAACAGCTGGGTGGAGTTCGCCGGCAATCTCAAGAACGAAGCATCGGTGATCAACTTCATCGCGGCTTACGGCCTGCATCCGTTGATCGTCAACGCGGATACCATCGAGGAAAAGCGCGACGCCGCCATGACGATCATCTTCGGGCAACCCTACGGCGCCTTCGCGGTTCCGTCCGATGCTCAGGACTTCCTCAACGGTACCGGCGCCTGGGCGAGCCTGCCCAATGGCGTGACGACAACGGGTATCGACAATATCGACCTGTGGATCGGCGGGCTGGCTGAAAAGATCATGCCGTTTGGCGGCATGCTCGGCTCGACCTTCAACTTCGTGTTCGAAGTCCAGCTTGAAAAGCTGCAAGACGGCGACCGGTTCTACTACCTGCAGCGCCTCGACGGTCTGCATCTGCTGGCCGAGATGGAAAACAACACCTTCGCCAAGCTGATCAGCAAGAACGCCGATGCCGGCCATCTGCCGTCGGACGTGTTCTCGACGCCCGGACTCATTCTCGAGGTCGACCAGACCAAGCAATGGAACCCCGGACTTGGCGGTGACGACCCGGTTGGCGCCGGCATCCTGACCCAACTGGTCATTCGCAATAACCCGGCGACGCCGGGCACGGACACCAACTATCTCAAGTATACCGGCGAAGACCACGTCCTGCTGGGCGGCACCAATGGCGACGATATCCTGATTGCCGGCATCGGTGACGACACGCTGCATGGCGACGCCGGCAACGACCGGATGGAAGGTGGCTACGGCAACGACCAGTATATCGGCGGGGAGGGCGACGACATCATCACCGACATTGGCGGCGATGACATCATTCGCTCCGGTGCGGGCCATGACGCCATTCACGCCGGGCCGGGCACCGACCTTGTCGTGGCCGAGGCAGGCCAGGACTTCATCGTCCTTGGTACCGACCTGCTCGACGAGGCCTTTGGCGGCCTGGGCAACGACTTTGTCTTTGGCAGCAAGACCACCGAACAGACCATGGGTGGTGAAGGCAACGACTGGATCGAAATCGGGGCGTGGACCGGCGCGGTCGGCGACAACTTCGACGATCAGTTCGCGGCGGACTCCGTCAAGGGGCACGACGTGTTCCACGGCGACGGTGGCTTCGACGAGTTCATTGGTGAAGGCGGTGACGACATCTGGGTCGGCAGCCTTGGCCGCGGCAAGTTCGACGGTATGTCCGGTTTCGACTGGACGACCTACAAGGACATGCCGATGGGCATCAATGCCGACCTGTTCCGGCAGCATTTCGACGCCCTGCCTCTGCCTCCGCCAAACTCGGCGCTCGACGAATATGCCTTCGTTGAAGGCGTATCGGGCTCCAAGTACAACGACGAAATCCTGGGCAGCGACGTCACGTCCGCGGACATGGCGACCGAAGGCGCCCGGGGCAGCGTGCTCGACGCCGAGGGCATCGCTCTCATCGCCGGACTGCAGCAGGTTCTGGGTGCGGGCGTAACGTCGTTCGACGCCGGCAACATTCTGCTTGGCGGCGACGGCAGCGACAAAATCACCGGTCGCGGTGGCAACGACATCATCGATGGCGACAAGTGGCTCAATGTCCGCATCGGCATCATGAGCGGCTACAACGCTGCCGGTCCCACGGGCGTCGAGCTGCCCGGCAACCCCAATATTACCGGCATGACCGCGCCAGTGACATTGCGCCTCGATGCCAATGGCAATGTGGTTCAGGCACCGGCGCCGGGCACCGACGTCACCAAGCCGCTCAGCGTCTGGGTGTTCGAAGGCAAGATCAACCCCGGCCAACTGCAGATCATCCGTGAAATTACCACGGCAGGGGCGGACGCCATCGCGGACATCGACACGGCGTTGTACCAGGGCCTGCGGGGCGAGTATGCCTTCTCGGCCACGGCCGACGGGCAAGTCATCGTCGCCCATGCAATTCCTGACGGCGTGGATGGTACCGACCGGTTGCGCAACATGGAACGGGTGCAGTTCTCCGACGGCAGCTCGCTCAACGTGGTCGTGGGGACCCCGTATAACGACAACGGCGCCGCCACGCAGGGCCTGCCGCCGCTTAACCAGCCGGTGATCAACGGTACGGCACTGGATGATCTGATCGTCGGCCTGGCCGGCACCGATGTCCTCAATGGCGGCGCGGGCGACGACATCCTGGTGGGTGGCGCCGGGTCCAACATCGTCAATGCCGGCGACAACTTCGAATCCGGCAACAACAACAACCAGAACGGCACGGCCAACTGGGCGAGCAACTGGGCTGAACTCAATGACTTTGGCGGCACAACCACCGGTCAGATCCGCATCGACGACGGCAACAGCAACACGCTCCGGTTCTATGGCGGGACGACGGCGCAGTTTGATGGGGCGCAGATCACCCGCACGGTAGATTTGTCGCTGTCGCAGACCGCGATCATCACCTACTCGGCCAATCCCGATAACCTGGACGCTGGTGAGTTTGTCGAGGTCCAGTTCGCCGCCGACGGCGTCAACTTCGTGGTGCTGAACACGATCACCGGAGACGGTGGTTCGACCAACTACAACCACAGCCTCACCGGCCCGTTTGCGGCCAACGCGGCGATCCGCTTCGTCACTTCGGCGATGAACGCGACAAATGAAGGCGTGGCGATCGACAATCTGTCGATCTCGTTTACGAGCCCCACCCTCAACAGCGGCACCGACACGCTCAATGGCGGCCTGGGGAACGACACCTATTCGTTCACCTATGGTGACGGCAATGACGTGATCAACGAGGGCGTTTCGGCCACCAGTGGCGGGGATGCGGACCGGATTTCGATCCTGGCGCCAACGCTGGGCACCGACGTCGTGACCGGCCTTCCGATCATGACGCTGACCGGGCTGAATGCAAACGACTCCAACACCGGCACCGCCAATGGCGACCTGGTGATCACCTATGGTCTCACCAATGGGACGGTCCCGCTCAACCAGACGATCACGGTGGCCGGGCACTATACCGGCGGGGTCGCCAATACGGGTGTCGAGCGCATCAACTTCAATGGCGCGACCTATGCCGGATATGCGCTGGGGAGCGACGACTACCTGATCAGCCGTGCCGATCCAGATGGCCGCGACAACGTGGCCACGGGCGTCAATCTATCCGCCTCGACCGCCAACAACTTCGTTGCCGGCGAGAACGGGGTGAACGATGCCATTACCGGCGGAAGCGGCAATGACCTGATCTTCGGCGGCACGGGCACCAACAACCTGGTGGGCGGGCTGGGCGACGACCTGCTGGTCGGTGGATCGGGCAATGACGTTCTCGATGCCCGCACCAACGGCGATCCCGCCAACCTGGACTTCGTCGGCAGCGTCGGGGCGGATACC
>NZ_CAMLHM010000043.1 GCF_946479885.1 uncultured Devosia sp.
CCCGCCGCGCCCCCCCCCCCCCGCCCCCCGGCGCGCGCCCCCCCCCCCCCCCCCGCCCGCCGGGGGGCGGGGGCGGGGCTGCCGCGGGAGCTGGCGAGGGAGTGGTGGTGAGAGGGGCAGGGCGGCGGTGAGAGACGAAGGAAGGGAAGGGGTCTTGAGTGAGAAGGAGTGTTCACTTGGTTTTCGCGGCTCCTCGCCCGACCCTCGGTCCCTCTCCATCAAGGGGAGGGAGGCGACTGCCCGTGCTCATCGTCTCCCTTCCCCTTCTGGGGAGGGATCAAGGGTGGGGGATGTTGCCGCCGATATCGGGGCTGTCGACACCCTCTCTCGGCCGCCCTCATCGAGGGGAGGTGCCGCCGCACTCTTGGGCAAAGTCGCGGCCCCACCACTCTTATGGTCTGGCACCGGGCGAACCGGTTCAAAGCATGCTCAGCGCGGGATGGGGTAGCGGGTTTGGCCGTCTGCCCGGCCGGAGCGGACGAGGCCGCCGGCTTCCTCGGCTGCGCGTTCCTTGTCGGAGAGCGGCTCGATGCTGGCGACGCTTTTCGCCGTGTCGGCCGGGCCGGCTTTTCAGTCGAGCTCTCGGATGCGTTCGAGCACGTTGTGGAGCCCGGTCGTGGTGAAGAAGTCGTGACGCTGCGGCCCGTTAGACTAGCCCATGACCAATATGGGGTGGGTTGCGGCCTGGAGGCTTTTGGAAAAACTGCCTTCAACGCAGCCCCAAGTACTTGGTTGCAGAATTGGCGCCGCCCTGAGGTCATAGACAGTACCAAGGATTGCTAGCTAGGGCGCTAAGGCTGACGACGCAGATAGGCGGCGCTATGGCGTCAACAAGTAGAGCGTACGATCGATCGTCGCCCGATGCATCTCCTCGGCGCGTTCGATTGCTTCAAAGGTCAGTACCATTCGACCCTGACTGAAGAAGTCGATCGGCTCCCCATTAGCGACCGCCCGTACCATCTCCTCAGCAGCCCTACGCGAAAATGGTCCATCAGCAAGTTCGCCCGTTATGGGCGAAAAGACCCTCAGTATGGTAGCATTGCTGGCGAGCCTGGAGGCTTCAAAAGACGGTGTTAGAGTTGCCACCCCCCGCTCCATTGTGAGTCTTAGAGACGCAAGCCACTCGCCCTGAAAAGCCCACATCTTGTTAACGAGATTCCGTCGCTCGTGCGGGTCATTTGGCAGCGCGCTCCCAAATCGCTCCGGCGCCAACAGCCAGAAAGTCTGCTTGGTTTCTGCGTTGATGTAGCCGGTATCGCTCGTTGCCTCGGCGAGTACATCGAGCAGATACTGCTGGTCATTGGGGGAAGCTGTGACATGCTGCGCCACCGCACCCCCACAGAAAAAAGCGAACATGAATAGGAGTATGGCGGCTCTCATTTACGCCTCGATATGACCTGCGCGACCTTAGCCCGCCAAACTGATAGCGCATGCTCAAGTCAGATCAAAGTTCGCTTGCGGGACGCCGCGACGTTAATCTGAATAATAGTACAAGCTGCCGTCGACAGGCTTGATAGAGATGGGAGAGGTCCTTGCGAGTGGAACTAACCAAGGGGAGCTCTGCCTCGAAAAAGGACGTCGCCTATCTCGCACAGAAGCTTGAGACGCAGCTGCCGCCTGATCTTTTGGCATTCCTGCAACTATACGACGGCGCGGAACCCGGGCCGAATACCTTCAAGATCGGGGCAACCAACGAAGCGGGTGTGAATGGCTTCATACCGGTAAGGGATATCGCCAGAGAGGCGCAAAACATCGAGAATCTGAGCGCTGGGTCTTTCCCAATCGCTTGGGCAGAAGGCGGAAACTACATACTCATCGATCGAGCATCGGGTGGTGCCGTGTTTTTCTGGGACCACGAACTGCCTGACAGCCCTACCAAATTGGCGGACAGTTTCCGGTCTTTCCTTGACCTTCTAGAGCCGTTCGATGCCACGACTATTCAGCTGAAGCCAGGCCAATTGATTTCTGCGTCGATTGACCCAGACTTCCTGAAGAGCCTCAAGAAGTGAATCCCCAGCATCGCTATTTTCCGGCAGTCCAGACCGTCTCTGCTAACAGGGACGCCGGACGGACGTCGTGTTGACTGCAATGGGTAGGAAGCGGCATCCGCTTTAGCTATCGCCCGGATCTGGTGGGCCTCGCACCACCAATGTGCAGCGCGATCTTCGGCATGACTTCATCTAGCAGCGCCAGGCATTCTCGATAGCCGGCCAGGCCAAGTTCGTGGGGGTCGGGAATGCCACCCTGATGCTCGTTCGCAGTCACAATGTTTGCCGATGCCGGCCCATGCCGGATCGGACCATCTCAGTTTCCTCCCGACCGACACAAACAATCCATCGGTATTGACCAAGATCTAGGTCTCCGATCCAGCGGCTGACATGGCCGCTCAAGTCGATACCTCGCTCCCGCATGCATTCAACAGTGTTCTTGTTTGCCGGGCGGCCCGCCAACTCCCTGCTCACTCCGGCACTTTCTACCAGGAACGACGAGCCAAGATGCTGCTGAAGCACACTTTGCATCATCGGGCTGCGACTGATGTTACCGACGCAGACGCAAAGGATTTTTTCCATTGTCCAACCAATCTCGTAGCCCGTGCCGCTAGCCGCATCACATCCCAAGTCCGCTTCCGGGTCTAGCTACATCGCCGCTCGATGGCCGATTTGGGGTCGTGAGCGGCCGCGTGCACACAGCGATAGTGACTACCCTGCCGAAGGGCGGGTAGCCGTGTTCCACCGGCAGGTGGCGGGCAGGGGCTCAGGTTGAATTTTCGGCGCTTTGGGACTATAGACGCGCCATGGAAACCATAGCCAGCGCCCAAAGCACCGTGACTTCGCTGTCGCGGCCCCCGATGCATGTTGGAGAAACGGCCGCGCCGTTCCTGCCGATGAGCCGCGCCGAGATGGATGCGCTGGGCTGGGACGCCTGCGATATTGTGCTGGTGACGGGCGATGCCTATGTGGATCACCCCAGCTTCGGCATGGCTATTATCGGCCGGTTGCTCGAGGCGCAGGGCCTGCGCGTGGGCATCATCTCGCAGCCGGACTGGCAGTCGGCCGAGCCGTTCAAGGCCCTGGGCAAGCCGCGGCTGTTTTTCGGCGTGACCGGCGGCAACATGGATTCCATGGTCAATCGCTATACGTCCGACCACAAGCTGCGCCATGACGATGCCTATTCGCCTGGCGGCGAAGGCGGCAAGCGGCCGGATCGCTCGACCATCGTCTATACCCAGCGCTGCCGCGAGGCCTACAAGGACGTGCCGATCGTGCTTGGCGGCATCGAGGCCTCGCTGCGCCGCATCGCCCATTATGACTACTGGTCCGACAAGGTGCGCCGTTCGATCCTGGCCGATGCCAAGGCGGACCTCTTGATCTACGGCAATGCCGAGCGCGCCGTAGTCGAAGTGGCCACAAGGATGGCCGAGGGTGAGACGGTGCGCGAGCTGGACGACGTGCGCGGCGTCGGGCTGTTCCGCCCGGTGCCGGAGCATTATGCGGAGCTGCATGCCGACGACCTCGATTCCGATGATGAAGGCGCGACGCGCACCCGCGGCGACACGGTGATCCGGCTGCCGTCGTTCGAGCAGGTCGAGAACGACAAGGAAGCCTATGCCCGCGCCTCACGCGTGCTGCATCGCGAGGCCAATCCGGGCAATGCCCGCCCGCTGGTGCAGCGCCACGGCGACCGCGACCTGTGGCTCAACCCACCGCCCATTCCGCTGACTTCGGAGGAGATGGACGCGGTCTACGACCTGCCCTATGCGCGGGTGCCGCACCCGTCCTATGGCGATGCGAAGATCCCCGCCTGGGACATGATCAAGAACTCGGTCACCATCATGCGCGGCTGCTTTGGCGGCTGCACCTTCTGCTCGATCACCGAGCATGAGGGCCGCATCATCCAGAACCGCTCGGAAGCCTCGATCCTGCGCGAGGTCGAGAAGATCCGCGACAAGACGCCGGGGTTCACGGGGGTGATCTCGGACATTGGCGGGCCGACGGCCAATATGTATCGCATGGCCTGCAAGGACCCCAAGATCGAGGCGGCGTGCCGGCTGCCGTCCTGCGTGTTCCCCAATATCTGCCCCAACCTCAACACCTCGCATGACGAGCTGATCAGCCTTTATCGCAAGGTGCGCGAGACCAAGGGCATCAAGAAGGTGATGGTCGCGTCCGGCGTGCGCTACGACCTGGCAGTGACCAGCCCCGAATATGTCAAGGAACTGGTGACCCACCATGTAGGCGGCTATCTCAAGATCGCGCCGGAGCATACCGAGCGCGGGCCGCTCGACAAGATGATGAAGCCGGGCATCGGCACCTATGACAAGTTCAAGGAGATGTTCGACGCGGCGGCGGCCGAGGCGGGCAAGAAGTATTACCTGATCCCCTATTTCATCGCGGCGCATCCGGGCACGACCGACGAGGACATGATGAACCTCGCGCTCTGGCTCAAGAAGAACCGCTATCGCGCCGACCAGGTGCAGACCTTCCTGCCCTCGCCGATGGCGACGGCGACGGCCATGTATCACACCGGGGTCAACCCGCTGCGTGGTGTCAGGCGCGGCGGCAGCGACCAGGTCGATACCATTCGTGGTGCCAAGCAGCGCCGCCTGCACAAGGCGTTCCTGCGCTATCACGACCCGGACAACTGGCCGCTGCTGCGCGAAGCGCTCAAGGATATGGGCCGTGCCGACCTGATCGGGCAGCGTCCGGACCAGCTGGTGCCGAACTACCAGCCGCCCGGGACTGGCAAGGCCGCCGGCAACAAGCGCCCGATACGCCCCAACAGCCGGGCGCTGAAGTTCACGACCAAGGGCGTGCAGATGTTCAAGAAGTAGGGCTGAGGCTCTCCCTTTGGGGGAGAGGTCGGCCGATAGGCCGGGTGAGGGGCCTTCCTTGCAGACCCGCTACGTCAATCGCGGCTGTTGCGCCTCCCTCCCCCTTGAGGGGAGGGACTGAGGGAGGGGGTCGGTCGGCGATCCACTGGTGGACCCCCACCCCCGCCCCTCCCCTCAAGGGGGAGGGGAGCCGACGGATCGAGCGCGTCAAACTCCTAGGCCGGCGCCTTCCGCAGTGGCGCTAGGCGCCGACGGAGCCTTCCGCACCATCACTGCCGCAAAAAACCCGTCCGTGTCGTGCTGCGCCGGGGTCAGCGACAGGTAGTCGGCCTGGGCCGATGGCAGGCCAGGCGCGGCCTCGGCAAGTGGCACCAGCGTGAAATCAGGATGCGCCGCGAGGAAGGCGGCGACCTGGTCTTCGTTTTCTTCCGACAGCAGCGAGCAGGTGGCGTAGACGAAGCGCCCGCCGGGCTTGACCAGCCGGGCGGCGCTCGCCAGGATTTTCGCCTGCAGCGCCACCAGGTGGCCAACGCCCTGCTCATCCTCGGGGCGCCAGCGGGCGTCCGGGTTGCGGCGCCAGGTGCCGGTGCCGCTGCAGGGGGCATCGACCAGCACGCGATCAAAGCCGAGCTTGTGGCGCTTGACCCATTTGTCGGTCTCGCTGGATAGCAGTTTGGTCTGGATATTGTGCAGCCCGGCGCGCCGGAAGCGTTCGGCGGCGCGCTCGAGGCGGCCCTCATTGATATCGCAGGCGATGACGTGGCCCTTGTTGGCCATTTGCCCGGATATGGCCAGCGTCTTGCCGCCGGCGCCAGCGCAGAAATCGACCACGCGGTCGCCCGGCCGGGCGTCCACCAGCATGGCGACCAGCTGGCTGCCTTCGTCCTGGATTTCCACCGCGCCACTCTTGAGCATGGGCAGATTGGCCAATGACAGGCGTTCGGGCATGCGGATGCCTGACGGCGCCATGGTCGTCGCGGCGGGCTTCAGGCCAAGATCACGCAAAGCGGCGAGCATGTCGTCGCGTGTCGCCTTGATCGGGTTGACGCGCAGGTCGAGCGGCGCCGGAGTCAGCATGCCGGCCATTTCGGCGGCGAAGGTTGCGCCAAAGCGGCGTTGCAGGGGTTCGAGCGCCCAGTCCGGGCATTCGAGGCGCACGGTGTCGGGCATATCGAGATGGTCGATGCCGGCGCCCTGTAGTTTGGCCAAAAGGGCGCGCTCGGGGTCGGTCAGTGCGGTGGGAGAAAACCGCTCGCCATTGAACAGCTTGCGCAGCTGCTCGACCGATTGGCCTTCGAGCGCCAGCCAGGCGAGGAGGCGATGGCGCGGCAGGTCCTTGCGGCCGATCCGCTCGAGCCACCAGCCCAGCCGGGCCTGGTGGCGCAGCATGGTATAGAGCAGTTCGATGATCTGGCCGCGATCGCTATCGCCGATCTGGCGGCGGGCGCGGAACCAGGCCGAGACGACGGCGTCGGCAGGGCGGGCGACGCTGTCGACCTCCTGCATCAGTTCGATGGTAGCTTGCAGACGGGCGGCAGGGGTCACGGCAATGATCAGGCTGGAAACGCCGCGGGATGGTCAGGCTCGCCGCGGGCTGTTGAACATGGGCTTGGTTGCCGGACCTCTTAGCGCAGGCGCGCAGATTTTGTCACGGGTGATATGGCACGGATCGGGGTCCGTAAAATTTGGCGCTGGCGATGTCGAAGCGGCGCGCGATCTCTCGTCGTGATGGCAGGAGCGGCGCAGGGCCGCGGCTTGGGAGACAGAAATGAAGATTGCAGGCTGGATTTTGAGTGCGCTGATCGCGCTGTTCCTGGCGGGGGCTTCGGCGACGCCGAAGTTCATGGGCATTGCGGCGGCGACCGATGCCATGACAGTGGTGGGGTGGCCGATGAAATACCTGGTGCTGATTGGCTGCATCGAGGTGGGATGCATGATCCTGTTCCTCGTCCCGCGCACCGCGCTGCTCGGCGCAGTGCTGACCACGGGCCTGCTCGGCGGTTCGCTGGCGGCCAATCTGCGGGTGGACAATCCGCTGTTCAGCCACACGCTGTTCTCGATCTATCTGGGCGTGGCCGTGTGGGTGGCGCTGTGGTTGCGCGACGAAACCATCCGCGGCGTGTTCCCGCTGGTGCGGGAGAAGCGGGCATGACGGGCAAGACCGAGTTGCGCTGCCGCTGCGGGCAGGTGTGCATCGTGGCCGAAGCCGCGCCGCTGATCAGCGCCGAATGCTACTGCAATAGCTGCCGCGCCGGGGCAGCCCGGATGGCGACGCTGCCCGGGGCACCCGACGTGACCAATGGCGCGGGCGGCACGCCCTATGTGCTCTACCGCAAGGACCGGCTGGAATTCGTCGCCGGGCAGGGCAACCTTCGCGGCTTCCGGCTCAAGCCCGATGCGCCGACGCGACGAGTGGTGGCCACCTGCTGCAACACGCCTGTCTTCACCGAATTCCAGGGTGGCCACTGGCTGAGCCTTTATGCCGGACTGTGGCCGGCGGGCGAGGCGCCGGCAATGGATGTGCGGACGCAGACCGGCGACTTGCCGGTGGAGCAGCGACCGGATGACAGCGTGCCCTCGGGCGGGTGGCCGACGGCCAAGTTCTATGGCCGGCTGCTGGCGGCGTGGATCGCCATGGGCTTTCGGGTGCCGGAGGTGAAGGTGGAGGGGCCCGAGCTGGCGATCTAGCCGTACCGACCTCACTCGGCGGTGGCGCAGATGTCATGAGATCTCCGCAAAACTTCCTTAAGCATGCCAATGCCTTAGGGGCCATGACCGGCTTGCTGGAACCGTCGAATCCAGTCACGCTCGGTTTATTGCGGATACTTAATTATATGCGGGGCGGAATGTTCACCTGGGCAATTGAGCGCGACCGTGGCTTTGGAATTTCCAATGTCAAAAAGCTGCTCACGGGGGTTTCACTTGCAGCGTTGGCCAGTGGGACACTGGTCGCACCACCGGCCTTTGCTGCGACCTATTATGTGGGTGATCCCGGGGAACTGAACTCGGCCATTGCGGCGGCGAACGCCAGTGCCGATCCCAGCTCGACAATCATCCTCAAACACAGCTTCACAGTAACGAATACGTCCCTGACCGTTGCCTCCAAGCCGATCACCATCGACACCCAAGGATACACCCTTTCGGGTGTCGCCGGCACAGGCGCCACCAACGGTGCGGGAACGGTGATCAACAGTGCCGGTGCAGTCAGGACGCTGGTGGGTACGTTCAGCGGAGGTGCTGCGGAACTCGGATCTGGCGGCATCGGGGTTTCGATCCGCCTGGGAGCTTTCGTCACCAACAACGGAACCATCCTGGGAGGAGACAGGCAGTCAGCTGCAGGAGGGACTGGCGTCGATCTGGGCGGGACCGGCACCAACACCACCTTGACCAACAATGGCACGATCCGCGGCGGAAACGGCGCCACGGGCGGTGCCGGCCTGAATGTCCGCACGGGCGTGAGCCCAATCAGCAATACCGGCTTGATCGAGGGCGGGAATGGGAATGTCGCCATCAACGTCAACACCGCAACGACAAGTCTCAACCTCATCAATAGCGGCACGATCCGGGCCGGCATTGGCCAAGCCGACGCCATCCACTGGGGCACGGCAGCGACGACAGGCACAATCACGCTGGAGCTGCAGGCTGGATCGGTGATCGTGGGCAATGTGGTGGGCAATGCCAATGTCGGACCCATCGACATCTTCCGCCTGGGCGGCACCACCAACAGTACCTTTGATGTCTCGGCCATCGGTCCGCAGTACCAGAATTTCGATACGCTGCAGAAGACCGGCAGCAGCACCTGGTCGCTGGTCGGAAACGGCACCCATGCGGGGCCATGGGAGATCCTGGCCGGCACGCTGCAGATCGGCAATGGCGGCACCAGCGGCAGCATTGTCTCCGGCGTGACCAACAATGCGACGCTGGCCTTCAACCGGAGTGACACGCTGACCTATGGCGGCGTCATCACCGGCACCGGCGTGGTCAACCAGGTCGGCGGGGGCACGACGATCCTGACCGGCAGCAATAGCTATACGGGCGCGACCAATGTCACCGCCGGAACCTTGCGCATCAATGGCAACCAGACCGGCGCCACCGGCCTCACCAGCGTGCTCTCGGGCGGCACCTTGGGTGGCACGGGAATACTGGGCGGTGGCCTGACGGCCTTTGCCGGCGGCATTATCGCGCCGGGCAATTCGATCGGTGTGCTGACTGTGAACGGCAACTATACCAGCAATGGCGGCACGCTGGCGGTTCAGGCCCAACTGGGCGGCGACGGCTCGCCCGCCGACCTTTTGCTCATCAACGGCAATTCCCTGCTCGGGCTGGCGCCGACACTGGTGCAGGTGACCAATGTGGGCGGTGTTGGCGGCGTCGCGACCAATGGCATCAAGATTGTCGATGTCGTGGGGGTTACCTCCGATGCGGGGGCGTTCGTGCTCAATGGGCCGGCCATCGGCGGCGCCTATGCCTATCGCCTGTTCCAGAACGACCTCGCCACGGGCACCGATGGCGACTGGTATCTGCGCAGCGCCGGGCTCGCCCCAACGACGCCAACTTTGGAGAACTACCCAGTGGCGCTGCTCGGCATGACCGAGCTGCCCACCTTGCGGCAGCGGGTCGGCGATCGTGTCGAAGCGGCGGATGGGATCTGGAGCCGCATTGAAGGCGCGACTGGTCACTACCGGGCCAGCAGCTCCACTACCGGCGCCTCCTATGACAGCAGCCTGTTCCTGGCGCAGGTCGGCGTCGAGGGGGCCTTGGTCGATGGTCCGGGCGGTTCGCTGGTGGCCGGTTTCAGCGCTCAGTACAGCCGCAATTCG
The DNA here is from genome assembly GCF_946479885.1 of uncultured Devosia sp. Next base: position 9,652 of record NZ_CAMLHM010000043.1, read on the forward strand.
GCAGCGGTTTTGTCCAGCTACGGCAATGGCAGCAACGTGACCGAGGGCGTGGGCATCGGTGCGACGCTGACCTGGCGCGGCGAGGGCGGGACCTATCTCGATCTGCAGGGGCAGCTCGCCAAGTTCTGGACCGATCTCGATGCCGTCGGCTATCGCCTCGTCACCGACAATGGTGGCGCGGGCCTGGCCGTCAGTCTCGAAGCGGGCCACGAAATCGTGCTGGATGACGCCTGGTCGATCACCCCACAGGCGCAGCTCAGCTACGCTTCGGTCGGCTTCGACAGGTTCACCGATCGCTTTGGTTCGGTGATCTCGCTCGAGGCGGGCAGCAGCCTCAAGGGGCGGGCCGGGATGGCCGTGGATTACCGCACCGGTTGGCTGGACGCGCAGGGCCACGACATCGCAGCCAGCATCGGTGGCGTGGCTCACCTCACCTATGAGTTCCTCGACGGCACCACCGTGGCGGTTTCAGGCACCAATCTGCACTACGCGGCCCAGAAGTTCGGCGCCGAGCTTGGGCTTGGCGGCACTATCGAATGGAACGGTGGCGCGCAGGCACTCCATGCTGAAGTGCTGGGCGCTACCAGTTTCCAGGGTAGCTACGCCGTCAAGGGCACGGTGGGTTTCACAGCCGGATTCTAGCGGGCGGCGGGCCGTGGCGCGGGTCACGCCGCCTTGCCGGGGCGGGTGGCGATCCAGATGGTATGGCGTTCGCCCTTGCCGTTGCTGCGGGCGCGGACGGTGACCTCTTCAACGAGCAGGCTGGCCTGCTTGAGACGCTTGGTGAACCTGGCATCGGGGGCCGAGGACCAGACGGCCAGGTGCCCGCCCGGTGTCAGCGCGGCTCGCGCGGCGGCGAGGCCGGAGGCATTGTAGAGCCGGTCATTAGCGGGGCGGAACAGGCCATCGGGACCGTTATCGACATCGAGCAGGATGGCGTCGAAGGGCTTGCCGCCGCTGATGGCGGTGGCGACGTCGCCCTGGTGGATGCGCACGCGGGGGTCGTCCAGGCTCGTGCCATGGAGCACGGCAAGCGGACCGCGGGCCCAGGTGACGACTTCGGGCACCAGTTCGGCCACGACGATTTCGCTATCGGCAGCGAAGCACTCCAATGCCGCGCGCAGCGTGAAGCCCATGCCCAGGCCGCCGATCAGGATGCGGGCCTTGGGTCGCGTGCCGATGCGGGCGGCGGACAGGTTGGCCAGCTGGACTTCCGAATTGCTGAGGCGGCTGTTCATCAGCGTGATGACGCCCGACATGATGGAGAATTCGGTGCCGCGCTGCATCAGCGTCATGGCACCGCCGCCGGGCATGACGGTCTCGCCAAGCTTAATCCAGGGCAGCATGGGGAACTCCTGTGGCGAGTTGTTGGGCATAGGCCGCTGTTGTGGCGCCATCGCGTTGGCCTGGCAGGCGCTCGAAGCTCAGGTCGTTGGCGATGGTGGCCGGACGCCCGGCCAGCGTGATGACGCGGGTGGCGAGGCGGGCGGCGTCCTCGGGATGGTGCGAGGCGAAGATGATGGTGGCGCCTGACGAGGCGGCGAGGTCGGCGATCAGCTGGTGCATGTTGTCTACCAAGGCGCGATCGAGGGAGATGAAGGGCTCGTCGAGCAGCAGGAGCCGGGGATTGATGGCGAAGGCACGAGCCAGCGCGACGCGGCGCTGCATGCCGCCGGATAGAGCATGGGGCCAGGCGGTGGCGTCGTCGGCGAGACCGACGCGGGCGAGGGCGGCATCGGCGGCTTGGGCGGACATGCCGGGCGAGGCGGCGCGGATATTGTCGCGGGCGGTGAGCCAGGGCAGGAGGCGCGCGTCCTGGAACACGAAACCGGGTGGCGGGGCCGCGTGAGCGGGGATGCCGTCGATGGTGATGCTGCCGGCGAAGTCGCGATCGATGCCGGCGATGAGGCGCAGCAGGGTGGATTTGCCGATGCCGGAAGGGCCGAACAGCGCGACGACGCTGCCCGGCGCGATGTCCAGACGGAGATCGGCGAAAAGCGCTGTGGTGCCAGCAAAGCGCTTTTCGGCGATGTCGATGGTCAGGCCGGGTCCGGGCGCCATTGCAGCACTTTTCGTTCAAGGGGGCGCAGCAGGCCGTATTCGAAGGCGAGGACGACCAGGATGAAGGCGGTGGTATAGGCGAGGATGGCCGTGATGTCGAAGAACTGGAACTGGATGCTGACGCGGTAGCCAACGCCGCCATCGCTGCCCAGCACCTCGAAAACGAGGACGATCTTCCAGATCAGCGACAGGCCGGTGCGCGCGGCGGCGAGGATGAAGGGCATGAGCTGCGGCAGGGTGATGAGCCGAAGCCGGCGCAACGGCGACAGGCGCAAGGCGGCGGCGAGCTCGTCATAGTCGGCTGAAAAGCTGCGCACGCCTTCCCTGATGGTGGTGATGACGAGGGGGACCTTGTTGATGACAACGGCAGCCACCAGCGCCAGCTCGGTCAGGCCGAGCCAGATATAGAGGACGATGGCCACCACGATGGCGGGCAGGTTGAGCCCGACCAGCAGCCAGCCGGAAAACAGCCGATCGAGCCAGCGCCGGCGGCCGAGGACGATGCCCAGGGCGGTGCCCAGCGCCATGGCGATGACGAAGGCGCTGGTGGCGCGCAGCAGGGTCTTGCCCAGGTCTGAGAGCAGCGGGCCGTTGACTGCAAGGGTCCAGAGTTCGACGGCCACGGCCGATGGCGGCGGAAACAGGCGGTGGGCGAAGGCCATGGCGAGGGCCTGCCAGAGTAGCAGCAGCAAAGGCAGCGACAGATATTCGAGCGCCGTGTGCCGGCTTTGGCGGCGGGGCTGCGGTCGGTCGGGCGCCGGGATGCCTATTTGCGATACCCCCCCCAGAAGGTGCCGGCAGCGAGCTCGGTCTGATCGCCGACCAGGTCGCTGCCGCCATATTTGGCCAGGAGCGCAAAGGCCTGCTCGGCGGCCTCGGTATCGCCAGGATCGTAACCGGAGACGATGCCGGCGCGATAATCGTCGCGCAGCTGGGTGAAGAGCGCCGGCTCGCCCGATGCGCCCATCAGTTCGGTGAGCTTGTCCCAGGCGGCGTCATCGGTTCGGAGGACCGCCTTGGCGTCAAAGGAGGCATCGAGGAAAGCCGTGATGGCGGCGGTCTTGGTCGTGGCGGTCTGGTCGGAGAAGGTCCAGCCGAGCAGGGGTGGCTGCTCGGCGACGCCGAGGCTATCGAGCATGCCGGCGACCGAAAGCAGCTCGGTCATACCCGCGGCCTTGGCGCGCGCATTCCACTGCCAGAAGTTGAGGGCCGCATCGACGCCGCCCGAAGCGAGGAGTTCGTTGACCAGCGGCGGGGCGCCGAAGCGGGCGCTGGCATCGTCGGCGAGCGTGCCTGACGTAGCCTGGTTGTAGAAGGCCTGGAGGATGACCCAGCTCTTGTCGGCGGGGCTGCCTGATACGGCGATGGTCTTGCCGGCGAGGTCGGCTACCGAGGTGATGGGGCTGTCGGCCGGCACCATCAGTCCGCCGACGGCGAGGGAGTGGGGCACCATGGTCACCATGTTGCCGTCACCACGCTGGATGGAGACCCAGACGAAATCGGAGAGGATGACATCGACGGCACCGGCGAGCAGGGCAACCTGGCCGGCGCGGCTATCGGCCAGCGGCCGGATCTGCAGGTCGAGGCCATGTTTGGTATCGAGGCCGAGATCCTTGATGGTCTGGATTTCCCACTGCACCGTGCCGCTTTCCTGCACGCCGACGACGAGGGTTTCGGCGGCGAAGGCGGGGGACAGCAGGAGGGCTGTGGTCAGGGCAAGGACGAGGGTGCGCATGAGGGCTCGTTGTAAAGGCTGATGGAGGTGTTGGCGAGGGTGACCAAGGGGTGGGATCGGGGCCAAACCACCCCCACCCTCAATCCCTCCCCACAAGGGGGAGGGAGGCGCCAGCTCGAAGGTCCATGTTCTTCGTCTCCCTCCCCTCGATGGGGAGGGATCAAGGGTGGGGTAGGGCCGCAGGCGCCGCGCTGGGGCTCGCTGGCTCAGGCGCCGGTGACGCGCCAGATGACGTCGCCGACGTCGTCGGCCATGAGCACGGCATTGTCAGCGGCGAGGGCGACGCCGACCGGGCGGCCGTAGGAGTATTTCTCGTCGGGCGACAGGAAGTCGGTGAGGATGTCGCGCGGCAGGCCGACCGGCTTGCCGTTTTCGAAGGCGACGAAGGTGAGTTTATAGCCGCTGAGCTTGCTGCGGTTCCACGAGCCATGCTGGCCGATGGCCATACCGGTGGGGAAGCCGGGCAGGGTGCCCTCGGGCAGGTGGCAGAGGCCGAGCGAGGCGGTGTGGCCACCCAGGGCATAATCGGGATGGTCCTGCGTGCTGGCGGGGTGGGCCGGGTTCTGGGTGACGCGATCATCCACCACGCCCCAATAGGAATAGGGCCAGCCATAGAAGCCGCCATCGCGGACCGAAGTCAGGTAATCGGGCGGGGTTTCGTCGCCGAGACCGTCACGCTCGTTGACCACGGTCCAGAGGGCGCCTGTGATGGGCTCCCAGGCCATGCCGACCGGATTGCGCAAGCCGCCGGCGAAGATGCGCGACGTGCCTGTGGCAATGTCGAATTCGTGGATGCAGGCGCGGTCGATTTCGGCTTCCGGGCCGGCGTCTTCGATATTGGTCAGCGACCCGACGGCGACATAGAGCTTGCTGCCGTCCTTGCTGGCGATGAGGTTGCGCGTCCAGTGGCCGCCGGGCTTCAAATCCATCAGCTTCTTGCCGGGTGCGGTGATGCTGACAGCGCCGGCTTCGTAGGGATAGGCAAGCAGCGCGTCGCTGGCGCCGACATAGAGGGTGGTGCCGAGCAGGACCATGCCGAAGGGCTGGCGGACACCCTCGATGAAGGCGTGGCGGATTTCGGCAATGCCGTCGCCATCGGCGTCGCGCAGCAGCGTGATGCGGTTGGGGCTGTTGCCCGAGGCGCGCGCGCGTTTCATGGTGCTCGACATGGCGTGATCGAACAGGCTGCTCGGCTTGCCATCCTCGCCCATGGACTCGGCGACCAGCACGTCGCCATTGGGCAGGACATGCATGTGGCGGGGATGGTCAAGGCCCTTGGCGAAGGCATTGACCTTGAGGCCTGCGGCGGCGGTGGGCTTGTGGTCGCCCTCCCAACCCCTGGCGCTGGGCATTTTCAGCGTCGGAATGCTGCCCTGCGCCTTGGGTGCCGGAATGGCGGGCGCCTTGCCGTAGACCGCGGGGCGGGGGCCATCATTGCGATGGCGGATGGCAACGGCGACCGCGCCGACGGCGGCGACAATGCTGGCAAAGATGGAATCGGACATTGGAACAGCTCGACAAAGATGGGGCGTTGCCGAAGCTAATGGCATCTGGGCAGCAAAAAGGCCATGCCCCAGGAATGGTTTACCGTGGCGCGCAGAGCAGTTTGGCGGTGCGCGTGACCCCAGTGACGCTGCGGAAAAGCCCGGACCCGGCAGTGCCGGGTCCGGGGCGCGTTGTTACTCGGCGGCCTGCGGCATGGCACCGGAACCGGCGCCTGCCGGTGTCCAGACGATCCAGGCGAAGAGCAGCACACCGGCAAAGGTGATGAGCGAGGCGACCGCCACGACGGGGGCCATGCCGACATTGCCGGCCAGGAGCAGATAGAGCGAAGCGCCCATGATGACGACGCCGGTGGTGAAGACGACATATTGCAGCATGGGCAGGCGGCCGCCGGCCTTGGCCGGGTTCAGGGCATAATAGCCACCGAACAGGGCCGACGTGACCCAGCCGAGCAGGTTGATATGGGCATGCGCGCCGATGACATTGTGGTTCTGGCTGATCGACATGTGAATGCCGATGGAAATGCCGACCAGCAGAAACAGGATCGCGGAGCGGAAGAAGTATTCGGATATGCGTGGCATGATGATTTCCCCCCAGATGCCGGCCTTGCTTGTCCGCCACGGACTCGGGTCCAGCAACCCCACGGTAGAACCGTTGGCGGGCGAAATCCATCCGCGTTCAGGGGTGAAACGAAAGCGCCGCCCCTGGGGGCGGCGCCTGTTGTGAGACGAGAGGGCGACTAGAGCGCCTGGAAGCTCGAGATCGCGTTGTTGTAGGAGCTGAGCGTCGGCTTGGAGGTGACGATGGTGGCGCAGGAGCCGGCATAGCCGGCGTTCTTGCAGACCGTTACCTGGGCACCGCCCTCGACGCTGATCGAGGAGATGGAGTCATTCCAGCTGCCGGCGAGGAAGGCGTTGCTATCGCCGGGGCTGACGCAGAACGAGGCCCCAGCGAAGTTGCTGCTCTTGAAGAAGCAGACCTTGGGCGTTGCCGGAGCCGGCGGGGGAACCGGCGCAGGCAGCGGTGCATCGCCGATGCCGAACGAGAAGGATGGGCCGCCGGGGCCGACGGTGACGCCGAAGTTGAACGGCACGTCCGGCTTGGACGGGGTGGGCTGGGCGGCCGCGGGCTGCAGATAGTTGGCCGAAGCCCAGCCGTCGGTGCCGCCGTTGCGGTCGACGAAGCACCAGGAGCCCTGGCACTGCTTGACATCGACCAGTTCGCCGGCGCTGAGCGTGCCGACCTTGGCATAGCCCGTGCCAGGACCGGTGCGGACGTTGACGGCGCCCGTGGCGACGCCGGGCTGGGCGAAGGCAGATGCAGTCGACAGCAGAATGACTGCGGTGGCGGAAGACAAAGCGGTGATGTGCTTGACGTTCATTTTGATGATCCCTCGATGCAGGGAGCACAATGCTCGCCTGTTATTGAGGGTCATCAGACGATATTGCCGCTGAACTGCCGCTGAATGGGCTGTTTAGTGCAAGCGGCGGAAAGGGCCAATTGCGGGCAGGGAAGATGAACGGAGGGGAAGATGAATGGAGGGGAAGATGAATGGAGGGGAGTCCCGATTTGGGAGCGGTGCGGTACTCGCCGGTCGGTGCTCGTGACCACCCCCACCCTCACTCCCTCCCCACAAGGGGGAGGGAAGCCTGCCCGGCGGTCGTGGCGATGGCGGGGCAATCCCTTGCGGCTTGATCTGGCGCTTCCCTCCCCTCGATGGGGAGGGATTGAGGGTGGGGTGATGGGAGCCACGATGTCGAAGCTGGGCGCCCCCTCAAAGAGGGCAATGGCGTCGGACTCAGATGCTAAAGCGCCAAGCGCTCTAGTACACCCGGATCGATGACAAAGCCCGGAGCAGGTAGGGATGCAGCACGGGCTGGTCGGCGATGATGCGTTCGCAGTAGCTCTGGAAGCCGCGGTCGCGGCAGGCGGCGGCGGAGGCGCCGAGGACTCTCACGGACGAGAAGCTGTTGTCGAGGCCGAGCAGGGCTAGATCATGGATGACGCGGCCGGCATCCATGCACAGCTCGCTGCCGCTGAAGTTGGTGCCCGAATAGAAGCAGATGCTGCCGCCCTCGGGATAGTCGGGATGGACGCCGCCGGGCCAGTCGGTGGAGGTGAGCCCGAAGACGACGAACTGCTTGCTGGTCCAGCCGCGGCCGCCGGGGCCGTCGACGGCGCACCAGAGTTCCTCGCAGCGCAGAACCTTGATGGCAAGGTCCGCCGCGATTTCCCCGGTGACGTCATAGGCCAGGCCTGGGCCGCTGCGCAGGGTCAGGGTGTCCGAGCTCCAGGCATGGGTGCCGCTCTCGGAGGCGGCTTGCGCCGATGCGGTGGTCAGCGCGATCACGGCGGCGAGGACAGTGAGAAGGCGGCCGAAATAGCGCATCGGGGAATCCTCTGGGGCAACGGCCGCACACTAGCGCGGCTCTCGCCGGGCTCCAAGGGGCCAAACGAAAAGGGCGCAGCTGATGCTGCGCCCCGATTGGACTTGTACCTGGCGCGATTAGCGCACGCGGATCGAGACGATGTAGTCGTCGAAATCGCCGAGCGAGGAGGCGCTGGTCGTGTAGGTACGGCAGTTGCGATAGTTGCTTTCCGAGCAGACCTGCACGGCAAGGCCGTCCGAATTGTCGACCGAGGAAATACGGTCGGCCCAATCGGACAGGTTGCGCACGCTGTCACCCGATTCGAGGCAGAAGCTGTCGCCGCGGAAGCGGGTGCGGTCGTAGAAGCAGACCTCGCCAAAGGCCGGCTGGGGAACCGGCTGGATGACCGGCGGCTGCGGCTGGCCGACGCCGATGTTGAACGACGGGCCGTTCGGGCCGGTGGAGAAGCCGAACGAGATGCCCGGCTGCTGCGGATTGACGGGCGTGCCGCCGGCAGCGGTCAGGTAGGTGGACGACACCCAGCCATCGGGGCCGGACTTGACGATGTAGCACCAGGAACCCTGGCACTGCTGCACATCGACCTGAGTGCCGCGGCGCACGGTATCGACCACGGCATAGTTGGTGCCCGGGCCGGAGCGCACGTTGACATTGCTGGTGATGGCGCCCGGCGCCGCATAGGCGGCCGGCAGGAAGAAGACGACGGCCGTGGCGGCGACGGCGACGCCGGTGGCGATATTGAGCAACATCTTGCGAGTGTGGCGGTTCATTTTCTGCGCTCCTGTGGACTGGCCCTACCGGTCCCGGATGGGACGACGCTTGCGGCGGCCAGTGGTTATTGTTTGCTAGGAAACGGGGAGACGAAGAGAAGAGTTCCGGCCCCCCCGGAAATTGGCTGCGAGTTTAGTAAACGTCGATGGAAGACGCCTTGCGGTCGAGTTCGACGGGCAGGCGCGAGGCATCGCGCCGCAAGGTGACGCAGCTGCCCCGATAGTTGGAGTCGGTGCAAAGGTCGACGCGGGCACCGCCGAACACTTCGACGGAGCGGATCTTGTTGTCCCAGTTGCGCAGCCGGCTGTAGCTGTCGCCTTCGTCAACGCAGAAGCTCGAGCCACGGAAATTGCGCTCGCTGTAGAAGCAGGCGCCGGCCGAGTCATCATACACCGGAGGCGGCAGAGGCTGCGGCTGGGGGTGCGGCCACGGCCAGCCCGGATTGACCGGTGGCTGAGGCTGGGGTTGCGGCTGGGGCTGGGGCGGCGGAGGTGCCGGCGGAGCCACTTCGACGATGTAGAGCTTCTCGATCCAGACGGGTGAGCGTTGGTAGTAGATCATGCAGAAGTTGTTCTCGCAGCGCTCGACCACGACGGACGTATTTGCCGGAACGACGCCCACATAGCCCGAATCGAAGCTCGGGCCGCTATAGGCGCTGACATCTGCCGAAGTCATAGCCTGTGCCATGGCCATGGTCGCGCCAGCAAGCAGGATGGCGGCTGCAAGGAGACCGAGGCGAAGCGGTTTCATGGATGTGAGACTCCGAAGAATTGGGCCGAGTTCGACCTGTGACCCGGTTTGACCACATCGTAACTGAACGCTGTCTGAACGGATTTGTTCAGGGAGCCTGAGGCAGGATCAGGGGTTGATGCGCCGCTTGCTGCCATCCTCGCCCAGGGCAACGTAGACGAAGCGCCCGTCGGTGACCTTGACGCGATCGGCGATGCGATTGCGGCGGGCCCAGGCCTCCATGCTTATGGTAACCGAGGTGGTGCCGACCCGCTCGACGGTGGTGTAGACGCAGAGGATATCGCCGACCTTGACGGGGGCGATGAAGGTCATGGCTTCGACCGCCACGGTGACGACGCGGCCGCCGCTGCGCTCGACCGCGGCGATGGCGCCGGCAATATCCATCTGGCTCATGACCCAGCCGCCGAAGATGTCACCGGCCGGATTGGTATCGGCCGGCATGGCCAGGGTGCGGATGGTCAGCGCGCCAGTCGGCTCGGTTGCATCAGACTGCATGTTTCAAGGTCCTTTCACCGGCCAGCGGCCGACGGCTTCTTCCCAATGCTTGCGGCACAGCGAGACATAGACCGATTTTTCGATCGATACCTGCTCGCCAGCGGTGATCACGCGCCCTTCGCTGTTCTGGCGAACCACCATGGTGGCCTTGGCGCCGCACTCGCAGATCGTGCGTATCTCGCGCAGGGTGTCGGCAACAGCCAGCAATTCGGATGAGCCCGGGAACAGCTTGCCCTGGAAATCGGTGCGCAGGCCAAAGCACATGACCGGGATCTTCAGGCGATCGCTGACGCGGGCCAGTTGCCAGACCTGGTCGGGGGTGAGGAATTGGGCCTCGTCGACGAAGACGCAGTCGACCTTGCCGGTCTCGGTTTCCTCGCGGATCGCCTGATAGAGATCGTCATCGGCCGCGTAGAGCGCGGCCGGTTCGGAAATGCCGATGCGCGACGAGATGAGGCCGACACCGTTCTCGGCATAGAGCGCGGAGGTATAGAGCAGCGGCCGCATGCCGCGCTCGCGGTAGTTGTAGGCGGCCTGCAGCAGCAAGGTGGATTTGCCGGCATTCATCGCCGCGTAGGAAAAGTAGAGCTTGGCCATGGCCCCCGTTGTGCCGGAGCGGCTGGCAAGGCGCGAGTGCAAAGACGGCTGCTCCACAAAAAAGAGGCCGCCCGGGGGCGGCCAGAATGCCGATCGGATCGGCGGGGAGAGTGGGGGTTGGCGGCCGCACTCTCCTAAGGGGCCGGGCGCGACGTTGGGGACGTGGGGCGCGGCAGGTTCGGGCCACATGGGGGATGCGCCGGAACGGCTGAAGAGTTAGCGAGCTTGTATGACGGGGGCGTGACGCGCCCAGTCATTGGGCGTTCAGGCACAGTTCAGGCTGGCTCTGGCAGCCTGGTTTTCCACAGCCTTGGAGTCGTCGCTATGCAGAAACCCGTTCTCGTCCTTGGTGCCCTCGCCATGCTGGCCCAGCCGGCGCTGGCCTCGCCCGCGGGGACCTGGGAAATCGAGATGCGCGACTCGCGCTACAGTGTCGAGCTGTGCGGCGACGGCACGCAATTGTGCGGCACGCTGATCTGGCTGGGCAATGGCGCCGACAATGCCGAAAACCTGCCCTATCTCAACACGCTGCTGATCGACCACGCCCGGCAGGTGAAGCCCAACCAGTGGAAGGGCGATCTCAACATCTATGGCAATCGCGCCAGCGGCACGATCACCCAGATCGGCGCGGACCAGATCACGCTCAAGGGCTGCGTGGCCTTCGTCATCTGCAAGACATACCAGATGTACCGGTACGCGGAGTAGGGGCTTCGCCCCTCCCTTTTGGGGGAGAGGCGAAGAAGTCCTAGTTCGTCGTTCTGGGGATATGTGTCTGCCGCTTGGCCCAGAGTGGGGGCACGGCTTCGACGGCAATGATGGCCGCGAAGATCAGCGTGGCGCCGGCATAGCCGATGGCGGGCAGGCGCTCGCCCAAGAACAGCGCACCGCCGAGGGCGGCGAAGAGGCTCTCGGCAGACAGGATGATGGCGGTATTGGCGGGCGGCACGTGTTGCTGGCCGATGGCCTGGAAGGTAAAGGCGATGGCGGTGGAGAAGATGCCCGCATAGGCGATCTGCATCCAGCCACCGGAAATGCCTGCCAGCGTCGGGTTCTCGATGATGAAGGCCAGCGAAAGCGCGATGGCGCCCGCCACGAGGAAGCTGACGGCCGAGACGAAGATGGGCAGGCCTGTGGCGCGGGCCACCTGGCCGAGCAGAATGACATGCAACGCCCAGAACACGGCGCAACTGGCGATGAGCCAATCGCCCTGGTTGAAGCTGCCGAGACCGCCGCCATTGAGGTAGTAGGTTCCCACGAGTGCCAGCGGCACGCAGACGAAGATGATCGGGTGCGGGCGGGTGCGGAACAGCAGGAAGCCCAGCAGCGGGACGAAGAAAACGTAGAGGCTGGTGAGGAAGCCGGCATTGGTGGCGGTGGTGGTGCCCAGGCCTGCCTGCTGCAGCCAGGAGCCGATGAAAAAGACCACGGTAACAGCGGCGACCAGCACCCAATGACCGCCGCTGAGCGGTTCGGGTCGGCGCCGCTTTTCCCACAATGCCAGCGGCAGGATGAGCAGGCCACCCAGCAGATAGCGGACGCCGGCAAAGGTCAGCGGCCCCATGGTGCCCATGCCCGATTTCTGCGCGATGAAGGCAAAGCCCCACAGCATGGTGCAGATCAGGAGCAGCAGGGTGGCGACGGGGCGGGACATGGTGGTTTCTCAAAGCTCTCAGTCGTCTCCCTCCCCCTTGTGGGGAGGGATCAAGGGTGGGGGTGAGTCACGCGCACCGAGTTTGCGGGGCCATACCCCCACCCGACCCCTTCGGGGCCACCCTCCCCACAAGGGGGAGGGAGGGTGCTGACTGAGGCTTACGGGAGTTCGGCATCCAGCGCGGCAATGAGCTGCTGGATTTCCTCGGGCGTCGTGTAATGCACAAAGCTCAGGCGCAGGACGCCGTGGGTGGGGGCGATGCCGACGGCTTCGAGCAGGCGGTAGGCGTAGAAATGGCCGCCCGCGGCCATGATGCCGTGTCTGGCCAGGCGGCTTGCGACAGCGGCGCCGGGCTCGGAGAGGCCGAGGGCGATGGTTGGCGCGCGGGTGGCGGGATCGGCAGGGCCGATGATGCGGACGGAATTCTTGCGGCTGAGATAGTCGAGCAGCGGGGTGGCGAGGGCGATTTCCTGGGCGCGCATGGCGGCATGGGCCCGGCGGAACGGATCAGCGCCCCCGACGCTGTCACCGGCGATCGCCGCGACGGTTTCGAGATAATCGGCAATGCCGGACGCGGCGGCGATCTGGGCGTGGTCAGGACCTGATGGCGTCAGGCGGTAGCGGGGTTTGTCGTCGTTGAAGAAATGGCCCTGATTGGGCAGGGCCATGGCCAGCTCGGGCCGCACCGCCATGACGCCCTGATGCGGGCCATAGACCTTGTAGGCGGAGAAGAAATAGATGTCGGCGCCCAGTTCCAGAAGGTCGGGCAGGCCATGGGGGGCATAGCTGACGCCGTCGATAGCGGTCACGGCGCCCACCGATTTCGCGCGGACGGCGATCTCGGCGATGGGGTTGATCTCGCCTGAAATGTTGGAGCAATGCGGCGCGGCGATCAGCTTGACCTTGGCGTCGAGCAGGCGGTCGAGATCGGCAAGGGACAGGCGGCCGGTCAGGGGATCGACGCGCCATTCGCGGATTTCGGCGCCCATTTTGGCGAGCTTGCGCCAGGCGCCGGTATTGGCCTCGTGATCCTGATTGGTGACGATGACGGCGTCACCCGGCTTGAGCCATTCGCCGAACGCCTTGCCCAGAATATAGGTGTTGGCGGAAGACGACGGGCCGAAATGGATCCAGTCGGCAGTGACGTTGAGCGCCTGGGCTATCCGCTCGAAGCTGAGATTCATCGCCTCGCCTGCGGCCTGGGAGGCGGGGTAGACGCCGTAGGGCTGCACCTTGGTGGCGCGGTAATAGTGGTCGAGCTTGGCGAGCACGGCCTGTGACGTATAGGAGCCGCCGGCATTTTCGAAGAAGGCCTGGCCCTTGAGGGACGGCTCGGCAAAGGCGGGGAACTGCTCGCGGAGGCGGGCCGGATCGAGGGGCAGGGCGGTCATGATCTATCCAGTCGGTTCGTCGCCGATTGGTAGGGGATAGCGCGGCAAAAGCAAACCCCGGCCGTTGAGAGCCGGGGTCCGTCCTTCGATCCGGCCGCTGGGGCGGTCTGCAAATACCAGTCCGCTCCGCTTCCGATGCTCACGTACCAAACGTACGCTGCGCTTTCGGTTCTCGCGAACCGGCATTTTCGACTCGCCCCAGCGGCCGGCGCTTTGGACGGGCGCGACGTGGACGCGGTCCTTATCTGGCCACATCCACTGCGCGGCACCTCCCCCTCGACGGGGGAGGTTGGGAGGGGGTGTCGTTTGGCCCAGATATATGGGCTAAACGTCCTCCACCCTTGATCCCTCCCCGCAAGGGGGAGGGTGTCGACTGAGGTATCGGAGCTTAGCCGTTAGCGGCAGGGGCATCCGGGGCGGCCGGGCCGCCCTGCTGCTGGCCCTGGTGGTGGCGCGGACCATCCTTGCCGAAGCCGGGCATGCCGTCGCGCTCGTGGCGCTCAGGGATCAGCTGGGCCTTCTGCTCGTCGGTCAGGCTGTCGAAGAAGGCGGCGGCGGCGGGCTGCACGGCCTCGAGGGCGGCGAGATGAGCCTTCTCGATGGCGATACGGTTCTCGAGCCGCTCGGACATGTCAGGCGCGGTGGCCGTCGCTGCTTCGCCTTCAGCCGGCGGGGTCGCGCCGCCGGGGCCGCCCTCGGGGCGGAGGCCTTCGGTGGCGGTGGCGAAATCGGCAGCGGCCGACAGAGCCGTGGCCTTGAGCGCGTCAAACAGCGGCTGCTGTTCAGCGGTCAGCTCGATGCGGTGGCTGAGATGCACCAGGGCCACTTCAATGGCTTCGCCGCCACGGGCGAAGTTGAGGAAATCGCCACCCCGCTGGCCGCCCATCGGGCCGGGGCCCTGGTTGCCGTGGCGGAAGCCGGGGCCGTTCTCGGCCTGAACCTGCGTTGGCGCAGCGTCCTGGGCGAAAGAGGGGGCGATGGCAGATAGCCCAATGGTCGCAGTCATCAGTGCCACAATGGCGGTCTTCGTGATCGTCTTCATGGTAGGTCCTTTGCATGGGAGCCGGTTGATCCGGCAAGAACGACCCTAGACAATGGCGCATGTTCACGACCTTGCGAGCAGGTGAAGACTTGGTCAGGTTGGTAAGGAAGCGGAGGCCGATGTGATCGAGATCGTGAGCGACCCGTTTCCCGGCGATGCCGCGATGCGAGCGCTGTGGCGGGGAGCGTGGAACGGGGAGGGGCCGCAGAGTTTCCAGCCGTTGTTGCAGCGAAGCCTGGCGCATGTCGGCGCCTATGACGGGGCGACGCTGGTCGGCTTCGTCAATGTCGCCTGGGATGGGGGCGTGCATGCCTTCATCCTCGATACCTGCGTCGATCCTGGCTATCGCCGGCGAGGCATCGCGCTCCAACTGGTGGAGCGCGCCGCGGAGCTGGCACGGCAGCGCGGCGCGGAGTGGCTGCATGTCGATTTCGAGCCGCATCTGGAAGCGTTCTACCGCCAATGCGGCTTCGGGCCGACCGCGGCCGGGCTGATGCGGCTGCGCTGAGCCGCGTCAGATCTTGATGATGGCCGCCGTCAGGTACATGAAGCCAATTCCCGCGAGGAAGCCGCCCAGCACCGGCGGCGAGAACAGGGGCGAGCGGATACCGGCATTGGAGCGCAGCAGGTAGGCGCCGACTTCGACGATGACCTGGGCGATGGCGCCGGCCCCCAGCGCGAGCGCCAGCGCCGACCATTGCGGCGCATAGGCAAGGCTGCCCAGCCACAGGCCGAACACCGCCGGTGCGCCGGCAAGCAGCGCCAGCGCGACAAAGCTCCAGAGCGGCGGGCGAACCTTGAGGATAGGGGCGGCGATGCCGACCCCCTCGGTGACGTTGTGGACGGCAAATCCCAGTACCAGGAAGGTGCCGAGGCCCGCCGAACCGGCCGCGAAAGCGGCGCCGATGGCCAGGCCCTCGCCGAAATTGTGCAGGCCAATGCCGAGGGCGATGAAGAAGGACAGCGAGAGACCCGCCGGCGTGCCGCGCCAGCGCCCGATGGCCATCAGAATGAGGAAGCTCGCCAGCGCCGCCAGCCATACCATGGATGGTCCCTGGAACATGGCGGCCGACTCGCCGGCGAGTTCGAGCGCTTCTAATGTCATGTCGATCAGCAGGAAGGCGAGCAGGCCGATGGTGAGCGCCAGGAGAAGGTTCATGCCGGCCTGGCCGACACCACGCAGCGCCGGATAGAACATGAGGCCAATGGCCACCGGCAGGACGCCGACGATGATGCCGACCAGCGACTGCTGCCAGAGCAGGGATTGGGTGGGGACGGGCGTTGGCACGGCGACGGCGATTTCGTGGGCGAAAGCGGTGCCGTTATTGGTGACAATGTTGATAGCGTGCGCCTCGCCGAGGACCCATGGATAGGCGAGGTCGAGCCAGGCCGTATTGCCACGGGCGATCGGGCCGGGCGGGGTCTGGGTAAAGTTCCAATAGGCGTCGTCGACCTGCACCTGGGCGATCACCATCGGCTCGGAGCCACCGGCCCGGAGCAGGATGTGGATGCCGGAATCGTCGAGCACCGTGCGCTCATAGGTCAGCGCTTCGACGGGTGGGGCGCCGTTGTTGAAGTTGCGCAGTGGATCGGCGGAAGCAATCCAGGCAATGGCCAGCAGGAGCAACCCCAAGGGCAGCAGCAGCCAGATGAAGGCCCTGGCGCTGCCGGTGGTCGAGGCCCTTGCCGAGGGGGTCGTCACGTCGGTCATGTCGTTCACGGGTTCAGCCCTCCACCACGTCGAACATGCCCATCCAGCCCAGCTCGGTGAATTCGGTCTGGTGCGGATGGAACATATAGCTGCCGGCCTCGTGATCGCTGAAGCTGAACTCGAGAATGCCGCGCTGGGCCTGGCATTGAGTGATCAGATCAACGGTCTTGAGGGTGGGAGTCAGGTTGGTGCCGGTGTCGAAATAGTTGAAGAAATTGGCGTGCAGGTGGAACGAGTTGATCGGATCGAACTCGGTGACGTTGACCAGATAGATGCGAACGGGCTTGGACTTGAGGATGCGGATCGGCGTGCGCGCATAGGCATGGGCGATGGTGTTGACGGCGTAGAACTCGTTCTCGTTGTCGAAATTGGTGTCGAAGGCATTCATCACCATGACCATTTCCTGCCAGCCGGCATTCTCTGATGTGCCGAGCAGGCGAGAGGCGGCGACGTCGGCGAATTCGGGGTGCAGAGCCGGGTCCGGATCGATGATGAAGGCGCCATACATGCCCTTGTGCATGTGCCGCTTCAGCGGCAGCGCGTGGCAATGGTAGAGGTGGCAGCCGAATGGCCTGGCGTCGAATTCGTAGACGAATTCCTCGCCGGGATTGATCAGGCCGGCGCCGGGAACGCCGTCCATGCGCGCCGAATGCATGCCGTGGAAGTGCATCGAATGCGGATGGGAGCCATAATTGCGGAACACGACCCGCAGGCGCTCGCCCTCCTTGGCACGCAAGGCCGGGCCGGGGACGCGGCCGTTGAAGGTCCAGGCCGGGAACATGACACCGGGGGCGATCTCGATCTCCCGGTCGATCGCCTCGATCTCGAAGGTGCGCAGCGTGCGGCCATCGGCCATCGTGGAGACTGTGCCGGTTTCCCACTCGGTCAGCATGGTGGTTGGGTCGAAGCCATTGGCGGCGTGATCGACCGTTCCGACCGTCATCATGTCACCGTGGGCGCCGGCGTGGGATGGCGGCGTCGTATAGGGGTCGGCGGGAGCCGCGGCAGGGTCCTGCGACACGGTGCTCATGTCGTGCCCCGGCATGTCCTGAGCGGTGGCGACACCGGCCAGCGCGGCGGCGCCGCCAGCGGCCACGAGCCCACCCAGCAGCAGGCTTCGACGGGTCAGCGCATCGGCGGCAGAATCGCGGTCGTGCATAGGGTTTTCCAAGTTGCGAATTATTCGCAACTTAGCGGCCTAGGCGGAGTTTTTGCAAGTAAGAATTATTTGCAACAGGGGGGGCGAGCGGCCGGCCGGGCCATCAAGTATATTGGGGCCGGGGGAGGCCCGGGCCGCGACGACCCCCACCAGGGCGATGAGGGCATTCTGGAGCATTGCAGGTCCGTTCAGGACGCGATGTATTCCCGGAGTATCTCGGCCTCGTGCTCGGCTTCCTCGATCTTGTGCTTGACCACGTCGCCGATCGAGACAATGCCGACCAGGCTGCCGCCTTCGGCGACGGGCATGTGGCGGATACGCAGGTGGGTCATGCGCTCCATGACCTCGGCGATATCGGTATCGCGGGTGCAGGTGACGACGCCACGGGTCATGCACTGGCTGATAAGCAGCGCCAGGGCGCCGGAAGGATTCTTGCCAAGCTGGCGGACGATGTCGCGCTCGGAGAGGATACCGATGATGGTGCCGCCGGTATCGGTCACGACGACGGCGCCGATATTGTGGGCGTTGAGCGTGGCCACGGCATCGGCCAGCGTGCCGGTTTCGGGCAGGGTGTGGACGACCACGCCCTTGGTTTGCAGGATGGTGTCGACAAGCATGTTGAAGTCCTCCTTGCGCTGACTGTGGACCTCGGCCCGGCGCCCGGCAATAGGTCAAAGGTGGATAGACCCAGACGAAAAAAGGGCCGGCGCGAGGCCAGCCCAGGGGATCGTGGTCGGGGAAACTAGGAGGTCAGCCTTCGTCCTTGCCGGGGGACCAGTGGTGGCGGGCCGGACGGCGAACGGGGGCTTCTGCAGGAAGCGCACCGCGGAAGGCAATGCGCGCGGCTTCGAACAGTATCGCGATGACGAGGATGGTCAGCGGCACCATGAACACCGCGATCTGGGTGTCCGGCTGGGTCGCAAGATTGGCGGCAGTTGCCGGCGAAACGCCAGCCATCAGGGCCGCTACCGAGCCAACAGCCACAACGGCCGTGGAGGCAATGGCATAGAGCCTGAAACTTTTCCGCTTGGGGGACGTAGATTTGTGCATGGGATCCGACGTCGTTCCTCAACTTCGCAATGGGACTAATAAGCCATGCGAATGCGGTTCGAGTTTGGGTCGAATGGGGTCGGGCGGGTACCATTTAGCGGCGAAACTGTGGCAACCGAGGAGGCGAGAATGCGGATTTGGGCGGTAATGGTGGCGCTGGTGGTCCTTTTGACACCGGCTGTGGCACAGGATGAGGCGGCGCCTTGGCAGGCCACGGTGACGGGCCAGATCGTGGCGTTTCGGACCGAGGATGGCGCGGCGGCGCTGGAATTTGCCGGGGAGGCGTTCCGCGTCCAGTTCGAGGGACAGCCGGAAGCGTTCTATGCGGCGATAATCGCATCGGGCTATGAGCCGATCGTCAGGTCACGATCGCACAGCTTTGGCGAGTTCAAGAAGGTGAGCGAGACAAGGGTGCTGCAGGTGGTCGATTTCGTCGGCCCGGAACAGGGCCTCTATCAGGCGCTCTATGAGCTCGGGGACGAACCGGGAGAGGGCTGGCGTGTGCTGGGCGTGGTGCTGCGGCGCGAGGCCGGCGTCGGTATCTGAGCCGAACACCGGCCAGGGCGACAGGCGGGGTTATTCATAGGCGTGGCCGCCGAGATGATGGGTGCGGGCCTTTGCGGGGCGCCCGAGAACCGCGCTGATGGCGCCGGCAAGCGGCGTCGCCAGACCATCGAAAAAGCGGCGGCGATGGGGGACGACAGGCGCTTCGGGTTCTTCCCACGATTGACGATAGACATCCTTGAACAAGTAGCTGGCCAGGATCATTTTAGTCTCCTTTGAATCGGTTCAGTTTGGAGGTACGAAGCTCTCTGAACCGGTTCAAATGTAGGCCTTGCCGGCCCAACGCACAAGCAAAATTTGAACCGATCCAAAGCCTGTGTTAGAATATTTGTATCGGTTCAAAAGATTTCGCGGAAAGGCGGTCGAGATTGGTGCGGCAGACTGAGTCCAGCATCAAATTGCGCGATGTGGCAAAGGCGGCCGGCGTGTCCCAGGGCACCGCTTCCAATGTGTTCAGCAAGCCGGAACTGGTGCGCGAGGAGGTGCGCGAGCATGTGCTCGGTGTGGCCAGGGAGCTTGGCTATGCGGGCCCAAGTGTCACCGGACGGCTGTTGCGGCAAGGCAAGGTGAATGCGGTGGGCGTGGCCGCCATCGAGCCGATCAGCTATTTTTTCGAGGACCTGTGGGCGCGCCAGCTCATGAGCAAGATTTCCGAGATCTGCGACGCCCGCGGGGCGGGAGTGGCGCTGGTTTCGGCGCTGAATGATGAGCGACTGGCCTGGAATATCCAGTCGGCGCTGGTCGATGGTTTCATTCTGCTCTGCGTCGAGGGTGGTGAAAAGCTGGTGGAGATCACCCGGCAGCGGCAATTGCCCTTTGTGGCGCTGGCCATCGGAGCAGAGGATCGCAGCGTTCCGGCCATTGGCGTCGACAATGTCAGCGGCGGGCGGATGGCCGGCGACCATCTGGTGGGGCTTGGGCACAAGCGGTTCGCGATACTCGCCACCTCGATCGGCGAGAAGGGCGAGGGCCGGCGCACGCCGGAGGAAGTGCTGGCGGCGCTCTACACGACCTCGCGCGACCGCGCTGTCGGCTATTGGCAGGCGTTGGAGGCCGGCGGCATCGGGCGCGACAGCGTGCCGTTGTTCGAGACACGCGAGAGCCAGGCCAGCACGCTGGCGATGATGGAAGAGATGTTCGCGGGTGACGACAAACCGACGGCTATCCTGGCCATGTCGGACAAGATCGCCATGTGGGCGGTGGATTGGCTGTTCCGCAATGGCTTCAGCGTGCCCGGCGATGTGTCAGTCGTGGGTTTCGACGGTGTGCCGGAAGCGGCTGTGTCGACGCCCAAGCTGACCACAATCGAGCAGCCGATCGAGGAAATTGCGCGACGCGCGGTCGATGCGGCCCTGGGGGGGCGGCAGGTCGAAGGGCGCCAGGTGTTGCAGACAAAGCTGCTGGTTCGGGAAACCACGGCGCCGCCACGGGCGAAATAAGACTTCAAGCCAGTTGCCGCGCCGCGGCCGACGCCGTATCAGTCTGCCCGGACTTCCGGGGAGAGTGACGAATGGGTTTCTTGTCCGAGGCATTGGAGCGCGTAGCGCCGTCAGCGACGGTGGCGATCAGCCAGAAGGCGCGCACCATGGCGCAGGAGGGGCGCGATATCATCGCGCTCTCGGCCGGCGAGCCCGATTTCGACACACCGCTGCATGTGCGCGAGGCCGCCATCAAGGCGATGGCCGAGGGCAAGACGCGCTATACCAATGTCGACGGCATTCCCGAGCTCAAGGCAGCGGTGGCGGCCAAGTTCAAGCGCGACAACGGGCTGGACGTGACGGCGGCCGATTGCTTTGTCGCTTCGGGCGGCAAGCAGATCATCTTCAACGCGCTGATGGCGACGCTCAACCCCGGTGATGAAGTCGTGGTGCCGGTGCCCTATTGGGTCAGCTATCCGGAAATCGTGCGACTGTGCGGCGCGACGCCGGTTTTCGCGGTGGCCGACGATACGACCGGGTTCAAGCTCAAGCCGGATGTACTCGAGGCGGCGATCACGCCCGCCACCAAGTGGCTGATCCTCAATACGCCGTCCAACCCGACGGGCGCGGCCTACACCGCCGAGGAGCTCAAGGGACTGGCCGAGGTGCTGATGCGGCATCCGCATGTGCATATTCTGACCGACGATATCTATGAAGTGCTGGTCTATGACGGCGGCAAGTTCGCCACCATTGCGCAGGTGGAGCCCAAGCTCATGCCGCGCACGCTGACCATGAATGGCGTCTCAAAGTCGCACGCCATGACCGGCTGGCGCATCGGCTACTGCACCGGCCCACGGCCGCTGCTGGCGGCGATGCTGAAGCTGCAGAGCCAGTCGACCACCAATCCGAGCTCGATCGCCCAGTGGGCGGCGGTGGAAGCGCTCAACGGGCCGCAGGAATTCCTCGCCGAGTGGCGGCAGGTGTTCCAGGACCGGCGCGACCTGGTGGTCAAGGGGCTCAATGCCAATACCGGGCTCGATTGCCTGACGCCGGAGGGCGCGTTCTACGTGTTCCCCTCGTGCAAGCGGCTGCTGGGCAAGACCAGTGCCGGCGGCAAGCTGCTGGCTACGGACGAGGATTTCGTCATGGCGCTGCTGGAGGAAACCGGCGTGGCGCTGGTGCATGGCGCGGCCTTCGGCCTGCCCGGGCATTTCCGGCTGAGCTATGCGGCCAGCAATGCGGAACTGGAAGACGCCGTGAAGCGCATCCAGGGGTTCTGCGCGGGGATCGTGTAACCCATTAGCCGGGCCTCAGCCACCTCCTGCGGAAGAAGGTGGTTGAGGCGCCGGCCAGAGGTCAGGCCGCCCAGGGCGGGGTGAAGGCCGCGCGACCGGGCATGACGGCCTGTCCGCCGACCGGGAACACGGCGACAGCGTTGAACGGCGTGTCGCCGGGATTGTCCATGCTGAAATCGGTGTGGGCCGGCACGATCAGCGCGTCGCCCGGAGACAGGGCCAGCGTTTCGGTGCCGAGGCGGATGCTGGCATTGCCTGACATGCAGACGATGATTTCCTCGCGGGTCAATTGGTGGGTGGCGCCGATGCTGCCCGGCGCGAGCGAGACCGTCCATACAGCAGTGTCGGTGGCGCCGCGCGTGGGCGAGGCGAGGCCGGTAAAGGTGATGCCGGGGATGTTGAACTGAGGTGCGGTGGCGGCGGAGATCACGGGCATGGAAAAATCCTCTTGGCACTGGATAAGCTCTGGACGGCGCACGACTTGTGCTCACGGCTCGCATCGTGTTATCGTCAAGTAACTTGACTATATGGGTTTGATAAATTGGTCAAGCAGCTTGACGAAAAAATCACCTCTGAGCTGATTGACCATGTCGGATGGCGGCTATGGCGGTTGGGCCGGCAATGGAAAGACGAGTTCGAGGCGGCGATGATCGCAGCCGGCCATGGCTGGATGACGCAGGCGCAGGGTGCCGTGGTCGGGCATTTGCGCATCGGGGGGGTGCCGCAGGCCGAATTAGCCCAGAAAATGGGTGTCTCCAAGCAGGCGGTGCAGCAGTTCGTCGATACGCTGGAAACGGATGGGTTTGTGGTGCGGGCGGTCGATCCGGCCGACAAGCGCGGGCGCATCGTGCAGCTGACGCCGCGGGGGGCCGCGGCGCTGAATGATGGCAACCGCATCAAGCTGCTGATCGAGGCGCGCTATCGCGCCAATGTCGGGGAGGCCCGGTTTGCCGATTTCATCGCGGTCCTGGATGAGTTGTTCGAGGACGGCGCGAAATAGGGGCTACTTCCCCATCCAGCTCAAGAATCCGGTCGCACTGCCGCCGGCTTCGGCGAACATCTGGGTCAGTTTGCTGGTGGATGTGTAGCTGTCGACCGCAGCCTGGTAGAACTGGTCGCTCCAGCCGGCGGCCTGGCGTTCTTCCGTGCTCATCGAGGCGAAGATGGACATGATGTTCTGGCTAAAGGCCGTGGGGTCGCTGGACTTGGCGGCGCTCTGGAAGCCGGCGACCAGCGCAGCGCCGCTCTTGCCGCGCAGGGTTGCCTTGGCGGCGTTGACCTCTTCCGTGCTGAACTGATCGGTATCGTCGAGCACGATGGACGAGAGCGTTCGGCTCGGGAGCTTGGACAGGTCGATATAGGTGCCGACGGTGGTGGCCTTGTTATAGGTGGGCGCCTTGCCGCCCTTGATGGCATCGGCATAGAGGGCGTCGAGCGCCTTGCGCGCGCCCTTGGCGACGTCGCCGATATTCTGTGGCTGGGCGGCCTGGCCGGCTTCGACCAGCGCCAGATAGAGCGCGACGGGATCGGAATCGCCGGCATCGGGCATGGTCTTGGGCGCGGTCTGCAGCTGCTTTTGTGCCTCGGTGATGGCGGCGCGGCCGGCGATCCAGTCGGCGTCGTCCTTTTCCTCGGGCCCCAGGCTATCGAGATATTCGGCGGCGGCCTTGTAGAGCCCGGTAAAGTTGCCGGTGACCTTGGCGACGGCGGCGGGGCCAGCCATGGCCGCCTCGAAGCGGCGCTGCATTTCCAGGCCCGCGGCCTTCTGTTCGTCTTCGCTGAAACTGTCATTGCTGGCCATGGCGAAGAGTTCGCGGGCATCGAGGCTGCTGAGATCGAGCGCCAGCTTGCCGCCTTCGAGCGGGGACGTGCGATCGGCCTCCTTGAGCAAAGCGGCCAGCTTGGTGCGCGTCTCGGCAATGACGGTGGCGAAATCGGTGGCGGCGAGGGCCGCCAGCGCTTCATCGGAAAGGGTGACCGACGTGGCTGCCTGCTCGGTGGTGGCGGTCGCGGCGGCAGTGGCTGCGGTGCCGACGCCGGCGGCCTGCGCGGAAGCGGCTGCCTTGTAGTAGGTGTTGGTCGAATAGGCGGTGCTGACGACGGCAACCATCGGACGCTCCTGCAATCGGTCAGGGACCGTCATGCAATCGGCGTGCCGCGCCGGAACCCCTGCAAAACATGGGTCTCAGGGTCCGCCCCCGGATGGCGGGCGGCAAAACTTGCCGGGAATTGGGAAGGAATGACCCTGGAAACAAAATGGCCCCGCCCGAGGGGATGGGCAGGGCCAAAGGGTCATTTGCCGAAGCGTCTGACCTTGGAGGAGCGGCGCCACGAACGCCGCTGAACTGGTCATCCGCTTATCGGACTCCGCCGGCCCGGACACAAACGCGCAATTGGAAAAGCTGCCATGCAGATTCTGCGGTCATGGCCAAAAAAAGAGGCTCCAACCGAAGTTGGAGCCTGATGATAGGGCCGAAGCCAAATCGAAAGTAATGGCCCTGCGCCAGGGAGGAGGAGAGGCGCCGAACCGGTGGACCCAAGCCAAGGGAGGAGGATATGGCCTAGATCCGGTGTCGCAAGAAGCGGGTCCGAGGGAGGAGGATACGGAGCGGCTTCAACAGCGACGATCTACATATAGATTTTGACCGTATGGTCAGCAATGCGCCTGCTGACATGTCAGCCATGCGATCTGCACAGCGACAAGTTGTCATCGGATTGGCTCAGAGGCGCGTGATGCCGGCCTGACGCGCCGCCGAACCAATCCGCGGTGGTCCTAGAATACGGCCAGGTATTTGAGCAGCGAGATGATGCCGATGACGATCACCACGATCTGTATGATCTGGCGGACGCGGGCTTCGACCGGCAGGCGCTGGACCAGCCAGAGGATGAGCACGATGACGAGGAAGGTAATCAGGATACTGATCAGGACAGACATGTGACGCTCCTATCCGCCTATCGCGCAGGGAGGTAACGCGGGCGTGAGCGCTTCGTTGCCTGGGGCCCTCTCGGCGTAGCGTTCGCGGGCTCACCCCCGCCCCCCCCATCGAGGGGAGGTGCCACTCCACTCTGGGGGCAAACAGCAAGAAAAAAGGCCCTGTCCGGAGACAGGGCCCGATGACTGGGCCGAAGCCAAATCCAAAGTGGGGCAGAGAGCAAGGGAGGAGGATATGCGCTCTGCCGGTGAACCTGGATCGAGGGAGGAGGATACGATCCAAAGTTCGGTGTCGCGATACGTGGTCCGAGGGAGGAGGATACGAAGCACGCCTCAGCGACGGTCTCAATATGAACTCTATCGACCCTGTCGACAATACAATGTCCGACATGTCAGCCATGCAATCGATGCAGAGGCTTAAAAAAGAATGTGGCCCCGCTCGAGGGGAGAGCGGAGCCACATCAGATGCAGGAACGAATTCCCGCAAGGAGGGAACGCAGCAGGAGCAAGGGAGGAGGAGAAGCGCCCGCTGTGCTGCGGTCGATATAGGCCGCGCGCTTCTGCCCAACAACCGGGCAGGTGACATGGAAGCCATGCGCATGATGCATGCGATTTGGAACAAGTGTTTCGAATCAATGGCTAATGGACTGCCGGCGCCGCTTCGTTCCTCGATCTACAGCCAGCCTCGCCGCTTGAAGAACAGGTAGGGCAGAATGGCGGAGGCGATCATCAGGCAGAGTGCCAGCGGGTATCCGGCCTGCCAGGCCAGTTCGGGCATATGCGCGAAATTCATGCCGTAGATCGAGGCGACCAGCGTCGGCGGCAGGAAGACCACGGCGGCGACCGAGAAGATCTTGATGATCTGGTTCTGCTCGAGATTGATCAG
>NZ_CAMLHM010000044.1 GCF_946479885.1 uncultured Devosia sp.
AAACCGTCAGGCCTTCCTTGAGGCAGAGCTGGAACCAGTCGCGGCAGGTGATGCGATTACCCGTCCAGTTGTGGAAATACTCGTGGGCAATCACCCGCTCGATGCCGTCGTAATTGGAGTCGGTCGCCGTCTCGGGCTCGGCAAAGACCAGCCGGTCGTTGAAGATGTTGAGGCCCTTGTTCTCCATCGCGCCGAAGTTGAAATCGCTGACGGCGACGATGTTGAACACGTCGAGATCATACTCGCGCCCAAAGCGGCGTTCGTCCCAAGCCATCGAGCGCTTGAGGCTGTCCATGGCCCACAGGCACTGGCTCTCCTTGCCGTGGCTGCAATAGATGGCGAGATCGACCTTGCGGCCCGAGGCGGTGGTGAAGCTGTCGGTGATTGAGCCGAGATCGCCCGCCACCAGCGCAAAGAGATAGGCCGGCTTGGGGAAGGGGTCTTCCCACACCGCATAGTGCTGACCATCGCCGGCATCGCCCTTGTCGATCAGATTGCCATTGGCCAGCAGCACCGGCGCCAGATCGAGCGGCGCGGTCATCCGCACCTTGAACACCGCCAGGTTGTCAGGCCGGTCGAGATAATAGGTGATGCGCCGGAAGCCTTCCGGCTCGCACTGCGTGCACCAGGTGCCACCGGAGCGGTAAAGGCCCATAAGCCTGGTATTGCCCTCTGGCCGCAGCGTTACCTCGGTCTCCAGCACGAAGCGCCGCAGTGGCGGTTCGAACACGGTCAGCCCGTTGGCGTCTGCGGCATAGGCCGACAGCACCAGCGGCGCCCCGTCGATCGCGATGGAGCCCAGGGTCAGTTCGTCCCCGTCGAGCACCAGTGGCGTTCCCGGCGCGGTGCCCTCGCGCGGTTCCACCGTCAGCTGGGCGGTGACCCGAGTCGTCTCTGCCCCGATCCTGAAATCCAGATCGACCGCGATGATGCGGTACGGGCTCGGCGCGTAATCCTTCAAATAGATGGTATGCTCGGTCTCAGTGCGCATTTACGGGTCCGTCAAAATCGTCGGTCTGAAATCAACTGTGTCTGCGCCGCAACAGTAGATTCGGCGCGTTCGTGTATCCTGTTCGGCCAGCGACCGCTTCGGTTCACTCTTCTACGCCAATTGAGACGGCATTGGGGAGGGGGCTCCTGCCGGTCGCGGCACGCTGCTCCTCTGCGTCAATTGCGGGCGTATCGAGCGCGGTATCCTGAATTTCTGGTCGGCATCAAACAGCCACGCGCTACTGACAGCTTCTGTCTTTGGTGGACCGGCAAAACTGACGCCCCTCCAGTTCACTTGTGGTGAAGCTCATGCTGCGTTGGTTCGAACGACGTCTCAATCCTTATCCGCTGGGTGAGCCCACCGAGCCACCCAAGGGCCTGGTCGCCTTCTGCCTGCATTACAGCCACGGCGCCAAGAAGTGGCTGGCCATGATGGCGTTCCTGGCAGCGGCCATCGCCGCCAGCGAAATCATGCTGTTCGGGTTCATCGGCGACATCGTCAACTGGCTTGCCGCCGCCGATCCGGCCACGTTCATCCAGACCGATGGCTGGAAGCTGGCGATCATGGGCGCGATCATCGTGATCGTCATGCCCGTCCTGGTGCTGTTCTCGACGCTGATCATGCACCAGACGCTCTTGAGCAACTTCCCCCAGCGCATCCGCTGGATGAGCCATCGCTACCTCATCCGCCAGTCGATGAGCTACTTCCAGGACGAGTTTGCCGGGCGCATCGGCGCCAAGCTGATGCAGACCTCGCTCGCCGTGCGCGAAGTGGTCATGAAGCTGCTCGACATGCTGGTCTACGTGGTGGTGTATTTCACCGGCGCCGTGTTCCTGGCTGCGCAGTCCGACTGGCGTCTTGCCATTCCGTTCCTCGTCTGGCTCGTCGCCTACATCGCCATGATGCGCTACTTCATTCCGCGCCTGGGCAAGATTTCCCAGGCCCAGGCCGATGCGCGCTCGCTGATGACCGGCCGAATTGTCGACAGCTACACCAACATCGCCACGGTCAAGCTCTTCAGCCACTCCAATCGCGAAGAGAGCTACGCCAAGGAGGCAATGGAGCAGTTTCTCGATACCGCCTACCGGCAGATGCGGCTGTTCTCGGTGCTCAACGTGCTGGTCAACTGGTCCAACGCCTTCCTGCTGTTTGCAGTGGGCGCCACCGGCATCTGGCTGTGGCTGCAGGGAGCCATGAGCCCCGGTGCGCTGGCCGTGTCGCTGGGGCTGGTTATGCGCTTCCAGGGCATGAGCCAGTGGGTCATGTGGGAAATGTCGTCACTGTTCGAGAATATCGGCACGGTGCGCGACGGTATCTCGTCCATTTCGTTGCCCCGCGTCGTCTCCGACACCAAGGGCGCCGAGCCCATCGGCAAGGTCAGCGGCGATATCAAGTTCGAGAATGTCTCGTTCCACTACGGCAAGAAGGAAGGGGTGATCGACAACCTCAACCTGCATATCCGTCCGGGCGAGAAGATCGGCCTCGTGGGTCGCTCCGGCGCCGGCAAGTCGACCATCGTCAACCTGCTGCTGCGCTTCTATGACCGAGCCGATGGCCGCATTCTCATCGACGGGCACGATATCGCCAGGGTCACGCAGGACAGCTTGCGCGCCAATATCGGCGTGGTGACGCAGGACACGTCCCTGCTGCATCGCTCGGTGCGCGAGAACATCCTCTATGGCCGTCCCGATGCGACCGAGGAAATGATGCTCGAAGCGGCTGAGCTCGCTGAAGCCACCGCCTTCATCGGCGGATTGGCCGACCCAACCGGGCGCAAGGGCTTCGATGCCCATGTGGGCGAGCGGGGCGTCAAGCTGTCCGGCGGACAGCGCCAGCGCATCGCCATCGCGCGGGTGCTGCTCAAGAATGCGCCGATCCTGGTGCTGGACGAGGCGACATCGGCTCTCGATTCCGAGGTCGAGGCCGCCATCCAGAGCCAGTTGCAGCTGCTGATGCAGGGCAAGACGGTGATCGCCATCGCCCATCGCCTTTCCACCATCGCCATGATGGACAGGCTGGTGGTGCTCGATCAGGGCCGCGTCGTCGAAACGGGCACCCATGCCCAGCTCGTCGATACCGGCGGCATCTACAGCCAGCTCTGGCACCGCCAGTCCGGCGGCTTCCTCGAGATGGACCAGCCGGAAGAGGCGGCACAGTGACAGTAGTCTGCCCACCCTCCCCCTTGAGGGGAGGGTAGCGCAGCTAGGCCGCAAGGCCGTAGCGAAGCTGGGGAGGGGGTAACTCGGTGGACCACCGAACGACCCCCACCCTTGATCCCTCCCCTCAAGGGGGAGGGTGTCGACTGAGAACTTTAGCGACAACCAACCAAGGAGTACCCAGATGGGTGACAATACCGAAACGGCCATTCCCGCGACCGCGCATCCCGCAAAGCCCGGGCTTCGAAGCGCCAAACGGCAACCCATGGACCGATTCCGAACCTGACCTGAGACGCAAGCATCGCCCGGAATAGGCGATGCGTCTGAAACGTCCCTCCGTCAGGCGCGGCTCAAGATAATGAGCTCAAAATGTTCAACCGCGTCATCGACTATTTCGATCATCTCTATTCGCCCACCGCGCTTGCCGAAAACAGGCAGCCGCCCATGGGCCTCCGTCCCTTTGTCAGCTATTTCATCGGTCAGTTCCGGGCGGCCTTCATCATCCGCATCGTGCTGGTATCGATCGGCTCCATCGCCGATGCGCTGATGCCGGTCTTCGTCGGCCTCGTGGTCGGCATGCTGGCAACCACCAATCCAGGCGACATGTTCACCGAGCACACCCAGACTTTCCTCTGGATGATCGCGGTCGTCGTGCTGGTTCGTCCGCTGACCTTCCTGCTCGACACGCTGATCCGCAATCACGGCATAGTCCCCAACCTGGTCGATCTCGTGCGCTGGCAGAGCCATTGGCACGTCATCCGGCAAAGCTGGACCTTCTTCCAGAACGACTTTGCCGGCCGTGTCGCCAACAAGATCATCCAGGCTGGTGAAGCCATCGAAATCGGGGTGAACCTCACCATCGACGCCGCCTGGTATGCGCTGGTCTTCGTGGTGGTGGCCATCGTCGTGCTGGCCCAGCTCGATCCGGTATTGCTGGTGCCGATCGGGGTATGGCTGCTGCTCTATGCCATCCTCTTCACCATCACCATGCCGCTGATTGCCCGCTATTCCGAGGAGCTCTCGGAATCCAAGTCGGTCATGACGGGGCGGATTGTCGACAGCTATACCAACATCCAGACGCTCAAGACCTTCTCCACCGGCGATCACGAAGACCGCTACGTGGCCGACTCCATCGAGGATCACGCCATCAGCTTCCGCAAGCTGATGCGGGTGTTCACCTATATGTGGTCGACCCTGTTCCTGCTCAATGCGGGCCTCGTGGTCTCGGTGACCTGGCTGGCGCTGGCAGGCTGGAACAATGGCAACCTTACCGCTGCCGCAGTGGCGACGGCCATTCCCTTCGCGCTCCAGATCATGAACATGAGCGGTTGGATCCTTGAGATCGGCTCCAACATTTTCCGCCAGGTCGGCAATGTCAGGGACTCGATGGATACCATCGCCCAGCCGCTGACCATGCTCGACAAGCCGGAAGCCAGGCACCTCGACGTCACCAAGGGTGAGCTGACCTACGACAATGTCAGCTTCAACTATTGGCGCGGCAAGGAAGGAAGCGTCATCGACGCCTTCAACCTCAAGGTGGCTCCGGGCGAGAAGATTGGTCTGGTCGGACGGTCAGGCTCAGGCAAGTCGACGCTGGTCAATCTGGCCCTGCGCATGTTTGACGTGCAGGACGGCTCGATCCGCATCGATGGGCAGGATGTTCGCGACGTTACGCAGGAAAGCGTCCGTGCCGCCATTGGCCTCGTCAGCCAGGACACCTCGCTGCTGCATCGGTCGGTTCGGGAAAACCTCAAATACGGCCGCCAATCGGCGACCGACGAGGAGATGATGCGGGCCGCCGAGCAGGCCAAGGTGCATGACGTGATCATGGGCCTGGTCGATCCCAAGGGCAACAGGGGCTACGACGCCCATGTCGGCGAACGTGGCGTCAAGCTCTCGGGCGGTCAGCGCCAGCGCGTCGCCATTGCCCGCGTGTTGCTCAAGAACGCCCCGCTGCTGGTGCTGGACGAGGCCACCTCGGCCCTCGATTCAGAGGTGGAAGCGGCTATCCAGGAGCAATTGACCACGCTCATGCAGGGCAAGACCGTGATCGCCATCGCCCATCGTCTCTCCACCATCGCCGCCATGGATCGGCTGGTGGTGCTGGAGCAGGGCAAGATCGTGGAAGAGGGCACTCATGCCCAGCTACTCGCCTCCGGCGGCCACTACGCCCATCTGTGGGAACGCCAGTCCGGCGGCTTCCTCGATCTGGACGCGGCCGCGGCCGAGTGACAAGACGGCGCCCGGCCTAGTGCCGGGCGCTGCAGTCTACATGTCGAGCAATTCGCAGACTTCGACGCTGCCGCCGGCGGCCAGGATCGGGCTGCCCTTGGCAATGGCATTGGCCGCATCGTGGCTGTCGGCATTGACCACCGTATAGCCGCTGAGCGGATTGGCACCGCCGCCAGCACTGACGCTGCCATTGCTGTTGACCGTCATCGACTTGCCCAGAGCGGCGCCGCTATCGGCGAGCTTGTCGCCGATCCTGGCATACCAGTCGTTCCACGCCGCCATGACCTTGGCGCCCTCTTCTGGGCCATCAGGCATGCCGCCGCCGTGATAGGCGAGAATGTATTTGGCCATTCTTCAGTCTCCCTGTTCGTGGTTGCTACATCTGGCTCGGTACGGCCAGTGGCTTGCCGGTTTCCAGCAAGGTCTTGAGGCCGGCGAGGACAATCGGCCAGCCTTCCTCGACACCGGCCCTGGATTTGGCCGCGTCGAAGTGGGTGAGGGTGAGCTTGCAGGTCTCCCCCATGGATTCGATCTCGTACATCACGCGCGTCGGCTCGCCGTCGGGCGCCCACATCGCCTTGAAGGTGGTGACCAGCTTCCGCGGCGGCTCGATCTCGATGACTTCGCCGTCGAGGTTGAGATTGCCGTCCGGCGCGAAATAGGCAAACCGCCCGCCTACCGACAGTTCGGGCTGCACCCGCGAGCCGTAATAATACTGGCGCGTCATCTCCGGGTTGACGATCGCGTCCCACAGGGCGTCGGGCGTGGTGCGGATATAGGTCACGAGAACGAAGGCAGGTCTGTCGGCCATCGGTGTCTCCAGTTGGCGTTTTAGGTCGAGCGCGAACCGTGCCAGCGGCTTGGCGTAAGGCGCGATCCAGCGGTCCGCCACCTCCTGGATCGGGGCGGCGTTGATGTAGTGATACTTGAAGCGCCCGGCTTTCCGGGTCACCACGAGGTTCGCATTCTCCAGCACGCCGAGGTGTTTCATTACCCCGAAGCGCGTCATGCCCAAACCGGACTCAAGCTCTGTCAGTGTCTGTCCGTCCCGCTCCCGCAGCGCATCGAGCAATGCGCGCCGGGTCGGGTCGCCGAGGGCCTTGAAGATCGTGTCCACATCCAGACAATAGGTGACCATTTTGTCACATGTCAAGCGGTGACAGACAAGCGCGCGGGGCCGGTGATGATGTAATCGTCGGGGAAGGGAGCGTGCAGGACCTGCGCGAAGCGGAGATCGATCCGTTTGGACTAGCTTGCGGCCCCGAACAGCTGGCTGCGGCGCTGTTGCCAGCCCTTGCTCTCGCCCGTGATATGCTCGAGGGCCTTGTCCTCGCTCATCGGCCGGCCGAACAGATAGCCCTGCATGATCGTGCCGCCGAGCCCGATCAGGGCGTCCAGCTGCTGCTCGGTCTCGATGCCTTCGAACACGCAGGAAATCCCCAGGTTGCGGCACAGGTCGACGGTGGTCTTGATGATCGCCCGGCTGGTCGGGTCGCTGGTCACTTCATTGACGAAGCTGCGATCCACCTTGATACGGTCGAGCGGCAGCTTCTGGACGTGGGTGAGGCTGGAATGGCCCGTGCCGAAGTCATCCAGGGCGATGCGCGACCCCAGCGCCAGCAGCGTCAGCAGCCCGGCATGGGCGCGGGCGATATCGCCCATGACGGCAGTTTCGGTGATCTCGAAGTCCACGCGACAAGGTGTGCCGGCCTGTTCGACCAGCATGGCGATCGCCTCCATGGCCGTGGTCGAGCCCAGGTCGTGAGCAGACAGGTTCACCGATATCCGCACGGTGTTGGGCAGCTTGGCGGATACGACCAAGGCCTTGCGCAGCACCGCCTGGGTAATCTTGGAGATGATGCCCATCCGCTCGGCCAGGGGGATGAACTCGACGGGCGAGACGTCGCCCAGCACGGGGCTGCGCCAACGGGCCAGCACTTCGTAGCCTGTGGTCCGATTGAGCGCGATATCGAACTGCGGCTGCAGCAGGATGTGGATTTCCTTGTCGAGGTCGGCCGTGTGCAGCGCATGCTCCATGCGGCGCACACGGTTCAGGTCCTCGGCATGCCGCGCGGTAAAGACCAGGGCGTGCCCGCGCGCCTCGCGCTTGGCCACCCAGGTCACATAGTCGGCCCGGTCGAACAGGCTGTCCGCCGTGTCGCCGGGGCGCGACGAGGCCAGGCCTGCCGATGCGGTCAGATGAACGGTGCCCAGATGCATTTCAAACGAGGGGCGCATGGCCGCTGTCAGCACGTCGCCACAGGCCTGCAATGTATCTTGGCTGGTGTCGCCCGTAAGGATCAGCGCAAAGTTGTCACCCCCCAGACGGGCGACGAAGGTCGAGGGCCGGCGCAGCAGGTTGATGCGGCGGGCGACCTCCTCGATCACGCGGTCACCGGTAATCTGGCCGAATATCTCGTTGACGGATTTGAAGCTGTCCAGATCGAGCCGCACCACTGCGATCTGGCTGCGGTCGGCCTCGGCCTTGTCCAGCGCGGCCTGCAACTGCCGGTCAAACGACCGCCTGTTCGGCAAGCCGGTCAGGGTGTCGACATTGGCCAGACGATAGTTCTCGTCCGACAGGCGCTGCGTCTCTGCCTGCTTGCGGGTCATCTCGGCCCGTGACGCCACCAGATCGCTGAAATCGCGATAGTTGTTGAACAGGATGGTCATCAGCGCGCCGACCACAAGCACGAGATTGAAGGCCAGGGCGCCGAAAATCGGGTTGCCGCTCATGGCGAAGAAGCCGGTGAATGGGATGAGCACGCTGAGCGCAATCATGGCGGCCGCGCCACGCAGATGCATCAGGCAGAACACGCAGCCAATGCTGGTAATGCCCATGTAAAAGGCGATGTGTGATTGCGCATAGGCGCTGCCATAGGGGTAAAGGCTCAGCGCCCAGCTCGAAAACCCGACGCCAAGGATCGCCGCGGCCCAGACCGTGCTGCCCAGCAGACGCTTTGCCTTTGCGTAGGTGATGCCGCCGTGGCGCGAGCGCCACCACATCAAAAGGCGTGCGATGCAGATCGCCGACAACAGGCCGGGTATGTAGAGACGGAGCAGGTCCGGCGCCGTCGGATGGGTAACCGCCAGAACCAGCGAATTGACCAGCAGCATTCCGTACATGAGCGGAACCTGGCGGCTGAAGGCGCGCGCTTGGGCCTGTACCAGGTCCGGATTGTCCGGAACGGCAAAGAACTGCACCAACCGCTTTACTGCCGACATGGCGGAAGAGCCCTCCAGCTCACCGTCAAAGGTTATGCGAGCAAACCCTAATACAACCGTAAACCGGTCGGTTCGAATCGGCTATTCGCACGGATTTGACAGTAGCAACGATGCAATTCCTCTCATATTCCGTTTCCAGCCCCATTGGAAGGCGGCATAAGACCGGCTAGAACCCTGTCGAAATCGATTGCACCCGGATTCCGGGTTGTCGTCCAGCTTAGACCGGTACCGTCCGCAAGGCGGTCGCGAGGAGACTGCAATGGCCATGCCAGCCACCTATTCCGCCCTTGATCTCAACGGCACCTTCGCCCTGTCCTCGCCGACCTCGGACATCAAGGCGCCAATCACCCTGCCGGGCGATGTCCATACCGCGCTGCTCGCTGCCGATCGCATTCCCGATCCCTATTTCGGGGAAAACGAAAAGACCGTGATGTGGGTCAACGAGACCGCCTGGTCGGTCGAGCGCAGCTTCACCGCCAGCGCGGCCGATATCGACGGCTACCTGACCCTCACCCTGGCCGAGGTGGACTGCATCGCCACCATCCTGCTCAATGGCGAGGTCGTGGCCAAAACGCAGAACAGCTTCATCCGCAACGACATTGATGTAACTGGCAAGGTCCGCGCGGGCGACAACACGCTGCGCATCGAATTCGCCATCGCGCCCGATGTTGCCAAGGCGCGCTCTGACGCCCACCCGTTCCCGATCCCCTTCACCAAGAACTACCAGACCAACGGGCTGAAGGGCATTCATATGAACTTCATCCGCAAGGCGGCATGCCATGCGGGTTGGGACTGGGGCATCTGCATCATGCCCATCGGCGTCTATGGCACCATGCGCCTGCGCAAGTCGCGCCTCGCCCGCCAGGAAAGCGTCCAGGTCGACCAGGCCCATGGTCAGAACTCGGTGGAACTCTCGATAAAGACCCGCCTTTTCGCCTTTGCGCACGGCGAGGTGGAGCTCGAGCACAGCATCGACGGCCAGGTGATCAAGGACAAGGTCGTGGTGCAGAAGGGCGAGAATGTCTTCACCCACAACGTCACCATCCACAATCCAAAATTGTGGTGGCCGGCCGGGCAGGGCGAGCAGCCGCTCTATGAACTCACCACCAATCTCGAAGGCGAGAAGACCACGCGCCAGATCGGCCTGCGCAAGCTGGAATGGATTGTCGAACCGGACGACATCGACCACAGCTTCAAGTGCCGCATCAACGGCCGCGACATCACCATGCTGGGCGCCAACTGGATCCCGGCTGATGCCATTCCCTCGCGCATCACGCCCGCAGTCATCCGCGACCTGCTCGAAAGCGCCAAGGCCGCCAACATGAACATGCTCCGCATCTGGGGCGGCGGGCAGTATGAGCCCGACTACTTCTACGAACTGTGCGACGAACTCGGCATCCTCATCTGGCACGATTTCATGTTCGCCTGCATGAGCTATCCGTCCGACCGGCCGTTCCTCGACAATGTCCGCACCGAGATCACCCAGCAGGTGCGCCGTCTCAGCCATCATGCCTCGATCGCCCTCTGGTGCGGCGACAACGAAGTCATCGGCTCGCTGCACTGGT
This sequence comes from uncultured Devosia sp., assembly GCF_946479885.1. The sequence continues at coordinate 10,170 of NZ_CAMLHM010000044.1, forward strand.
ATCCCGAGACCAAGGCCTCGCCCGAGCGCTACGTCGCCAACTACGACCGCCTCAACTCCATGCTCGGCAATATCGTCGAGGACGAGGATCCCGCCCGTCGCTTCTGGCCGTCCTCGCCATCCATGGGCTATCTCGACTTCTCCGACGGCTGGCATGCCGATACCCGCGGCGACACCCACTATTGGGACGTCTGGCACTCGGCCAAGCCCTTCGAGGCCTACCGCACGGTCAATCCGCGCTTCGCCTCCGAATTCGGCTTCCAGTCCTTCACCTCAATGAACGTCATTGAGACCTTCGCCGAGGAGAAGGATCGAAATCCGTCCTCGCCGGTCATGGAAAACCACCAGCGCAATGCCGGCGGCAATGCCCGCATTCTCGAAACCATGACGCGCTACTTCCGCTTCCCGCGCGACTTCGACCAGATGGTGTTCCTCAGCCAGATCCAGCAGGGCCTCGCCATCAAGACCGCCATTGAGTACTGGCGCTCCACCAAGCCACGCTGCATGGGTACCTTGTTCTGGCAGATCAATGACATCTGGCCGGTCGCCAGCTGGTCGAGCCTTGATTACGGCGGGCAGTGGAAGCTGCTGCAATACATGGCCAAGCGCTTCTTCCTGCCGATCAATGTCGTCGCCGTTCCCGTCATTGACGAAGTCAGCACGAATTCTCGCGGCACGCCTGTCGAAAATCAGCCGCCAACCAGCATCGTGCTGCGCGGCATCAACGACACCGCCAGGCCGGTCAGCATCTCGCTCGAAGTTCGCGCGGTGAAGATTGCCGGGGGCGATCGTGTGGTCTTCTCGGGCAATACCGCTATCAGCCCCGACGGCGCCATCACCGTCACCTCGATACCGTTCGACAGCCTCGCTGCCGACGAGTTCCTGTTCTTCTCCTGGCGCGATGCCAAGGGCAATCTCCTGGGCGAAAACGACTATTTCCCCAAGCCCTACAAGGCCTACGAACTGGTGCAGCCCAAGGTGCGGGCCGCCTGGTCCGATGTCGATGGTCAGTTCGTGCTGACCCTGACCAGCGACCAGCCGGCGCTGTTCGTCACGGCCACCGTCGATATTCCGGGCTATTTCTCGGACAATGCCGTGACCCTGCTGCCGGGCCGCAACACCGAACTGACCTTCACTCCGCGACATGGCGCCAAGCCGACGGCATCAGAGCTGGTCAAGTCGCTCCGGGTGCGGAACCTCAGCGAGACGTTCTAAGGTTGGTGCACGAACGCGAGCACTCTTTCGCCTTCTCCCCTTGAGGGAGAAGGTGCCCGAAGGGCGGATGAAGGGTTTCTTTCCGAGGCTCTGGCACGGGGCAGCGCAGCACCCCTCACCCTGACATTTCTGCTGAACGCAGAAATGTCGTCCCTCTCCCTCAAGGGGAGAGGGCGCGTTCTCGTATCTTCCATACAAGATTTATCCTGCTGCCACATTGACATGCGCTCCCGCATCCACCAACGCTAGGGAACCACGACGCGCCCTCCCGCGCGTCCTTCGGAACCGCCATGTCGACCATACCAGCGCCCATCGCGGAGCGCCGCCTTCTCGGCATCGGGCTCGCGCTCGCTGCCTATTTCCTGTTCGTCTGCCTCGATAGTTCGGCCAAGTGGCTGGGCCTGATCGGCCTGCCGGCGCTGCAGGTCATGTTCGTGCGTTATGCCGTGCATCTCGGCCTCGCCGCTGCCATCAACCTGCCGCGCAAAGGCCTTGGCCTGCTGCACACCCGGAACATCTGGCTCGAACTGGCCCGCGCCGCGGCCCTTGTCGGCTCGACGCTCTGCAACTTCACCGCCGTCCGCTACCTTCCGCTCACCGTGACCGGCGCCATTGCCTTCACCGTGCCGCTGATCGTCACGGCGCTCTCGGTGCTGTTCCTCCGCGAAACGGTCGGCTGGCGGCGCTGGACGGCCATTGCGGTCGGCTTTGTCGGCGTGCTCATCATCGTCCGTCCCGGCAGCGAAGTCTTCCAGCCCGCCGCCTTGCTGTCGATTGGCGGGGCCGTGTCCTATGCTTGCTACGTCATGCTGACGCGCCGTCTGGCCGGGGTCGATTCCGCCGGCACCCAGCAATTCTACGGCGCCTTCCTGCCCACCATCGTGCTGGCGCCGTTCGCCATCGCGACCTGGGTCTGGCCGACCAATGCGGTGGATTGGACCATCCTGGCCCTGATCGGCGTCATCGGCTTTTCCGCCCACCAGTTCATCACGGTGGCACATCGCTTCGCACCGGCTTCCGCGCTGGCACCCTTTGCATACGTCCAGATATTGTTCTTTACCGCAGCCAGCTGGTTCATTTTCAACCAGCCCCCCGATATCTGGCTCTATGTCGGCGCGCCCATTGTCATGGCTAGCGGCCTCTATATCTGGCTGCGTGAACGCGCCCTGGCAAAGCCCACCAGCCCCATAACCGAGGAACGCTGATGGCCAGTCCCGCCGTCGAGCAGAATGCCAACAAGGCTATCCTGATCCTGCTGTTGGCGCAGTCGATCCTGATCTTTCTCGATGTCTCGGCCAAATGGCTCTCCATCGCCGGCTTGCCGACCACCCAGATCATGTCCGCCCGCTATGGCGTCCATGTCGGGCTGCTGGTGCTGCTGGTGCTGCCGGTCCGCGGCTGGAACCTGTTCCGAACGCGGAACTGGAAGCTGGAAGTGGCGCGAGGCCTCTGCCTCCTCGGCTCGACCGCCGGCAATTTCCTCTCCATGCGCTACCTGCCGCTGACGGTCACCGGCGCGCTGCTCTTCACCATGCCACTGATGGTCTGCGCGCTGTCGGGGCCGATGCTCGGCGAAACCGTCGGCTGGCGCCGGTGGCTCGCCATTGCCGTCGGCTTCGTCGGCATTCTGGTCATCATCCGCCCCGGTACCGAGGCGTTCCACCCGGCGGCGCTGCTCAGCCTCGCGGCGGCCTTTTTCGGCGCGGTGTTCGGCATCTTTACGCGCAAGCTGGCGGGCGTGGATGGCGCCATGACCCAGCAGGTCTACGCAGGCGGCATTGCCCTGGTCGCCATAACGCCCTTCGCGCTCACCGGTGGTTGGGTCTGGCCCGGTGATGCAATTTCCTGGGTCGCCTTCTTCACTCTCGGCACCGCCGGCGTGCTCGGCCACCTGCTGATTTCGGTGGCCCATCGCTACGCCACGCCGGCAACGCTGGCGCCGTTCAACTACCTGCAACTGCTCTATCTGGCCCTGGCCAGCTGGGTCATCTTCAACCAGCCACCGGATAACTGGTTCTTCCTGGGCGCCACGATCATCATCGGCAGCGGCCTTTACATCTGGCTGCGCGAACGCAGCCTGCACAAGACGACGACCTCGGTGGACGAGGCCGCGGAGCGCTAGGGCTCCGCCAGCTTCTTGATCGGCGTCTTGCTCTCCGCCTCTCCCTGGGTGATCAGGCGGGCGCTGCGCTGGCCGCTGAGATAGATCCACAGCCAGCTCAGCGCTACGGCAAGCCGGTTCTTGGTGTCGATCAGGAAGTAGATATGCGCCAGCCCCCAGGCCCACCAGGCGATCCATCCCTTGAGCTGGATCCACCCGAAATCGATCACCGCCGCCCGCTTGCCGATCGTCGCCAGGTCGCCCGCATGCTTGTAGCGGAATGGCAGCGGCTTGCCGAAACGGCCCAGCCGCGCCCTTATGACCCGCGCCGCATGCTTGCCACCTTGCTTGGCGCCGTCGCCGACACCCGGCACCGGCTTGCCGTCGGGCATGGTGATCGTGGCCGTATCGCCGATGACGAAAATCTCGGGATGGCCAGGGACAGTCAGGTCCGGCTCGACCTTGACCCGCCCGGCGCGGTCCGGTTCAACCCCGAGCCACCTGGCCGCCGGCGAAGCCTGCACGCCCGCCGCCCAGATGATCGTCGATGCGTCGAGCCGCTTGCCGCCATAGACGACGCCGGCGGCATCAATCTCGGTCACGGCCGCACCCAGCTCGACTTCCACCCCAAGGTCGCGCAATGCCCTGAGGGTATAGTCCGACAGTTCCGGCTTGAAGTTCGCCAGCACGCGCTGGCCACCCTCGATCAGCACCACGCGCGCCTCATCAGGCCGGATACTGCGGAACTCGCCCTTGAGCGTCACCCGCGCCAGTTCGATGATGGCGCCTGCCATCTCCACCCCGGTCGGTCCTGCGCCGATCAGCACGAAAGTCAGCAGCGCCCGGCGCTTGGACGGATCGGTTTCGCGTTCCGCCGCTTCGAAAGCCAGCAGGAGCTTGCGGCGAATGGTCGTCGCGTCCTCCAGCGTCTTGAGGCCGGGCGCGAATTGCTCCCATTCGTCATGGCCGAAATAGGCGTGCCGCGCGCCCGTCGCGAGGACCAGGCTGTCATAGGAGACCCGGCTGCCATCCTCCAGCACCACCGCCTTGCCGGCGACGTCGACGCCCGTGACCACCGCCAGCAGCGTCGTAACGTCCCGCCGGCTGCGCAGGATGTGCCGAACCGGCCAGGCAATTTCCGAGGTGCCGAGCGCGGCCGTCGCCACCTGATAGAGCAGGGGCTGGAACAGGTGATGATTGCGCCGGTCGATCAGCGTGATCAGGACATCGGCGCCCGCGAGCGCCTGCGCCGCCGCGAGGCCGCCAAAACCGCCACCAACGATAACGACGTGATGCTGTGCCATGCGGACCTCCGGTTGCCCCAGATATGGGCATCGGCAAGCTCGCCCGCATCGGCCACGGGCGCAAGGCTGCTAGGCGATGTCCGCTTTCCAGCGCGCCGCATAAGCGTCAAACCCGGCCAGGTCGAGCGGCGTCGCGGCCGCTCCGGCCGCTGCATGGCCCCGTCCGGCGCCAAACAGCATGCTCGCCCCCAGGCTCGTTCCGGTCGCGTCGCCGGAAGCGCGCACCGGCACGCCGCTCAGCCGTGCCAAGGCCTGCCCGAACAATGCGTTCCGCGCCAGGGGTCCTTCGATGATGATCTCGCGACCCAGACCGCACAGATCGAGGCAGGCACGCGTCACCAGCGCCAGATAGAGCGACGCCGCGGCCGTGCGTTCGCCTGCAGTCAGGGTCTCCGGCGCATGCGTCCAATGCCCCCGCGCATGGGGGAACGGTCCCACGCCCGGGGTGAAATTCGGCTGCACCCGGACGTCTCCGCCGATAATGCGTGCAATATCCGCCGCATTCGGCGTCACCACTTCGCCGACCAGCTGGTCAAATTCCCGGCCACCCATGAAGCGCGCCGTGGGCACCGCCCGGCCGAACGCGTCGACATTGGCGAGGCTGTCCCGGCCGGCATCGAGCTTGTCCGTGTCGCCACCGACAGTCATGGCGATCGTCCAGGTCCCGGTCGAGAGGATCGTGAACGGCGTGTCATGCGCCCCCAGATGCGGCAGCAGCGACGCATTGGAATCGTGAATGCCGCAGGTCACGGGCGTCTTTGCGTTCATCCCGGTGGCAATTGCCACCTCGGCCAGGATCGGTCCCAGCACCGAGGCAGCAGGCTTCACTGGCGGAAAGAGCTTGTCCCAGCCCTGGGCGGCCACCAGACTCGAGAATTCGCCCCGTGCCGGTGCCCAAAGATCGGTGTGGCAACCCAGCGACGTGACCTCGCTGGCCATCACGCCGGTAAGCCGCCAGGCCCAATATTGCGGATAGGTCAGGATAGCCGTTACCTGCGCGAAAGCGGGCGCATGAGCTCGGGCCTGCCAGAAAATCTGCGCCGCCAGGTTCAGGCCGTCAGGCAGGCGCGGCGATAACGACTCGGCAAAGTCCGGCCGCGCAGCGCCATAGGCAGCCGCAGTTTCCTCGGGCCCGCCATGCTCATAATCGAGCACCGGCAGGGCCAGCTGCTCGCCGGCCATCAGCGCCGCGGTGGCGCCATGGGTGGTGATGGAAATGCCATCCACACCATGCTCTGCCTGCAATGCGCGCAGGCTATCGAGGATGAAGCTCCACAGCATGTCGACATCGGCATGCGGATAGAGCCCGTCGCGCCGCACCACGTTCGGCGTGCTGCGCCCCGCCACCTGCTGCTGCGTGCCGGAATCGATCAGCACCACCTTGGCGTTGGTCTTGCCGATGTCGATGACAGCGATCAGGCGGGGCAGGGACATGGCGAGCACTCAACAGGGTCGTGCAGCGCCAATACTGGAAATCGGCCCCGCGCGCCACCACTAACATGTTAGTGATGGCGCCGCCGATCACTTGACCACAAGAACGGGAATGGTGGTTCGCGCCAACACCTCTGCGGCCTGGCTGCCCAGCAACAGGCGTCCCAGGCCGCGCCGGCCATGCGAACCCATGACGATCAGGTCGGCGCCCTGCTCTTCAGCGGTCTTGAGGATAGCGTCGGCAGCGATGCTGGCGGGCACATGGATCTTGCCAGCCGACAGGCCTTCACCTGCCACGAGGGCTTCGGCGGAGGCGAGAGTGGCCTGTGCCGATTTCGCCTTGATCTCCTCGAGATCGGCAACGATCGCGCCGGTGTCCACGGCCATGAATTCCGCGCCGGCCGTGATCAGCACCGATGGTTCGGTTGAGTTGACGAGGAACAGCCTCGCGCCGGTCGCTTTCGCCAGCGTGAGGGCGTGGTGCAGGGCCTTGGTGGCCAGTTCGGACCCGTCGATACCAACGACAATGCGTGTGTACATGCTGCTTCCTTTCATTCTGTCTTCAGCCTACCGCCCGCGGTTCGCGTAGTCTTTGATCCAGATCACATTGCAGGCGTCAGCAGGGCCGGCGCGCTTGACTCTCATCAGGGATTGAAACAAAGCTGACTATTATTGTCATCATTTAGGACGAACCATGACCACCCGCCGCATGCTTCTTGGCATTCCGCTCGCTTTCCTCGCGCTGATTACATCCGCCATGGCTCGTGACGTAACCCATGTCATGGGCGTTACCGGCGTTCCGGATCAACCGCTGCGCATCGTCGCCCTGACCAACGAAGCGACCGAGGATCTGCTGGCGCTGGGTATCGTGCCGGTTGGCGCCGTCCGCTCCGCAATGCCAATCCGTGGTTCGACCATGTTGCCGATCAGCTTGGCGATACTGTTGTGGTGGGTGAGGAACTGTCGCCCAGCCTTGAAGTCATCCTCTCGCTCGAACCCGATCTCATCCTGGGCAACAAGAAGCGGCACGAAAAAATCTACGATCAGCTTTCGGCCATTGCGCCCACAGTCTATGTCGAAAACATCACCGGCCAGTGGCGCGACAACCTGGCATTTTACGCACGGGCCGTAGGCAAGCTCGCCGAGGGCGACGCCTTGCTCGCATCGTACCAGGCTCGCGTGGCTGCCATCCAGGTCGCTTTGGGTAACCGGGTGGACGAGAAGGTGGGGCTCATCCGCTTCATTGCCGGGCAGAACTACGCCTATAACAACGACAGCTTCTCCGGGTCGATCCTGCGGGACATCGGGTTTGGTCGGCCTGCGGCCCAGGACAAGCCCGGACTTGCCGAGCCCATTACAGCCGAACGCATCCCGGAACTGGATGGCGATCGTCTGCTCCATTTCAGCTACGAGACAGGCGATGGCGGCGCCACCAACGAAGCCAAAACCTGGATGGCGTCGCCCCTCTGGCAGAATTTGACGGCGGTAAAGTCCGGCCATTTACACGGTGTTTCGGACGCGGTCTGGGCTACCGCTGGCGGAGTTATGGCCGCCCATCTGGCCCTTGATGACATCGAGGCGATCTACGGCCTGCCATCAACCCGCTGATCAAAAATCCTCCGGACTGAGGTGACCTTGAAGCCCGGCGCGGGTTCGCGCTGGGCTTCAACGCATCCCGCCTTTTCAACAGGCGCTCGTCAGCCTCTTGTCAAATCCAAGATAGTTGATAACGTTTCAACTTACTTGATCGAGACGTCAAAAGGCGCCCGATCCAAGGGAGGAGAGATCGATGACAGAACGCACCAGAATTCCGTCTTCCATTCGCCGCCGCACCGTTCTTGCCGGCGCGGCCGCGCTTATGCTGGGGGGCGTATCCCCCTTGGCATTCGCGCAGGACCTCAGCGGCGAACTCGTTATCCTGCAGTGGCAAACCGGCACTGAAGGCAAGATGTGGCAGGAGGTTGAGGCCAAGTTCATGGAGCTCAATCCCGGCGTCACGGTTCGTGAATTTCAGCCGGCCGGCGGGCAGGGCGACGCGCGTGGCGGCATCCGCACCGCCATCCTTGGCGGCGAAGTCGTCGATATCATCATCAACACCTGGCCGGCTTTCCGCGCCGAGCTGGTCGACGCCGGCATCCTGCGGCCGGTTGACGACCAATGGGCCAGCTATGGCTGGGACGCCAAGCTGAGCCAGTCCTGGCGCGATCTCGGCTCCATCGACGGCGCCACCTATGGCGTGACCTATACCTACGGCGATCGGTCCGCGATCTGGTACAAGACGGCCCAGCTCGAAAAGGCCGGTGTTACCCCGCCCAAAACCTGGGAAGAATTCCTCGCCAGCTTCGCGGCGCTCAAGGCCGCCGGCTACCCGGCGCCGGTGGTGATCCCTGCCAAATACTGGGCTCACACCGAATGGTTCGAGACCCTGTTGCTGCGCACGGCCGGTGTCGAAACCGCCACGCAATTGGCCAATCACGAGATTGCCTGGACCGATCCCAAGGTCAAAACGGCGCTGATGAAGTATGGCGAGATGCTTCAGGCAGGCTGCTGCGCTGACGCTGCCACGATGCTGGCCATCGACGAGCCCTATCCCACGCTCTACACCGCCGAGCAGTCCAACTATCTGCTGTTCGGCATGTGGACCAATGCCGCTCTCAAGAACGACCTGGCTCTGGAGGAAGGCGTCGACTATTCGATCTTCCAGTTCCCCGCCCTCGGCATGGGGTTCGATGATACGTCCAGCGTCGACACCAAGGAACTCAACGTCACCACCAACGGCGCCAATCCCGCCGCTGCCGACGCCTTCCTCGACTTTATCATCGGGCCCGAGGCGGCCAATATCATGGCCGGCTACGGCTATGCCTCCCCCAGCACCGCGGCTGATGCCTCGCTGCTCGGGCCGGTGCAGCAGATTGCCACGACCGCTGTGGCCCAATCGAAGGTGCAGTTCGTGCTGGGTGACCTGCTGCCCGGTGACCTGGTCGATGAATACCGCGTGCAACTGCAGAAATTCCTGCAGGATCCGTCCGAGGCCAATGTCGATGCGGTGCTCGCCGCCATCGAGGCCAAGGCAGCGGAAGCCTATTGATGTCGCAACCCGTCGCATCGACGGCGGGCGCGGCGCAACGGAGTCCCTCCCGAGAAGTTGGCGAGCAGCGCGAGCTGCTTGCCAACCGGGGATGGCGGCTCAAGGACACGCCGGCCGCCTGGCTGCTCATCACCCCCGTGCTGATCCTGTTCGGGATCTCGGTGGTCTATCCGCTATTTGAGACCATCCGGCTGTCCTTCTTTGACATCAAGGGTCTGGCAAAGCCCAAATATGTGGAGTTCGGCAACTACATCAGGTTGTTCGCCGATCCGGCCTTTCGCAACACGCTGACCACGACCCTGATCTTCACCCTGGGTACCACGGCCATATCGGTGAGCCTCGGCTGGGTGCTGGCCATGCTCTGCTCCTTTGCCCCGCGTCAGACCATGCCGTTCCGCATGATGTTCTTCGTCACCTTCGGCATTTCCGAAGCGGTGTCGGGCTATATGTGGATCAACATGCTGCGCCCCGATTCAGCGGGCCTGCTCAATAGCCTCATCAGCATCGTCATTCCGGGCTTTACCCATCCCTGGCTGGGCGACGCCAATACCGCGCTGGGCGCCCTGATCTTCGTGGCATCCTGGAGCGGCGTCGGCCTGCCGCTGATGCTGTGCTTTGCCGCGGTGCAGGCCATACCCAAGACCGTGCTGGAAGCCGCCTATATGGATGGCGCCAGGCCCATTTCCATTATGCGTCACATCATGGTGCCGCTCTCCATGCCGGGTGTCCGGGTGGCGATTTTCATCAACCTGCTGGGGGCCCTGCGCGCCTTCGACATCATCTATGTCATGACAGGCGGCGGCCCGGTCCGCGCCACCGAGACCGTGGGCTACTTCATGTACCGGGAATCCATGACCCAGTTCAAACTGGGCTATGGCGCGGCGGCGACTGTGGTTCTTCTGGTCGCGGTGCTCATCATCTCCATTCCCGCCATCATCCAGCGTACGGCAGGTGCCAAATGATCGGCCGTATTCCCTATTGGACCGTCATTGTCGTCGGCATTGTCGCGACCCTGTGGCTGGTGCCGGTGCTCGGCATTGTCGTGACCTCCATCCGCCCGCCCAGCGAAGTGTCACTCGGCTGGTGGCGGCTCGACAAGGTCAGTTTCACGCTCAATGCCTGGATCCGGGTGTGGCAGGAATATCCGCTGGCCAATGCCTTCTGGTTCACCGCGCTCCTGTCGGCCATTGCCACGCTCTGCACCATGCTGCTGACGCCGGCCGCCGCCTACGCCTTCCACTTCCTCAAGTTTCCGTTCCGGCGCCTGCTGCTGATCCTGATCATCAATGCCTTCGTGCTGCCCCAGCAGGTGGTGGTCATTCCCCTGTTCCAGCTGTGGCGCGATCTCAAGATGATCGACAACATCGCCGCCGTGCTGATCCCCTATGTCGGCCTCAGCTTTGCCTGGTCGATCTTCCTGGTGAAGAACTTCCTTGAGGACTTTCCCAAGGAGCTGATCGAGGCGGCACGCATAGATGGCTGCGGCGCCCTCTCGACGCTGTTCCATGTCGTGCTGCCCAATGCCCGCAGCCCGATCTTCGCGGTGGGCATCCTGCAGTTCCTCTGGAGCTGGAACGCCCTTCTGCTGCCCATGCTCTATCTGCGCACCAATATCCCACTGCCGGTGCTGCTGACCAAGGTATCGGGCACCTATGAATCCAACTGGGACCTGCGCTCGGTCGCCGCCATCGTCACCACGATCGTCCCGCTGTTGGTCTTCCTGATCTTCCAGCGCCAATTTGCCGCCGGTTCGCAGACGCGCACCGGGGCCAAGGAGTAACTATGCCTGCCCGTTCCAACAAGCCGATGCGCTACCGCCAGATCCATCTCGATTTTCACACCTCCGAGCATATTCCGGGCATTGGCTCGGCCTTCGATCCCGACGATTTCGTCGGGACGCTGAAGTCGGCCCACGTGGACTCAGTGACCATCTTTGCCAAATGCCACCACGGCTGGTCCTACTACCCCACCAAGGTCGGCGCCCCCCATCCACAGCTGACGCGCGACCTGATGGGCGACATGGTCAAGGCCCTCAACCAGGCTGATATCGAGTGTCCCATCTACATCTCGGTGCAGTGGGACGAGCGCAATGCGCGGCTGCATCCGGAATGGCGCGCCCGCTCGGCCACCAAGAACCGGTTCGATCCCGGCCAGTTGCAGGCCGGCTGGCACACGCTCTGCCTCAACCACAAGCCATACCGCGATGAGCTGCTGGCACAGGCGCGCGAGCTTGCAGCCAACTACGCGACGCCGGGCCTGTTTTTCGACATCGTTCTGTCGCCCGACTGCGTGTGCCAGGCCTGTCTCGACACCATGGCCGAGCAGGGTCTTGACCCCGAAAACCCGGAAGATCGGCTCAAGAAGGATGAATGGGTCAACGAAGTTTTCCGCGGCGAGATGAGCGCCGCCCTGCGCCCGGAATTTCCCGGCCTGCGCATCTTCTACAATTGCGGCCACATTCATAAGCAGGGGCCGAAGCGCTTCGCCCCCTATTCGCATCTTGAGCTGGAAAGCCTGCCCACTGGCGGCTGGGGATACGATCATTTTCCTTCCAGCGCCCGCTATGCTGCGACACTCGGGCTCGATTTCCTGGGTCAAACCGGCAAGTTCCACACCTCATGGGGCGAGTTTGGTGGCTTCAAGCATCCCGATGCGCTCGAATACGAAGTCTCCCAGATGGTGGCTCTGGGCGCCAAATGTCTGGTTGGCGATCAGCTGCACCCCAATGGCGCCATCAATCCGGACACGTACGCATCGATCGCTCCGGCCTATGCCCGCATCGAGAAGCTGGAGCCCTATCTCGAGGGCGCCCGGCAGATCTCGGAAGTGGCCATCCTGACGGCCGAGTACTTTCACAGCGCCGGTGACCGCAACAACCGCGCCGATGACGGCGCGGCCCAGATACTGCTCGAGCTCAAGCGGCCGTTCGACGTCATCGATCCGAGCGCCGATTTTGCCAGCTATCGCGTCATCATTCTCCCCGATGAAGTGCCGGTTGAGGGTGAACTTGCGCAACGCCTCCAGGCGTATCTGGCGGGCGGTGGCAAGCTCTTGCTGTCGGGCAATTCCGCCCTAGGCGCCGATGGGCGCTTTGCCGTTCCCGCGGGCATTGTCAGCCGGGGGGCGGTTTCGTTCACCCCCTCCTATCTGCGCGCCAGTAAGCAACTGGACGCCGGCATGACCACCTCGCCTTTCGTGGTCTATGGCACGGCCCAGGCCATCGAGAGCGAGGGTGCGGAGGTGCTGGCGGAGGTGGTGCGGCCCTATTTCAACCGGACCTACCAGCATTTCTCGTCGCATGCCCACACGCCGGACGATCCCGACGCGCCGGCGCTGGGGGCGGGGGTGACCCTGCACAACGGCGTTGCCTATGTGGCCTACCCCATTTTCTCGATCTACCACGCCATGGGCCAACCGCTTTACAAATATGTCGTTCGCGGCCTGCTCGAGCGGTTGCTGCCCAACCCCGCGCTCACCACCGATCTGCCTTCGGCCGGTCGGGCGACGCTGACCCGGCAGGAGACACAGGGCCGGCATGTGCTGCACCTGCTTTACGGCCCGCCCCAGGTGCGCGGCAAGGCGGTGCCAGCGGGCGAGTCGACCCGTGTCATGGAGATGATCGAGGATATCCCGGCCATCGGCCCCGTTTCGGCGACAGTCCGTCTGCCGAACCAGCCAACGCGGGTCTATGACGCGCTCAGCGGCGAGGACGTGGCCTGGAGCGAAGCCGGGCAGGGCGCCTATCTCGTCGCCGTGCCGAGCCTGCGCATCCACACCGCCATCGTCTTCGAGGGCAGCGTCTGAATGGGGTCCGGCCGATGGCCACAGGCGCTGGTAGCAGCGGCGCGGCCGGAGCGATATCAATGCGGTCCAGGCGCGGCCAGTATCGGCCGTGCCGGGCACCGCAGGAACTATAGGTCCATGGACAAGCAGCGCGACAAACCGACGGGGCAACGCAGACGGCAGGCGACGATCATCGATGTCGCCGAGACGGCCGGCGTCGCGATCGGCACGGTTTCGCGCCATCTCAACGGCCTGCCGGTGCGCACCAGCAACCGCGACCAGATCGAGCGCGCCATCGCCGACCTGGGCTATCGCCGCAACTCCGTCGCTGTGTCCATGAAGACGGACACCACCCACATTGTCGGCCTGATGGTGCCCTCGCTGGGCGAATTCCATGCGGCGCTGCTCGAAAAGCTCAGCCGCAAGATGCGCCTGACCGGCCGCGCGGTGCTTTCATTCTGCCACGACATGCAACCGCAATCGATCACCGAGGGCCTGGAGTTCTTTGCCTCCCACCGCGTCGATGCCCTCATCATCGACGGCGAGGAACGCCTGCGCTCGCAAATCCTCAAATATGTCGATGAGGGCCTCATCGTGGTGCTCTACGACAATGACATTCCCGGCCTGCCGGTGGATCGGGTATTCGTCGAGAACCGCAAGGCCAGCGCTCGCCTGGTCGATCACCTGCTCGATCTTGGTCATAAGCGCGTGGCAACCGTCCACGGCAATCTGCGCGACTCGGCCGCGCGCGAGCGACTGGCTGGTTTTCACGATGCCTATGCCGGCCACGGCATGGCGGCTGTGCCGGAGTTGATTGTCAGCGGCGACTGGCGGGAAACCGGTGGCTATGCGTGCCTCCGCGATCTGATGGCCCTGCCGTCGCCACCGACCGCGGTGTTCTGCGCCAATTACAACATGACGCTTGGGGCGCTGACCTGGGCCCGCGAGCACGGCGTCAGCATTCCCGACGATCTGTCGCTGGTCAGCTTCGACGATGTGCCGGCTTTCCGCATGCACAGCCCGGGGATTACCGCCGTCGGCCAGCCGCTGGAGAAGCTTGCCGAAGCCGTGACCGAACTTTTGTCCGACCGTCTCGCCAATCCCGACACGATGGGGCGGAGTACGATTGCCGTCGATTGCGACATCATTTTGCGAGGCTCCGCAAGACGCGCCCGCTAGGCGTCAGGAGCCAGGGAGAAACACATGGCCGTCGTTGAACTCGAAAATGTCAGCAAGTCCTATGGTGCCCTTGAGGTCATCGAGGGGCTCAACCTGCGGATCGAGGATGGTTCGTTCACGGTCTTCGTGGGCCCCTCCGGCTGCGGCAAATCCACACTGCTGCGGATGATTGCTGGGCTTGAGCCGATAACCGCTGGCGAGGTGCAGATCGACGGCCGCCGCGTCAACGAGGCCGAGCCAATCGAGCGGGGCGTCGCAATGGTGTTCCAGAATTACGCGCTCTATCCGCACATGACGGTCGAGCAGAATATCGGCTTCTCGCTGCGCATGGCTCGGCTCAGCCGCGAACAGATCGCCACGCGCGTCGCTGCCGCTGCGGCCACCTTGCAGATCGAGCCGCTGATGAAACGCCGGCCGGCCGAACTCTCCGGTGGCCAGCGCCAGCGCGTCGCCATCGGCCGCGCCATCGTGCGCGATCCCGAGGTGTTCCTGTTCGACGAGCCGCTGAGCAATCTGGATGCCGAATTGCGCGTCTCCATGCGCGTCGAAATCGCCAAGCTGCACAAGCAACTCGGCTCGACCATGATCTATGTGACGCACGACCAGACCGAGGCCATGACCCTGGCCGACAAGATCGTGGTGATGCGCGCGGGCAAGGTGGAGCAGGCCGGTAGCCCTGAGGCGCTCTATGACGATCCGGCCAACAGCTTCGTCGCCGGTTTCATCGGGTCGCCACGCATGAATTTTCTGCCCGGAACGGTTGGGCTGGGGCAGGTGACGCTGGCCGATGGCACGAGCTTTTCTGTCCCGGGGCTCGCCGCATCCGGCGTCGTCGATCTCGGCATCCGTCCCGAGCATTTCGTGATCGGCACCGGTGGCGAGGCGCCGCTGGAACTGCTGGTCGATGTCGTCGAGAACCTCGGCGGCACCCGCTACCTCTATGGCTCCCTGGCTTCTGGCGCGCCCCTCGTGGTCGAGGCGCGCGATCATACCGGCATTCGCGCCGGTGATCGGGTGCGCATCGGCGCGCAGCCTGGTCGCGCCTTTGTTTTCAACGCAGCCGGGCAGCGCCTGCGCGCGGCCCACTAAGACTATTCGGAGTATCTTCCTTGAACGACCTTGAACTCTGGTACAATTCCTCCGCCTCCAAGTGGACCGACGCCCTGCCTCTCGGCAATGGTCGGCTCGGCGCCATGGTGTTTGGCGGGGTGCCCAGGGACGAATTTCAGCTCAACGAGTCCACCCTTTGGTCCGGCGGGCCCTACCAGCCGATCAACGCCGAAGCCCGGCCCAATCTGGATGCAGTGCGCCAGCTCATTTTCGCCGGTCGCTACGCCGAGGCCGAGGCGCTGGCCAATGCCCATTCGATGGGACGCCCCTATCTCGAAATGTCCTACCAGCCGGCCGGCAATCTCTATCTCGACGTCGTGCACCCGGAACTGTTCGCGGACTATCGTCGCTCCCTCGATCTCGACCGCGCCGTGACGACAACGACCTACCGCGTGGCCGGGGTGACCTACACGCGCGAGGCCTTCATCTCCGCCGCCCATGGCTTGCTGGTCGTACGCCTCAGCGCCGACCGACCAGGCGCGATCGGCGTCGGCGTCGGGCTGACCAGCCCACAGCACGGCCAGGTGCGCGTCGATGGCAACGCCGTTCATTTTGCCGGGCACAATAGCGGCGAGCACGGTGTTGCCGGCGCCCTGAGCTTCGCCATGGAGGCGCGCGTGCTGCCCCAGGGCGGCAGCATCTCGGCCGAGCCGGCCCGATTGGTGGTCGCCAACGCTGACGCGGTCACCATCCTGGTCGACATCGCCACCAGTTTCGTTCGTTTCGACGACGTCTCGGGCGATCCGCAGGCCCGCATCGCGACCCGGATGGCCGCCGCCGTCGACCTGGGCTTCGACGTCCTGCTGGAGGCCCATCTGGCCGAGCACCGCCGACTGTTCCGCCGGCTCGATATTGATCTGGGCCGGACGCCAGCGGCGGACCGGCCGACCTACTTCCGCATCAAGGATTTCGCGGAAGGCGACGACCCGGCTTTGGCGGCGCTCTACGTGCAGTATGGCCGCTATCTGATGATAACAAGCAGCCGTCCGGGGACGCAGCCATCGACACTCCAGGGCATATGGAACAGGGAAACCAGCCCGCCATGGGGCAGCAAGTACACGACCAACATCAATCTGCAGATGAACTACTGGCTACCCGATCCGGCCAACCTCGCCGAATGCATGGAGCCCCTGCTCGACCTGCTCGATGATCTGACGGTCACCGGTCGCGCCATGGCATCAAGCCATTACGGCGCCCGCGGCTGGGTTCTCCATCACAACACCGATCTCTGGCGCGCGACTGGTCCCGTCGATGGTGCGCAGTGGGGCCTGTGGCCGACTGGCGGCGCCTGGCTCTGCGCCCAGCTCTGGAGCCACGCCGCCTGTGAGGGCTATCCCGAGGCTCTGGTGCGCCGGCTCTACCCAGCCCTCAAGGGCGCAGCCGAGTTCTTCCTCGATACGCTCGTGCCGCTGCCGGGCAGCGACCTGCTGGTCACCAACCCGTCGCTGTCACCGGAAAACGTGCATCCGCATGGTGCCACAATCTGTGCCGGGCCGGCGATGGACAGCCAGATCCTGCGCGACCTGTTTGCCGCCACCATCGCCGCCGGCGAGCAACTGGGGCTCGATGCCGATCTGCGTGCCCAATGCGGTGCGGCCAGTGCCCGGCTGCCGGCCGACCGCGTTGGCGGCGCCGGCCAGCTTCAGGAATGGCTCGAGGATTGGGACATGGATGCGCCCGAGATCCATCACCGCCACGTCTCCCATCTCTATGGCCTCTATCCCAGCCAGCAGATCAATCCCGAAGCAACGCCGGACCTGTTCGCGGCGGTGCGCCGGTCGCTCGAAATCCGGGGCGACGATGCCACGGGCTGGGGCATCGGCTGGCGTATCAATCTCTGGGCCCGGCTGCTCGATGGCGACCACGCCTATTCCGTCCTGGCGCTTCTGCTGCATCCCGAGCGCAGTTACTCCAACCTGTTTGATGCCCATCCCCCATTCCAGATCGATGGCAATTTCGGTGGCGCGGCCGGCATTCTGGAAATGCTGGTTCAGTCCAAGCCCGGCCTTATCCACCTGCTGCCGGCATTGCCGTCCGTGTGGCGCAAGGGCCGGGTACGCGGGCTGCGTGCCATGGGCGGCATCGAGGTGGATCTGAGCTGGGCCGAGGGCAAGGTAGCCGCGGTACGTCTCGTCTCGTCCCTGGCCCAATCGGTTAGGGTGGAGGTCGGTGGCGTGCAGCATATGGTAGCGCTGGCCGCCGGCGTACCGGCGGACCTGACCTTTCCCTAGGCGCTGATCTGGTTCGCCCCAGGGGCCGCTATTCGGCGGCCTCGCGGGCCGCCTCCACCAACCGCCGGTGCGCCCGATAGACCCCCAACTGCTGGTCGACCAGCACGCCGATCAGGATGACAGTGCCCATCACGGCGAAGTTGAGTGACGACGGGATGCCGAGCAGGTTGACTAGGTTCTGCAGGATTTGCAGCAGGATGGCGCCGAGCACCACGCCGATGATCGAACCCTCGCCGCCACGCAGAGAAAAGCCGCCGAGCACCGCCGCGGCGATGGCATAGAGCTCGTAGAAGTTGGCCTGCGAGGACGGCGAAACAGAGCGCGTATACATCGCAAAGAACACGGCCGACAGGGCGGTAAGCGCGGCGCAGATCACATAGGCGGCGCCGATCACCAGGTTGGTCCGAATGCCGGAGAACCGCGCGGCTTCTTCGTTCTTGCCCACAGCGAAGAGGTAACGCCCGAACACCGAGCGGTGGAGCACCACCCAGGCGATGACGGCCACCACCACCAGCAGCAGCAGCGACGTCGGGATGCCATAGATGCGGGCGGTGAAGAAATCGAGGCCCGGATAGGTGCTGCCAAACGGGAAGCCCGCCGTGGCGTCGCCGGTATAGCCGCGCGCCACGCCGCGATAGATCAAGAGGCCACAGAGCGTCACCACGAAGGGCGGCATCTTGAGCCTGGTGATCAGCAGTGCATGCGCCAGCCCCAGCAGGATGCCCAGGATCATCACGATCACCAGCGCGATCGGCCAGGGCACGCCTTTGTTGCCCACGAGGTCGACAAACAGCACGCCCAGCAGCGCAATCATCGAGCCCGACGACAGGTCGATGCCACCCGTGATGATGACGAAACCCTGGGCGATCGAGAACAGGCCGAACAGGCCGATCAGGTTGGCGGTATTGGAGATATTGTTGGGCGACAGGAACAGCGGATTGCGCAGGTAAACGCCCGCGGCCACCACCAGGATCAGCACCAGAAGGCCGATATCTTTCTTGCTCACTGCACGTTTCTCCCGGAACCAACCGGCTTGCCGACGGCGAGCAGGAGGACATTCTCTTCACTGAATTGATCGCGTTCCAGCATGCCGGAAATGCCACCTTCATGCATGACCGCGATGCGGTCTGAGACCCCGATCACCTCTTCCATGTCGCTCGAGATCATCAGCACGGCGACGCCGGAATCGGCCAGGGCGCGCATCAGGCGATAAATCTCGGACTTGGCGCCGATATCGATGCCGCGAGTGGGCTCGTCGAAAATGATGACACGGGGCGCCATGGCCAGCCACTTGGCCAGCACCACCTTCTGCTGGTTGCCGCCCGATAGCGACCCGGTCCGCGTCGCCACCGTTGGCACCTTGATCGCCAATTGGCTGCGGCTTTGTTCGGCCCGGCTGCTCTCCCGTTCGGGCGAGACCAGGGTGGCCACCGCATAGGCCCCCAGATTGGGCAGGGTTATGTTTTCGGCGACCGACAGGTCGAGCAGGATGCCGGTGCCCTTGCGGTCCTCGGGCACGAGGAAAATGCCGTGCTTGACCGCGTCATTGGCGCTTGCCAGCCGGATGGGCTGGCCATCGCTGAGCAGGGTGCCGCCATAGATCGGGTCGATGCCGAACAGGGCGCGCGCCAGCTCCGTTCTGCCAGAGCCGACCAGGCCGGCCAGCCCCAAAATTTCGCCGCGATGCAGGTCGAGATCGACCGGATGGCCCGGATAGGCGGCTGTGCGAACGCCCCGCGCCGCCAGCGCAACGCTCCCCCGCTCCGACTTGGGCGGGGCATAGATGACCTTGAGTTCGCGGCCGATCATCAGCTTGACCAGCCGGTCGTGGCTGATCTCGTCCTTGGCCAGCTTGCCGACCAGGCGGCCGTCGCGCAGCACCACGACGCGATCGCAGGCGCGCTCGATTTCACCCAGCCGGTGCGACACGAAAATGACGGCGATGCCGCGGGCGCGCAGCCGGTCGATCACGGCCAGCAGTTTTTCGGTTTCGGCAATGGGCAGGCTCGATGTCGGCTCGTCCAGGATCACCAGCCTGGCGTCCTGCGACAATGCCTTGGCGATTTCGACCAGCTGCTGCTGCGCCAGCGATAGCTTGGCCACCGGCGTTTCCGGTGAGAAATTGGCGCCAAGCTGTTCGAGCAGCGGCCGCACGGCGGCGCGCTGCTTGGCCGTATCGACCAGGTTGAGCACGCCGAAGCGCCGTGGCTCGCGGCCGATGAAGACATTGGCGGCGACGTCGAGATTGTCGAACAGGTTGAGTTCCTGGTGCACGAAGGCGACGCCGGCGCGCAGCGAGCCGCCCACCGTCAGCGCGGCATAGGGAACGCCATCCACCTCGATCGTGCCGCTGTCGGGCGTGGTGACGCCGCCCAGGATCTTCATCAGCGTCGACTTGCCGGCGCCGTTTTCGCCGACGAGCCCGATGACTTCGCCGGGGCGAACCTCGAGATCGAGACCGTCGAGCGCCAACACGCCGGGATAGGATTTGCGCACACCGCTGAGCCGCAGGAATGGCTCCGCCGCTGCAGGTGCAGCCGGGGCAGGGGCGCCGGTAGCAGGATAGCTCAGGGTCATGGCAGGTCCGAGACTACAAGAAACGGCGGCGTGGCAACAAGCCACGCCGCCGATCGATCAGGTGGTGACGGATCAGCCGCCGATCTTGGCTTTCAGGTCCGCCTCGAACTCATCGACATTCTCGGCATTGATGACCTTGGTCGGCACGATGATCAGGCCATCCTCAGGGATGCCCGACTTGTCGCCCTCAAGATACGCCGCCATCAGCTTCATGCCCTGGTAGCCCCATTCATAGGGCTGCTGCACGACGGTGGAGGCAAAGCTGCCTTCACGCACCGCGCCCAGGGTCACCGGGTCTTCGTCGAACGCCACCACGGTGATCTGGCCCAGCTTGCCGGCGGCCTGCAGGGCTTCATAGATCTTGGGCGGGTTGTAGGAATAGAACCCGACCATGCAGGTGATTTCCGGGTTTGCGACCAGCACGTCGTCCACATTGGTACGGGCGCGGGCAAAGTCCACGTCATCGCCGCGCACGTCGACCAGCTCGATATTGTGGCCTTCGATCGCCTGCTTGAAGCCGGCGATGCGCTCCTTGGCATTGTCTGCGCCGAGGAACCCGACAAAGCCCATGCACTTGCCGCCATCGGGCAGCGCCTTGACCATTTCTTCGCCGGCCTGCACGCCTGCCAGCGTGTTGGACGAGCCCAGATAGGCGATACGATCGCTCTGCGGCGCATCGCTATCGGTGGTAAACAGCGGCACCTGCGCAGCAATGCGGTTGAAGGCATCGATCGAGTTGGCCGGGTCGGCCGACGAGATCATGATGGCGTCGGTGCCGGCAGCGACCAGGTCATCCATCAGCGCATTCTGCAGCGCTGCAGTGCCCTGTGCCGGATAGCGGAACTGCACTTCGTAATTGGGCAGCTCTTCCTGGGCCTTGTTCACCCCGGCTTCGGCCAGCTTCCAGAAATCGGATGCGGCATTCACCACGAAGGCAAGCTGCTGCTTGTCCTGCGCCTGTGCCGAAACACCCAGCATCAGGCTGGCTGCCAACAGGGCAGCAAACGTCATTGTATGCTTCATAGTCGTCCTCCCTCGCCGAGCATTTTGCCCGGCCGTTGCTCATAGTTCAGCGGTCTTGAACCCGGCCCCTTGCTGCAGCCTCCTCCTCCGGAAGACTGCGCGGCTCAGATCATATTAATGATAGTCGGATAATGAATATTAGTAAACAGGACTCCTGCCTGCTGTGCCCTCCTATTCTCCGATATCCTTGTTGCGCAGGCGATCGAAAGCCACGGCCAGAACGATGAAGCCGCCGACAAATGTGCCCTGCCAGAATGTGCTGATGCCCAGTAACGTCAGGCTGTTGCGGATGATCTCGATAAGCGCCGCGCCAACGATCGCGCCGAGCGCCGTGCCACTGCCGCCGGCGAGGTTCGCGCCGCCGATCACGGTGGCCGCGATCACTGTCAGCTCCATGCCGGTGCCCAGCCCTGTGGTGACCGACCCAAGCCAGCCCGCTTCGAGAAAGCCTGTAATGCCGGCGCAAAACGAAACGAACATATAGACCGACACCTTGACCGCCTTGACCGGAACGCCGGTCAGGACCGCCGCGCGCTCGTTGCCGCCGATGGCGTAGAGATAGCGGCCCCAGCGCGTCCAACGCAGGGCGAAGGCGGTCACCATGCCCAGCCCGATCATCACCAGCACGGGGTTGGGAATGGGCAGGCCGAACAGGCTCACCGACCCGCCGCCAATGGCGAATAGGATCGCCTGGTCGGGCCCGAATTCGTAGATCAGGGCATTGTTGGACATCACCATGCCGATGCTGCGCGCGATCGACATCATGCCCAGGGTCACCACGAAGCTCGGCATGCCCGCTATGGCGATCAGCGTGCCGTTGATGGCGCCCACCAGCAGCGAAGCCGCCATGGCGGCCGGAAAGGCCAGGGTGATGGGTAGGCCGGCATGCATGATGACCGTCGTCGTCATCGCCGAGATCAGCACGGTCGAGCCCACCGACAGGTCGATGCCCCCGGTGATGATCACCGCCGTCATGCCGATGGCGACGATGGCCACAAAAGCGAAGTTGCGGGTGACGTTGAAGAGATTGTTCGGCGTGGCGAAGGTGCTGGTCATCAGCGACATGGCGATGACGGCCAGCACGGCGGCCAGCAGCACCCAGAAAATCTGCCGGCTGACCAGCCAGGACCCGAACGTGGTGTGGGTCTGCTGGTCGATGGCTTTCTGCAAGGAGGTATCGGCGCTCATGCTGGGTCCTTCTATGCGCGTTCGATGGCGCCGGTGATGAGGCCGGTCACCTCCTGGGGGGAACTGTCGGCTACGCGCTTGTCGGCCACCATCCGGCCGCGGCGCAGCACAAGCAGCCGGTCGCAGACGGCAAAGACATCAGGAATGCGGTGGCTGATCAGGACCACGGCCATGCCCTGGTCGCGCAGGCGCCGGATCAGGTTGAGCACCTCGGTCACCTGGCGCACGCTGATGGCCGCGGTCGGCTCATCCATCAGCACGATGCGCGGATTGGAGAGCCGCGTCCGCGCGATGGCCACGGCCTGTCGCTGGCCGCCCGACATGCGCCGCACCAGGTCGCGTGGGCGGGTTTCCGACTTCAGCTCGGCAAACAGCTCGGCCGAACGGCGATACATGGCCTGGTAGTCCAGCAGTTCCGGCACGACCATCTGCCACCACTTGCGCCGCTTGTGCCAGGGCAGTTCGGCCTGGGCAGTGGTCTTGGCGAGCGTGGTCAGCTCCCGGCCGAGGAAAATGTTCGCCGCAGCCGTCAGATTGTCGGCCAGCGCCAGGTCCTGGTAGACGATTTCGATGCCCTTTGAGCGTGCGTCCTTCGGGCCATGCAGTTCCACCGGCTGCCCATTGAGGCGGATCTGGCCTTCGCTGGGATGGAAGTTCCCGGCAATGATTTTGACCAGCGTGGTCTTGCCCGCGCCATTGTCGCCCACCAGCCCGACGACCTCGCCCGCCTGCAGCGTCAGCGAGATATCGGTCAGCGCCGTTATGGCGCCGTAGTGCTTGGAAATGCCCTCAAGTTCCAGAACCGCCATGCGGCGCGCCTCCCCAGGTGCTGCAGGTTCTGCCTGCATTCTATTAGTAATCAATATATTGCAGTGAGTTCGGCAGCCGTCAATGCGCTACGCGACGCGATTGCCACAATGTCCGGAAAATATGCGGTTCCGTCAGTGATGCTGACGCATGTTGGCAAATAATATGAATGATAATTCCTGCATTGACGGCGGTCGCATGAGCTAATTAGTATTAGTCAACGGAGGGGAATAATGCTTTTGCTTGTCACCGGGGCAACCGGCAAGGTCGGCCAGGTTTTGCTCGGACGCATACTGGCGGACCCGCGCTGGGCCGATACGCGTATTCGCGCGATCTGCCACAACAGAGCATTGCCGCCCCATGCCCGGGTCGAAAGCGTCAAGGGCTCGATCGCCGACCGCGCGACGGTGGAAGCGGCCATGGCTGGCGTGACCCATGTCATCCACATGGCCACGGTCAAGGAAGACCCGCAGCAGGCGATGGACGTGTCGGTCAAGGGCATGTTCTGGCTGCTGGAAGCCTTTCGGGCCAGCGCGACGGCGGAGCAGTTCATGCTGATTGGCGGTGATTGCTCGGTCGGGCACATCTCCGTGGCCTACGATGAGCCGATCACCGAGACGTCCCCGCGTCGCCCCTATCCGGGCGTCTATGCCCTGTCCAAGGTGCTCGAGGAGGTCATGCTCGAGCAGTATTACATTCAATACGGCATCAATGGCTGCTGCCTGCGCGCGCCATGGATCATGGAAAAGGATGATTTCCGCTACACGCTGAGTTTTGGCGCCGACCAGTTCGGCGGGCCGGCCTGGAGCGAAGTGATTTCAGCCGAACAGCAGGCCCGCTATGCTCAGGAAGGCAAGGTTCCGCTGCTGATCGACCGTGCGGGCCAGCCCCTCAAGCGCAGCTTCATCCATGTGACC
The DNA here is from genome assembly GCF_946479885.1 of uncultured Devosia sp. The sequence continues at coordinate 34,123 of NZ_CAMLHM010000044.1, forward strand.
GACCTGGTCGCGGCCATGCTTGCCGCCCTCGGCAACCCGGCCGCCCGACAGCAATTGTTCAACATCGCGATGAACCGGCCGCTCGATTACGGCGCCGTTGCCGCCCATCTGGCCCGCAGCCGTGGCCTCCAAAGCGTCCGCATCGAGACGCCATTTCATTCCAACTGGCTCGACAACAGCAAGGCGCGGCAGGCGCTGAACTGGGAGCCCGCGCACGACGCCATAAGTCTTGTTGATGCAGCCTTCGCTTACCAAAGGGCCGCGGATGATCCGCGAAAGGTCTGGTACGTCGGCTGAACCAACCGGGGTCCGATAACGGACAAAGTCACATAGGGAGGACGCTATGAAGAAGACTATGCTTGCCTTGGCCGGACTTGCCATCGTGGGGGCGCTTGCCGGCAGCGCTCATGCCCAGGACAAGAAGATCCTGGCGGTCGTGGTGAAGGGGTTGGACAACCCGTTCTTCACGGTCATGGGGCAGGGCTGTGCCGATTGGAACACCGCCCACGCCGACAGTGAGTATGAGTGCCTCTATACCGGCCCGGCCCTGAGCTCGGACGAAGCCGGCGAAGTCCAGATCGTGCAGGATCTGATCAGCCGCGGCGTGGCTGGCATTGCCATCTCGCCGTCCAACGCGCCGGCCATGGCCAACATGCTCAAGACCGCCGCGCCCACCATGCCGATCATCACCGTGGACGCCGACCTGCTGCCGGCCGACGCGGCCCTGCGCAAGACCTATTTCGGCACCAACAATTACGACATGGGCGTCGGCATGGCCAATGAGCTGATGAAGCTCAAGCCGGAAGGCGGCACCGTGTGCCTGCAGCTCGGCAACG
>NZ_CAMLHM010000045.1 GCF_946479885.1 uncultured Devosia sp.
TCGGCGGCCGAGGTCATCATGACCCAGCTCCATGCCGGCGGTAAGTTCGACCAGAACAGCTACAAGGTCTCGGGTGGCCTGCATGGCGTGGGCGTTTCCGTGGTCAACGCGCTCAGCCAGTGGCTCAAGCTCAAGATCCGCCGCGATGGCGAGATTCACGAGATGAGCTTCACCCATGGCGATGCCGATGCCCCGCTCAAGCAGACCGGCACCTATGTCGAGGACAAGCAGCCGGCCACCTATGAGGGCCGCAGCGGCTCGGCCATCACCTTCTTCCCGTCGGCCGAAACCTTCACCATGGTGGAGTTCGACTACAAGACGCTCGAGCATCGCCTGCGCGAGCTGGCCTTCCTGAATTCGGGCGTCCGCATCCTGCTCAACGACCTGCGCCACCCCGAACCGGTGACGACCGAACTGTTCTACGAGGGCGGCCTCGAGGCGTTCGTTCAGTATCTCGACAAGTCCAAGTCGGCCGTTGTCCCCGCGCCCATCACCATGATCTCGGAGAAGGACGGCATCACCGTCGAAGTGGCGCTGCAGTGGAACGACAGCTACCACGAGAATGTGCTGTGCTTCACCAACAACATCCCGCAGCGCGATGGCGGCACGCATTTGGCCGGCCTGCGCGGCGCGCTGACGCGCCAGGTGGTCGGCTACGCGGAATCGAGCGGCATCGCCAAGCGCGAAAAGGTCACCATGACCGGTGACGATACCCGCGAGGGTCTCACCTGCGTGCTCTCGGTCAAGGTGCCGGACCCAAAATTCTCGTCCCAGACCAAGGACAAGCTGGTTTCCTCCGAAGTCCGGCCCGTCGTCGAGAACATCGTCAACGACAAGCTCGGCCAGTGGTTCGAGGAGCATCCCAACGAAGCCAAGATCATCGTGGGCAAGGTGGCCGAAGCCGCCGCCGCCCGCGAGGCCGCCCGCAAGGCGCGCGAACTGACCCGCCGCAAGGGCGCGCTCGAAATCTCCTCGCTCCCCGGCAAGCTCGCCGATTGCCAGGAGCGCGATCCGGCCAAGTCCGAAATCTTCATCGTCGAGGGCGACTCGGCCGGTGGCTCGGCCAAGCAGGGGCGCGACCGCTCCAACCAGGCGGTGCTGCCGCTCCGCGGCAAGATTCTCAATGTCGAGCGCGCGCGCTTTGACCGCATGATTTCGTCCGAGCAGGTCGGCACGCTGATCACCGCGCTTGGCACGGGCATCGGCCGCGAGGAATTCAACGCCGACAAGCTGCGCTACCACAAGATCATCATCATGACCGACGCCGACGTGGACGGCGCCCATATCCGCACGCTGCTGCTGACCTTCTTCTATCGGCAGACGCCCGAGCTGATCGAACGCGGTCATATCTACATCGCCCAGCCGCCGCTCTACAAAGCCATGCGCGGCAAGTCCGAGCAGTATCTCAAGGACGAGAACGCGCTCGACGACTACCTGATCGCCGCCGGGCTCGAAGAGGCCGTGCTGACGACCCGCGATGGCCACCAGCATGCCGGCCCCGACCTGATGTCGATCGTGCAGCAGGCGCGCAGCATCGTCGCCGCCATCGACAATCTCAACACGCGCTACAACCGCAACCTGGTCGAACAGGCAGCCATTGTGGGCGGTCTCGATCCCGACGGTCTCGCCGATGCCGACAAGATGGGCGAGGTGCTCACCCGCGTCGGCAATCGGCTCGACCGCATTTCCGACGAATGGGAACAGGGCTGGAGCGGGCAGATTACCGAGATGGATGAACTGGCCTTTTCGCGCACCGTGCGCGGCGTGGCCGAGCGCCATCTGCTCGACAAGGCCCTGCTGCAGAGCGCCGATGCCCGCAAGCTCCGCCAGCTGGCCGAGCGGCTCGACGAAATCTATGGCGGCGTGCCCACGCTGACCCGCAAGGCGGAGACGATCAACGTCTATGGCCCTTCGAGCCTGTTCAAGGCGGTGACCGATGCTGGCCGCAAGGGTGTCTCGCTGCAGCGCTACAAGGGCCTGGGCGAAATGAACGCCTCCCAGCTCTGGGAGACCACACTCGACCCCAATGCGCGCACCCTGCTCAAGGTCGAGATCGATCAGACCGACGAAGCCGACCAGATCTTCACCGCCCTCATGGGCGATCTGGTCGAACCGCGCCGCGACTTCATCCAGGACAACGCGCTGAGCGTCAGCAACCTGGACGTCTGATGCCCTAAGCCGAGGCGGCGCCGATCCGGCGTCGCCTGTCGCTGGCCACGATGGCCAGCAAGACGCCGCCCAGAATGGCGGCGCTACAGATGAGCAGCCGGGCGGTCAGCGTTTCGCCGATAAAGACCACCCCACCCAGGGCCGCCAGCGCCGGGACGCTCAGTTGCACGATCGCGGCCTGCTTGCGCTGCAGGCCGGGCAGCGCGGCATACCACACCGCATAACCCAGCCCCGACGCCACCGCGCCCGACAGCACGGCCCAGACCAGTCCCCGCCAGTCGCCCAGAGGCTGGACGAGACCGATGGCGATCAACAGCAGCGCCAGCGGCGCGCTGCGCAGGAAATTGGCGGCCGTATCGAGCAGGGGGCTGCTCGAACCGCGCCCCACCAGCGAATAGACCGCCCAGCTGATACCGGCCACCCCCATCAGAGCAGCGGCCAGCGGGTCGGGCGCGGTGAGGCCGGGCGAGACCAGAAAGCCGAATGCCAGCAGCGCCATCGCGATGCCCAGCCATTCCAGCGGCCCCGGCATTTCGCCCTTGATGACGCTCCAGCCCAGCATGGTGAACTGAACGCTTGAAAAGAGGATCAGCGCGCCTGTGCCGGCACCCAGGGCAATATAGGCGAAGGAAAACGCCAGCGCGTAGGCGCAGAGGCCGGCCGCCCCGATCCAGCTTCCGGCCGCGAGCATCGGTCGCAGTCCCTGCCGGCGCAACGAGACCAGCAAGAGCAGGACCAGCGCGCCCGAGACCAGCCGGACGCCGGTATAGAGGCTGGGATCGGTGGTGCCCGACGCCAGTGCCAGCCGGGCCAGCACGGAATTGGCCGCGAAGGCGGTTATGGCAACCAATGTCAGCCCGACAAGTCGAAACACGCTGCAGCCCGCTTCGCGATGGGCCCACGAGCCTACGCCCCCGCCCCGTCATTGTCACCGGCGCGCGTCGTTCACCCGGCGACAGCCAGGAGGTCGCGCAACCGCGTCTCCGGCGGGCCCGATAGCTCCAGGACGCGGGGGCCGGAACCCAGCAGCCCCAGGTCATCATCGCGCAGGATGGCCTTGAGCCGGGTGTCGGTCTGCGCCCTGAGCTTGGGAAACTCGATGGCGACGGTGATCTCGTCGGGGCGCGACAGCGGCAGGAAGACGAGCAGGTCCAGGGTGGCCAGCGCCGCTTCGATCTGGCCCAGCAGCCTGCCGCTCGGAACCCATTCGAAGCCTTCCCGGGGGCTGATCACATCCAGGTAGGCGATGAAATCGAGCGGGCAGCGATCGAAGATGACATCGGCCTGCCCGCTCGTCGCCAGAATAAGCGCGCAGCTCTGCTTGAGCTGTTCCTCAAGATCCGCGCTGGTCGGCCCATCGGCGAAAGGCACGCCCTGCTGGGCCAGCAGCCAATAGGGTTCGGCCACCGCCTCATAGCGCGGACCGGCCGCAACGAAGTCGTCGACAAGCGTGGTCTTGCCGGTTCCATGTGTGCCCGTCACCGCCAGCCGCATCGTCGCGCTCCTCCCGTTGCCGCTTCCTAGGTCGGCAGCAGCGTCGTGTCCACCAGCGAGGCGCCGTTCACCTGGCCGAACAATGCGTTCCGCAGAACTGGCTTGGCGGCGTTTCAACGACAGCATAGCTAAGGGGTAACAATGGCGCGCCTTGCGCCGCTTCTCAGGTTCAGGGTCCTCCCATGAAAAAGATCGGTTTCCTCTCCTTCGGCCATTGGTCGCCCTCGCCACAGTCTGGGACGCGCAGTGCGGGCGATGCGCTGCTGCAGTCCATCGATCTGGCCGTTGCGGCCGAGGAACTGGGGGCCGATGGCGCCTATTTCCGCGTGCACCACTTTGCCCGCCAGCTCGCCTCCCCCTTCCCGCTGCTGGCCGCCATCGGCGCCAGGACCAGCAAGATCGAGATCGGCACCGCCGTCATCGACATGCGCTACGAAAACCCGCTCTACATGGCCGAGGATGCCGGCGCCGCCGATCTGATCGCCGGTGGTCGCCTGCAGCTGGGCATCAGCCGCGGCTCGCCCGAGCAGGTCATCGATGGCTACCGCTATTTCGGTTACGCTCCATCAGAGGGCAAGACCGATGCCGACATGGCGCGCGAGCAGACCGAAGTGCTGCTCGAAGTGCTCAAGGGCCATGGCTTTGCCCAGCCCAATCCCAGTCCCATGTTCCCCAATCCGCCGGGCCTGCTGCGGCTCGAGCCCCATTCGCCTGGCCTCTCGCAGCGCATCTGGTGGGGCGCCGCCACCGACGCCACGGCCGTCTGGGCGGCGAAGCTGGGCATGCATCTGCAGAGCTCGACCCTCAAATTCGACGAGAGCGGCAAGCCGTTCCACATCCAGCAGGCCGAGCAGATTCGCGCCTATCGCGCGGCCTGGAAAGAGGCCGGCCACGCGCATGAACCGCGCGTCTCGGTCAGCCGTTCGATCTTCGCGCTGGTCAACGACACCGACCGTGCCTATTTCGGCGGCGGCGGCCGCGAGGAAGACAGCTTTGGCTATATCGAGCCGGAAAAGCGCGCCGTGTTCGGCCGTGGCTATGCCGCCGAGCCCGAGCAGCTGATCAAGGAACTGGCAGCCGACGAGGCCATAGCCGACGCCGATACGCTGCTGCTGACCGTGCCCAACCAGCTCGGCGTCGCCTACAACGCCCATGTCATCGAGAGCATCCTCAAACTGGTGGCTCCGGCGCTGGGCTGGCGGTAAGGCGGGCAGGTAGGTCTGTCGCTCGATAGCGCCCACCCAACCGCGTTCCCTCGGGCTCGACCCGAGGGGCACCCTCAACCCGGCGCGAGCGGCGAATGGCCCTCGGGTCAAGCCCGAGGGAACGTCGGGGGTGGGGTGAGTGCGGGGCGCCTAGGGCAGTCGAAACCCTGTCCCCTCGCACCCGCTGGCCCGCCAATAGGCCTCCACTGGCGTAAAACGCCCCCGCGCCGCCTGTTCCACTGCGGCGGCAAAGGCCATGGCCTGGCATTCATCGGGCCCGGCAACCACGTGGACCATTTCGTGCAGCATGGTCAGCTCCCGCAGCGCGTCGGCGCCATCGCTGAAGAATTGCGGACACAGAACCAGCCGCACCACGCCATTCTCTGGCGGCACGCGCACGAAGGCCGCAAAGCGGCTGCAGGACCCGTCCGGCGTGTCGCGTATGGTCAGGTCCACGTTCACCATGCCACCCCAGAAGCTGGACCGGAAGCGCTGCAGGGTCAGCGCATCGCGATAGGCGGCCACGTCGACGCCGAACGCGCTGGCGGCAAGGCGGGGTAACGCCTGCTCGAAGGTGGCGACGGCAGCGTCGAGGGCGCGATCGAGGGTAGCCCGGTCCTGCGCCGTGACGGGCGCGGCCATGAAGGCCAGGATGAGCCCGGCAAGGTGGAGGCGCATGGTGGCCTTTCCGTGAAGTGCCGGGCGCACATAGCTTTTCCCGCGCGCCTCGGCAAGGCTGTGACGCCCCCGCAACACCGCCGCAAAACCCGCAAAACGTCCCATAAACCGGCCACAATTGGCCCCGAAAAGCATAGCTGCGATCGCGTGGGAAGCGCCTCGGCAGGTATGCCGCGCCCAGACTTGTCCCATGAGCCGGTCGGTATCAGCCTTAACCGTTTGCTAAGCTCTTGTTTCCCATCCGGGCCGAACAGGGTAGAAGCGCGCAAAGGCAACAGATTTCAGGGTCTGCTTGATGGATTTTCGCATTTCCGCCGATGACCGCGTTGGCAATCAGCCAGGCAAGGGCAACAAGCCCAAGCCGGCGGCCCGTGGCGGCAAGGAACAGCGCGTGGAGCCGACCCTGGGTCAGTCCATGCCGTTCTCGGTGACCGACGAACGCGTCGGCACCGGCGGATCGGGTGGCGGCGGTAAGCCGCCCAAGACCCCGCGTCGCGGCAAGGCCCAGCCGGCCCGCAAGAAGCGGTCGCGCAGCGGCGGCTTCCTGATGGGCCTGCTGTGGTGGAGCTTTGTGGCGTGCCTGTGGGGCGGCATCGCCGTCATCGGCGTCATCGTCTATTATGGCGCCCAGCTGCCCTCGTCCAACACCTGGGCCATTCCCGACCGTCCGCCCAATATCCGGATTCTCGCAGCTGACGGGAGCCTGATCTCCAACCGCGGCGCGACGGGCGGCGAAGCCATCACCTATCGCGAATTGCCCTATTATGTGCCGGCGGCCATCATCGCCAGCGAAGACCGCCGATTCATGCAGCATTTTGGCGTCGACCCGCTGGGCCTCATTTCTGTGGCCATCGAGTCGGTGCAGGCGCGCGGCGTGACCCGCGGCGCTTCGACCATCACCCAGCAGGTGGCCAAGAACCTGTTCCTGACGCCCGACCAGACCCTGGGCCGCAAGGTGCAGGAAGCCATTCTGGCGGTGTGGCTCGAGCAGAACTACACCAAGGAAGAAATCCTCGAACTCTATATGAACCGCGTCTATTTCGGCGCGGGTGCAACCGGTATCGAGGCGGCGGCACAGACCTATTTCGGCGTTTCGGCCCGCAACCTGTCGCTGGGCCAGGCGGCCATGCTGGCCGGCATCCTTCCGGCCCCTTCCGCCTACAATCCAAAATCAAATCCCGAGCGCGCCATCGAGCGGCAGCGCCTGTCGCTCGCCGCCATGGCGCGTGACGGCTTCATCACCCCCGAAGAGGCCGAGGCCGCCCAGATCGACCCCAGCCAGACCGTGCGCACCCGCGTCGCCGGTTCGGAGGACTATGTGGCCGATTGGGTCGAAAGCCTGATGACCGCCTATATCGGCGACATCAAGGAGGACGTGGTGGTCCAGACCACCATCGACTTCAAGATGCAGAAGGATGCCGAGTTCATCGTCAAGGAACTGGTCGCGTCCGAAGGTCCCAAGCGCGGCTTCAGCCAGGGCGCGCTGGTGGCCATGGATGTGGACGGCACCGTTCGCGCCATGGTGGGCGGCGTCGATTACCAGGCCAGCCAGTATAACCGCGCCGTCACGGCCAAGCGCCAGCCCGGCTCGACCTTCAAGCCCTTCGTCTACATGGCCGCCATGGAAAAGGGCTACACGCCCGACACTTTGGCCGAGGATGCCCAGTTCACTTATAACGGCTGGAGCCCGCGCAACGCCTCGGGCAAGTATGCCGGCACGGTGACACTGCGCCAGGGCCTGGCCTATTCGCTCAACACCATCGCGGCGCGCCTGGCCATCGACGTCACCCCGCAGGCGGTGATCGACGTGGCCACCCGCATGGGCATTTCCTCGCCGCTGACGGCGGTGCCGTCCATCGCGCTCGGCACCCAGGAAGTGAACCTGCTCGAGCTGACTTCGGCCTATGCGCCCTTCGCCAATGGGGGCATGGGCGTCATCCCCAACGTCATCACCTCGATCACCTCCAAGGATGGCACCTCGCTCTACCAGGCGTCCGACGCCGGCCCCGGACGCGTCGTCGCGCCCAATATCCTGGCCGAGATGAACGACATGCTCAGAACCGCTGTCGAGGTGGGTACGGGCAAGGGCGCCAATCTGGGCGGCTGGGAGTTTGGCGGCAAGACCGGCACGTCGCAGAATGCCCGTGACGCGCTGTTTGTCGGCTACACCGCCGCCATGGTCACCGGCGTGTGGCTGGGCAACGACAACGACACCAAGACCACCCTGTCGGGCGGTAACGTACCGGCCGCCATCTGGTCCGAATTCATGACCAAGGCCCATGCCGGCAAGCAGGTCGCCCAGATACCGGGCGGCTCCTATGACGGCCAGCTTGTGGCCCAGCCGGTGATCGATCCCGCCACCGGACAGGTCGCCATCGACCCGGCCACCGGCCAGCCGATGACGCAATATGTCGATGCCAGTACCGGCGCTCCGGTGCAGACCACGGTCGATCCAACCACCGGCCAGCTCATGCAGCTCGATCCGGCGACCGGCCAATATGTGCCGGCCACCGCCGCCCAGGCCGCTACCCAGCAGCCCATCCAGACCGGGCAGATGATCGACCCGGCGACCGGGGCCGTGGTGGGCGCGCAGCTCGATCCAGCAACGGGCATGCCTATCAACAATACCGGCGGCATGCTGGTCGACGCCAATGGCGTCCAGATCGATCCGGCCACCGGCATGCCGGTGGGCCAGGTGGTCCAGCCGCAGGCGATCGACCCGGTCACCGGCTATCCGCTGCAGCAGCAGACCAATGGCGTCGGCCAGGCGCCCATCGACCCGGCCACGGGCCTGCCCATGGTGCTGGTGATCGATCCGGCCACCGGCCAGCAGGTCTGGGTGCCCAGCGCCCCGGCCCAGATGCAGCCGCCAGCCACCGTGGGCCAGCCCGTGCCGATCGATAACCCCAACAGCCAGCGCACGCTGATGGACCTGATTTTTGGTGATCAGCAGAACTAGAGCGGGTACCCCCTCCTATTCCTCTCCCCATCGGGGAGAGGTGCCCGAAGGGCGGTGAGGGGGAGGTGTGGCTTGCTCAGGACGTTTTTGGGCGAGACGCGCACCCCCTCATCGACTCGGCTGCGCCGAGCCACCTCTCCCCGATGGGGAGAGGAACAAGGGCTCTAGTCAGCCCCCATGCGCCATCAGCTGCCGGCCATGCGCCTTGAGCCAGGCGCGGCCCTTTTCCATCTCCGGCAGCGTGCGCTTGACCGTCGCCCAGAACGCCGCGGAGTGGTTCATCTCGACCAGATGCGCCACCTCATGGGCCGCCACATAGTCGAGCACGAAGGGCGGCGCCAGGATCAGCCGCCAGTTGTAGTTGATATTGCCCGATGACGAGCACGAGCCCCAGCGGCTCGACTGGCTGCGCATCTTGACCGATTTGACGGTGACGCCCAGCCGGGCCGCATGGATCGCTGTCCGTTCGGCCAGGTCGGCCTGCGCTTCGTCCTTGAGCCAGTCGGTCAACCGCCGCGCCTGATGGGCGGGGTCGCCAGGCACCAGCAGGACCGGCGCCCCGTCATCATCGGCCACTTCGACATGACCACGGATCTTGCCCGTAGCGATGATGCGATGATCGACGCCGCGCAGTGGCACCACGCCGCCATCGCCGAAGCGCGACGCTTCGGGCGCACGATGGATGCGGGCGGCCAGCCAGTTGCGATGCCGCGCCAGGAACGCCTCGGCCTCGGCCCACTTGCCATGCGGGGGCAGGGTCAGCAGCGGGCCGCCACTATGGGGCAGCGACAGCCGATAGCTGCGCGCCCGCGCATTGACCCGCACGGTCACGACAACCGGCGCGCCATCGATGTCGATGACGGTGCTGGCAGGAATTTTCGGCTTGGCGCGGAAGAAGAGGTTCATGAAGGCCCAGGGAATCGCGGGGGTATGATAGCGGGATTTGGCCCGAATGACTCCCCATCCGCTGCGCGGCACCTCCCCCTTGACGGGGGAGGTTGGGAGGGCGTGTTGAGAGCCCCGATATTGGGGCCAAACGCCCCCCACCCCGCCCCTCCCCGCAAGGGGGAGGGTGTCGACTGAGGTCCCTGCGGATCAAAAGCCCCCCAACGAAAAATGGCGCCCCGTTCGGGGCGCCAGTTGGGTCGTGGGAAACGACCGGCTTCAGGAGGAGAGAAGGTCGGGGAGGTCGGCTGGCGAAGGATGCGCCGCGGGGCGCACCTCGCCGGAGGGGTTAGCCGTTATTGCCCCAACCGTTGTTGTTCTGGTCGCCATTGTCGGGCTTGGGCTGGTCATAGCCCTGGCGCGAACCGCGGCGTTCGTTCATGAAGCGATCGAACTCTTCACGATCCTTGGCCTTGTTGAGGTTGGCCATGTATTCGTGGAAGGCTTCGATCTCGGCGTCGAGGCGGGCGCGCTCTTCGTCGAGGCGCTTGAGCTGTTCGGCGCGGTAGTCGTCAAAGGCTGCATTGCCGCTCGAGTTCATGCCGTGGCTCCGGTGGTTGTGCCAGCCGTGATGGCGATGGCGGTTGGGGGCGCACCAGTCGCGGCCCTTGTTCCAGTAGGCCTGAGCCTTCTCGGACGAGCCGCCGAACTTTTCACCCCACAGGATGTAGCCCAGGACGGCCAGGCCAAGCGGCCAGAAGACGATAAAGCCCAAAACCATGAGGGCGATGGTCAGCGGGGACCATTGAGGTTTGATGATTGCTGTGGTCATTTCGGTTTCATTCTCCCAGTCACGATGACCCTTACGTGGCCCGCTCTGGGGTGGGATCAATGCTGTGCCTATGCGTTTTTGACCCTTGAAATGCAGTTTTTGCCTCACCATGGGGCGACCGGTTTATACCTCGGAAAGGCGCAAAAATGACCATGACCCAGGCCGATGGCCTGCCATTGCCCTCCACCTGGCGGCCGCTGCGCCTGCAAACCCTGGTGCTTTTGCGCTGGCTGGCGGTCGGCGGACAGACCATCGGCGTGCTGTTCGTGGCGTTCGGGCTCGGTTTCCCGCTGCCGCTGGTGGAGTGTTTCGCGCTCATCGCCGCCTCGGCCGGGCTCAATCTGGGCCTGGTGCTGCGGCTTGGCGCCTCCCATCGCCCCACTTCGCTGTCGGCGGCCAGCCAGGTCGGCTTCGACCTGCTGCAGCTGGGCGGCCTGTTGGCGCTCACCGGCGGCCTGCAGAACCCGTTTTCGCTGCTGCTGCTGGCGCCGGTCTCGGTTTCGGCGACCACCCTGCCGCAGCGGGCCACCTTCTTCATCGCGCTCCTGGCCGCGATCATCGCCTCGGCCCTCTCGGTCTGGCACTTGCCTTTGCCATGGGCCCCCAACGAACAGATCGTCTTCAACCGCATCTATGTCATCGGCATCTGGGTCTCGATCGTCTGCGGCGTGGTCTTCATCTCGGCCTATACCAATCGCGTCGCCCATGACGCCCGCCAGATCGCCGACGCGCTGGCGGCGACCGAACTGGCGCTGTCGCGCAAGGAGCAGCTCTCGGCGCTCGATGGCCTGGCCGCCGCTGCCGCGCATGAGCTGGGCACGCCGCTTTCGACCATCGCCCTGGCCGCCAAGGAAATGCGCGCCGAAGCCGAGCCCGGCAGCGACCTGGCCGACGACGTGGAACTCATCATCGAGCAGGCGGCGCGCTGTCGCGCCATCCTCGCCAAGCTGCGCAACCTGGGCAGCGATGGCGGCGACCCCTTCGCCGCCGTGCCGCTGACTGATCTTCTGGCCGAAGTCGCCCGCCCGCATGAGGGGCGCGGCAAGGCGATCCTCTTCTACAACGAAAGGGCGGCCGGCCCGCCCCCGGTGTTCCAGCGCAGCGTCGGCCTGCTCTATGGCCTGGGCAACCTCATCGAAAACGCCACCGACTTTGCGCGCAGCAATGTGCGGGTCGAGGCCTCCTGGGACCTCGAAGCGGTGTCCGTCTCGATCACGGACGACGGCCCGGGCTTTGCGCCCGAGCTGATCGCCCGGCTGGGCGAGCCCTACCTCACCAGCCGCCCCCGCGATCCCCACGGGCCCGATGCCAGCAAGCCGGGGGGCCTGGGCCTGGGTGTCTTCATCGCCAAGACCCTGCTCGAGCGCACCGGTGGACGGCTGGCCTTCGAGAATATCGCCGCCAATGGACATGCCAGGGTGCGGATTGTCTGGCCGAGGAGCGCGGTGGAGGCGGGTGGGTAGGCATCGCATTCGCAGTCGACACCCTCCCCCTTGCGGGGGGTCAGGGTGGGGGGTGGTTGGCCCGGATATCGGGACTCCCAGCACCCCCTCCCAACCTCCCCCGTCGAGGGGGAGGTGCCGCTCAGTGGTTGGGGATGCATCAGAGCCACATTTTGACCTTTCCGCACCAAAGCCTTATGTGAAAGCCCATGAGCACGATCGAAGACCTCCTGGCCACCGACCCCAGCCTGCTGCTTGTCGATGACGACGCGGCCTTTCTGCAGCGCCTCGAGCGCGCCATGGCGCGGCGCGGCTTTGATGTCCGCATTGCCGGCTCGGTCGCCGAAGGGCTGGCCGCGGTGGCGGAAAAGCCACCCGCCTATGCCGTGGTCGACCTGCGCCTCGAAGACGGCAACGGGCTCGAAGTGGTCTCGGCACTGCACACCAAGCGACCCGATGCGCGGGCCGTGGTGCTGACCGGCTACGGCAATATCGCCACCGCCGTCACCGCCGTGAAGCTGGGCGCCATCGATTATCTGAGCAAGCCCGCCGATGCCGACGACGTCATCAATGCGCTGCTGGCTACCGGCGAGGACAAGCCCGAGCCGCCGGAAAACCCGATGTCGGCCGACCGGGTGCGTTGGGAACATATCCAGCGCGTCTATGAACTGTGCGACCGTAACGTCTCGGAAACGGCGCGCCGCCTCAACATGCACCGCCGCACCTTGCAGCGTATTCTGGCCAAACGCGCGCCGCGCTAGTCTCTGCCCCTCTCCCGCAAGGGGAGAAGGCGATCGGCAGCACGACCGGCCGTCTCCCTCGGGCTTGCCCCGAGGGCTCTGTACTTACCGAACGCTCAGCAAGTGAAGAGCCCTCGGGTCAAGCCCGAGGGTGACGACCGGAGGTTGTTGCGCCTTCTCGGTAATGACACACTTGCAGACCAACACTGCAAAAAACAGGAGCCGCAGCCATGACCGTCACCCTTCACTTCCACGGCGCGGCGGGCACGGTGACCGGCTCCTGCTATCGGGTCGAGCATGCCGGGGGCCGGTTCCTCGTCGATTGCGGCCTGTTCCAGGGCAACAAGTCGGTGCGCGACCTCAATCTCAAGCCGACGCCCTTCGACCCCAAGGCGATCGATTTCCTGCTGCTGACCCACGCCCATATCGACCATGCCGGCCTCCTGCCCAAGCTCTATCGCGAGGGCTGGCGCGGCCCGATGTGGATGACCGAGCCCACGGCGGGCCTGCTCGAATATCTCTTGCCCGACAGCGCCGGCATCCAGGAAAGCGAAGCCGAACGCGAGACCAAGAAGCACAACCGGCGCGGCGACGAACCCGCCAAGCCGCTCTACACCATGGAAGACGCCACCGAGGCGCTGGCCCATCGCAAGACCTGCCAGTATGGCGAATGGATCGAGCCCGGTCCGGGCGTCCGCGCCCGCTACTGGAATGCCGGGCATATCATCGGCTCGGCCTCCATCGAGGTCGAGGTCAGAGATGGCGACAAGACCATCCGCCTGATGTTCTCGGGCGATATCGGGCCGGACGAGAAGGTGTTCTACAACGAGCCCGAGGGTCCGGCGGGCTTTGACTACATCCTCTGCGAAAGCACCTATGGCGGGCGCGAGCGCGAGGACTATACGCTGAGCCAGCGTCGTGCCGCCCTCAAGCAAGAGATCAACACCGCCATGGCGCGGGGTGGCAACCTGGTCATCCCGGCCTTTGCCGTCGAGCGCAGCCAGGAGCTGCTGCACGATATCGGCTATCTGATCAAATCGGGCGAGATCGATCCCAAGCTGGTCTTCCTCGACAGTCCGCTGGCCTCCAAGGTCACCGGCGTCTATCGCAAATATGCCAAGATGTTCGACGACGTCGAACTGGGCGCCGACGAGCTGTTCAACGATCCCCGTTTCCGCATTGTCGAGGGCGTCGAAGAGTCCAAGGCCATCAACACCATCCGCGGCGGCGCCATCATCATGAGCGCCTCGGGCATGGCCGATGCCGGTCGTATCAAGCACCACCTGCGCAACAACCTGATCCGCTCGAACGCCACCGTGCTCTTCGTCGGCTACCAGGCGCCGGGCACTTTGGGCCATGTGATCCTCAGCGGCGCCAAGGAAGCGCGCATCCACTCCACCCTGGTGCCCATCCGCGCCACCATCCGCTCGATGGGCAATTATTCGGCCCATGCCGATCACTCCGAGCTGATGGCCTGGATCAAGGCGCGTCTGCCGGCGCATGGCGCGATCTTCCTGACCCATGGCGAAGACGAGGAGCGCGCTGCCCTGCGGTCGGCGCTGATGGCAACGGGCATTGCCGGCGACCAGGTCGTCCTGCCCCTGCTCGACGATTATTTCGAACTCACCGCCGCCGGCATTGCCGCCAAGGCCCAGGCGGCCACGCCGCGCATCGATCCGCTGCAGGTGCATTCGGATTGGCACAACGCCTTTTCCGATTTCACCATCCGGCTGAGCCAACGGCTGCAATCGGGCTCGGCCGAGGAAAAGCTGGCGGTCATGCGGGCGCTGCAAAAGGAACTCGACGCCCTCGGCGCCGCCCCGACCCCACCCCCGATCGCGACGCCCATCACGCCGGTGGAGAGCCAGAGTTTTGACGAATAGGAAGCATACCCCCTCGTAGCCTCCCCTGTTTGGGGGGAGATTAGGCGGGGGTACTCTGCGCCTTCGGCGCCAGCTTCCCGGCCATGGCCCAGGTCAGCACCAGCAGGGGCAGCAGCATGGCAAAGGCCATGCGGATGCCCAGGCCCTGCGCCATGGCGCCGATCAGCACCGGCGCGCCCAGATTGACCAATTGGAAGATCAGCGTCGTCGCGGCCACGTTCTGGCTGGCCGGCCGGTCGCCCAGCCGCGCGGCGGCCGACAGCATCAGCGGATAGAGCACGCAGATGCCGATACCCACGAGCCCGAACCCGGCCAGCGCGAGGCCTGCATTGGGCGAAACCACCAGCAACACCATGCCCGCGACGGCGATGCTCGCCAGTACTCGGGCCACGCGCACCGGACCGAAGCGGTCGATGAAGCGATCCGCCACCAGTCGGCCCAGCGCCATGGTGGCGAGCAACGCCGGCAGGGCCAGCGACTCGATCCAGGCGGCGACCTCGAAATTGTCGCGCAGATAGATGATCGACCAGGCGCGCGCCGCGCCCTCGGTCAGGCCCGCACCCAGCCCGAAGGCGACCAGGCCCAGGGTTGCCAGCGTCGGCCAGGCGAGCTTGCGCGCATTGCCGTTGCCGGCATGGGCGCGCGGCGGCGTCACCGGCATGGGGACGACCACCGCCAGCAGCAGCACGATCACCAGTGGCGACAGCAGCCACATATGCAGGGCCGGCGCGACATCGAAGCCGCGCAAAGCCGCGCCCAGCAGCGAGGTCATCAGGAACCCGATGCTCCACACGCCGTGGCAGGTATTCATGATGCGGCTGTCCGACGCCGCTTCGATACGGTCGGCTTCCACATTGATGGCGATATTGGTGATCGAGAAGCCGACGCCGTTGACGGCCAGCAGCGCGAACATGGCGATGGGGTTGAGCCACACCGTGACCAGCGCCGCGCTGATCGTCACGACGGGCAGCAGCACGAGGATGATCTTGCGCGGCCCGAAGCGCTCGATGATCCGGCTCGAAAACAGGAACATCGACAGCGCCCCCAGCGGCTGCCCCATCAGTACCAGGCCGAGCTGGCCTTCGCTCAGCCCGATCTGCAGCTGGATATCGGGGATGCGCGTATGCAGCGCGCCGATGGCCAGCGCGTGGATGAAGAACAGGGCGATGATGCGCCAGCGGGTGATGGGCATGGAACTCACTTTGGACCGGGGTCCATCAGGATGTGGATGCGGTCCGCGCCGAGGCGGGCGAGCTTGAGCATCAGCGCCTTGCGCCGGGCCGGGGCCAGGGGCGTATCGGGGCTGTCGCGCAGGATGGCGCCATCATGCCCGTCGGCAACGATCAAGCCTTCGCTATCAGGGAAGATCTCGGCTTCCAGCTCGGGCGGCTTGGCAAAGAAGAACTTGTCGGAAAATTCCCGGTATTCCGGCCATTTGCGATCGACCTGGAAGTCGATCAGGCTCGACTTGATCTCGATGATCCAGATCTCGCCCTTGGGACCCACCGCCAGCACATCGGCCCGCCTGCCATTGGCCAGCGGCACTTCGGCATAGCAGGCCATGTCGTGCCGCTCGCGCAGCATGCGCATCACCCCGCGCTGCACCCGCAAAGCCGTCGCCGATTGGCGCAGGTCGACGATGGGTGGCAGGTCAGCCATGGGCGGGTGCCGTCTCCCCCTGGGTTCGCGCCGCCGGCAGGGCCCGGACCACCAAAAGTGCCACCACCAGCGTCGGCACGACAACCCAATATGACACGCGGATGCCGAAGCGCTCGGCGACGAAGCCGAGCAGCGGCGGCCCGAGGAAAAACACGACGAAGGTCATCTGCCCGAGCGAGGCCACATTGACCGCCGCCGGCCGGTCGGTGCGCTGCGCCGCCGCCGATACA
Source organism: uncultured Devosia sp. (assembly GCF_946479885.1). The sequence continues at coordinate 16,177 of NZ_CAMLHM010000045.1, forward strand.
GCCAGCGGATAGACCGCGCTGCAGCCGATGCCGGTCAGCGCAAAGCCGAGCAATGCCACATATTCATGCGGCGCCGTTGCCACCAGCACGAGCCCGGCAATGGCGATCAGCAGCAGCGTCGCCGCCACCGCGCGGGGCGAGAAACGGTCGACCACACCATCCATGGTGAGCCGCGCAATGGCCATGAACAGCGAGAAAACAGTGATGCTGAGGCCGCCGATGAACGGCTCGACCGCAAAGACGTCCCGCATATAGATCGCCGACCAGTCGACGCCCGCGCCCTCGGCCAGCAGCGGCGCCGCGCCGATGATGCAGAGCGCCGCCAGCCCCAGCGTCGGAAAGGCGATCAGCGGCGTGTCGCCGGTATGGGAGTCGGGCCGCAGCGGCGCATCCTCGATACCGCGGAATACGACAGTTCCGGCGATCAAAACCACGACCAGGGCCACCAGCAGATGGATGTGGATCGGCACGCCGAGCTGGCGAACGCCGGCGCTGATGAGCGCGGTGGCGAAAAAGCCCAGGCTCCACATGCCATGGGTGCGGCTCATGATGCGATAGCCGAGCTGGGCTTCGAGCCGGTCGGCCTCCAGATTGACGATGACTTCCACCGCTCCGGCAAACAGGCCCGCCACGAAGAAGAGCGGCGCCACCAGGATTGCCGAGGGCATGAACGGCACCAGCGCGTAGAGCACCGACGCGCCGAAAATGGTGACGAACACCCCGGTTCGTGCCGTAGTCCGGGCGATCAGCGGGCCGGAAAAGGTCAGCGCCACAAGCGCACCGCATGACATGGCGATCAGGGTGAGGCCAAGCTGGCCCTCGGTGAGCCCGAGCTGGCGCTGCAGATCGGGCAGGCGCGACAGCAGCGCGCCCATCGAGAGCGCGAAGATGAAGAACACGCCGTAGATTCGGTGATGCGGGCGCATGTCGGGTATTTCCTTGCCGATCGAGTGCCGGACGCTCGGCTTGTGGGGATCGATATGCCTGACAGGGTTCTGGCGCAACCGGGCGCCAGAACCTGTCAGCAAGACTGTTGCCGGTCAGCCGAGCGGGCTGGGCTCCGGCGGCAGGCCATGGGGCGCCTCCACCTTGCGGTTGCCGAGCGCAAAGCTCGACGCCCACAGGCCCGCCAGCAGCAGCGGCAGGCAGACGAGGTAGGAATTGCGGATGCCCAGATATTCGGCGACGAAGCCGAGCAGCGGCGGGGCGAGGAAGAACACCACGAAGCTCACCTGCCCGAGCGCCGCGACATTGACCGCCGCGGGCCGGTCGGTGCGCTGCGCCGCGGCCGACACCGCCAGCGGATAGACCGCCGAACAGCCGATGCCCATCAGCGCAAAGCCCGCCAGCGCGATTTCCGGCATGGGCGCATAGCCCACCATCAGCACGCCGATGCTGGCAATGCTGAGCAGCACCATGGCCACCAGACGCGGGCCGAAGCGCGACACGATCGGATCGGCCGTGAGGCGCATCGCCGCCATGAAGCCGGCAAACAGCGTCAGCCCCATGCCGCCGACAAACGGCTGGGCCGAGAACACGTCGCGCATATAGATGGCCGACCAGTCGATGCCGGCGCCTTCCACGAGGAACGCGGCAAAGCCGATCAGGCACAGCGGCAGCAGGCCCCAATTGGGGAAGGCGATACGGTGGGTATTTTCCGAATGCGTCCGCTGCGGCGCCGGCGAAGGCACGATGCCCCAGATCATGTAGCCGCCGACAAGCACCACGAAGGCGGCGATCAGCCCCAGATGCGCCTCGACCGAAAGGCCGGACTGGCGGATACCGGCCCCAGCCAGCGCCGTGACGAAAAAGCCGACGCTCCAGAAGCCGTGCGCCCGGTTCATGAACCGCCCACCGGTATGCATTTCCAGCCGGTCGATCTCGACATTGAGGTTGATTTCGAGCGCGCCCGACAACAGCCCCGTGGCGAACAGCACGGCAAATACCGCCGGCGCCACGCCGAGCCAGGGAATGGTGGCGAACAGCAGCGCCGGTCCGAGCACGGTGAAGAAGGCCGTGGTGCGCACGCCCAGTTTTTCGATAACGGAAGCCCCAAAGGTGAGCGAGATCAGCGAGCCGATCGACATGCCGATCATGGTGAGGCCCAGCTGGCTCTCGGTGACGCCGAGATGGGTCTGGATATCGGGCAGGCGCGCCATCAGCGCGCCCGTCGTTACGGCGAACAGGAAGAAGCAGGCATAGAGCCGGTGCTGCGGCGCGATCATGGTCATTGGGCGAATACCGGCTTGGCCGTGCGTCTCGGCGAGAGGACATGGGCGGTCAGCAGGCCCAGCAGCACCAGCGGCAAGCCGATGCCAAAGGCCCAGCGGATGCCGAAATGCTCGGCCACATAGCCCAGCAATGGCGGTCCGAGCAGGAAGGCCGTGAAGGAGAATTGCGCCAGCGCCGCCACATTGATGGCCGCCGGGCGATCGGTCTGCTGCGCCGCCGCCGACATGGCCAACGGGAACAGCGCGCTTGAGCCGATCCCGATCAGCGCGAAGCCGAGATAGGCGAGGAGCGCGTGAGGCGCGAAGAAGACCAGCACGACGCCCGCACCCAGCACCGCCAGCAGCACGCGCGCCACCAATACGGGGCTGTAGCGTTCGACAAAGCCATCGGCAAAGAAGCGCGCAAAGGCCTGCGATCCGGCGACCAGCGCCACGGCAAAGCCGGCCCAGAACGGCTCGACCGCGAAGATGTCGCGCATATAGATGGCCGACCAGTCGATGCCGGCCCCCTCCATCAGCATGGCCGACAGGCACACGGCCACCAGCATCATGATCGCCAAGGTGGGACGCGCCAGGCGCGGGGTTTCTTCGGTGCTCGAGCCCGAACGATGCGGCGCCGCCTCGAAACGGCCCAGCACCAGCAGCGTCAGCAGCAGCGATACCGGGACCATCAGCATCAGGTGCCATTGCGGCGCCAGACCGGTCTGCGCGATGAAGGCGCCAACCATGCCGGCCGAGAAAAAGCCCAGGCTCCAGAAGGCGTGGGCCCGGCTCATGATGCGGCGGCCGATGGCGTGCTCGACGCGGTCAGCCTCGATATTGATGATGATCTCGATCGACCCGATCGTCAGACCCACCGGCACCAGCAGCAGGAACAGCATCCAGGGGCTCTGCGCCCACATGGCCAGCGCATAGAGCACGGCCAGAAGCGGGATGGCGCTGAGCAACACGCGGCGATAGCCAACCGTCTCGATCAATCGCCCGGCAAAGGTCAGCGAAATCAGCGTGCCCACGGCCGAGCCGATCAGCGCCAGCCCCAGCTGCCCCTCGGCCACGCCGAGCGCGCGCTGGATGTCGGGCAGGCGCGGGAACATGCTGCCCATGGTGAACGAATAAATGAAAAACGCCCCGAACACCTTGATCTGGGGCGGCAGGTCGATGCCGAATCTCATGGCAGAAACTACTCGCGAAAGAATGGGCGCGAGATTAGGCGAAAACGCTCACCCGGGAAATAGCGGGCGGAAACGATTTCCGAACTCTCTTGCAACGTTGCAATTGTGCCGCAGGCGCTATCTCAGCCCGCGGGGGGTGCGTGGAAGTCGTCGCGCACGACATTGACGCCGGTCAGCAGGTTGCGGACGATCTCGAGACGGCGGAACTGGCCACCCAGCCGGGTTTCGGCGGCGCGCCTGGGTCCAGTGACCCGGTCGCGCCGATCGGGACCGAAATAGCCCGGCGTTTCGTAATAGATATGGCTCTGCCCGATCTGTCGGTCGATGCGTTCGGCCAGGCGCGCCCGGGTGAACGGCATGGTGATGACATCGTCAAAGCCCATATTGATGCAGCGGGTGATGCTGTCGATCGACGGGCTTTCCGAGAAATAGATCAGCGGCGAGAAGCGGACCCGCCGGCTGGGGCAGAAGCGGATGGCTTCGGCCACGCCCCGTAGCGTCTCGACATCGGCTACCGCGGCGAACAGGAAAAAGCAGACCGGCGTGCGATTGGCCTGCTGTTCGGCCTGCGCAACGCCGGCATAGGGCAGCACGGCCGAGAAGCTCAGCCGCCGCGCCAGGTCCATCAATGCTGCGCCCGGCCCGTCCAGAGGCCCGACCACATAGGCGGCGGCTTTCATGCGAGCCAGCTCCATGCATTCCCGGCGCGCATGGTAGGGCCCGATTGCTAAGGGAAGGCTAACGGCTGGGCGCGCCCACTTGGGTTGCGTCGCCCATGGAAACGTTTCAGATTGGCAAGAGGGGCGTGATCCACAAGAGAAAACCCACCTGGGAGGAACCGAATATGCGACTTCGACCAAGCAGGCTCGCCATCGTCCTGATGGCCTCTGGCCTGGCCGCGCCGACACTCGGCGCCGAGCTGATCGGCAATGGCGGCTTCGACAGCGAAACCGCGCCCTGGTGGGCCACCGAGAACCTGACGCCCGAACTGCGCGATGGCCGGCTCTGCGCCGTGGTGCCGGGCGGCCTTGCCAATCCCTGGGACGCCATTATCGGCGTCAACGATCTGGCGCTGGTCGAGGGCGAGAGTTACCGCTTCGCCTTCTTCGCTGCGGGCGACCCCAAGGGTCCGGTGCGCGCCTTGGTGCAGATGCCGGTCGATCCCTATACCAGCTATGTGAGCCTCACCCCCACCGCCGTGCCCGAAGGCGTGGCGAGCGAGGCGACGTTTGTGTCTCCGGTCAGCATGACGGATGCGCAAGTGGTGTTCCAGGTCGGCGGCGCCGCCGAAGAATGGACTCTGTGCCTCGACGACGTTTCGCTCGATGGCGGCGCGGAAATCGCCGCTTATGAGGCCGAAACCGGCCCGTCCATTCGCGTCAACCAGCTCGGCTACCTGCCCGACGGGCCCAAGCGCGCCACCGTGCTGAACGATGCCGATGCGCCGCTCGATTTTACCGTGGCCGACGCTGCCGGCGCCGTCATCTTCTCCGGCAAGACCACGCCGCGTGGCTTGGACGAAACCGCGGGCGCGGTGGTGCATGTCGCCGATTTCACCGCGCTCGACGCCATGGGCGAGGGCCTGACGCTCAGCGTCGGCGATGAGACGAGCTACCCCTTCGCCATCGCCGCCGGGCTCTATGGTGACCTGCGCATCGATGCGCTCAGCTATTTCTATCCGGTCCGCTCCGGCATCGAAATCGACGGCGCCATTGCCGGCGAGGCCTATGCCCGCCCGGCCGGACATGTGAGTTCCCCCGCTGATGGCGCGCTCAACCAGGGCGACCGCGACGTGCCCTGCCAGCCCGCCGAGGTGAGCCAGGCCATCTATGGCGAGGCCTGGACCTGCGCCTATACGCTGTCGCCGGTAGGCGGCTGGTACGATGCCGGCGACCACGGCAAATATGTCGTCAATGGCGGCATTTCCGTCGCCCAATTGCTGGCCACCTATGAACGCGCTCTGCAGCGCGATGGCACGGCGCTGGCCGCGCTCGGCGATGGCTCGCTGCCGGTGCCCGAAGCCGGCAATGGCGTACCCGATATTCTCGACGAAGTGCGCTGGGAGCTCGATTTCTTCGCCGCCATGGTGGTGCCCGAAGGCGAGCCGATGGCCGGCATGCTGCATCACAAGGTGCATGACAGCGAATGGACCGGCCTGCCGCTGCTGCCCCATCTCGACGAAAAGATCCGCGAACTGCACCGGCCGTCGACCGCCGCCACGCTCAATGCCGCAGCGGTTTTCGCGCAGGGCGCGCGGCTGTTCGCGCCGCATGACGCCGACTATGCCGCAAAGCTGCAGGCCAGCGCGGTCGCGGCCTGGCAGGCGGCTTTGGCCAATCCTGGTGTCTTCGCCCCGGCTGCCGACGGCAATTCCGGCGGTGGTCCCTATAATGACGACAAGGTGGATGACGAGTTCTTCTGGGCTGCGGCCGAACTGTTCCTCACCACGGATGAGGCCGAATATCTCGATTACCTCAAGGCCTCCCCGCTCTGGGGCAGCGCTGCCGTCTTCACGCCGCAGGGCTTTGACTGGGGCGGCACGGCGCCCTTCGCTTTGCTCGAACTGGCGACCCATGCAGACAAGCTCGCGCCCGAGGATGCCGAGGCCATCAAGGCCCTGGTCATCGACCAGGCCGATGCCCTGCTGGCGCTGCAGGCCGACAATCCGTTCGGCCACGCCTATGCCCCGCCGGGCGGGCTTTACGACTGGGGCTCCAACCATCTGGTGCTGCAGAACGGCACCATCCTCGCGGCGGCGCACGAGCTGACCGGGGAGACGAAGTATCGTGATGGCGCCATCGAAAGCGCCGACTATGTGCTGGGGCGCAACGCGCTCAACCTCAGCTACATCACCGGCTATGGCACGGTGTTCAGCCAGAACCAGCACTCGCGCTGGTTCGCCCACCAGGTCAATGCCGAGCTGCCGCACCCACCCAGGGGCGCGCTGGCGGGCGGGCCCAATTCATCCATCCAGGACCCGGTGGCCCAGGGCCTCTTTGCCGCGGCCGGCTGCGCCCCGCAGACCTGCTACATCGACAATATCGAAAGCTGGTCGACCAACGAGATCACCATCAACTGGAACGCCGCCCTGGCCCAGTTCGCGTCGTATCTGGCTGATCAGTAAGCGGCTGGCTGGTTTCTTGTTGGGATACCCCCACCTAGCCTCCCCCTGATAGGGGGAGGAATCCGTGCGGTGGTTGTGGCACGATCGTGCCCTTTACTCGATCTGTTCCTCCCCCTTTTCAGGGGGAGGCTAGGAGGGGGTACTCTTCCTGCCCACCCTCACTCCCGCCGCATCTCCCCCCGAAACAGCGCCCCATGCCGCTTCATCAGATCAGCGATGCGGTCCGCCACCGCATGCACCGCCGGCTCGTGCCGTTCCTCGTGGTGGCTCACCAGCCATTGATCCGTTTCAAGCTCGGCAATGGGTGGTGCCACGCGCACCAGCCGCGGGTCGCTGTCGCCGACAAAGCAGGGAAAGACCGATAGGCCCGCCCCGCCCGCCACCAGTTCGCGGACGCTCATGGCGTCATTGCCGCGCACGGCGATGCGGTCGCCATGCCGCGCCTGCATCCAGCGCGACGAGTGCGTCTGGCCGCCCTCGCCGGACACGCCGACGAAATAGCCGGCCTTGATGCCGTTGATCAGGTGGCGCCCCGAATAGATGGCATAGGCCACCGTGCCGATCAGTCGCCCCGCCAGCCACTGCTCGGTGGGCCGTTGGTTGCGAATGCCCAGATCGGCATTGCGCCGGCCGATATCGACCTTCTGCATGGCGGTGACGAATTCGACGCCGAAGCGATCCTCCACCGTCCAGATATCGCCGATATGGCTGGCAACGAAGGCCGAGGTCCATGACCCGGCCGAGAAGCGCACCACCCGCTCGCCGACCGCACCTTCCTTCCAGCGCTTGAGCGACTGCATGGCCGCTTCCACATCCTCGGCCCGCTCCAGCAGGTCTTCGCCGGCCTGGGTCAGCCGATAGCCCGATTGGCTGCGGTGAAACAGCGGCTCGCCCACCTGCTTCTCCAGCGCCGTGACGCGTCGGCCCAAAGTGGCGGCGCTGAGGCGGGTCGTCTCGGTGGCGGCGCTCAGCCCGCCCAGCCGTGCCACATCCAGGAACAGCCGCAGATCATCCCAACTGAAATCCATTTTTCATTTCTGCAAAGTGCCTTGCACTCTCGACTATAGCGAAAGCCCTGCAAAATGAGCAAGGTATGTCCCAGCAGCGCCGTTGTCGCGCTGACCTGCAAAGCCGGTATCGTCAAAGTTGAAAATCCGAAACGTCAGGTTTCGGCGCCGGCACGGCTTTGCCTTATCGCCAAGGAGACCAGACATGTTCGAGCCCCTGACCCGCAAATTCACTGACTGGCGCCTGCGCCGTATCGCCATCCGCAAGCTGCATACGCTCGACGATCGCCTGCTGGCCGATGTCGGCACCAGCCGCGACGAGATCGCCTGCTTTGTCGACTGCGTCAGCGGTTGAGGAGATGAGCATGGACCGCACCACACTTGGCCCACTTTCCGTCTCGAGCCTGGCGCTCGGCGCCATGCTGTTTGGCACCGCCACCGAGGAGGCGACATCGCGTCGCCTTCTCGACGGTTTTGTCACCGCTGGCGGCAATTTCATCGACACGTCGAACAATTATGCCTTCTGGCCGGCCAATGGTCGCTCCGGCGCCAGCGAGGAAGTGCTGGGCCGCTGGCTCAAGTCGCGCGGCCGCCGCGACGATCTCATCATCGCCACCAAGACCGGCGCCCTGCCCAGCCGGCCGGGCGTCGGCCTCGAGGATATCCAGGGCCTGGGCAAGGACACGATCATCCGCGATATCGATGACTCGCTGCGCCGCCTCGGCACCGACTATGTCGATCTCTACTATGCCCATATCGATGACCGCACCACGCCGCTGGAGGAAACCCTGGCCGGGTTTGACGCGGTGGTACGGTCAGGCAAGGTGCGCGCCATCGCCTGCTCCAATTATGCGGTTTGGCGCATCGAGCGGGCGCGGCAACTGAGCCGACAGCTCGGCTTTCCCGAATATGTCGGCGTGCAGCAGCATTTCAGCTACTTCCGCTCGCGGCCCGATTCCGATCTCAAGCGCAACGCAACGATGGGGCTGCGGGGCGGCTGGGGCACCGAGGGCGGGTTGCGCGGCCAGCATCTCGACTACATCCGCTTCAACCCCGAATTCCGCGTGATTGCCTATTCGCCGCTGCTGCGTGGCGCCTATCATGATCCCGAAAGGATGCAGGAGCAGGTGCGCACCGAGGATAACGCGAAGCGCCGTGTCGTCCTCGACGCCGTCGCCGCCGAGCTGGGGGCTACGGCCGGTCAGGTCGTTCTGGCCTGGCTGCTCGCTTCGACGCCGCAGATCATTCCGTTGATGGCGGTCTCGACCGAAGCCCAGCTCAGTGAAAACCTCGGCGCTGCCGCCATCAGGCTCACGCCTGAGCAGATGCACCGGCTCAACAACGCCGTCTGAAACGGAGAATCTCCATGCAGATCAACACACTGGGCACCTTCGGATCGGTCAGCCGCCTCACCCTTGGTGGTGGTGGCATCGGCCAGGTCTGGGGCCCTACCTCCGAGGATGACGCAGTGGCAACGCTCCGCCACGCCGTCGACACTGGCATCGACCTCATCGATGCGGCCCCCGGCTACAAGATCTGCGAAGCCATGATCGGCCGGGCCTTCGAGGGCAGGCTGCCGCGCGGCGTGCGGGTGACCACCAAATATGGGCTCAACTCACCGCCGGCTGGCGAGGTCTATGACCGCTTCCGCGCCTCGCTCGAAGCCAGCCTCAAGGCCATGCGGCTCGAACGGGTCGATATGTTCCTGCTGCACAGCGAGATCCGGCCCGACGATTTCGAGTATCCGACGGCGCAGCCGCCCAGGGACGAGCGCTCGACCCGGCTTTCGCTCTACCGCGAGGCGGTGGTGCCCGCCTTTGCGCGGCTGGTGGATGAAGGACTGATCGGCCACTGGGGTATTACCGGCATCAACCATGCCGCCGCCACCATCGATGCCCTCTCATCCGGCCCGCTGCCGGCAGCCGTGCAGGCCATCGCCAACCTGCTCGACAGTCCCGGCGAAATGAACGGCACCGGCCTCGCCCCGCAACCGCGCTCGGTCATCGCCGCGGCAAAAGCCGCTGGCGTCGGCGTCATGGGCGTTCGTGCCGTGCAGGCTGGTGCACTGACCTCGGGGCTCGACCGGGCGGACAATTCGCCGACCGCGGCCGATTTCCGCCGCGCCGCGCCCTATCGCGACCTCTGTGCCGCCTGGGGCGAGGACCCGTCCATCGTGGCCCATCGCTATGCACTGGGCATAGCGGGTGTCGATACGCTGGTGCTGGGGGTCAAGAATGTCGCCGAGCTCGATGCTGCGCTGGTCGCCGAGCGGCGTGGCCTGCTCGAGGCCGAGCAGGTCGCCGCCATCGAGGCGCTTGGCCTGCGCTGAGCTATTCCTCTACCCATAGGGCAGAATAAGCAAAGGGCCGCCCCATCGGAGCGGCCCTTTTTCATCCATGCGCGCCGGCGTCTTAGAGCTGGCTGATGCAGACCGAGGTCGTGCCGCGATTGCGGAAGCCCAGCTTGGTCGCTGCAGCCTTGCTGAGATCGATGATGCGGCTGCCGTGGAACGGCCCGCGATCATTGATGGTCACTTCGATTTCATTGCCGGTCCGCTGGTCGGTGACCATGACCTTGGTGCCGAAGGGGAGGGAACGATGCGCCGCCGTCATGGCGTTTTCGTTGAAGATCTCTCCTGAAGCGGCCCGTTTCCCGTTGAAACCGGGACCGTACCAGGAGGCGCCGCCGCATTGGGCATAGGCTGCAGTGGAAAAGGTGAGGAGAGCTGCAGCAACTGCGGCGACGGAAACGGCTTTTCTAATCAAGCTTTTGACTCACGAAGTTTAAGGTGAGTTGCTGATTAATGGCGCCAGCGGGCCACAATGTGCCCTTGCTGGCCATATCCGGCCGAGACCATCCGCCTGTTGCAGGCATGCCGCAGCATTTGCGGCAGTATTTCTGCCGTGTTGCTGAATGGATCGGCGAAACTGGAGGAAATGAATCCGCTATCAGGCTGCTTGCGAGCAACCGGCGACCGCATCCGGGCCGATCCCGGATTCATCTTGCTTGCTGTGGCCGTGACGTCACAGTTCCACCCGAACTGTCCCAAAATCGCACAGAGCATAAGGTTCCGCGCAGAATTTGGACGATGTCGCGGCCGTCCGAGCCCGATTGTGGCGCGATTGTGGCTGCTGGTCCGGCCCGGAATCGTGCTAGGCCAGTCCCGTTTTCAAGGGGGATATCATGACCACCGCTGCCACGTTGATGCTGCTCGGGCGCATCATTTTCGGCCTGTTCTTCGTCATCGCCGCTTTCCGCAACACGGTCGGGTTTCGCGATCGCATCCCGTCGGTCACCAACTATGGCTGGTCCATGCCCCCGGCGCTGGTCGCGGCGGGCTTCGCCATGCAGTGGGTCGGCGGCATTTCCCTTGTGCTGGGCTGGTTTACCGTGCTCGGCGCGCTGGTGCTGATCGTGTTCCTCGTGCTGGCCACGGCCTGCTACCACAATCTCTTCCGCTTCAAGGGCAAGGAGCGCGATCCGCATCTTTACCTGACGCTGGTCAACATCACGCTGGTGGGCGGGTTGCTGCTGGTCATTGCCGACGCACTTTAGTTTGGCGGCGATAACCCTTTTCAAATGACTTCGGGGTCAGACTTGCCGCGCTTAGGACGCAGGCAATGATATTTCAATCGACCCACCGTCCCGACGCGCCGCCTGCAACAGCAGCGACGCGGCGGGACGAGCATCATGGCATCAGGACGATCGGGCGGCTGATCATGCTTTGCGCGGTCGGACTGGTCATCTCTGCCATGCTGCTGGTCGGCACCGCGCTTCAGGTCATGCGCAGCATCGATCAGGCCGATCTCGCCACCGAACGCCTGCGTGCCGCCAATGCCATTGACGCCATGGTGGCCATCCACGGCTCGTTGACCGAAACCCATGCCATCGCGCTGGGGCAGGTTGCCGGACTGTCGGGCGCCCACTTGTCCACCCGGCTGCAGGCCGACACCTTGACCCAGCAGATTCCGCTCCTGGCCGACCAGGGTCCCTCGGGCAGCTACCTTACCTGGACCCGATCCAACATGGCCGAGCAGATTTTCCGCCAGTTCGCACCCGTCCGCCTGCCGATCATCGGCGCCATGCTGCTGCTGGTGCTGGGGGTGCTGCTGAAAATGCGCCAGGTGGTGACCGATATCGAGCGCCAGCGGCAACTGGCCCATCGCCAGTCGCGCAGCGATGTGGTGACGGGGCTGGCCAACCGCCTGGCCTTCGAAACCGCGCTGAGCGACCTGGCCCTCGGTGCGACACCCTTTGCCATCATCATCCTCGATCTCGACCACTTCAAGGATATCAACGACGCCTTCGGCCATCCGGCTGGCGACGAAGTGCTGCGCGTGGTCGGCGCTCGGCTGTCGCGCCTGCTCGACGCGGGTGATTTGCTGGCGCGCCTGGGTGGCGATGAGTTCGTCATGCTGTGCACCAGCCGGTCGACGCAGCCCGCATTGACCGTGCTGGCGCAGCATTGCATCACCGCCATCGAGCAACCCATCCCCATCGAGGACAGCACGGTGCGGGTTGGCGTGAGCCTCGGCATCGTTCCGGCAGCCGCGCTGCACCTGCTGCCATCCACGCTGATGGGTGCCGCCGACGCGGCGCTCTATCGCGCGAAATCGGCGCCCGGCAGCGCCTTCCGCTTCGCTGGCGAGGCACAATCCAGCTCCGGGCCATCATCGCCGCTGGCGGCACAGCTCCTCGCGACCGCCTAGGCACCTCCATTCATTTTTGAATAGAGAACCTCCGGTCTTAGGCAAAAGCCAAACAAGGATGATTGGGCTAGTTCTTTCCACATCGAGGAAGGAAACCGCCATGACCAACCACTTCACGCCGCAATCTGCCGCCGCCGCATCCGCTGCCGCCGCCAATGCCCGCCTGCTGCAGCGCCTTGAAGGCGGCGTCATGCTGGCCCTGGGCATCGCCGCCTATGCCTGGCTGGGCCAATCCTGGTGGGTCTTTGCCCTGCTGCTCCTGGCGCCCGATCTCGCCATGCTGGGCTATCTGCGCTCCACCGCCATGGGCACGCTGACCTATAACCTGGCCCATACCTATGTCGCGCCGGCCCTGCTGGCCCTGCTGGGCCTTGCCATTGGGCCATGGGCCCTCGGCCTCGCCGCCATCTGGACCGCCCATATCGGCGTCGACCGGCTGTTGGGCTACGGCCTCAAGCTCAGCTCGGGTTTTCACCACACCCATCTGGGCCCGGTCGGCAAGGCGCGCTGAGCGCCTCAGCGCCGCCCTTGCCCCCGAAAATCAGCCGACCCGCGTCCTTCCCGGCGCGGGTCGAAATTTTTGTCGGCGGCGGGTCTCGACAAGCGAAGTAATCATGGATATAATTTATCCACGATAGGAGTTGTCCATGAAGCTGAGCGACGGTGTCGAACAATCAATCCACAGCGCACTGATGCTGGCCAGCCTTGGCGCCGATGCCGTGCTCGCCGCCTCGGCGCTCGCCGAATATCACGGCGTGTCCCCGAGCTACCTGCTCAAGCATCTGCAGGTGCTTGTTGGCGCCGATATCCTCCAATCGGTGCCCGGCCCCAAGGGCGGCTATCGCCTCGCCCGGCCGCTCGACACGATCTCGCTGCTCGACATCGTGGTTGCCATCGAGGGAGCATCGCCGGCCTTCCGCTGCACCGAAATTCGCCGCCGCGGACCCGCTCCCCTCGCCGAAAAGTTCTTCGGCGCGCCTTGCGCCGTCAATGCCGCGATGCTGCGGGCGGAGCAGGCCTATCGCGCCGAACTGCGCAAGACCACGCTCGCCGATCTGGTGACCGATCCACAAACCCCGCTGGGCGCCGCCATCGATGCCCGCGGCTGCGCCTTCATCGACCGCCACGCCAGGCGGCAAGCCCCCACTGCCAACTAAGGAAATCCACCATGACCACCGATCCGACCACGCTCATCCTCGCGCTCGCCCGGCTGCTGCTCGGCGGCTCCTTCCTGCTCTTTGGTATCAGGAACGTCGGCAACATTGCTGGCCTGACGGCAGGCCTCACCGCCCGTGGCATGGTGCTGCCCCGCCTCTCCGCCATTATCGGGGTGGGCCTCCAGATTGTTGGTGGCGCCCTGACCGCCATCGGGCCGTTCGGCCTCGTCGGCGGCGCGGCCCTGATCGTCTTCGTGATCTTCGCCACCGTGCTGTTCCACAATTTCTGGGACTATTCGGGCGCCGACCGCGCCACCCACTTCAATGCGACGATCATGAATGTCGGCCTGGTGGGCGCTTTCCTGCTGCCCATCGCCGCTTCGCTCTGACCTGAACGCTCGGGGCGGTTAGCCGCCCCGGCGGCTCCTCAGGCTTTGACCACCCGATAGTCCATATGGGTGGTGTAGCGCGTGGCGCGGGCGCCGATCGGTTCGAGCCTCGCCGTCAGCCCATCCCACAGCCGCTCACCATGAACCGCGATCAGCGGCGCGATATGCAGGTGCAAGGTGTCCACGGCGCCGGCATTGAGATAGTGCCGCGTCGTGCTCACGCCACCGGCTATGGCAACATTGCGTGCGCCCGCCGCCTGCCGCGCCAGCGTGAGCGCAGATTCCGGTCCGTCCGTCACGAAGTGAAACACCGTACCGCCCTCCATCGCGATGGGCGGGTGCTCATGGTGGGTCAGCACGAAAACCGGTGCGTGATAGGGCGGGTTTGGCCCCCACCAGCCGGTCCACTCCGCTTCCCACACATCGGGTCCAGGCGCGGCGAACATGTTGCGGCCCATGATGAAGGCACCATAGTCGGTGATCGCGTCGATTTCCGCGCGGTTGTTGTCGGCATCCTCAAACATGAACCGACCCAGTTGCCGCGGGTCGATGGATCCGAAGGGGCTCTGCCGCGTCTGGTTCACGCCGGTCCCGAACCCGTCCAGCGACAGCATCATGTGGGCGCGAACCTGCTGTGCCATTTCCAAGCTCCATAACTTAATAGTATACTTAACTATTAGGGCGAACAATGCGTGCTGTCAAACCGGGCTTGCGGATCAGGCTTTGGGTCGTGGCGTCAGCCCGTGCAGGAACAGCTGCTCGAGATAGCGGGCCGCATCCTCGAAGCGGCCTTCGCCGCCGCGATCGGGGCCGAGCACGGCCCGCACCTGCACGTCGAAATCGGCATAGTGCTGAGTCGTCGCCCAGATCGAGAAGATCAGGTGATAGGGGTCCGTGCGGGCCAGCTTGCCCTCGTCCATCCAGCCCAGCATCACCTTGGCCTTCTCGTCGACCAGGTTCTTGAGGTCGATCTCGATCATCTCGATGATGCGCGGCGCGCCCTGCAGCATCTCATTGGCAAACAGGCGACTTTCGCGCGGATAGTCGCGCGCCATTTCGAGCTTGCGGCGGATATAGGAACGGATCTCGGGGAAAGGATCGCCATCGGCGTTCATTTCCTGCAGCGGCGCCAGCCAGGTTTCGAGCAAAGCCGCCATCAGCCGGCGATGAATCTCTTCCTTCCGGGGAAAGTAGTAGAGCAGGTTGGGCTTGCTCATCCCGGCCACTTCGGCGATCTGGTCGATCGTGGCGCCGCGAAAGCCATGCACCGAAAACACCTCCAGCGCCGCCTCCAGGATCACGTCCTGCTTTTCCCGCTGGATGCGGGTCAGCGGGCGCGGCTTGGGATGCGGGTGCGCGGCCGCCTTGGCGTCGGCTTTGTGCTGGCGCTTGGGGGTGGCGGAGGGCTCGGCACTTTTCAGCTTTGAGGGCGGCATTTTCGCCTTGCTAGAAAGTTTGGGAGTGCTAACATTTTTCCAACTGGTCAAAATTTCTGGACTTAACGGCGTCCCGTCAAGTGCCAAATGACAGGCCCGAGCAGAATCAACGAGAGCGAGACGTCCGTGTCCAATTCAAATGCCGTGGTGCCGAACGACCTGAGCGCCTTCTGGATGCCGTTTACCGCTAATCGGCAGTTCAAGAAATCCCCGCGCATGTTCGTCGCCGCCAAGGACATGCACTACACCACTTCCGATGGCCGTCAGGTGCTCGATGGCACGGCGGGTCTGTGGTGCGTCAATGCCGGCCATGCCCGTCCCAAGATCGTCGAGGCCATCGCCAAGCAGGCGGCCGAACTCGATTACGCCCCTGCCTTCCAGATGGGCCATCCCAAAGCCTTCGAGCTGGCCAACCGCATTGTCGATATCGCGCCTGATGGCCTCGACCATGTGCTGTTCACCAATTCGGGCTCTGAATCGGTCGAGACCGCGCTCAAGGTCGCCCTGGCCTATCACCGCGTGAAGGGCGATGGCGCCCGCTCCCGCCTCATCGGCCGCGAACGCGCCTATCACGGCGTCAATTTCGGCGGCATTTCGGTGGGCGGCATCGTCACCAACCGCAAGATGTTCGGCAGCCTGCTCGGCGGCGTCGACCACATGCCCCATACCCATAACCTTGCCAAGAACGCCTTTTCCAAGGGCCTGCCCGAATATGGCGTCGAACTGGCCGATGAGCTCGAGCGCATCGTTACGCTCCATGATGCCTCGACCATCGCCGCCGTCATCGTCGAGCCCGTCGCCGGCTCCACCGGCGTGCTGATCCCGCCCGCCGGTTACCTCAAGCGCCTGCGCGAAATCACCAAGAAGCACGGCATCCTGCTGATTTTCGACGAAGTCATCACCGGTTTCGGGCGCCTGGGCACCCCCTTCGGCGCCGACTATTTCGGCGTCACGCCCGATATCATGGTCACGGCCAAGGGCCTCACCAATGGCGTCATCCCGATGGGCGCCGTGCTGGTGTCCTCGGAAATCCACGACGCCTTCATGGGCGGGCCGGAGCACGTCATCGAGTTCTTCCACGGCTATACCTATTCGGGTAATCCCATCGCCTCAGCGGCGGGTCTGGCCACGCTCGAAACCTACAAGGACGAGGGCCTCCTCACCCGCGGCGCCGCATTGGCGCCGGTCTGGCAGGATGCGCTGCATTCGCTGAAGGGCGAGCCGCATGTCATCGACGTCAGAAATATCGGCCTCGTCGGCGCCATCGAGCTCGAACCGATTGCCGGCCAACCGACCAAACGCGCCTTCTCGGCCTTCCTCAAGTGTTTCGAGGACGGCTACCTGATCCGCACCACCGGCGACATCATCGCCATGTCCCCGCCGCTGATCGTCTCGGAAAGCCAGATCGGCGAACTGATCGACGGCGTCCGCACCGCGCTGAGGAGCATCGACTGATGAACGTCATCGAGAACGCCATTGCCGGCAAGCGCTACGTCTCCTCGGGCCGTCGTGTCCCCGTGTTCAATCCGGCCACCGGCGAAGTCTCCGCCGAGCTGCCGCTGTCGACGCTGAGCGAGCTCAACGACGCAGTCGCCTCCTCGAAAAAGGCGCAGGTTGCCTGGGGCAATACCCCGCCGATGAAGCGCGCCCGCGTCATGTTCAAGTTCAAGGCACTGCTCGATCAATATGCCGATGACCTGGCGCGAGAAATCTCCCGCGAGCATGGCAAGGTGCATGACGATGCGCTGGGTGAAGTCGCCCGCGGCATCGACTGCGTCGATTTCGCCTGCGGCATCCCGCAACTGCTCAAGGGCGAGTTCAGCCGCAATGTCGGCCCCTCGATCGACTCCTATTCCGATCGCCAGCCGCTCGGCGTCGTCGCGGGCATCACCCCGTTCAACTTCCCGGCCATGGTGCCGATGTGGATGTATCCGGCGG
>NZ_CAMLHM010000046.1 GCF_946479885.1 uncultured Devosia sp.
CCCTCGCGGGGTGTGGGTGTCTGTTTTTTTTTGTTCTTGTTTTCTTTTTTTTTCGCGGCCGGCCGGGGGGGGCCTCGGGGTGGGGGGGGGGGGCGGGGCGCCCCCCCCTTCCCCAAGCGCCGAGGCCAGAAAAGGCCCCCTCACCCGTCGGCTGCGCCGCCGACCTCTCCCCCGAAGGGAGAGGTGAAGAGCCCATGGTTAGCCTTGGGTTAACCCGATCGCTCTAGCATGACGCCAATGTGGGCCCGGTCTCAGCCGGGCAAGTATTGAGTTCGCCCATGCCCAGTTCTCCCTCGCCCGTGCTCGACGAAATCCGCTCCGTGCCGCAGCGCTCCCGCGCCGGCGCCAGCCGAACGGCCCCCGTGCCGCCCCCGGCTTTGGCGATTCGCATTCCAGTGCGGGTGGTTGGCCTGGTGCTGCTGGGGCTGGTCTCGGTGTGCCTCGTCGCCCTCGCCTCCTGGTCGGTGGACGATCCGAGCTTCTCCTATGCCACCTCGAAGGTGCCGGCCAACTGGCTGGGCTTCCCCGGTGCGGCCATCGCCGATGCCCTGTTCCAGGTCTTCGGGCTCGGTGCGCTGGCGCTGCTGGTGCCGCCGGCTTTGTGGGGCTGGGCCTTTGCCCGCCGCCGCATGCCCAGCCATATGGGCCTGCGCTCCCTCGCCTGGGTGGCCGCGACGCTGCTCCTGGCCGGCGTGCTGTCCTTCGTTGCCATGCCGGCAAGCTGGCCGCTGCCGACAGGGCTTGGCGGCCTGGTCGGCAATGGCTTTATCGCCCTCGCCGCGCTGGTCACCGGCGAAGCGCCGCAGGCCGTGACGTCGGTGCTCTTCGCCATCATCATCGCCATCCCGGCGGTGACCGCATTCTGGATCGCCATGGGTCTGGGTAGTTCGATACCGACTGGCCCGCGCAAGCCCGTGCCGGCCGCGGCCGGGCGCAAGGGCGTCACGACCCCTGTCGAAGCCGACGAGCCGGAAACCAACCCCATTGTCGATATCGTGCTCGGCGCTGTGGTCCATACCGGCTATTCGCTGCGCACCGCCTTCCGTCGCGCCCGCGCCAGCCATGCCGAGCGGCGCGCCGCCGAAGCCGCCACCTGGCGTGACGACGAGGTCGAGCCGAGCCTTGATGGCCATGCCCCCGTCGCCGAGCGCCGCGAGCCTTCGGTCGCCCCCGCGTCGCCGCGCCGCATCCATGCTCCCATCGACCGCGAGCGCAGCTTCGAGAACGAGCCGGCCTTCGCTGCCGAGCCCGAAATGTCGCCGCGCATCAATGCGCGTCCCAGCTATGACGATACCGAACTCGACTACCCCGACGAGGCCGAGGAGGACGACATCCCCTTCGTGCCCGAGATGCCGTCGGCGCCGCCGGCCAACCATCACCAGCGCGGCGATTCGCGCTTCCATCCCGTCGATCCGGCCAAGCCCCGCGTTGCAGCGCCCGCGCCCCGCCCGGCCCAGGGCCAGCGCGTCATGCGCGAGGCCCAGGCCTCGTTCCTGGACGAGCCGGGTGGCTTCGAACTGCCGCCGCTGAGCCTGTTGTCGGAACCCAAGCATAACGGGCCCTCGCCCGAGCACGCGCCGGAACGGCTCGAAGCCATGGCGCGGCGCCTCGAAGAGGTGCTGAGTGACTTTGGCGTTAAGGGCGACATCATCAATGTCCGCCCCGGCCCGGTTGTGACCCTGTTCGAACTGGAGCCGGCGCCTGGCATCAAGTCGTCGAGGGTCATCTCCCTCGCCGACGACATCGCCCGCTCGATGTCGGCCATCTCCGCCCGCGTCGCCGTGGTGCCGGGCCGCAATGCCATCGGCATCGAGCTGCCCAACCAGGTTCGCGAGACCGTCTATTTCCGCGAAATGCTGGCTTCGTCCGATTTCGAGAAGATGAAGGGCAAGCTGCCCATTTGCCTCGGCAAGACCATTGGCGGCGAACCCGTCATCGCCGACCTGGCCCGCATGCCCCACCTGCTCATCGCCGGTACCACCGGCTCGGGCAAGTCGGTGGGTATTAACACCTTCATCCTCAGCCTGCTCTACCAGATGACGCCCGAGCAGTGCCGCATGATCATGATCGATCCCAAGATGCTGGAACTCAGTATCTATGACGGCATCCCGCATCTGCTGACCCCCGTCGTCACCGACCCGCAAAAGGCGGTCGTGGCGCTCAAGTGGGCGGTGCGCGAGATGGAAGATCGCTATCGCAAGATGAGCAAGATCGGCGTCCGCAATATCGACGGTTTCAACCAGCGCGTCACCGAATCCAAGGCCAAGGGCGAAGTCATCACCCGCACGGTGCAGACCGGCTTTGATCGCGAAACCGGCGAAGCGATCTTTGAGAGCGAAGAATTCGATCTCGAGCCACTGCCCTATATCGTGGTCATCGTCGACGAAATGGCCGACCTGATGATGGTGGCCGGCAAGGATATCGAAGGCGCCATCCAGCGCCTGGCCCAGATGGCCCGCGCCGCCGGCATCCATATCATCACCGCCACGCAGCGCCCGTCGGTCGACGTCATCACCGGCACGATCAAGGCCAACTTCCCGACCCGCATCTCCTTCATGGTCACGTCCAAGATCGACTCCCGCACCATCCTGGGTGAGCAGGGCGCCGAGCAGCTGCTGGGCAATGGCGACATGCTCTACATGGCGTCCGGCGGCCGCACCAAGCGCCTGCACGGCCCCTTCGTGGCCGACAGCGAAGTCGAGGCCGTGGTCAATCACCTCAAGTCGCAGGGCTCGCCGGATTACCTCGATTCCATCACCGAGGAAGAGGACGAAGGCGGCGGCTTCGGCGAGGAAGCCTTCGGCGAAACCTCCAATGGGGGCTCGGGCGACGAGCTCTACGACAAGGCCGTCCATATCGTGCTGTCAGACAAGAAGGCCTCGACCTCCTATGTGCAGCGCCGCCTTGGCGTGGGCTACAACAAGGCGGCGACGCTGATCGAACGCATGGAACGCGAAGGCGTCATCAGCCAGGCCAACCATGCCGGCAAGCGCGAGATTTTGGTCGGCAATAACAGCGACGGGTATTAGCGCCGACAGGCATCAGCAAATCCAAGCCCCGGCCTCAGCGCCGGGGCTTTTGTTTTTGGGCACAATCCCGGCACCCGCCAGCCAGATTCCTCACCAGTTTCAGCAGGAGGTTAGGTGGGGGTACTCTTCCTGCCCGATCGGCCTAGCGAGCTACTCGCAGACCAGCGGCCCGGATTCCACGGCGAACTGGCGCGGGCCGACCATGGGCTCGGCCCCGGCGGCCGGTGGAACGTCGACGATCACCACCTCCATGCGGCATTTGCCGCTGATGACGTCATAGAAGTCGGTGTCCTTCATCACGATGGAATCGATGGGGTGGTCGATGCCGAATTCCTCGACCACATGCTCGATAATGGCTTCGAGTTCGTTCTGCCGCTGGTAGTGCGGCGGCAGCGCCGCCATGGCCGGCACGGTCCCCGCCAGCATCGCCAAACCAACCCATTTCCATCGCGCCATCCGTCTCTCCCTCATGGCATTGCTGTACGGCAGCTGAACGGCGGGAACCACCTGTTGCCGCAATTGCTTTCTAGGTTAGCCTACAACCAACCAATAGTCGGGGACCATCCTCCATGATTCGCCGCGATGCCTTGCTGCTCGGTCTTTCTGCCGCCTTTGCGCTCAGCGTGCCCGCCTGGGCGCTCGACCGGGCGCTGACGCCCGAGGAGCAGCAGCTCATCGCCGATATCGGCGCCCACAATTCGGCTATCCGCACCATGGTCGGCCGGTTCCTGCAGATCGACACCAATGGCGGGCGAACCGAAGGTACGTTCTTCCTCGAGCGGCCCGACAAGATCGCGTTCCGCTACGCCCCCCCCAGCCGCGAGGAAATCGTCTCGATCGGGCGCGGCTTCTACGTGCTCAATCGGCGCGACGAGACCTATTACGCCTACCCGCAGGATTCGATCCCGCTGCGGCAGTTCCTGGGCGACAAGATCGACCTGCTCAATGCCAATGTCGTCGGTGTCACCAGCTCGGACGGCTACATGTCCATCACCGTGATCGACGAGACCGTGGCCGGCACTGTGCAGGTATCGCTGATCTTTGACACCGACACCAAGGAACTGGCGCAATGGAGCCTGGTCGAGCCATCGGGCGCCGAGCTGACCTTTTCGCTTTATGATGTGGAGAAGGACGTGGAAATTCCGCGCGCCTTCTTCTCCATCCCGGCGACCTACAAGCCGCTCGAGCAATAGTCTTTTCTCACCTCTCCCTGGGGGAGAGGTGAAGGACCGCCTCAGCGACCGAAGGCGTAGATTGCCACAAGTCCGGCCACGCCGACCGCAATGCGCCACCAGGCGAAGGGCGCAAAGCCGTATTTGCTGACAAAGCCCAGGAGGTATCGCACCACCAGCGCGCCGACGATGAAGGCGGCGGCAAAGCCGATGCCGACATTGAGGGCGATCGAGGTGTCGATCAGGTCGCGGCTCTTGTAGAGATCGTAGCCAAAGGCGCCAACCATGATGGGCAGGGCGATGAAGAAGGTGAACTCCGCCGCGGCGCGCTTGGAGGCACCAAACAGCATGCCGGCCACCACCGTCGAGCCCGAGCGCGATACGCCCGGCACCAGGCTCAGCATCTGGAACAGCCCGACAATGAGCGCCAGGTGCCAGGGGAACTGGTAGATGTCGTCATATTTCGGCTTGAGCGGCAGCCGGTCGACGACGAGCAGGATCCCCCCGCCGATCAGCAGCGTCCAGCAGATCAGCGCCGCCGAATCCCATAGATCGCCCTGGATGAAATCCCGCAGCAACACGCCCGCCGCCACCGCCGGCAGGCAGGCCAGGATCACCGAAAGCGCGAAGCGCCAGGCATAGACCTTGCCGGTCAGCGCATCGCGGATCAGCATGGCCAGCTTGGCGAAATACACGGTGATCACAGCCAGGATGGCCCCGAGCTGGATGAGCACGATGAAGGTGTCGGGCTGGGTCAATCCAAAGAAATGGCCCGCCAGCAGCAGGTGTCCGGTGGAACTGACAGGCAGGAATTCGGTAAGGCCTTCGAGAATTCCGAGGATAAGCGGCACAAAAAGACCTTGATCGGCGTTCATTTGATCCCCTAATTCAGTCCAACGGGTCATTGAGCGGGCAAAGCTCTAGCGCTGTTCGTTACGAGCGCCAAGCAGCCGCACCGCGGCGGCCTCAAATAGAGACGAGCGTCCACATGCCCAGCTTGCTGCACCATCCCCTCGATCCGTCTTCGCGTCTCATCCGGCTGATGTGTGCGGAATACGGTGTGCCGCTCGACATGGAGGAGATCAAGCCCTGGTTGCGCACGGCAGAGTTGCTGGAAATCAACCCGGCCGCCACATTGCCGATCTTTTTGGGTGATGACGACCAGCCCATCGTCGGTCTCCTGGCCAATATCCACACCATCGAGGATCTCTATACGCCCAGCGTCGTCACCGGCTTGATCCCCGTCGAGCCGGGGGCCCGCGCCGAAATGTGGCGGATGATCGAGTGGGTGATATCAAAGCTCAACGACGAAGTGACCCGCTACGTGCTCGAGGAAAAGATCGTCAAGCGCGACCAGCGTGGGGCGACCCCCGAGCCGTCGGTGCTCCGCGTGGCCAAGACCAACCTCAACGAGCACATGCTCTATTTCAACTGGCTCTTCGCCAATCGTTCGTGGCTGGCCGGCGACACGCTGACCCTGGCCGATTTTGCCCTGGCGGCGCATCTGTCGACGCTCGACTATCTGGGCGACATCGACTGGGGCAAGGCAGGGGAAACCCGCGACTGGTATTCCCGCATCAAGTCCCGTCCAGCCTTCCGCACCCTGCTCAACGACCGCGTCGTGGCCATGCCACCGCAAAAGGGCTATGCCGATCTCGATTTCTAGGCTTGATTTTGTATATACAAAAGTATAGATAAAATGGAAATCGATGGCTTCGATTGGGATGAAGGCAATCTGGCCAAGTGCCAGAAGCACGGCCTTTCCATCGAAGAAATCGAGGCCTTGTTCCGCACGGTGATCCAAGTCGCTCCGGATCGGAGGCATTCCAACGCCGAGGAGCGGCAACTGGCAGTAGGCCGATCGACGACGGGCAGGCCGATATTTGTGGTCTTCAGCATCAGGCAACGCGACGGACGGACCTTGGTGCGACCGATCAGTGCCCGGTATATGCATGCCAAGGAAATTGAGCGCTATGAGCAAGCAGGTCCCTCACTTTAAGACGGATGAAGAGGCCGAGGCGTTTCTCGAACAGGATCTCTCGGATCTCGATTTCAGTCAGTTCAAGCCAGTCAAGTTTGAGTTCAGCCCAAAGGCCGCGCAGTTGAACATGCGACTGCCGGAAGCTCTGCTCGACGCCGTGAAAACCAGGGCCAAGGAGCAGGGCATCCCCTACACGCGTTACATTCGCCAGCTGCTTGAGCACGATATTTCCCGGCGTTGACAACTCCCTCGGAAAAACTCGTCGCCGAACTGCGCAGTCGCGCGGCAGCGCTGGGCTTTGACAGCTTCGGCATCGCCCCGGCCGATGCGCGTCCCGACCTGCCCGAAAAGCTCAATGCCGCCCTGGCCGCTGGCTGGCATGGCGACATGGACTGGATGGAGGAGGCAGCAGAGCGGCGGGCAAGCCCCAGGGGCATGTGGCCCGAGGCGAAATCGGTGATCGTGCTCGGCATCAATTACGGCCCCGAGACCGATCCGCTGGCCATCCTGGGCGAGCGCTCGCTGGGTACGATCTCGGTCTATGCGCGCAATCGCGACTATCACGAGATCATCAAGGGCAAGCTCAAGGAAATCGCCGGCCTGCTTGCGAGGCGTTCCGGCGCCGAGGTCAAGGTGTTCGTCGATACCGCGCCGCTGATGGAAAAGCCGCTGGCCGAAGCGGCGGGGCTCGGCTGGCAGGGCAAGCATACCGTGCTGGTCAGTCGCGAATTCGGCTCCTGGCTGTTCCTCGGCGCCATTCTAACCTCGGCCGAGCTGCCCGGGGATAAGTCTCATGAGGAAAGCTGCGGCAGCTGCACGCGCTGCCTTGATATCTGCCCCACCAATGCCTTCCCCGCACCCTTCCAGCTCGATGCAAGGCGGTGCCTCGCCTATCTCACCGTCGAGCATAAGGGCCCGATTCCATTGGAGTTTCGGGCGCCGATGGGCAACCGCATCTATGGCTGCGACGATTGCCTGGCGGTGTGCCCGTGGAACAAGTTCGCCTCGGTCAGTCGCGAGGCGAGGCTGCGGGCGCGGCAGGAGTTCGAGCGGCCGGCGCTGGCCGACCTGGTGCAACTCGACGATGCCGGGTTCCGGACCCTGTTTGCCGGCTCGCCGATAAAGCGCATCGGGCTGGCGCGTTTCCTGCGTAACGTCTTGATCGCCATCGGCAATTCGGGCAATCCTGACCTCATTCCGCTGGTCGAGGCGCGGCTCGATGCTGACGACCCGGTGGTGCGCGGCGCGGCGATCTGGGCGCTGCGGCGATTGGCGCCGGAGCGGGCCGGCGATCTCAGCCTTGCCTATCTGCCCCGGGAAAGCGATAGCTCGGTGGCGGCCGAATGGACCGGGGATATCTGATGCGCGCCTTCTTCTTCGGACTGGGATTTTCATCCACAGCAGCCTCGATGCGCATGCTCACATCGGGCCAATATGCGGACATAGGGGGCACAGTTCGTAGCGCCGAAAAGGCACAGCACCTCAGAGCCAAGGGTCTGTCAGCGCATGTCTTTGACGGTACGGCGCCCGGCACCACGCTCGGGCCCGATCTGCGCAAGGCCAGCCATGTGATCTTCTCGATCGCGCCGGGCAGCGATGGCGACCCCGCTTTGCTGCAGCATCGTGCCGATCTCGACGCGGCGCCGGACCTGCAATGGCTCTGCTATTATTCCACAGTCGGCGTCTACGGGGATTTCGGCGGCGCCTGGATCGACGAGACGGCCCCGCTGGTGCCGCGCAATGAGCGCAGCGACCGCCGGGTGCTGGCCGAACAGGTCTGGCGCGACTACGCGGCGCAGCGAGGCGTGCCGCTGACCATTTTGCGACTGGCCGGCATCTATGGACCGGGCCGCTCGACCTTCGACAAACTGCGGGACGGCACGTCGCGGCGCGTGGTCAAGCCGGGGCAGGTGTTCAACCGCATCCATGTCGAGGATATCGGCCGGGTGACGGCGCTGGCGGCAGCGGCGCGGCTCGATGGCACCTATAATCTTGGCGATGACGAACCCACGCCACCCCAGGACGTGATCGCCCACGCCGCGGCGATGCTCGGAGTCGAGCCGCCGCCGGAGCTGCCCTATGAAACCGCCCCGATGACGCCGATGCAGCGCAGCTTCTATGCCGACAACAAGCGCGTCTCCAACGCCGCCATCAAGCAGGCGCTGGGTATCCAATTGCTCTACCCGACCTACCGGGAAGGGCTCGCCTCGATTCTCGACAAGGAACAAGCATGAGCGCGCCACAGCCCGCCAAGTCCGCCCCGAAGCGCACACTTCTCGAGGGACGCTATGTGCGCCTTGAGCCGCTGGCACCCGAGCATGCCGCCGACCTCTTTGCGGTCTCGACCATGCCGGGCGGCGTTGAGCGCTATCGCTGGCTGTTCACCCATGCGCCGGGGAGCCTGGTGGAAATGCAGGCGCGGATCGAGCAGGCCCAAACGCAGGCCGATCCGCTCTATGTCGCTGTCGTCGACAAGGCAAGCGGCAAGGCCGTCGGCCAGCAGGGCTGGATGCGCATCCGTCCTGAACACGGCTCGATCGAGATTGGCGGCATCTATTGGGGCCTGCCCATGGCACGGACGCCTTTGGCGACCGAGGCTTTGTTCCTCTTCGCGCGGCATGCCTTCGACGACCTGGGCTATCGCCGCTTCGAGTGGAAGTGCAATGACCGCAACGAACCCAGCAAGGCCGCCGCGACGCGCTTCGGCTTCCAGTTCGAAGGCGTGTTCCGGCAGGACATGATCATCAAGGGCATCAGCCGCGACACCGCCTGGTTTTCGATCCTGGACGGTGAATGGCCGGCGATGCGGGCGGAGTATGAGCGCTGGCTGGCACCGGAGAACTTTGACGCCAACGGGGTGCAGAAGTCCAAGCTCGTGACGCGACCCCAGCCCTGAGTGGCGCCATGCTCTGCCGCATCGCGGACTTGATGTGGATCAAGGCGGACAACCCCGACCCTGTGGATTCATTGACCCAGCGCAGGAGGGGCACATGGGTGAGTCACAGCATCACGGGAATATTCTTGACGGACTGATCGAGGGCTGGCGCCGGTACCGCCGGGTGCAGCAGGATCGCGCGCTTCTGAGAAATTCTGCCGCCGTTGACATCGAGCGCCTCGCCGCCGATGTCGGTATGGGCGTCGATGAGCTGGCCGACGTAATCGCCCGGGGGGAGGCCGCTCCTGCGCTTTCGGCCCGAATGATGGCCGCCCACGGCTTCGACCGCGACGATCTGGCGGCACGCGGCCCGGCGTCGCTGCGGGAGATCAGCTCGCTGTGCGGCCGTTGTGACCACAAGCATCGCTGCGAAGTCGAGCTCAATGCCGGCACTGCCGTCGCGCATGCGAAGGCGTTCTGCCCAAATGCGGAGCTGATGCAGGTGCTGGCAAATGAATTGGGTGCGACGGGCGCCAGAACGGCCTAACCGTCGCCCGAGAGGCTCATCCTTCCACCATCCTCATCACCGCGTCGCGCAACCGCGTCAGGTCCTCGTCCCGGCTCAATCGGTGGTCGCCATCGGGGATCAGCGTCAGCGTCACGGGGTCATGCAGGATATGCGTCACCAGCTTGATGGCATGGGAGGGTGGCACATCGGGGTCCTGCCCGCCCTGCAGGATCGTGACCGGGCAGCCGGTTTCGATGACGCCGCCGAACAGCAAGTGCTGCGCGCCATCCTCGATCAGCGCGCGGGTGATGCGATAGGGTGTTTCCGAATATTGGCTGGGCTGGTCGACATAGCCGTTGTTCTGCAGCGATTCGTGCTCTGCCGGCGTGAAGTCGGGCAGCATCAGTTCGTGCGTCATGTCGGGGGCCGGGGCGATGAGCACCAGGCCATGGGCCTGGCTGCCGCGCCGCAGCAGGGCGCGCGCCAACAGCAGCGCCAGCCAGCCACCCATGGATGAGCCCACGATGATTTGGGGTCCGCTGGTGGTGGCAAAGACCGCTTCGGCCTCTTCGAGCCAGCGGCTGATCGTGCCCTGATCGAAGTCGCCGCCCGAAATGCCATGGCCGGAATAATCGAAGCGGGTGACGGCAAGGCCCTGTTCGACCCCCAGCGCATCGAGCGCCATCGCCTTGCCGCCGGCCATGTCGGAGCGGAAGCCGCCGAGCCAGAAAATGCCGGGCGCCTTGCCCGCGCGCTGTTCGACGGCAATGTCGCGCGCGGTGGAATCGGTGCCCACGGGGATGCGGAAGCTCTGCGGCGGTGATAGGGTCATGACACTTTCCGTCGGGTGATACCAAGCGTTAGCCACATTGGCAGGGCGCGGCGATCGCGGCGTTTCAATGGCGCAACAGGCCGGATTTTCTGGCGGTTTGCCTGTTGACTTATGGTCCGCGTAACACGATTTTATGCGCGATTTCACCACCCGGCTTAACAACGCAAGGATCGTTTGCCATTCGTCGTCCCATGAGACCCGTTGCGCCCCAGAAAGATGGGCCGCCCTCTAACGAAGATATCACCAGCCCCGATGTGCAACTCATCGATGCTGAAGGCGAAAATCGTGGCGTGGTCCGTACGCGCGAAGCCCTCGCAGAAGCCCAGGAACAGGGGTTGGACCTCGTTCTGATCTCTCCCAATGCCGTGCCGCCGGTCGCCAAGATGCTGGACCTCGGCCGCTTCAAATACGCCGCGCAGAAGAAAGCTGCCGAGGCGCGCAAGAAGCAGAAGGTGATCGAGGTCAAGGAAGTCCAGCTGCGTCCCAATATCGACACGCATGACTACGAGACCAAGATGAAGGCCGTGCAGCGCTTTCTCGATGATGGCGATCGCGTCAAGGTCACCATGCGCTTCCGCGGTCGCGAAATGGCGCACCAGGAGCTGGGCATGCAGCTTTTGATCAAGGTCCGCGAGCTGATGGAACCGGTGGCCAAGGTGGAAAGCCAGCCGCGCTCCGAAGGCCGCCAGATGGTCATGGTGCTGGCACCCAAGTAAGGAACGCTGCACTGGAATACATGAAGGCCCGCGCGAGCGGGCCTTTGTTTTTGGAAGAGTCTAGGCCAACCGAACAAGAAGCCCCGCCAATTTTGCATCTACGTTCAGTTTTTCTAGTGTATCCTCCGAGAACTCGTCTTTTCCGACACCAATTATGAGGTTGTTTGTGTTGTTCTCGATGAGAGAATATGAGCCAAGCGCCGGCGCTAACGTTTGCTCCAAAAATTCGAACAGCGTTTTTGTGTCCTTTTGATTGACGTTACGGAACATAACGCGGAGTGCGACTTCATTTCTATAAGGTATTAGTCTTCCGTGATGGTAGTATCTTGCGCGGTCTTGTTTCGGTGCGACGATGTCGAGGCCAAGAGGATCGTGCATCATCCTACTAAGGCGTTCTTCGACGGAGGAAACCGCAGCTGTTAGAGTACTAACCTGATCCCTCAGTATGACATCCGCAGGAGTTGCATTCTGTTCAAATGCGACCTGCCCTCGGGCCTTGGTGACCGGGTTTTCAACCTTATGATTTTCGTCCAATGCCGCGGTCAGAAGCTCCCTTAATCCCGCCCTCGCTGCCTTCAGGTGCTTCGGCTCGGACAACTCAAACGGCAGTGACCGGAATAGGCTCACGTCAAATGGGATTTTCTGATCTTCGCGATGCATGTGGATGACCGGGAGACCGACCACGTGCCTAATACCGATCTCATAAAAGGCGTTCGGATTGAGGAAGGTCAGGTCGGCGACGACTAGCCTAGCTTTTAGAAGCCGATCAATGATCTGGGCGTCGATGAGACCGGGAGTTTTTAGTTTATCAGCGCGGGTGACCTTGAACTCGGGAAAGTCCTTCTGAAAGACCGGCTCAATAATTTCTTCAAGGACCCAGTCGGCGTGCTTTCGTTCGGGGCTTCCGTCGCCGCCGATTGCGCACACAACAAAACACTCTTTGTCGAGGTTAGGCATCGTTTCCCAGCATCCAATATACACGACAGTCGTCGCTCATACCGCACTGCCGATTGGCCGCCAACTATAGAGATGTGCACCCTAGGAGGCGGGCTACAACGGCCCGCCTCTCACAAAGAGGTTGCCTCGGTCTCAAGCCGCCAGTTTTGCCCAGGTGGGGGCGATGTCGGTGCCGTGGCCGAGGCCGTAGCCGAGGCGGATGTTGAGCATGCCCAGCGGTTCGAGCAGGCGGGCGGCTTCGATGCCGCCGGTCTTTTCGACGGCGAAGCCGGACAGCTTGACCAGGTTTTCGACGGCCGCGACGGCCGCTTCGTCACTACCAGCCAGGAAGACCGGGATGCTGGCGGTCTGGGCCGCCGGCAGGTCAAAGAGGCTCGAGAAGATCGTATTGTAGCCCTTGACCACGCGGGCCCCCGGCGCGGCCTGCTGCACGTGCTCGGCGGCGGAGGTGCTGTAGCCGAAGAGCAAGCCCGAGAAATCCGGCGTGATCGGGTTGGACATGTCGAGCACCACCTTGCCTGATAGCGCCGGATTGGCGGCAACCTCGAGCGCCTTGGCATAGGGCATGGCCAATACCACCACGTCGGCCTTGGCGATGGCGGCATCCTGACCGAGGACCGTGACGCCGGCCGGCAGGGTGGCGGCGAAGGCCGTCACAGCGGCTTGGTCGCGCGAGGACAGCACCAGGTCGGTCTTGCCGGCAAGGCGCTTGGCCAGGCCCTTGCCCATATTGCCCAGGCCGATGATTGCGATGGTGGTCATTGGAAATCTCCGTCGAGTTCGATTGCGATGACCCGAAGATGCCCTCTGCCCATTGCAAAGAGAATTGCTTGTCTCCTAGGAACATAATTGCATAAAAGTATCGAATGGCTGAACTCGACGAATTGCGCACCTTCATCGCCGCCGCCCGCATTGGCAGCTTCGCCAAGGCGGCACGCCAGCTCAACCTGTCGCCCGCCATGGTCGGCCGGCGCATCCAGGGCCTCGAACACCGCTATGGCGCCGCGCTCATCGAGCGCACCACGCGCAGCCAGCGGCTGACCGAGGCGGGCCAGGAGTTCCTGGGCCGGGCCGAGGCAGTGATCGCGGCGACCGAGGCACTGGCCGATGTCTCGACCTCCGGGCCGTTGAGCGGGCGCATTCGGCTGACGGCGCCCACCACAGTCGGTATCCGTCGCCTGCCGGCGGTCATCGCGCGGTTTACCGCGGCCAATCCCGGCATCATTTTCGAGATGAGCCTGACCGACCGGCGGGTGGACCTGATTGCCGAGGGGTTCGACCTGGCGGTGCGCATCGGCACGCTGCCATCGTCGACCATGCTGGCGCGGCGCGTCGGCACCTATCGCTTTGCCTGCTGCGCCTCGCCCGATTTCCTGGCCCGGCATGGCACGCCGCGCCACCCTGCCGATCTCGAACGGGCGCGCTGCATTCTCAATCTCAACCTGATCCCGCGCAATCGCTGGACCTTCCACGATGCGGCAGGGGCGCCGCTGACGGTGGAGGTCGGCGGCGGGATCGAGATCGACAATGGCGAGGCGCAGCGCGCCATGGCCATCGATGGCGCCGGCATCGTCTACCTGCCGCTCGACCTGGTGAGCGATGACCTCATCGATGGTTCGCTGGTGCAGATCCTGGGCGACTGGGCGCTGCCGACCCTGCCCATCCATACGCTGCACCCGTCACGACACTTGGTGCCGCGGCGGGTGACGGCGTTCATCGCGGCAGTGGCGGAGGGGTTTCGGGAGGGTTGAAGGACTGTAGGTGCCGCAGACGTCTCCCTCCCCACAAGGGAGGGAGGGAGGCAGACTGCGAGGACAGTGACAGCCCTTACCGCATCGCTGCCGCGACCTCGTCCGCCCGGGGGATGGCCGGCTGGGCGCCGGGCTTGAGGCAGGCGAGGCTGGCGGCGACGGCAGCGCGGCGCATGGCGCTTTCGAGATCGAGCCCCGCATCGAGCCCGGCAGCCAGATAGCCGCAGAACGTATCGCCGGCACCCACCGTATCGACTGGCTTGATCGGCAAAGCCGGCACGCTGATGCGCCGGCCCTCGGCGGTCACGGCGCGGGCGCCGTCGCCGCCCAGCGTCACGATGACGGTCTGGTTATGCTGGCTGGCCCAGTCGCCCATGGCGGCATCGAGCTCGGCGATGCCGCGGCCGGTGAGAAGGGCGAATTCGGTTTCGTTGGCGATCAGGATCGCGGCCTTGGGCGCCAGGGTCGCCGTGCTGTCGAGGAAGGGTGCGGTATTGAGGATTGATGTGATGCCCTGGGCCCGCGCCAGGTCGAGCGCCCGCTCGGTCGCCGCCTGCGGGATTTCCTGCTGCAGCAACATGACGCCGCCGCTGACCCCGGCCAGCGCCGTGTCGGCATCACCGGGGGTCATGGCGCCATTGGCGCCGGGCAGGATGGCGATGACATTCTCGCCGTGGCTGTCCACGAAGATCATGGCAATGCCGGTGGCGCCCTCGACCACCTTCATGGCGGAGAGATCGACGCCGTCCTGCCGCAGCAGGGCCAAGGCCAGCTCGGCGAAGGCGTCGCTGCCGACGCCCGAGACATGGCGCACGCTGGCGCCGGCACGTCGCGCGGCCAAAGCCTGGTTGGCGCCCTTGCCGCCTGCCGCCATCGAGAAGGTGCCGCCGGCCACCGTCTCGCCCGGCTTGGGCAGGCGGCTGACAGTGCCGATCTGGTCGAGATTGGTCGAGCCGAAGACGGTGATCATGCGAGCATCTTTTCCATGGTGTTCCAGTTGCGCATGGTGTCGAGCACACCTTTGCCGAGTTTGGCATAGAGCGGCTTGAGCACCTCCGCCACGCCCTCGGTATAGCGCCCATCGGGCTGCCGGTAGCCAGCAATGTAGATTTCGCGCGGATCAATGCGCAGGATCTCGGTGTGGCCGGGGCGGTCGGCGAGCGTAATGCCTGATGGCAGCTTCTCGTCGAACATCAACACATGGCGGCTGAAATCGGCCTTGGGGTCGAGCGTACCAAAGGGATGGCCCGCCAGCATGGCGACCATCTCTGTCTCCGAGCGCAGCACCACGCCGACCTTGAAGCCGAACTGGGTCTCGATGGCCTGTTCTAGCTTTGCCTTGATTGCCTCGGTATTGCCTTCGGCGCCAAGGCGCACATTGCCGCTGGCGACAACGGTCTTGATATCGGAGAATCCCGCCTCTTCGAGGCAGGCGCGCAGCTCGGCCATCTTGACCTGCCGCTTGCCCAGGTTGATGCCGCGCAGGAAGGCCAGCCACACCGCCATTACGCCTTGGCCTTTTGCGGATAGACGGTCTCGCCCTTTTCCAGCATCTCGACAAAGCCCGCAATCTTGCGGGCGCGCGCTGCCGGGGTCTTGAGGCCGATGACGCGGAAGATCAGCGCGAAGCGGTTCTGCGCGGTGAGGGTGCGGTAGAATTCATTGGCCGCAGGGCTGGCTTCGATCGCCGCCAGCAGGTCCGCGGGTGGGTCCATGGTGGTGCGGTAGGAGGCATCCCAGCGGCCGTCGGCCTTGGCGAGCGCGACATGCTTGAGGCCATGCTCGGTCATCTTGCCCTCGTCGACCAGGCGGGCGACATTGGCCTTGTTCACGTCGCTCCAGGCGCTCTTCTTGCCGCGATGGGTATAGCGCTGGACGAAGCTCTCGTCGTCCCAGCCCTTGCGGATGGCGTCGATCCAGCCCCAGCACAGCACCACGTCGATGGCCTGCACCGCGTCGATGCTGGGCTTGCCGCTGCCCTTCTTGAAGATGCGGATCCACACCTCGTCTTCCGTGTCGTGATTGGCCTTGAGCCAGTCGTAGAAGGCGTCCTTGGTGGCAAATTCGCGGACCTTTGCCGGGTCGACAAATACGGGTGCCATCTAGACCTCGGTCACGCCGGCATCGGCAAGGACAACCTCGAGCCGGGGATCGAGCAGCTCGGACGACGGCAACTGGATGCCGAACAGGCCCGACAGGGCCTCGCGCAATTCGGCGACGCTGGTCAGCCGCCGCACCTGCGAAGGCTCGCCCGCGACATGGATCGACAGTCGGTTGTCACGCAGCGCCAGCCGCTTGCCCGCCGGCGACAGAGCTGCGCGCAATTCGGTGCGGAAGCGCGATTGCGGGTCCGTCGAGAGCAGGAGATTGGGCGCCTCGTAATAGTCCGGGCTGTGCTCGATGGTGTCGAACACATAGAGCGGCTTCCACTCCCGCTCGATCAGGGCTTCGAGCGTCCAATCGGGATCGCCGCCGGTGAGACGGAAGGTTTCGTGCGGGGTGGTCTGCTCGACCTCGGACTTGAGCCGCAGCGGCGCCGTCAGCGTCAGGCCACCAAAGCCGACATCGGCGATATGGGTGACCCCACCGATATCGACGGCAAGCAGCATATGGGTCGGCGGCCGGTCGACGGCCGTTGGATCGAACCACACCACCCGGGCCGCCAGGCCACGCACGGTAAAATCGAGTTCGCGCAGCACCGCCATCAGCAGCAGGTTATGCTCGAAGCAATAGCCGCCACGCCGCTCGGCCAGGAGCTTTCTCTCGATGCTGGGCAGGTCCAGATTGACCGGCAGGCCCAGGAGCGGATTGAGATTTTCGAAGGGGATCACCGCCGGATGCAGCGCGTGGATGAGTTCGAGTGTCGCCAAGGTCGGGGCGATCGATCCGGCAAAGCCGATTCGCTCGAAATAGGCGTTGAGATTGACCTTTTGGCTCATTGGCCACCCTTGCGGCAGTTTCCGTTCGGCCCGCAATATGGGGGATGAGACCGCCGCTGTCACCGGCACGGTTGGCGATTTAGCCCGGGGGAGGGGCTGGACATGGGACTTCTCGATTGGATCACCGGCAGCAAATCAGCGCCACCAGGGGT
The DNA here is from genome assembly GCF_946479885.1 of uncultured Devosia sp. Next base: position 16,913 of record NZ_CAMLHM010000046.1, read on the forward strand.
AGCGAGGCAGCCCGTGGCGGCCTTGCGGCAAGCCATGCTGGCCAGCAATCGCGACACCGCACCCTTCGTCATCCGCGATGGCGCCCCTGAGGGCGTGGACCTCGTGGCCGAGTGGAAAATCGTCGATGCCCGCTGGTACGAGATTTTCGCCAAGGCCAGCCTCACCAAGGTGTTCAAGGTGCTGATGAAGTTCGATGAGCAGAAGGGCGAGGTGCGGGCGGTCGACCAGGAATGGACGCTGGAATGGCGGGCGGGTGTGCCGAGCCTGTCGCTCAGTGCCGAGGCCTTTCGCGGCCAGAAGGTGGAAATGAGCTTCGGCACCGCCTATGCCTTCAAGGAGGATCTGAGCGGCTGGGGCAAGGTCTATGAATACCGCTTCAAGACCAGTGAAATCAAAGACCCGCTGATCGAACTGGCGCAGCAGCATGGCTGGGGCTGGAAGGGCGTCACCTTCGGCAAGTTGTGAAAATTTGCATGTAACTACAAAGGTAGCTACATTGCCATTCGAATGGGACGACGACAAGGATCGGCTCAATCAGGCCAAGCACGGGATCGCCTTCGCCGAGGCGCAGCTCATCTTCGAGGGTCCGGTCTATTCATGGACCGATCAGCGCTTCGACCATGGCGAGACGCGCTCGGTAAGCATCGGGCTGGTTCGCGGCGTCGTGGCTGTGGCCGTCGTCCACACCGATCGGAACGGTGTGACCCGGCGGATTTCGGCTCGACTAGCCAATCGGCGTGAAAGGACCTTGTACGATGAGCATTTCCGATAAGCGTCTGGCGGAATTGGCGGCCAGGCCCGAAGAGCGGATCGACTATACCGACGTCCCCGAACTGAGCGACGAGTTCTGGGCCAACGCCAAGTTGGTCGAGCCTGAGGGCACGCAGCAGATCACCTTGCGCGTCAAGAAGTCCGTCATCGAAGCCTATCGTTCGACGGGTAAGGGCTACCAGACGCGCATGAATGCGGTCCTCGAATCCTACGCAAAGACGCTGCTGAAGTAGCTAGCCCTGCGCCTTGCGCACGCGGATGACGACGTCCACGTGGCTGACCTTCATGCCCTTGGGGGCCTCCGGCAGGCTCAGGAACTCGACCGAGGAAGCGGGGATATCGATCATCCGCTGCTCGTCTTCGACATAGAAGTGATGGTGGTCGGACGTATCGGTATCGAAATAGGACCGCGATGCGTCGACAGCCACTTCGCGCAGCAGGCCTGCTTCGTGGAACTGGTGCAGCGTATTGTAGATGGTGGCCAGCGAGACATTGACCCGCGCATCGCTGGCTTCACCATGCAACTGCTCGGCGCTGACATGACGATGCGGCCCGCCGAACAGCAGTTCGGCCAGGGCGACGCGCTGACGGGTCGGGCGGAGACCGGCCATGCGCAGCACCGCGGTGAGGCAGGGCTTGCGCGACGGCAAGGAGCGGGCGGTCTGGCTGCGATCGGTCATTGGGTCCTTGGCGAACGAAAAGGCCTGATAATGCTGGGTTCCTTATAGCTATGGCGGAAAAATCACACAAGCGGCAGCGCTGCCGCAGGCCGGTTTGTGCATGCAATGGTCAATCGGGGCTGACTTGACCCCTCTGGTGTGCGCCTATACGAGACGAATGAAGGTTGTCAGGGGTATCAGGCATGGCCGAACGGCAGAGCGCATTTGGGTATGAGGAACTGCTGGCGCATGGTCGGGGCGAACTGCCTGGCCAGGGCGATGCCCGGCTGCCGGCCCCGCCAATGCTGATGTTCGACCGCATTACCAGCATTTCCGAGACCGGCGGCGCTTACGGCAAGGGCGAGGTCCGCGCCGAGCTCGACGTCAATCCGGACCTCTGGTTCTTCAAGTGCCATTTCATCGGTGACCCCGTGATGCCCGGCTGCCTTGGGCTCGATGCCGTGTGGCAGATGACCGGGTTCTTCCTCAGCTGGATCGGCCAGCCCGGCCGCGGCCGCGCGTTGGGCGGGGAAATCAAATTCACCGGCCAGGTCACCGACGACGTCAAGCTGGTCGAATATGGCATCGACCTCAAGCGGGTGATGAAGGGTCGGCTGACCCTGGGCATCGCCGATGGCTGGGTCAAGGCTGACGGAAAGGTGATCTACGAAGCAGCCAATCTGCGCGTAGGCCTGTTTACCGAAGCCCAGATGAAAGCCGAACAGGTCGCCTGACCGGCCTTAATGCCGGACCGATCATGACCATATAATGAGGCGCCGGCCCAATGGCGCCCGTACAAGACTAGAGCGAGGCAAAGATGAGACGAGTTGTCGTCACCGGCATGGGTATCATTTCCTCGATCGGCAATTCGCTCGACGAGGTCACGGCGAGCCTGCGCGCTGCCAAGCCCGGCATCGTGGCCGCCCCTGACTATGCCGAACTGGGCTTCCGCAGCCAGGTCAAGGGCGACCCACGGCTCGATCCATTCGAGATCCTCGACCGCCGCGTCACCCGCTTCATGGGCAAGGGCGCGGCCTGGAACTACCTCGCCATGCAGCAGGCCATTGCCGATGCCGGGCTTGAGGAAAAGGACATTTCCAACCCCATGACCGGCATCGTCATGGGCTCGGGCGGCGCCTCGACCCGCACGATCGTCGAAGCTGCCGACATCACCCGCAAGAATACCAGCCCCAAGCGCATCGGGCCGCTGGCCGTGCCCAAGGCCATGGGCTCGACCGCTTCGGCAACGCTGGCCACGCCCTTCGGCATCAAGGGCATCAACTATACCATCACCGCCGCCTGCGCGACCTCCAAGCATTGCATCGGCAATGCCATGGAACAGATCATGCTGGGCAAGCAGGACATCGTGTTTGCCGGCGGCCACGAGGACCTCGACTGGACGCTATCGGACCTGTTCGACGCCATGGGCGCCATGAGCAGCGACTTCAACGCCACCCCGGAAAAAGCCAGCCGCTGCTATGACGCGGCGCGCGACGGCTTCGTCATTTCGGGGGGCGCGGGCGTGCTGGTGCTCGAGGAATACGAGCATGCCAAGGCACGCGGCGCTAAAATCTGGGCCGAGCTGGTTGGCTACGGCGCCACCTCCGACGGCCTCGACATGGTCGCGCCATCAGGCGAAGGCGCCGAGCGCTGCATGCGCATGGCGCTGAAGAACGTCCGGCAGAAGGTCGACTATATCAACCCGCATGCAACCTCGACCCCGGTGGGCGACCTGCGCGAGATCGAGGCCATCCGGGCCCTGTTCGGCAACGAAGACAAGTGCCCGCCCATCTCGGCCACCAAGTCGCTGACCGGGCACAGCCAGGGCGCCACGGGCGTCCATGAATCGATCTATTCGATCCTGATGATGCGCAACCGCTTCATCGCCGAAAGCGCCAATATCGAAGTGCTCGATCCGGCCTTCGAAGACATGCCCATCCTGCGCCAGCGTCGCGACAATGTGGATCTGGGCGTGGTGCTGTCCAACTCGTTCGGCTTCGGCGGAACGAACGCAGCTTTGGTGTTCAAGCATCCGGATGCTTAGTGCCTTCCTTCTCCCCTTGAGGGAGAAGGTGCCCGAAGGGCGGATGAGGGGTTGGTCGTTCTCGCAATGAAGCATGGGCGAGCGCAGCACCCCTCACCCTGACATTTCTGCTGGACGCAGAAATGTCGTCCCTCTCCCTCAAGGGGAGAGGGGAAGGGCGTTAATACGAAAACTCGCTGAACCGCGCGTCCTTGCCGTCATAGGTCAGCACGCGGCCGATCAGCGGCTCGCCGATGCCGGTAATGAGCTTGATGGCTTCCATGGCCATCAGCGTGCCGATGACCCCCGTCAGCGGCCCCAAGATGCCCGTGGCCTCGCAACTGGGCAGGTCGGCGTCGTCGGCTTGATCGGGATAGAGGTCGCCAAAGCGTGGACCGCCGGGAGCGAAAACCGTCACCTGGCCATCAAACATCGAGACCGCGCCCGAGACCAGCGGCAGGCCGTGGGCCGCGCAGGCGGCGGCCACGATGCGGCGGGTCGCCAGATTGTCGGTGCCATCGAGGACCAGCTCGTAACCCCCGATAATGGCGGCGGCATTGCCGGCGTCGAGGCGCTCGGCATGGACGACGATCTCGACATGTGGATTGAGCGCATGGGCAAAACGCCCGGCACTCGCGGCCTTGTTGGCGCCGATCTCTGTATGGATCACCTGCCGCTGCAGGTTGGAGAGCGACACCGCATCGTGGTCGACAATGCCCAGCCGGCCGACGCCGGCGCCCGCCAGATAGGCCACTACCGGGCTGCCCAGCCCACCGGCCCCGACCACCAGCACCCGGGCGCGCTTGAGCGCCTGCTGGCCACCACCGCCCATGCCCTTGAGCACCAGATGGCGGGCGTAGCGGCGGGTTTCCGCCGGGGAGAGCGGGTCAGAGGCCAAGCGGCACCGCGATGAAGCGCCGATCGGGCCCTTCAAAACCGCCGGGATAGACCGAGATGAGCGCCACCGCGTGGTCGATCGAGCCGGCATTGAAGGGCAGCACCACGCCATGCAGGCGATAGGTGACCGGGCAGCCGCGCGAGCGCGGCAGGGCGCCGTCGCGATGGATCAGCCGCTCGCTGCCGGTATCGGAGATGACCAGTTGATAGCCCATGGCATCGACCGAGAACCACTCGGCGCAGGGGGCCACGGCGCTAGTCGGGAAGGTGCTGAGGCGCAATTCATAATCGCCCGAAACATCGCCTGGCTCATAGCCGGGCGAGCCGAAGCGGAGTGTCTGCCCATCATTGCCGGGCGTGCCATCGCCGATCAGCGCCGCATATTCCGCCGGCACGTCGATGCCGAACGCCTCCAGGTCTGGCGCGGCCTGCAACTGCACCTCGGCGCGGATCTGGCTGAGCGACATGCCCTCGTCATCGGCCTGTTCGCGCAGCGGCGTCCCCACCACCCAGCTGTCGGTGCCGAGGTCGATGATATAGATGCTCGAATAGGCAAAGCCCGAGCCGTCCTGGATGCCGAACTCCTCGAAGGCGAAATATTGGCCGCTCTCGGAATAGCCGATGATGTCCACCAGCGCGCGGTCCCCCGCCAAAACGGGGCTTGCCGACAGGGCCAGCATGCCCAGGAGGCTAGCGACCAGTCGAACCATGCCCGCCTTCGCCACGCTCGGTTTCATCCAGTGCCTCCACTTCCTCGAACACCACCCGGCTGACCGGCGCCACCACCATTTGCGCGATGCGCTCGCCCCGGCGCACCGCAAAGGGCGCGGCGCCATGGTTGATCAGCATCACCTTGACTTCGCCCCGATAGTCCGCATCGACCGTGCCCGGCGAATTGAGCACCGTGATGCCATGCTTGGCCGCCAGCCCCGAGCGGGGCCGGATCTGCGCCTCGTAGCCGAGCGGTATTGCAATGGTAAGACCGGTGGGGATCATGGCAACGCCGCCGGGGGCGATTTCGATCACTTCATCGGGCGCCAGCGCTGCCGACAGGTCGAGCCCGGCCGCGCCTGGCGTCTGCTGCCGCGGCAGCGGCAGGCCCTCGCCATGGGCGAGCCGGACCAGGGAAATGGCTATGCTATCGACCATGGGAACGGACGCCTCCGTCGCTTGTCGCCAAGCTCACGACCATGCCGCATGCGAGGTCGTTGCGCCGCAATCTATGGCTAAGTCATTGAATCGGCAAGACCCTTACCAGGACATCGTGAGCATGCGATAGAGCACTGCCAGCATGGTAAGGCCGGTGATGCCGATCAGTCCCAGTAGGGCCCAGCGCATCAGCCAGTCCCGGCCCGGCCGCATCTTGCCGGCGTGGTAATCGGCCAGAGCGAGTTCGGCCTGGGCGGCGATGACCGGCAGGCGACCGGCCGCGTCAGCGATGACCTTGAAATGATCCTTGAGGTCTTCGAAGCGCCCCAGGGGACCGGCTTCCTTGCGCAACCAGTCGCCGACCACGGGCTCGGCGACGGTCCAGATATCGAGATCGGGATCGAGCGCGCGGGCGACGCCTTCCACCAACACCATCGATTTCTGCAGCAGCACCAGCTCGGGGCGGGTCTGCATGGAAAACAGGTCAGTGATGGCAAAGAGCTGGCCCAGCACGCGGGCCATGGAAATGTCGGACGCGGTGCGGCCATGCAGCGGCTCGCCGATCGAGCGGATCGCCAGCGCAAAATCGTCCACCGACTGATCCCCCGGCACATAGCCGATATCGAAGTGGCGCTCGGCCACCAGGCGGTAGTTGCGGGTGATGAAACCATAGAGGATATCGGCGAGGAAGCGGCGCTCCTTGCGGTTGATGCGGCCCATAATGCCGAAATCGACGGCCACCACGTCGCCGGTCCGGGGATCGGCAAACAGGTTCCCCGGATGCATATCGGCATGGAAGAAGCCGTCGCGGATGGCGTGCTTCAAAAAGCTCTGCAGGAGCTTGGTGGCCAGTGCCTTGCGGTCGATGCCGGCCGCTTCGAGCGCGGCATGGTCGCGGATGGGGATGCCATCGACCCAGCTGGTGGTCAGCACATTCTGCGCCACATGGTCCCAGCTTACGGTGGGAATGACGAAGCCGGTATCGTCCTTGATATTCTCGGCCATCTCGGAAATGGACGCCGCCTCGAGCCGCAGGTCGAGTTCGAGCCGGGCCGAACGGTCGAGCGTTTCGACCACTTCAGTCGGCCGCAGCCGGCGGGTCGAGCGCACCAGCCCCTCGGCGAGGCGCGCGGCGGCATAAAAGCTCTCGATATCGGAGCGGAAGCGCGTCTCGACGCCGGGCCGCAGCACCTTGACCGCGACCGTGCGCGGCAGGCCGTTGGCCGGCTTCAGCCGCGCCTTGTGTACCTGGGCGATGGAGGCGGCGGCGACGGGTGGGCTGAGCTCGGTCAGCTCGGTCGCCTTGGCCTCGAGCGCGGCGGCCAGGATGCCCGGCACCAGCGCCGCATCGAACGGCTCCATCTTGTCCTGGAGGCCGCTCAGGTCATTGGCGACCTGCGCGCCGACGACGTCGGGCCGCGTCGCCAGCGTCTGGCCGAATTTGACATACGTGGGACCCAGCCGGTTGAGCGCCTTGTTGAGGCGTTCGACATGGCCCGTCCTGCGCACGGCCGGACGTTCGATCAACCGGCCCAGCCAGATGCCGAAGCGCAACGGCGCCAAAGCCGGCGGCAGCTTGCCGGGAATGGACAGCGCGCCCTCGCGGGCCAGCACATAGCCGGCCCTGATCAGGCGGAAATAGGCCCCGATCAGCATCCGCTAAATCTTCCAGCCCGAGAACAGCGTGGCGATATTGCCGGTATAGGATGTGTGCTTGACCCGCTTGAAGCCGGCCTGGCCCAGCATGCCCTCGAATGCCGCCGGCGCCGGGAACTTGCGGATCGACTCCACGAAATACTGGTAGGGCTGGGCGTCGCCCGTCACCACCTTGCCCAGCGGCGGGATGACCCGGTCCGAATAGAGTTTGTAGATCGCGTCGAAGCCGGGCACGTCGACCTGCGAAAATTCCAGGACCAGGATGCGGCCGCCGCGCTTGAGCACCCGATGGGCCTCGTTGAGCGCCTTCTGGATGCGCGGCACGTTGCGGATGCCGAAGGCGATCGTATAGGCGTCGAAGCTGCTGTCGGCAAAGGGCAGTTCCTCGGCATTGGCCTCGACGAAGCTGGCCTGAACAGGATAGCGCCAGCCCTTGGCCCGCTCGGCGCCGACCCGCAGCATGTCCGAATTGATGTCCGACACCACCACCTCGGCATAGCCGACCGAGGCGTTGATGATGCGCTCGGCGATATCGCCGGTGCCGCCGGCCATGTCGAGCACGCGATAGGGCCGCGAGCCGGATTTGGGCGGGGCCAGCTCATTGACCAGGCCATCTTTCCAGAGGCGATGCACCCCGGCGCTCATCAGGTCGTTCATCAGGTCATAGCGGTCGGCGACGCCGTGGAACACGGCATCGACCATGCCCTGCTTGGCATCCATGGCCACGGTCTGCTCGCCGAAATGCGTGGTTTCTTGCGCGTCGGTCATGGCGGTCGCCCAGTCCATTTTGTATTGCGTCGAGACGCTCTCTATCGTGGCGCACCATATTCAACCCAATCCGGCTTTGCCATGGCACAAAGCCGCGCAGGTAAAGAGGCCAAAAGCATGCCCGAATTGCCCGAGGTCGAAACTGTCCGCCGCGGCCTCGAGCCCTGGCTGGTGGGTGCGCGCATCAACAAGGTGACGCTCAACCGCAAGGATCTGCGCTTCCCGTTCCCCGAGGGGCTGGCCAAGGCGCTGGAGGGGCAATCCATCGTCTCGGTGGGGCGGCGGGCCAAGTATCTGCTGATCCTGCTGTCGAGCGGCAAGACCGTGCTCAGCCACCTGGGCATGACCGGCTCCTGGCGCTTTGCCGAGCACGGCATCGACAAGCCGCCGCGTTATTATGAGCCAGGTGAGGAGCCCAAGCATGATCACATGGTCTGGGACATCAGCCATGCCGAGCATGGCAAGAGCCACCTGATCTATGCCGATCCCCGCCGCTTCGGCTTCATCGACCTCTATGACGACGTTGCGGACAGCAGCTACCTCAAGGACCTGGGTCCCGAGCCGCTGGGCAATGACTTCAACGCCGAGGAGATGGCCGCGGCCTTTGGGGGCAAGAAGGCGCCGATCAAGGCGGCTTTGCTCGACCAGCGCGTGGTGGCGGGCCTGGGCAATATCTATGTCGCCGAGGCCCTGCACCGCAGCCACATCCTGCCCACGGTGCTGGCCGGAACGCTGGTGACATCAAAGGGCAAGCCCAAGGCGGCGCTCGAAGACCTGGCCCATGCTGTGCGCCAAGTGCTGACCGAGGCCATCGAGGTGGGTGGCTCGACCTTGCGCGACTTCCGCAACGCCGAAGGCGGCTCGGGCTATTTCCAGCACCGCTTTGCCGTCTATGACCGGGAAGGCGAGCCGTGCCCGACGCCCTTGTGCAAGGGCACGGTAGAGCGGATCGTGCAGTCAGGGCGCTCGACGTTTTTCTGCCCGGTATGCCAGAAGGCGCCTTGAAGGTGGCGTGGTGGGCACGCGAGGTCCCCCTATCCGCGGCGTTCCCTCGGGCTTGACCCGAGGGCCACTCTCAATTCAGCACAAGTGGACAAAGGCCCTCGGATCAAGTCCGAGGGAACGCCGGTGGGGAGGATGGAAGGTCGGCTGACCACGAGAGCGGCCGCGCGCCCCCACTCCCCGAATCCAGTTGACGCTCACCCCTACTTCCCCTATAGACCGCGCAACTTGGCGGCTATCGATGTGCCGCCGATTTCATTTCATCCCGGTCGCCTGTGCCATCAGTGCGCTTTCGGCCGGTTGGACGCCAAGAGGACCGTTATGGCCAATACGCCGTCAGCCAAGAAGGCTACCCGCAAGATCGAAGCCCGCACCGCGGTCAACAAGTCGCGTCGTTCGCGCGTGCGCACCTTCATCCGCAAGGTCGAGGAAGCCATCGTGGCCGGCGATCACGCCGTTGCCATGGCCGCCCTCAAGGCTGCCGAGCCCGAGATCAACCGCGCTGCGACCAAGGGCATCGTTCATGCCAACCTGGCCGCCCGCAAGGTCAGCCGCCTGAACAACCGGGTCAAGGCGCTCAGCGTCTGATTGGACCGGCCGCCGCGTCCATGAGACGTTGGCCAGACAAGTGAATTCGGGCTCCCGCGGGAGCCCTTTTTCTTTGTATGGTAGGCGGGCAGGTTTTTCCGAGATGACGACTTCGTGTCATTGCGGTGACAGTCGGGTGAGTGACCCAGGCAAATTTGCCGGACTAGCTTTTAGCCTTTGATATCAAGGGTTTGTTGGCAAAGGACCGGTTCTCTCGCTCGTGGCAAGGCGGGCTTTTGCCGGAAAGTCGGGTCGCCGCGGAAATAAAATTTTTACCCCTTTGTACAGGTTAAGGTTGCGAATCTGCGTTGAGTCACAGGCCCTTGGTTTGAGGGGCTTTGGTGGGGGCGCGAAAGCGAAAATGACATCCTCGGAGTCAAGCCCCCATTTTACAGATTCCACGGTTGCGGGGCCAAAATCGTCCCTCTAAAGTGAACTGGTCAGCCGGGAAAATGGGCACCAGAAACGAGTGTCCCGGCGTGGCTGACGGGGTCATTTCGGGGCGTTGGATTTCAGCTTTTCGGCGCTTATGCCGGGGAAGTTTCATTCGGTAGAGGTTGTGTTGGCAGCAAGGTTAGCGGCCGGTCCGATCGAGGCCGTCGCGGTTCAGTAAGGCCTGTAGGCGTAGCCGGGCCGGGTTCACGACAAGACTAGGTTTGAAACCGGTGGGTCACCACCGGATCGAGAAAGTGCGTCCGCTCGAACGGGCGCCATGGGCGAAGCTATGGCCAAAGGACATCAGATCCACCGGGCATGGCACATCAGGGCAGACTATGCCGACCGAGCTTTGCGGGCCGGGCGGATCGAACAAAATGGGGCACTCCACGATGATGCGACAGGTAACCGCGGGAAGGGACGATTGGAGCCAAGCCAATCCCTCTTCCACCCTCCCGACGACCAAAGGCGAAAAACCTGTCATGATCAGCTCCGACACCTCCGAAGGTCAGCGCGAACTCTGGACCAGGGTCCGCGCCCGCCTCAAGGCCGGCGTTGGCGAGGATGTCTTTGCCTCCTGGTTCGCCCGCCTCGAGCTTGAGGAAATCGTCGAGGACGTGGTGCACCTCAGCGCCCCCACGCGCTTCCTGTGCTCGTGGGTGCAGTCCAACTATGCCGACCGGATTCTGGAAGCTTTCCGTCAGGATGCCGAGGATGTGGCCCGCATCCAGGTGACACTGCGCGTCAATGGCCAGGCTCGCCCGCGGCTGAGCCAGGTGGCCGCCGAGCCAGCAGCCCCCAGCGAAGCCTCAAGCCCTGTCGCATCGACCGTCGCCCAGCCGGTCAGCCAGCCGCGCCTCGTGCGGGACAATTCCGCCGCCAAGGGCGATGCCCTGGCCGGCAGCGCCATCGATCCGCGCATGACCTTCGACAGCTTCGTTCCCGGCGAGGCCAATGAAATGGCACTGGGCGTGGCCAAGCAGATCGCCAACGCGGTCGCCAACAACACCGTGACCTTCAACCCGGTCTACATCCATTCCACGGTCGGGCTGGGCAAGTCGCACCTGCTCAACGCCATCGCGCACCAGGTGCAGCAGGCTGACCCGACCAAGAACATCGTCTATCTGACGGCCGACCACTTCATGTACCACTTCATTGCCGCCGTGCAGCGCCAGTCGGCGCTCGGCTTCAAGGATTGGCTGCGCCGCGTCGACCTGCTGCTGATCGACGACATGCAGTTCCTGCAGGGCAAGTCGGCCACCGAATTCGGCCATACCCTGGGCACGCTGCTCACCGGCGCCAAGCAGGTGGTGGTGGCGGGCGATGCACCGCCGCGCGATCTCGAAATGCTCGACGAGCGGATTCGGTCCCGGTTGTCCGGCGGGCTGGTCGTGCCGATCTCGGGCTTTGATCTCGATCTGCGCAAGGCCATCGTGCAGCGCCGCGCCGAACAGTCGGCGGTCCGCTACGGCATGCATTTCCCGGCGCCGGTCATCGACTATGTCGCCCGCGCCGTGGTGAGCCATGGCCGCGACCTCGACGGCGCCGTCAACCGCCTGGTGGCCGCCAACCAGCTCACCGGTGAACTGATCACGGTTCCCTTGGCTGAGAAAACACTCGGCGACCTTATCCGCTCGCGCGAAGCCCGCCGCGTCCGCATCGAGGACATCCTCAAGATCGTCAGCCGCCACTACAAGGTGCCGCGCAACGAGCTGCTCTCGGCCCGCCGCAGCCGCGATGTGGTGCGTCCGCGCCAGATCGCCATGTTCCTCGCCAAGGCGCTAACCTCGCGATCCCTGCCCGAAATCGGCCGGCGCTTCGGCGGCCGCGACCACACCACGGTGCTCCATTCGGTCCGCAAGGTCGAACAGATGATCAAGGATGACGTCGAGCTGGCGCAGGAAATCGAACTGCTCAAGCGCATGCTCGAGGAGTAGTACTCCCACCCTCTCCCCTTGAGGGAGAGGGACGACCTGACGCGTTCAGCGGAAGGTCAGGGTGAGGGGTGCTGCGCCATCCCATGCCAGACGTGAGATCGAGAAGAGACCCCTCATCCGCCCTTCGGGCACCTTCCCCCTCAAGGGGAGAAGGCGATCACCACCGGCTTCGCGTTCAGGACCCTGCGCCGAGCCACCTCTCCCCGATGGGGAGAGGAATAGCGACGCTGGCGCCCGCCTACGCCCCCTTCATGAACGCCGCGAACCTGTCCTTCCAGTCCGCATGCCAGCGCGACAGCGCCGGGCGGTTCTCGATGATATCGAGCGTGTTCCACAGGATGCGCTTGTGGTCGATCGCATTGGTCGTTTCCCCATCCGGGCACAGAATGAAAAAGCTGTCATGCGCGATGGCCTGCTCCATGTAGTCGACCACCTGCTCGGGCAGCCAGGCGCCGGGGCGGTGCTCGGCTTCGCCGGTCGTGGTCCAGCCGGGGATCAGCAGGTGGGCGGTGACCCCCGCGCCTTCGCCCTTGCGAAGGTCGCGTGCGCCGTCCCGCTCGCGCAGGTCGCGCGCCAGGTTCTGCGTATAGGCGTTGAGCGCCGCCTTTGAGGTATTGTAGGCCGGATTGCCCGGCGGATTGGTCAGGCCCTGCTTGGAGCCGGTATTGACGATGACGCTGGGATGCTCGGCCTTGAGCATGCCGGGCAGGAAGGCCTGCACGCCATTGACCGGGCCCAGCACGTTGATGGCAAAGGTCTGCTGCCAGTTCTCGATCGGGTCGAGAATGCCGCCGGCGCCGCCCGCGACGAAATAGGCGGCATTGTTCATCAGCAGCGTTGGGCTGCCCCAGGCGGTTTCCACCTGTCGGGCCAGCGCCTGCAGGGCCAGGGGATCGGCGACATCGACGATATCGGCCCACACATTGCCGGCGCCGACAGTCGCGGTCAGCTCGGCAGCGGTGGCCGCCAGCTTGGCCTGGTTGACGTCGACAAGCACGATGCGCATGCCGGCGGCGGCCGCCTTGCGGGCCGCGGCCCGTCCGATGCCGCTGGCGCCGCCGGTGATGACGGCGATGCCGCCGGGTACAAAACTCTCGGCCATGCCGCGCTCCTTCATCAAATCTGCTGCCGCGAGTCTAGCCCAAGTCAGGCGATGACGACATCGCGCCACGTGCGAGGCGAAATCGGGGATTTCCTCGCACCGATGCGGCTCTCACCCTTGCTAATCCCTTATGAAATTGTAAATGTCCAACCCCCGGCTTGCCGGGGGTTTTGCTGCATCCGGTGCAGCGCCGTAGTGCCAGGGAAGTTGCCGCATGAAAGTCACGCTCGAACGCAATCATCTGCTCAAGTCGCTGAGCCATGTGCACCGGGTGGTCGAGCGGCGGAACACCTATCCGATCCTCGCCAACGTGCTGTTCAAGGCCGGCGACGACAAGGTCGAGCTGCGGGCAACCGACCTCGACATCGAGGTGACCGAAGCCGTGCCGGCCATGGTCTCGACCTCGGGCACCACCACGGTGCCGGCCCATACGCTCTACGAAATCGTCCGCAAGCTCTCCGACGGCGCCGAAGTGCGGCTCGAGACCGATGGCGGCGAGAACATGGTTCTCACCTCCGGCCGCTCGCGCTTCAACCTGGCCTGCCTCAGCCCCGACAGCTTCCCCGATCTCAAATCGGGCTCGTTCGGCCACGAATTCGCCATGCCCGCCTCGGCCCTGCGCGAGCTGATCGAGCGCACCCAGTTCGCCATCTCCAACGAGGAGACGCGCTACTACCTCAACGGCATCTATTTCCACACGGTCGACGTCAGCACCATCGGCACCGTGCTGCGCGCCGTGGCCACCGATGGCCATCGCATGGCCCGCGCTGAGATCGAGGCGCCCGCGGGCGCCAAGGGCATGCCCGGCATCATCGTGCCCAAGAAGACCGTGGGCGAGGTCCAGAAGCTGCTCGACGGCGCCGAGGGCGACGTGACGGTGGAAGTCAGCGACACCAAGATCCGCTTCACCGTCGGCTCGGTGGTGCTGCTCAGCAAGCTCATCGAGGGCACCTTCCCCGATTATGATCGCGTGACGCCCAAGAACAACGACAAGCAGATGAATGTCGACCGGGCGAGCTTCGCCACCGCCGTCGATCGCGTCTCCACCATCGCGTCCGATCGCGGCGGCAAGGCCGTCAAGCTCCAGGCCAAGGACGGCCTGCTCGAACTCTCGGTGACCAATCCGGACCACGGCACGGCGAGCGAAGAGCTGGCAGTGGACTTCGATACCGACGGCTTCGAGATCGGCTTCAACGCGCGGTACCTGCTCGACATTATCGGCCAGATCCGCAGCGACAACGCCGTCTTCATGTTCAACGACGCCGGCTCGCCGACGCTGGTGCGCGATGACGGCGAAACACGCGCGCTCTATGTGCTGATGCCGATGCGGGTCTAGGCGGCATCCACTGACTGCTCCGCAGACGCGATTCCTCCCTTCTCCCCTTGAGGGAGAAGGTGCCCGAAAGGCGGATGAGGGGTCTGCGATGGTGAAGTCTGCAATGCCGACTGCAACAACCCTTCACCCGTCTCGGCTGCGCCGATCCACCCTCTCCCTCAAGGGGAGAGGGAAAGAAGGGTTTGCATGACCCGCCACCTCTCCCGCATCCGGCTCACTGCCTTCCGCAACTACACGGCGGCGGCGCTCGATCTCGATTCCCGCCATGTCGTGCTCACCGGGCCCAATGGCTCGGGCAAGACGAACATGCTCGAGGCCATCTCGGTGCTGTCGCCCGGCCGCGGCCTGCGCGGCGCGAGCTTTGAGACGCTGCAGGCCCATGGCAGCGATACCGGCTGGGCGGTGGCGGCGACGGTCGAAACCGATGACGGCCCCGCCGATATCGGCACCGGGGCTTCGCCCGATGGCGGCCGGCGCGTGCGCATCAATGGCGCCAATGCCCGCTCCATCGAGGCGATGAGCGACTATCTGCGCGTGCTCTGGCTGACGCCATCAATGGATGGGCTGTTTTCCGGCCCGGCCGGGGACCGGCGGCGCTTTCTCGACCGCCTGGTGACGACGCTCATCCCGTCCCATTCCGCCTCGGTCGGCGACTACGAAAAGGCCATGCGGCAGCGCAATCGCCTGCTCGAAGACAATGGCGATCCGGCTTGGCTCAACGCCATCGAGGCGCAGATGGCCGAGCTCGGCGCCTCGATCCACCTGGCACGGACCGATAGCCTCCATCATCTCCAGGCGCTGATCGAGCAGAGCCTCGAAGACCAGAGCTTTCCTGCGGCCCATCTGGCGCTCACGCCGTTGTTCGAGGCCGCGTTGGAGCCAGCCTCCTCGGCCGCGCTTGAAACCGCGCTGATAGCGACCTGGCGGGCCTCGCGCGGGGTTGATCGGGCCGCCGGACGCACCATATCAGGACCACACCGCGTCGATCTCGAAGTGACCTATGCCCAGAAGGCCATGCCGGCCGCGCTGGGATCGACGGGAGAACAGAAAGCCCTTCTCATTGGCCTCATCCTCGCGCATGCGCGGTTGGTCAAATTGCGGACGGCCATCACGCCATTTCTCCTGCTCGACGAGATCGCCGCCCACCTCGATCCGGACCGCCGCCGGGCGCTGTTTTCGGCCCTCGACGGGCTGGGCACGCAGTGCTTCCTCACCGGCACCGACAGGGTGCTATTCGAGGCGCTCGGCGAGCGGGCGCAGATGGTGACGGTGCGCGAAGGGCGGGTCGCGAAGGACTAGGTTGTCATTGATCTCTCCTGTCCACCGGCGTTCCCTCGGGCTTGACCCGAGGGCCGTTCTCGACACGGCACAAGCGGCGATGGGCCCTCGGATCAAGTCCGAGGGAACGCCGTGGGTGGGGTCGTCATGAGCACAGCCAGCCAACATGTGAAAGCGGGCCGCTCAATCCCCCGCAAACGCCCATCAAACGGCCATTTTGCTTGGGGATATACCCCCGTTCCGCTAGAACAAAACCCTGACGAAAACCAATGATTCGGACCCCATGACCGATAGCGAAAATCCCGTCCCCGAAGAATACGGCGCCGACAGCATCAAGGTGCTCAAGGGGCTCGATGCGGTGCGCAAGCGCCCGGGCATGTATATCGGCGACACGGATGATGGCTCGGGCCTGCATCACATGGTCTATGAGGTGGTCGACAACGCCATCGACGAGGCGCTGGCCGGCCATGCCGATCTGGTGACGGTGACCCTCAATGCCGATGGTTCGGTGACGGTCATCGACAATGGCCGCGGCATTCCGACGGGCATCCACAAGGAAGAGGGCATTTCGGCGGCCGAGGTCATCATGACCCAGCTCCATGCCGGCGGTAAGTTCGACCAGA
>NZ_CAMLHM010000047.1 GCF_946479885.1 uncultured Devosia sp.
TCCGCAAGGAGCATGGCAACATCATCGTCAAGCCGCTCTACGGCAATGGCGGGGCTGGCGTGTTCTTCATCCAGGAGGGCGACCACAACCTGGCGAGCCTGCTCGAGCTGTTCGAGAGCAACTATCGCGAACCCTTCATGATCCAGAAATACCTGCCGGACGTGCGCAAGGGCGACAAGCGCATCATTATCATCGATGGTGAGCCGGTGGCCGGCCTCAACCGTATTCCCGCCGATGGCGAGGCGCGCAGCAACATGCATGTCGGCGGTCGCCCCGAACTCAGCGAACTCACCGCCCGCGAGCGCGAAATCTGCGCCACTATCGCCCCGGCGCTGAAGGAACGCGGCATGATCTTCGTGGGCATCGACGTCATCGGCGACTACCTCACCGAGATCAACGTCACCTCCCCCACCGGCATCCGCGAAATCAAGCGCTTCGGCGGGCCCGATATTGCGGTGATGATCTGGGACGCGATCGAGAAGCGGCGCGCCTGACCATGGGCGGCCTGACGCGGGTGTCGGGCACCGGATTGGCGCGTGTGTGAGGATGGTCAGACGACTGTTCAGTCGACACCCTCCCCTCTTGCGGGGAGGGATCAAGGGTGGGGGGCGTTTAGCCCCGATATCGGGGCTCTCAACACCCCCTCCCAGCCTCCCCCGTCGAGGGGGAGGTGCCGCGCGGTGGATTGCAACCATGGTGCTCATAGCGCCCATCGGTCCAAGCCGACCTCCCTGCACCATCACACCTTTACGCCAGATAACGGGCGGTTCGGGTCAGGTTCATCTACGCGGCCATAGGGACACCATGCGCAGACGGGAGTCTGCGCAGATGTACTCCAATGCGAGGCATAGATTGACCCCCCAAAGCGTCCTGCTCGTGCAGCAGAGTTTTTCCAAGCTCGTTCCCATCGCCAGCCAGGTCGGCGAGATTTTCTACGCCCGGCTGTTTGAAACCTATCCGTCGGTGCGGCCCATGTTCGCCACCGATATCAAGCCGCAGGCCAAGAAGCTGGTGCAGATGCTGGCCATGGTGGTCAATGGCCTCGACAAGCTCGATACGCTGCTGCCTGCCGTGCAGGACCTGGCGCGCCGCCACAAGGCCTATGGCGTTGTCGACGCGCACTACCCGGCGGTCGGGGAAACCCTGATCTGGACGCTCGAGCAGGGTCTCGGCGACGACTTCACCCCCGAACTGCGTGGGGCCTGGACCCTCGCCTTCCAGACCCTTGCCGGCGTGATGATCGCCGCCGCCAGCGAACCGGCCCCGGCGGCCTGATCTGCAGCGCCTCGGCCTATCGGCCGGGGCCCTCGCCGCCCCTGGCTTGCCATCGCCCCGGCCACGTGATTAGGGCAGGGTCGCCGGATGAACGGCATGGTTGCAAGGCCGGGGTGACCCTGATGTATCTGCTCGTCGCGCTCGTTCTCGCCGGTATCGGCTTTTTCGTCCTGCGCCGCTGGCGCAAGCGGCGCGGGCCGGTCGATATGCGTCTGTCGGCGGCCTATTGGCGCAATTCGGCGCTCGTGCTGGGCGCCTACCTGTTGTCGATCCTGCTCGGCGCCGGCATCACCCGCATCATGGTCGGCTTCAACCGCTCCGGCTATGCCGACCTGGTCATGGTGGCCTTCTTCATCGTCTGGGTGCTCTACGGCGCGATCTGGCTGCTGCGCTTCCTGCCCACCGACCGGGCGCGACCGGCCTGGCTGACGCGGAGCCGGGGCTGGATCGATGGCGTCGCCCTGCTGCTGCTGGTCGGGTTAGCCACGGGCGCGCGGATGCTGTGAGCGCCGGCTGCGATTGGTGAAGACAACCGTTGCTGAAGCATGGTGTTCTCGCGCACGTCAAGAGTACCGAAAATGCCGAAGCCGCTTCTGTTCACAAAGCACGCTCTAACCGCAATTGACGAACGCCAGATCGCCGCGGAATGGGTTGAACGGACAGTCAGGTCGCCGCAATGGCAGGAGCCTGATCCCAGCAATCCCGATGTATTGCGGCTCTTTCTTGCGCTGCCCGAGGCGGGCGGCCGGTATCTCCGAGTTGCCTGTGTAGAAACTGCGACGGAAATCCGTATACTGTCTGCGTTCCTTGATCGCCGCGCGAGGCCAAAGTGAAGCCGACCGTTACCTACGACCCGGAAGCCAATGCGGCCTATATCCGCTTCTCCCCTGAGCCGGTGCGGGAGAGCGAGGAAGTGTCTGCGGGCATCGTGCTGGACTATGACGCCGAAGGCCGGATTGTCGGCATGGAAGTACTCGATGCCCGGGCACATCTATCGCCGGAACTGCTCGACAAGGCCGCCTGAGCTCACGCCCCCGCAAACAGTGCCGGCAGGTCGGCAATGCTGTCGACGATGATGTCGGCGCGGTCGGACAGTTCGGCGCGCGTGCTGTTGCCCGAGAGCACGCCGATGGCGAGGCCCGCTCCGGCGGCATGGGCCATTTCGAGATCGTGATTGTTGTCGCCCACCATGGCGATGGCGCTGGCCGGCAGGCCCGTACGTGCCGCGAACAGGTGGAGCTGGTCGGGCCACGGCTTGGGCTGCGCCACTGAATCGTAGCCGATAATGGTATGGAACAGGTCGCTCAGGCCGAGTGCGGTGGCCGTGGCGCGGGCACCGGCCTCCGAATCATTGGTGGCGATGCCCAGCAGCAAGCCGGCTGCGGACAATTGTTCGATTGCATCGGCGAGGCCGTTGATCGCCACGGCGCGGCTGGCGCCCTCGATGGTCGTGAAGGCATTGAAGGCCGCGACCTTGGCGTTTCGATCCTCGCCCAGGAGCTCTGGGTGAAACAGGTCGACAATGTCGGCATTGGTGCCGGCTGCCACCGCCGAGCCGCTGCGGAAGCGTTGCTCTGTCCAATCATAGCCACCCAGCTCGACCAGGGCCCGGGCTCCGGTCTCGTCGCGGGGCCGGGCCTCCCGAGCCAGCGCCATCACCACGCCGAACCAGGTGCGATTGAAATCGATCAGCGTGCCGTCCTTGTCGAACAGAATGCCGCGGATGGCAGACAAATCGGGCATGCGGCGGGCTCCTGGCTGGGCCGCCCGACCCTAGGTGGCGCATGCCGCGCTGGCAAGGTTGGCCTCGGCCCGCAAATGCCGTACTGCTGGGCGCAACCGGAGCCTTGCCACCATGCCCACCACGACCTTCCTTGTCGCCTTCGCGACCCTGTTTGCCACGGTGGGCGTGGCCGATATCGCCTTCATCTTCGCCGCACTGACCAAGCATAATACGTCCAAGCAGCGCTTTGCCTTCGCGACACGCGGCGTCATCATTGCCGGGGTGATCCTGCTGCTCTTTGCGGTCCTGGGAAACCCGATCCTGGAAGTGTTCGGCATCACCATTCCGGCCCTGCGCACCGCCGGCGGCCTGCTGCTGTTCCTGATCGCCATCGACATGGTGTTCGCGCGCCATTCCGGCGGCACCGACATTACCGATCAGGAAGAGGTCGAGGCCCGCTCGCGCGAGGATATCGCGGTATTTCCGCTCGCCATGCCGCTGCTGGCCGGACCGGGCGCGATCAGCGCGGTGATCCTGTTGACAACAGGCACGCACAACCCCGCCGAGTTCTGGGCGGTGCTGGTCGCGATCGTGGTGATCCTGTTCCTCGCCTGGCTCACCCTGCTGGTGGCCATTCCCATCCAGCGGCTATTGGGTGTCACCGGCCTTGCGGTGGTGTCGCGCGTTGTCGGCATTCTGCTGGCGGCCCTGGCCGTGCAGTTCGTCTTCGACGGCGTCAAGGCCAGCGGCATTCTGACCGGCGCCGCCTGACGGAATAAAAAAGCGGCCGACTCGCGCCGGCCGCTCGCATACAAGGGTTCAAGCTTACTTCTTGGCGGTGTTGCCAGCGCTGCCTGCGCCCAGGCCCGTGACCGGCTTGGCAGCGGCGATCTTGTCCTTCTTGGGCTTCTTGGCTTCTTTGTTGCTCTTCATCTGACCTTTGGCCATGCCAGTTCTCCTCGCTGCGGGCCCGCGGCCCGGATCAATAATGCAGCGAGGCTAGACCCGCGCCGAATCGGTGACAAGTCCCCGGATTATTTGGCCGATTGGCAGCGGCCGCTCGGCCCCAGCGCGGCAATGGCGCGCGGATCGCAGCCGGTCAGCAGGAACTGGATCCACTCGTTCTGGCCGCCATAGAAGGCGTTGCGATCGACCTCGCCGCGCACCCCGCGCACCACGCCCGTCTGCGTCCACTGCCAGAAGGTCCAGGTCCGGTTGCCATAGCGCTCATGCGGCTCGGCGGCGGTCGAGCGCAGCCAGAACGCATTGGGGAAATACTCGCCCTCGAGCACGTCGCGATGGAAATTCATGTCGGTATAGATGATGGGCAGCTTGCCGGTATGGCGCTCCATCGCCTCGAGCATGACGCGCACCTTTTCGAGCGCATCGGCCCGCGACGGCTTGTTGGTGCAGCTCGAATGGTTGTTCCATTCGAGGTCGAGCACCGGCGGCAGCGCATCGGGATCATTGGGCACATTGGCGATGAACCAGGCCGCCTGCTCGGAGGCCAGCGAGCACCAGGTCATGAAATGATAGGCGCCGCGCGGCATGCCGGCTTCGCGCGCCCGCACCCAGTTGGTGCGGAAATTGGGATCGAGATAGTCCTTGCCCTCGGTCGCCTTCATGAAAACGAAATGCATGCCCGAGGCGAAGGCCTGGCGGAAATCGATATTTTCCTGGTAGCGCGCCACGTCGATGCCCTGAATGGGCATGACCCGCGCCCGGTCGACGCCGGAATGGGGGCGATTATCGCCCTGGATCGGGCCATAGAGCCCGCCCCCGGACGAACAGGCCACCAGCACGGCGGCCAGCATGGCCGAGACGACGCCCTTGGCGAGCGCGGACATCGAGGGGAGCGGCCAGCGGGTGGTCATCGGGCAGAACTCTACGCAATACAAAGGTAAGCCTTTGATTCAACATGGCTCGGTTAACGCCGGATTAGGTTTACCTTTGTGGCAAGTGGCGTGGTTAACAGGCCGTATTTCGTTCGCTTTACGTTCTTGTTCTCGTTTGCCCTCTTTGCTAGGCTGGCGCCGGGGCTTGGGGCATTTGGGCGATGGTCACCCGCGT
The DNA here is from genome assembly GCF_946479885.1 of uncultured Devosia sp. The sequence continues at coordinate 5,069 of NZ_CAMLHM010000047.1, forward strand.
AGCGACAGTGGCGTTTCAGGGCATCGAGGCGGTGCCCGTGGATGTGCAGGTGCAGATCGCGCCTGGTCTCGCGCAGTTCATCCTGGTCGGGCTGCCCGACAAGGCAGTCAAGGAATCCGGTGAGCGCGTCCGCGCCGCCTTGGTGGCCTCGGGCCTGGGCCTGCCGCCCAAGCGCATTACCGTCAACCTGGCACCCGCCGACCTGCCCAAGGAGGGCAGCCATTACGACCTGCCCATCGCGCTGGGCATCATGGCCGCCATCGGCGCCATTCCCCAGGATGCGCTCGATGGCTATCTGGCGCTGGGCGAGCTGGGGCTCGATGGACGGCTGGCCCATGTCGGCGGCATCCTGCCGGCCGCCATTGCCGCGCAGGGGCGCGATCTCGGCCTGATCTGCGCCGAACCATCAGGGGCCGAGGCGGCCTGGGCCGGCGAGGGGCTCGATATCATTGCGGCCGAGAGCCTGCTGGCGCTGGCCAATCACCTGACCGGGCACCAGCTCGCCGCCAGGCCCGTGCCGCGCAAGTATCTGCCGCAGGGCGGTCTGCCCGATCTGAGCGATGTGCGCGGCCAGCAGGTGGCGCGGCGCGCGCTCGAAGTGGCAGCGGCCGGCGGCCACAATATGCTGATGGTCGGGCCACCGGGAGCCGGCAAATCGATGCTGGCCGCCCGCCTGCCCTCCATCCTGCCGCCGCTCGATCCGCGCGAGCTGCTCGATATTTCGATGATCCAGTCCATTGCCGGCGAGCTGGCCGGCGGGGCGATTTCCGATCGTCGCCCGTTCCGCGCGCCGCATCATTCGGCCTCGATGGCGGCTTTGGTGGGCGGCGGCCTCCGGGTGCGGCCGGGCGAAGTGAGCCTGGCGCATAATGGCGTGCTGTTTCTCGACGAGCTCCCCGAATTCGCGCCCAATGTGCTCGACAGCCTGCGCCAGCCGCTGGAATCGGGTGAAACCGTCATCGCCCGCGCCAATGCAAGGGTCAGCTATCCCAGCCGCGTGCAGCTGATCGCGGCGATGAATCCGTGCAAATGCGGCATGGCGGGGACACCCGGCCATACCTGTCGCCGCGGCAAGGCCTGCGCCGACGATTACCAGAGCCGGGTCTCGGGACCGTTTCTCGATCGGATCGATATCCGCATCGACGTGCCGGCGGTGACGGCGGCCGACATGATCGCGCCAGCCGATGCCGCCGAGAGTTCGGCCAGCGTGGCCGAGCGGGTGGCGCGCGCCCGGGCGCGGCAGCGCCAGCGCTTTGCCGAGCATGGCGCGCCCGATGTCTTCACCAATGCCGGCGCCGGTGCGACGCTGATCGAGGCGGTGGTCAATCCCGACAAGGAAAGCCAGACCCTGCTGCTGCAGGCGGCCGAGCGCTTCAACCTCTCGGCCCGCGCCTATCACCGGGTGCTCAAGGTGGCGCGCACGCTGGCGGACCTGGCCGGCGTCGAGCGTGTGGGTCGCCCCCACATCGCCGAGGCGCTAAGCTACCGCATCAATTTCGGAGCGGCCTGATGATCCACCGCATTACCTGTGGCGCGCTGGTGGTGCGCGACAACAAGATATTGCTCGTGCGCCACCAACAGCCCGGCCAGCACGATTTCTGGATCGCGCCCGGCGGTGGCGTCGAAGGCAATGAGGAACTGGCCCGGGCTGCCGAGCGCGAAACCTTCGAGGAAGCGGGCATTCACGTGGTGGCGACGCGCCTGGCCTATATCGATGAGGGCTGGAACCAGGCGCAGCGCATCCTCAAATTCTGGTTTCTCGCCGATTATGTCTCGGGCGAGCTCGACACATCAGCCAATCCGGGCGAAGGCGAGTTCATCGTGGAGGCGGACTGGTTCGCGCTCGATGCCTTGCCCGAAGGGCACGTCTTTCCCGAACCGCTGCGCACCCGCTTTCCGCGCGATCTCGCGGCCGGCTTTCCTGGCGCGGTCAAGCTGCCTTTGCACAAGCTGCTGTTCTAGGGGGACACTATGAGGCCCGCGCTGCGCGACAAGATAGTGGCTGTCTGCAACCGCAAGATCGCCGAGAAGGGCCCAAATGTGGGCCTCTCCTTCTATGCCTTCTTCGCTAACCGCAATGATGATCCTGACCTGCTGATGGAAGCCGCCGAATGGTGGATCCGCACCAACAGGCTCGATCACTTCGAGAAGGCGACCAAGATCCGCGCCATGGTTTCGGCACTGCCATAGCCAGGTGGGTCAGGCGCCTCGCGATTGGCTTTCCCGGCGCGGTCAGGCTGCCGTTGCACAAGCTGTTCCAGGTGTTTGAGTGGACCTCATCCCGAGCCTGTCGAAGGACGAGGTCGTTGCAAGATCGGCGTGCCCGACCTCGTGGTTCGACAGGCTCACCATGAGGTCTCAGGTCGATCGCGCTCAACCGCACGCCCTGTCGAATTCCGACCTGCGCCTTCGTCGTAAGGACGGAGCGACCGGCAACCGCGCGGCCGCGAACCGATGGAAGGAAACGGATCATGGCTTCGACAGTGCTCTACATGTCCATGTCCCTCGATGGCTTCATCACCGGCCCCAATGTGCGGCCGGACAATGGCCTGGGTGATGGCGGCGAGCGGCTGCATGAATGGATTTTTCCCGGTGCCGAGGGCGACGATTTCGACGCCGCCGTGGCGCGGCTCAAAGGCGTGAACCAGCAGATCTACGACGAGATGATGGCCACTGGCGCCGTGATCGCCGGCCGCGCGACCTTCGAACCTGCCGGTGGCTGGCGGGGCAACCACCATGACGGCGTGCCGATCTATATCCTCAGCCGCCACAAGGCGCCCGATTGGGCGGCGAACTGGCCGCTGGTGCATTATGTGAGCGATCTCGCCTTTGCCGTCGACGCGGCCAAACGCGCCGCTGGGGACCGCAATGTGATGGTGCATGGCTCGGGTATCGTGCAGCGCGGCTTACCCGCCGGGTTGATCGATGAGCTCGAAATCCACCTGGTGCCAGTGCTGCTGGGGGGCGGGACGCGGCTCTTCGAGCATCTGGGCGTAGAGCAGCGCGAGCTGGAGCGGGTTAGGGTGCTCGAAGGCGAAGGTGGTGTGACGCACCTGCGCTTCCGCGTTCGCCACTAGGGCGCGGCGTCGATGGCGGCCTTGAGTTCGAGATATTCTTCGCACGTCGTGCCGCAGATGCTCTCGACCACCGCCAGCCGCTCTTTGGCCTTGTCCAACGCGCCGGTCAGCACATAGAGCTCGCCCAGATATTCATTGGCGCCCAGATGCTGCGGGGCGATGCCGAGCGCCTTGAGGTAGAAACCCTCGGCATTGCGGTAGTCGCCGGTATGGCGCAGCACATAGGCCAGCAGATTGAGGGCGTCGGGATCGTTGGGCTGGTCGGCAACGATGCGCTTGAGCACCGGCAAGGCGGCGGTCCAGTTCTCATTGGCGATCAGTGCCTGTGCATCGCTGAGATTGTCGCCGGTGCCGGTATCCACCGCTGCCACGGGCGCGGCGAGAGCCAGAATGGCAAGCAGAACGGCGAGCGTACGGGTGAGCATGGTGACCTCCAATGGCCGGTAAGGCTTGGCTCCGGCCGTGCGACAAGCCAATGACCCCTGTGCACAAGTCTGTGGATAAGTGTTTCACGTGAATCCGTGCAATCCGTCGCGACGCTCGCCGCCTCAGCGGATGCTGGCATAGCCGCCGGGCACGCCGCCGGGCGACAGCACCACCTGCCACAGGCAAATATTGCGGGCGCGGAACATGGCAGCGAAGCTGCTGAGATAGTAGCGCCACATCCGGCCGAAGCGCTCGTCGTACTTTTCGCCCGCCAATCGGGGCCATGCCGCGTCGAAGCGGTCGCGCCAGGCCATCAGCGTGCGGTCGTAATCGGCGCCGAAATTGTGCCAGTCCTCCATCACGAAGACACCCTCGATGGCCTTGCCGATCTGGGCGATCGAGGGCAGCATGCCATTGGGAAAGATGTATTTTTCGCTCCAAGGATCGCCATGCGTGGTCGAGCTGTGGCCGCCGATGGTGTGAAGCAGGAAGAGCCCGTCAGGCCTGAGCAGGCTGGCCGCTTTCTCGAAATAGCTGCGATAATTCTTGTAGCCGACATGCTCGAACATGCCGATCGAGACGATGCGGTCGAACTGCCCGTCGAGCGCCTGGTAGTCGAGCAGGCGCGTTTCGACCGGGAGGCCCATGGTGCGCTCATTGGCCAGGGCCGCCTGCTCCTTGCTGACAGTGACCCCGAGGCCCGAAACGCCGTAGCGCTCGGCGGCGAATTTGAGGAACCCGCCCCAGCCCGAACCGATATCGAGAATATGCATCCCCGGCTCGAGCCCGAGCTTGCGGCAGACCAGGTCGAGCTTGGCCTCCTGCGCCCCGTCGAGCGTATCGGCGTCCTTCCAGTAGCCGCAGGAATAGATCATGCGGCGATCGAGCATGGCGGCATAAAGGTCATTGCCGATATCGTAGTGCCTTTCGCCCACTTCGGTGACGCGCAGGCGCTGCAGGTTGAGCAGCCGGCCGCGGGCAACGCTCCATATCTCGGCCAGGTCCTTGGGAAAGGCATCCTGGATATGGCCGCTGACGACGCGAAACAGGAACTGGTCAAGCGCTGCCGCGTCCCACCAGCCATCCATATAGCTCTCGCCCAGCCCGAGCGTGCCGTCGCGCAAGACGCGGGCCCAGAGCCGATCATTGTGGACCTGCGGATCCCACGCATTGGGGCCGTTGAGGACGACACCACTACGCTCCAGCTGACCCACGACAAAACGCTTGGCTGATTCAGACATGGCAGCAGCAATGATCTGTTCGCGATAGGCAGAGCTTAGACCCATCGTCGATTGACGATCAACCGTTTGTTGGTGAACCCGTCATATCGCGTTAACCAGTGCCTCATATTGGTCATGGTGCGCTGTCAGCGGATGAGTGATGCGACAATCTGGCGAACTGATCCAGTGGAACAATAAGGGCGGTTACGGCTTCGTGCGCGATGACACGGGGCGGGACTACTATGTCCATATTTCCAGCATTACCGGCGGCCGTCCGCGCCTGGGTGATCGGCTGACCTTTGACACGGGCACCGGCCGCAAGGGGCGCCCCTCGGCCGTGGCCGTGACCATAACGGCGACCACCCCCGCGCCGCGCCCGGCAACGACATTGCGCGAGGTCAAGCAACCCGCCGCCGGCGTCTCGCGCTACAAGCTGGGCCTGCGCACGGCGGCGGCGACACTGATGACGCTGCTGATCCTCTGGGCCATTGCCACTGACCGGGCGCCGCAATGGATCGGCCTGCTCTATGCCGCCATGGGCGCCGGTTCGGCTTTGCTCTATCGCTTCGACAAGCTCTATGCGCTGACCGGCAAATACCGGGTCAGCGAGAATAACCTGCATGTCGTCGACCTCAGCTTCGGCATAATCGGCGGTCTCGCCGCGCAGGAAGTCTATCGCCACAAGACGGTCAAGCCGCGCTTCGTCGCCACCACCTGGGGCATCGCCCTGCTGCACACGCTGGGCCTGGCGGCGCTGGCCTTTGGCTGGCTCGGGGCGCTGTTGGGGATGGCGGGGTAGGAACTGATCTCGCAGTCGTCTCCCTCCCCCTTGTGGGGAGGGATCAAGGGTGGGGGTGAGTCCCGCCCACTAGACTCGCGGAGAGACACCCCCACCCTGCTCGATCACGGACTTAGCTCACGCTAAGTCCTATCTCGCTTCCCTCCCCACAAGGGGGAGGGTGGGGCCGGTGGCCGGAAGAGACGGACCACCTGCCCCTCAGTGGAACTGCGCCGTTTCCGTGCTTTCGCCCATGGCCGTGGTCGCGCTCTTGCCTTCGCTGACGGCCAGGGAAACCGCGTCGAAATAGCTGGTGCCGACTTCGCGCTGGTGGCGGACGGCCGAGAAGCCGTGCTTTTCGGCGGCGAATTCGGCCTGTTGCAAGCGAGAATAACCCGCCATGCCATCGGCCTTATAGGCGCGGGCCAGTTCGAACGTGGTGAGGCTGAGATTGTGGAAGCCCGCCAGCGTGATGAACTGGTATTTGTAGCCCATGGCGGCGATTTCGCGCTGGAATGCGGCCATCGCGGCCTCGTCCATATGCTTGGCCCAGTTGAAGCTGGGCGAGCAATTATAGGCCAGCATCTGTTCCGGATGCACCTTGCGCACCGCTTCGGCGAATTTCCGCGCCTCGGCCAGGTCGGGCTTACTGGTTTCGCACCAGATCAGGTCGGCATAGGGCGCATAGGCAATGCCGCGGGCGATGGCCGCGTCGATACCGCCCTTGAGTTTGTAGAAGCCTTCGGGCGTGCGCTCGTCGGTGACGAAGGGCGCGTCATAGGGATCGATATCCGAGGTGATCAGCCGCGCCGCTTCCGCATCGGTGCGCGCCATGATCAGCGTCGGCACGCCCATGACATCGGCCGCGAGCCGCGCGGCATTGAGGGTCCGGATGAACTGGGATGTCGGCACCAGCACCTTGCCGCCCAGATGGCCGCATTTCTTCTCTGATGCGAGCTGATCCTCGAAATGCACCGCGGCGGCGCCGGCTTCGATCATCGCCTTCATCAATTCGAACGCATTGAGCGCCCCGCCGAAGCCGGCTTCCGCATCGGCGATGATGGGGACGAAGAAGTCGAGATCGGTCGTGGCCACGCCATCGGCCTGTTCCATGCTCTGAATCTGGTCGGCGCGCTGCAGTGCCTTGTTGATGCGCTTGACCACCGATGGGACGCTGTCGACGGGGTAGAGGCTCTGGTCTGGATACATATTGCCCGAACTATTGGCGTCGGCCGCCACCTGCCAGCCGCTGAGATAGATGGCCTTGAGCCCGGCCTTGACCTGCTGCACCGCCTGATTGCCGGTGAAGGTGCCCAATGTGGGCACGAAATCCTCGCTGTGCAGCAGCTCCCACAGCCGCTTGGCGCCGTTCTCGGCCAGCGTGTGGCGGATGGGAAGTGAACCCGAGAGGCGCGCGACGTCGGCCTGGCTATAGGTGCGGGCAATATTGCGCCAGCGGCTGGGGGCATAGTCGGGGGCGGGGAAGGCGGCGGGCTGATGGGGCTTGTCGAGCATTTGTGTCTCCTCAGGGTATGGCTTCGCCGGTCCGGTGGGCCGGCTGTTTGGTGATTCACGTGGAACAAAGGGGGCGCAGGATTCGCAGTCGTCTCCCTCCCCATGCGGGGAGGGATCAAGGGTGGGGGTGGCCACAGGCACCGGACTCGGGGACAAATACCCCCACCCTGCTCGATCACGGACTTAGCTCACGCTAAGTCCTATCTCGCTTCCCTCCCCACAAGGGGGAGGGTGGGATCCGGTGGTGTGACGGGATACGGGGCGCCTCTCCCCCAAAGGGAGAGGTGAAGACGGCTTTGCCGCCTACCCCGCAACCCTCCGGCTGAACGTCGCGGCGATCATGCCGCTGCCGGAGAACAGCTCCGTGCTGCCGTCGCCGCCGACCAGGCTGAACTGATGGCGGCCGATCTTGCCCGATATCGCATAGCCCTGGACGTCGAGGCCGCGGGCCTTGAACTGGGCCATGGCTTCACTGGCCGTGGGGGCGATGATGGTCAGGTATTCTTCGCGTTCGCTGCTGGCAGGGCTCATTCGAAAGTCTCCTCACTTCGTTGCTGTAAAGATTTGACAAACGGGAGGAAGATGCAAGAAATAAGCGCAACAGGGCCAGTAAAGCTGTAAAGCGACGGTCAAGTTTCGTCGACAGAGCTGTAAAGTCTGTCAAGAAACGTGAGGAGGAGATGATGAACGACGCTGCGGAAATGCAGATCGGCGGCCGCATCAAGCGATTGCGGCGGCTGCGGAAACTGGCGCAGGCGGACCTCGCCACGGCCTTGGGCATCTCGGCCAGCTACCTCAACCTGATCGAGCACAATCGGCGCAAGGTGACGGTGCCGCTGCTGTTTTCGATCTCGGGCTATTTCGGCGTCGAGCCGGGCGAGCTGGTCGACAGTGACGAAGGTCGGCTGCTCGGCGACCTCATGGAGGCCTTTGGCGACGATATCTTCGCCGATAGCGACGTGACCAATCTCGAAATCCGCGACCTGGCCCAGGCCAATCCGGCGGCGGCGCGGGCCATCCTCAAGCTCTATGACCGCTATCGGCTGGTGGCCAAATCCGGCCCCCTGCCGGTGGGGTCGGGTGAGGCCGAGCCCTTTCACCTGGCGACCGACGCGATTTCCGATTTCCTGCAGGAAAACGCCAACCACTTCCCGGACCTGGAAGCAGCCGCCGAGCGCATCCGCGCCGATATCGACCATGCCGGCGACAATTTCGAAGCCGGCCTGCGGACCTATCTGTTCAATGTCTTCGGCGTCGAAATGCGGCTGGCCTCCCTGCCCCATGGCATTGCCCGCCAGCTCGACCAGAAGCGGCAGGTGCTGCTGGTCTCCGATATCCTGCCGGCTCAATCGGCGCTGTTCCTGGTCGCGCACCAGTTGGGGCAACTGGCCATCGGCAGCGAGATCGACGCGATCATCGCTGCTTCCAGCCTGCCCGAGGGCGACGCCCCGGCATTGGCGCGCAATGTGCTCTCCGCCTATTTCGCCGCCGCGCTGGTCATGCCCTATGAGCCGTTCCTGCGCGCCTGCCGCGACTATCGCTACGATATCGAGCGCCTGGCGCGCCGCTTCGGCGCCAGTTTCGAGCAGGTCTGCCATCGCATGACGACGCTGCAGCGCAAGGGGGCCTCGGGCATTCCCCTGCATCTGGTGCGGACCGATATTGCCGGCAATATCAGCAAGCGCTTCTCGCTGTCGGGCATCCACATTCCGCGCCATTCGGGCGCCTGCCCGCGCTGGAATATCTATTCGGCCTTTCTCAGCCCCGAGCGGATCAACGTGCAGCTCAGCCAGATGCCCGACGGCCAGCGCTATTTCTGCATCGCCCGCACCATCGCCAAGGGCGATCACCGCTACAATGCGCCGCGCCGCTACATGTCGATTGGGCTGGGCTGCTCGATCCTCCATGCCAAGGAGATGATCTATGCCGACGGCATGGACCTGAACGGCGACAGCCAGCTCGTGCCGGTCGGCGTTGGCTGCCGCATCTGCCCGCGGCTCGAATGCGGGCAACGCGCGCATCCGCCGGCCGATCACCGGTTTCGGCTGGACGAGAACATGCGGCCGGAAAGCCTTTACGCGAGGATGGGATAGCCAGTGCCACGGTTCGAGGCTCGTGAAGAACTCGCACCTCACCATGAGGGCGACTGCAGACGCGATGCTCCAACAGCCCTCATGGTGAGGCGGGAGCGCAGCGAGCCTCGAACCACGAGGGCGTGGCGCCAGACGAGTGCGCTTGACAGTTCGGGAAAAGGCGAAATATGTTGCAGGACATTTCGCCTAGTCCCGAAATAAGGAAAGCGATGATGAGCCAACGCAAAGCCCACCAAATCAATGGCTTCGGCCATTTTGACATTGCCGGCCCCGAGCTGGGACCACTGCAGAACTTCTATACCAGCCTCTTCGGCTGGGAGGTCGCGCCGCAGGGCCCTGGCTACGCCATGGTGGCGACGCCCGAGGGCAGTCCCAATGGCGCCATCGTCGAAACGCCCACGCCGTCATTGACCTTCGGCGTGGTCGTCGCCGACCTGGATGGCGCGCTCGACCTGACGGTGCGGGAGGGTGGCAGCGTTGTGCTGCCCAAGACCGACAATGGCTGGGTCAAAAAGGCCCAGATTGCCGACCCGGCGGGCAATGTGCTGACGTTGATCCAGGGTTGATGGACATCGATCTAGACCAGGTGCTGCGCGCCCTGTCCCACCCAGATCGTCGCCTGTTTCTGCGCGCCTGCCGGGACGCGCCGCGCGCCGCGGGAGAGCTGGCGGATCTCTCCAACCTGGCCGTCGCCACCGTATCGGAACATCTCAAGGTGCTGCGCACGGCCGGCCTGCTTGTTCTCGACAAGCAGGGCCGCAACTGGTTCTACCGGACCGATCCGGCCGTGCTCAAAGCGGCCCGCCGCGGCCTCAAGGGTATTCTTGAGGATTGATCAGCGGGTTCGAGCCGCCCGAAACCTACTCGCGCGCGTCCCCGCCCTGCCAGCGCGCATCCTGTTGCCAGCTGTCGCGCCATTCGCGTTCCAGCACGGCGCGGCGCTTGCCGTAGCGGTCCTCGGTCACTTCAAGCTGGATGATGCGATCGGTGCGGAAATTGCGGAAGGCCGTGCGCAGGCAGCACCAGGCGGCGATCACCTGCTTGCCCTCGTAATAGGCCAGCTGCACCGGCCAGATCGAGCGCTCGGAGGCCTTGCCGCCTTCATCCTCATAGGAAATCTGCAGCGCTTTCTCGGTGCGCATGGCCTGGCGCACCTGGCCCAGAATGGGCATGGGCTGCCGGCCCCCGGCGCTCCACACGGCCACCGGCCAGAGGCCCGTATCGTTGATGCGATCGCGCAGGTCTTCCGGCGATGCCGTGGCGATCTTGGCGAGGGCATTCTTCGCTGCGGCGCCCAGCCCGTCATCGGGCTGCGCCCCGACCCAGCGCGCCCCCAGCACCAGCGCCTCCAGTTCCTCGGGCGTGAACATCAGCGGCGGCATGAAGAAGCCCGGCTTCAGCATGTAGCCGACCCCCGCTTCGCCATCGATCGGCGCGCCCAGCCCGATAAGGGTCTGCACGTCGCGATACATGGTGCGGACCGAAACGCCCTGCTCCTCGGCCATGGCCGCCGCAGTGACCGGCCGACGATGGCGCCGCAGCGCGTCCATGACGGCAAAGAGGCGCTCGGTCTTGTCCATGCTTTGTTCTCCCGTGGGAGAACTTGATGCCAGATTCTGGTGGCGTGGTCCATTGCCTCGGAGGCATTGGGGGTCTCCCTTCTCCCCTTGCGAGAGAAGGTGCCCCGAGGGGGCGGATGAGGCGTCCGGCGCCGGCCACCCACCTTCCAAGCATGGGATGGCGCAGCACCCCTCACCCTCGAAAATCTGCTGGACGCAGATTTCCTATCCCTCTCCCTCAAGGGGCGAGGGAACGGGCCGGTGTTAGGAAATCTGGCCATGGAACGCCCTGATGTCGTGGGCCATGGTTTCGGGAATTTCGAGCGCGGGAAAGTGCCCGCCTTCGCCGAGCTCGGTCCAGCGCACGATGTTCCAGAGGTTCCGCTCGCCCCAGGCGCGCGGCGCCGGATTGTCGTTGGGCGGCAGCAGAATGGCGTGCGGCACGTTATGGCGCGGCGGCTTCTTGATGAGGTCGGGGTCGGCAAAGGCCTCCTTGTAGAGCCGCACCGAGGAGCCGATGGTCTGGGTGAACCAGTAGACCGACAGGATCGTCGCCAGGTCATCGAGGTCGAAGGCATGGGCGATATCGCCTGATGTATCGCCCCACTTCTGGTATTTTTCGAGGATCCAGCTGGCCAGCCCGGCGGGGGAATCGTTGAGGCCCACCGCCAGCGTCGCCGGCTTGGTCCCCTGGATCATGGCATAGGCGCCCTCGGTAAAGCCCCACTGATCCACCACCTTGAAATAGGCTTGTTCTTCTGGCGTCGGATCCTGCGGTCGCGCAAATCCATAATAGACGCTGATGTAGTGCGCGCCGATCACCCGCTCGGGGAATTCGCGCACCAGGCCCATTTCGACCCCCGCGCCCATGTCCGAGCCCGAGATCATGAACCGCTCATAGCCCAGCCGGGTCATCAGTTCGGCCCAGAGCGGGGCAATGGCGCTCAGATGCATGCCGGGTCGGGTCGGCTGGCTGGAAAAGCCGTAGCCGGGCAACGAGGGGATGACGACGTCGAACGCCACGCCATCGACCGCCCTGGTCAGTAGCGGCACCAGCGGCAGCAATTCGACGAAATTGGACGGCCAGCCATTGGTGAGCAGGATCGGCACATTGGTCTCGCCCTCGCCCCGGGCGTGCACGAAATGGATGGTTTCCCCCTCCACCACCTCGGTGAACTGGGCAAAGCCATTGAGCCGGGCCTCGGCGGCGCGCCAGTCATACTGGTTGGCCCAATAGTCGACGAAACGGCGCAGGAAGCTGTTTTCGGTCCCGTAATCCCAGCCGACGCCGTCCAGCGTCTGGGGGAAGCGGGTGGCACCGAGGCGCGCCTTGAGGCCGGCGACGTCAGCCTCGGATACCGCAATGGTAAAGGGCGTGGCCATGTTTCTCTCCAATATCGTTGGAGAGACAATGCGCTTGGGTAGCTGACAGTTGATGGCAGTATGGCCTTCCCTTCTCCCCTTGAGGGAGAAGGTGCCCCTCCGGGTCGCGTAGCGCCCGAAGGCAGGCTCCGGGCGGATGAGGGGTCTTCTTCTTCGCTTCTGGCATGGGCGCGCGCAGCACCCCTCACCCTGACCTTCCGCTGAACGCGTCAGGTCGTCCCTCTCCCTCAAGGGGAGAGGGTTGCGCTACGCGCTCAGCTCAGGCGATCTCGAATTCGCACCAGTGGCGATAGGGGCGCTCGGGGGAGTGGATCACGTTGGGGAAATGCGGATTGTGCACCGCATCGGCAAAAGCCTGGTCCTCGAGGCAGAAGCCGGCATGCTTCTTGTAGATCTTGCCGTTGAGGCCGGGCACCGGGATGCCGGTCCAGACGCCGTTATAGACCTGCACGCCCGGGCGGTCGCTCCACAGCTTGAGGGTGAGGTCCTTGCCGGGCGCCACCACGGTGGCGATCGGGTCGGCATGGCTGCGACCGGTATCGAGCGCGAGGCCGATATCGTAGTCGACCGGCTGGCCGGCGGCATCGCGCATGGTGCGGGCCTGCCGCAGGTCATAGGCCGTGCCGGAAGAAGGCAGGATGGCGCCCGTTGGCGCGAGGTCATCGCCAAGCTCGGTATAGGCGCTGGAATTGACCTGGATCGTGTGGTCCAGCACGTCGTCTGACGTCCCGAGGTTGAAATACTGATGCTGCACCAGGCTGATCGGGGTCGGCTGATCGGTGGTGGCGCTCAGCTCCAGCCGCAGCCGATTGCCGCGCAGCGTATAGGTGGCCGAGAAATTGACATTGCCGGGATAGCCCATGGCGCCGTCTGGGCTGAAGTGGGTGAAGCGCACCGCATTGTTGGCTTCATCCACCTGCCCGTCCCAGACCTGCCGTCCCAGACCCTCGTCGCCGCCATGCAGCTGCAGGTCGCCGGCATTGGCGGGGAGCTTGTAGGTCTTGCCGTTGAGATCGAACGAGGCGCCCTTGATGCGATTGGCCACGCGCCCGGCGAGCGAACCGAAATGCGGGCTGTGCTGGGCATAGGACTCGAAAGTGTCAAAGCCGAGCACCACGGAGCGCTCACCGCCGGCCACCGGCACGCGCCAGTCGCGCACTGCCACGCCATAGGAGATCAGATCGACCGCGACCCCGGTTTCGCTGACCAGCCGGAACTGATCGACCCGCTTATCCCCAAAGGTTCCGAACGTCGAAACTGCAATGGCCATGCTCGCCCCCGTATTCTTGCGGGGGAACGTGTAGCCTGCTTCGTCGCCTGCCCGCAACGATGCACTTGACCTTTCGGCGGCGCCTGCCAAAGCTCTGGGCAAATGCGCGGGGAGCCAGTGTGAACGAAATCGGTCTGAGACGCCGGGCTACGGTACATGATGTGGCGCGGGCCGCCGGTGTCTCGCTCGCCACCGTGGACCGTGTGCTCAACGGCCGTCCGGGCGTGCGCGCCGCCACGGCCGAGAAGGTCGAGGCAGCCATTGCCGAGATCGGGTTCCAGCGCGACCTGGGGGCGTCGCTGCTGGCGCGGGCGCGCGATCTCAAGCTCACCTTCGTCATCCCCGGCGGCTCCAACGAATTCATGGCCAACCTGGCCGACGCCATCGAGCGCCGCAGCGGCCCCGCCCTCGCCGATCGCATGCATATCGAGACCCGCCGCATCCGCCCCCTCGATGCCGACGCGCTGGCGCAAAGCCTTGATGCGCTCGATGCGCGCCAATGCGATTGCGCCATCATCGTCGCCAGCCAGGAACCCTCGGTGCAGTCGGCGGTCGATAGCGCCACCCGCCGCGGCATCGCCATCATGACGCTGGTCTCGGACCTGCCGGGCACGCTGCGCCGGCATTTCATCGGCATCGACAATGCGGCGGCCGGGCGTACGGCCGCTTCGCTGATGGGGCGCTTCCTGCCCCGGGGCGGCAAGGTGGCTGTCATCGCCGGCTCGCTGCATCTGCGTGATCATTCCGACCGGCTGGCCGGATTCCGCGCGACGCTCGAAGCCGACTTCCCCGATGTCGAGCTGATCGGCCCCATCGAGGGTCATGACGAGCGCAGCGAAACCGAGGCCATCGTCGCCGACCTGCTGGCGCGCCATGGCGAACTGGCCGGGCTCTACAATCTTGGCGCCGGCAATGCCGGCCTGGTGGCAGCGCTCGAGGCCTCGCAGAGTTCCGGCGCGATCCGGGTCATCGCGCATGAGCTGACCGATTCCACCCGCCGCGGGCTCAAATCGGGCGCTATCGACGTGGTGCTCGACCAGAATCCGGACGGCGAAATCCGCGAGGCCATCGCCGCGGCGCGCAGCCTGGCGCTGGGGGGCAATGGCAGCGCCACCACCGACCCCATTGAAATCGGGATTTTCCTGCGCGACAATCTGCGCTAAGAAACCGGCCAATCATCACACCGGCGGGCCCAAAACGGGCTGGGAGGACGTTCCGATGACTTGCATTCCCCGTCATGAGGTACGTGCCTCATGACCTATCTTGGCATTGATATCGGCACCTCGGGCGTCAAGGCGCTGCTGATCGACGAGCATGGGCGAGCCCTGGGCGACGCCTCTGCAGCCTCGGTCGAACCCGTGCGGCCCCATCCCGGCTGGTCCGAGCAGAACCCGGCCGACTGGTGGGCGGCAACGCTTGCCGCCGTCGACAAGCTCAAGGCATCGCATCCGTCCGAACTGGCATCGGTGCGCGGCATCGGCCTGTCCGGCCACATGCATGGCGCCACCCTGCTCGGCAAGAATGACGAAGTGCTGCGCCCGGCCATTCTGTGGAACGATGGCCGCTCGGCCGCCGAATGCAAGGAAATGGAAGCGGCGCTCCCCTCGCTGCGCCAGCTGGCCGGCAACATCGCCATGCCCGGCTTCACCGCGCCCAAGATCGCCTGGGTGCGCAAGCATGAGCCCGCCATTTACGACAGGATCGCCAAGGTCCTGCTGCCCAAGGCCTATGTGCGGCTGCTGCTGACCGGCGAATATGTGGAAGACATGTCCGACGCGTCGGGCACGCTGTGGCTCGACGTCGCCAAGCGCGACTGGTCGGACGAGTTGCTCGCCGTCACCGGCCTCAATCGCTCGCATATGCCGCGCCTGGTCGAAGGCTCGGCGCCATCGGGCTCGCTGAAGCGGGACCTGGCACAGCGCTGGGGCATGGACGCCAATGTCGTGGTGGCCGGCGGCGCCGGCGACAATGCCGCCTCCGCTGCCGGTATCGGCGCCATCCGCCCCGGTGAGGGTTTTGTGTCGCTCGGCACTTCGGGTGTGCTCTTCGTTTCCAACGAGCGGTTCAGCCCCAATACCGAGGGCGCCGTCCACGCCTTCTGCCACGCCATTCCCAATACCTGGCACCAGATGGGCGTCATTTTGAGCGCCACCGATTCGCTCAATTGGCTCTCGCGCATCACCGGCCAGCAGCAGGCTGCCCTGGCGGGAGCAGCCGAAGCCCAGTTCAGCGGGCCGGGCGAGGAGATTTTCCTGCCCTATCTCAGTGGCGAGCGCACGCCGCATAACAATGCCGGCGCGCGGGGTTCCTTTGTCGGCCTCAGCCACTCCACCGATACGGCCAAGCTGGCCCAGGCGGTAATGGAGGGCGTGACCTTTGCCTTCCGTGACAGCCAGCGCGTGCTGCGCGACGCCGGCACCAAGATCGACCGGCTGCTGGCCGTGGGCGGGGGGTCCAAATCCGCCCTCTGGCTCAAGCTGATCGCCACCAATCTCGATATGGAAATCGCCCTCCCCGAGGATGGCGATTTCGGCGGCGCACTGGGCGCTGCCCGGCTGGGTCTGTGTGCCGCCGAGGGCGCTTCGCCTCAGACGGTGATGACCATGCCGCCCATCAAGACCGTCATTGCGCCCGACAGAAGCCTGTCGGCCGCCTATTCCGACCAATATGCGCGTTATCGCGCGCTCTACCCCGCCATCGAGGAGGCACGTTCGTGACTGATTTTTTCAAGGGCATTTCGCCGGTAAAGTATGAAGGTGCCAACAGCACCAACCCGCTGGCCTATCGCCACTACAACAAGGACGAGATCGTCCTGGGCAAGCGGATGGAAGACCATATCCGCCCCGGCGTCGCCTATTGGCACACCTTTGCCTGGGAAGGCGGCGACCCGTTCGGCGGCCGCACCTTCGATCGTCCCTGGTATGACAAGGGTCTCGAAGGCGCCAAGATCAAGGCCGACGTGGCTTTCGAACTGTTCGACCTGCTCGACATCCCCTTCTTCTGCTTCCACGACGTCGATATCGCCCCTGAAGGCGATACGCTGGCCGAAAGCAACCGCAACACCCGCGTCATCGGCGAAATCTTCGCCCGCAAGATGGAAAAGAGCCGGACCCGCCTGCTCTGGGGCACGGCCAACCTGTTCAGCAACCGCCGCTACATGGCCGGCGCTGCGACCAATCCGGATCCGGAAATCTTCGCCTATGCCGCCGCGCAGGTGAAGAACGTGCTGGAACTGACCCACGAACTGGGCGGCGCCAACTATGTGCTCTGGGGTGGCCGCGAGGGCTACGAAACCCTGCTCAACACCAAGATCGGCCAGGAACAGGACCAGATGGGCCGCTTCCTGCACATGGTCATCGAGCATGCCGAAAAGATCGGCTACAAGGGCCAGATCCTGATCGAGCCCAAGCCGCAGGAGCCGAGCAAGCACCAGTACGACTTCGACGTCGCCACGGTCTATGGCTTCCTCAAGAAGTACGGCCTCGAGACCAAGGTGAAGTGCAATATCGAGGTCGGCCATGCCTTCCTCGCCAACCACTCCTTCGAGCACGAACTGGCTCTGGCGGCATCGCTGGGCATTCTCGGCTCGGTCGACGCTAACAGAAACGACCTGCAGTCCGGCTGGGATACCGACCAGTTCCCCAACAACGTGCCGGAAACGACGCTGGCCTTCTACCAGATCCTCAAGGCCGGCGGCCTCAACTCGGGCGGCTGGAACTTCGACGCCAAGGTGCGTCGCCAGTCGATCGATCCGGCCGACCTGCTGCATGGTCACATCGGTGGCCTCGATGTGCTCGCCCGCTCGCTCAAGGCAGCAGCGGCGCTGATCACGGATGGCACTTACGACAAGGTGCTCGATGCCCGCTATGCCGGCTGGAACCAGGGCCTGGGCAAGGACATCCTGGGTGGCAAGCTCTCGCTCGCCGATCTCGCCGCCAAGGTCGATGCCGAAAACATCAACCCGCAGCCCAAGTCCGGCCAGCAGGAATATCTCGAAAACCTGATCAACCGCTTCGTTTGATCGGTCTGCACCGAACCCTTCCCTTCTCCCCTTGAGGGAGAAGGTGTCGGCGTAGCCGACGGATGAGGGGTCAGCGATGCCTCCGCGCGTCGAGTGCGCGGCGGCAAACCCCTCACCCGCCCTTCGGGCACCCTCTCCCTCAAGGGGAGAGGGCGACGGAGCCGAGACCTCAAATGCCCCAATTGACCATGAACCGCGTCTTGTCATGATCAGGCCGATCGAGGCGGGCGACCGCGACGTGTGGACAGAGCTGTGGACGGCCTATCTCGCCTTCTACGAAACCGTGCTGCCCGAGGCGGTCTATGCCTCGACCTGGTCGCGCCTGCTCGATCCATCAGAACCCACCTGGGGCGCCCTGGCGCTCCGGGATGGCCGGCCCGTCGGGCTGGTGCACTGGCTCTATCACCGCACCAACTGGGCCATTGCCGATAATTGTTATCTCCAGGACCTGTTCGTCGCGCCCGAGGGTCGTGGCCAGGGTCATGGGCGCGCGCTGATCGAGCATGTCGCTGCCGACGCCACGGCCAAGGGATGTTCGCGGGTCTATTGGACCACGCACCGCACCAACCACACGGCCATGCAGCTCTATGACCGCCTGGCCAGCGAGTCTGGTTTTCTCCAGTACCGCATGACGCTGCCGCTTAATTAGGACCTTTGCCATGCCCCAGATTACCAATCCCATCCTGCCCGGCTTCAATCCGGACCCCTCGATCCTGCGCGTCGGCGACGATTATTACATCGCCACTTCGACCTTCGAGTGGTTCCCGGGCGTGCAGATCCACCACAGCAAGGACCTGGCCAATTGGGAGCTGGTCACCCGACCCCTGACCCGCAAGAGCCAGCTCGACATGCGCGGCGACCCCGACAGCTGCGGCGTCTGGGCCCCTTGCCTCAGCCATGACGGCGAGAAATTCTGGCTGGTCTATACCGACGTCAAGCGCAAGGACGGCTCGTTCAAGGATGCGCATAACTACATCGTCTGGGCCGACACGATCGAAGGTCCGTGGTCGGACCCGGTCTATGTGAATTCGTCAGGCTTTGATCCGAGCCTGTTCCACGATGATGACGGCAAGAAGTGGTTCGTCAACATGATGTGGGACCATCGCCGCCGCCCGCTGCTATTTGCCGGCATTGCGCTGCAACAATTCGATCCCGTCGCCGGCAAGCTGGTCGGCCCGCGCACCAATATCTATCAGGGCACCGACCTCAAGCTGGTCGAGGGTCCCCATCTCTATAAGCGGAACGGCTGGTACTACCTGCTGACGGCGGAGGGCGGCACGGCCTATGAGCATGCCTGCACCTTTGCCCGCTCGCGCACCATCGATGGGCAATACGAAACCCATCCCGACAAGCACATTCTGACCTCCAAGGACGCGCCGTTCGCCGCCATCCAGCGCGCCGGCCATGGCGACCTGGTGGAGACGCCCGAGGGCAAGACCTATCTCGTGCATCTGGGTGGCCGCCCGACGACGCAGGAGCGCCGCTGCGTTCTGGGTCGCGAAACCTCGATCCAGGAAGCCTATTGGGGCGAGGACGACTGGCTTTACGTCAAGAACGGCCCTGTGCCGTCGCTGCATGTCGAGGTGCCCGGTACGCGCGACGAGGCCAGATACTGGGCCGAGCAGCGCTATGGCTTCGACAATGGCCTACCCATCGATTTCCAGTGGCTGCGCACGCCCGAGACCGAGCGGATATTCTCGACCGATGGCGGCAAACTGCGCCTGTTCGGCCGCGAATCGATCGGCTCCTGGTTCGAGCAGGCGCTGGTGGCGCGGCGGCAGACGCATTTCTCCTACGACGCCGAGACGGTGATCGACTTCTCGCCCACCGATGAGCGCCAGTTTGCCGGCCTGACGGCCTATTACAGCCGCTACAACTTCTTTTACCTGACCGTCACGGCCCATGCCGATGGCCAGCGCGAGCTGCTGCTGATGAGTTCGGAAGTGAGCTGGCCCGACGGTAACCTGAAGTTCCCTTCAGCTCCGGTGAGCATTCCCAACCAGGGCAAGGTCAAGCTGGCGCTCGAAATCCGCGGCCCCAGGCTGCAGTTCTTCTATGCGCTGGAAGGCCAGGCTTTGCAGCCGATCGGGCCGGTGCTCGATGCCTCGATCCTCTCGGATGAATGCGGCGGTCACCAGGCCCATGGCAGCTTTACCGGCGCCTTTGTCGGCGTTGCCGCCAGCGACCTCAACGGCACGGCGCTGCCGGCCGACTTCGATTATTTCGTCTATCGGCCGGTCAAGCATGAAACGGACCGGTACGAGGTCTGAGGGGCTCGCCCCAAACGCGATCGTCATCCTCGGGCTTGACCCGAGGACACTTCACTTGATGAGCGTCCAGTAAGTGCAGAGCCCTCGGGTCAAGCCCGAGGGTGACGCTCAGTGGCCATGGCGCCATCACCCTCATCACAATCCACCGATCCATAGCGACAATCGGTCGCAGGCAGGGTAATCTAGCTGCGTTACGGTCGCGAAATTCGCACCGAACGCCTGGGGCAGCGCTCGCTCGGATTTCGGGACCTCCTGCAGCGGAGACCCACGGCCATGTCCAATTTTCACGTCATAGCCGGCGCCGGCGCCAAGCTGGATATGCCTGTCATCCGCACCATCCAGGTGGCGGACCTGTTCGATGCCCTGCGTCAGGGTGTTGCCGACTTTTGGGACAAGCCCAGCCATTACGTCATGCTGGTGCTGATCTACCCCATTGTCGGCATCGTGCTGACGGTGTGGATGAACGGCTATCACACGTGGCCGCTGCTCTATCCGCTGGTGGGCGGCTTTGCCCTGATCGGTCCCTTTGCCGCGCTTGGCCTCTATGAAATTTCGCGCCGGCGCGAACAGGGCCTCGACACGTCCTGGTCGCATGCCTTCGAGGTGCTGCGCTCGCCCGCCATCGGCTCGATCGCGGCCCTGGGCATCATGCTGCTTGCCCTCTTCACCTTGTGGCTGACGGCCGCGCAGACGCTCTATGAAAGCCTCTTCGGCTCGTCGACGCCGCAGAAGCTGGATGGGCTCATGGCCCAGGTCTTCGGCGAGCCCGGCGGCATGACGCTGCTGATCGTGGGCACCATGCTGGGCGCGCTGTTTGCGCTGGTGACGCTCTGCACCACGGTCATCGCCTTTCCGCTGCTGCTCGATCGCGATGTCGGCGCTTTCGTCGCCATCGAAACCTCGTTCCGCGCCGTCATGGCCAATCCGCTCCCCATGCTGACCTGGGGCGCGATTGTCGGCCTTGGCCTGTTCCTGGGCTCGCTGCCGCTGTTTGTGGGCCTCGCCGTGGTGATCCCCGTTTTCGGCCACGCCACCTGGCACCTCTACCGCAAGGTGGTCGAACCGGCCTCGTCCATCCGGGGGATGTAGCAGCCGCGCCGCGAGTCGCAGTGAACCGGGGGTAACGACCCTCACTGGTTGGATTTCCACCCCAAAACCCATATGGTCTCGGCTTTCTTGCCGAGACCCCTAGCCCGATGGATATCACGCCGATCGAACCCGCCCAGAACCCGGCTTTGACGCCGATGATGGCGCAGTATTTCGAGATCAAGGCGGTCAATCCGGGCTACCTGCTGTTCTATCGCATGGGCGATTTCTACGAGCTCTTCTTCGAGGATGCCGAGATCGCCAGCGCGGCGCTGGGCATCGTGCTCACCAAGCGCGGCAAGCATCTGGGCCAGGATATCGGCATGTGCGGCGTGCCCATCCACGCGGCCAATGACTATCTCAACAAGCTGATCCGGCTGGGCCATCGCGTCGCCATCTGCGAGCAGGTGGAGGACCCCAAGGAGGCCAAGAAGCGCGGCGCCAAATCGGTGGTGAAGCGTGACGTGGTCCGCCTGATCACCTCGGGCACGCTGACCGAGGACGATCACCTCGACGCTCGCGCCTCCAACTTTCTTGCCGCGCTGTCCATGGTGCGGCACGGCGGGACCGACTTTGCGCTGGCCTGGGCCGATGTCTCGACCGGCGAGACCTTTACCGCCGATCTCGGCGCCGACCAGTTGCAGGATGAACTGGCGCGCATCGATCCGGCTGAATTGCTGCTGACCGAAGCGACGCGGGCCCACCTGGCCGAGCGGCACCTGCTGGCGCCCGCCTGGGCCGCCATCACCCATATCGTGCCGCCGCAGAGTTTCGACAGCGAGCAGGCGACGACCAGCCTTCGTGACGCCCTGCCGGGGGGAGCATTCGACCCCACCGCCCTGTCCCGCGCCGCCCGTGCCGCCCTGGGCGCGGTCTTTGCCTATGTGCGTGAGGCGCAGAAGGGCATCGGCGTCGCCCTGCGCGCCCCGCTTGCCGATGGTGCCACGCGGCGCCTGGCCATCGACCAGGCCACCCGCGCCAGCCTCGAACTGCACCAGACCCAGCGTGGCCAGACCAGGGGCTCGCTGCGCCAGGTGATCGACCTTACGGTCACCGCACCCGGCTCGCGCCTGCTCTCGGCCCGCCTCGCCGCGCCCCTGGCCGATGCGGCTGCGATCAACGAGCGGCTTGATGCGGTGGGGCTTCTGGTCAACGACACCATGCTGACCGGCAGGTTGCGCGCCGATCTCAAGGCGGTGCCGGACCTTGCGCGCGCCCTGACCCGGCTGGCGCTCGATCGGGGTGGTCCGCGCGACCTGGCTGCGATCGGCAAGGCGGTCAGCGCTGCCTCGGCTTTGGCCCGGCATTTTGATCGTCTCGACGACATCCCCCCTGTGCTGGCCCGCCTGGCGCAGACGCTGGCTTCAGCGCCGCTGCCGCTGGCGTCCGAGCTGGCTTTGGCGCTCGATGACGAGCTGCCGCTGCTCGCCCGCGACGGGGGCTTCGTCCGCAAGGGTTACGATCGGGCGCTGGACGACGAACGGGCGCTGGCCAGCGAAACCCGCGCCGTGGTTGCGGCCCTGCAGGCCCGGCTGATCGAGGAAACCGACGTTCGCTCGCTCAAGATCCGGCACAATGGCGTGCTCGGCTATTTCGTCGAGGTTCCCGCCGGCCATGGCACACGGCTGCTCGAGGAGCCGCACCGCCAGACCTTTATCCACCGCATGACCATGGCCAATGCCATGCGCTTCACCACGACCGAACTGGCCGAGCTCGAGGGCCGCATCGCCCGCGCGCATGAGGCGGCGCTGGAAATCGAGCTCAAGGTCTTTGCCAGCCTGCGCTATGACGTATTGAGCCGCACCGAAGCCCTGCGCGACCTCGCCGATGCGCTGGCCGAACTCGATGTCACCGCTGCCCTCGCCCATCTGGCAGCGACGCGCAGCTATACCAGGCCTGACATCGACAATTCGCTGGCCTTCAAAATCGTCGGCGGGCGCCACCCTGTCGTCGAAGACATGGTCATGGCAGAGGGCCAGAGCTTTGTCGCCAACGATGCCGATCTCAGTGGCGACGACGCCATTGGCGGGGGCCGGCTGTGGCTGGTGACCGGCCCCAATATGGGCGGTAAATCCACCTTCCTGCGGCAGAATGCGCTGATTGCCATCCTGGCGCAGATGGGCAGCTTCGTGCCGGCCACGTCGGCCCATATCGGGGTGGTCGACCGCGTGTTCTCGCGCGTCGGCGCCAGCGACGATATCGCCCATGGCCGCTCGACCTTCATGGTCGAAATGGTCGAGACCTCAGCCATCCTCAACCGCGCCACGCGGCGCAGCCTTGTCGTGCTCGACGAGATCGGGCGCGGTACGGCGACCTTTGATGGCCTCTCCATCGCCTGGGCGGCGGTCGAGGCCCTGCACGAAACCACCGGTTGCCGGGCGCTGTTTGCCACCCATTTCCATGAGCTCACCAGCCTTGCCAAGACCCTGACCCGGGTCAGCAATGTCACCATGAAGGTGCGCGAGTGGGAGGGCGAGGTGGTGTTCCTGCACGAGGTTGGCCCCGGCGCCGCCGATCGGTCCTATGGCATTCAGGTGGCGCGGCTGGCCGGCCTGCCCGAGCCGGTGCTGGCGCGCGCTCGCCAGGTTTTGACCGTGCTCGAACAGCGCTCGGCCGGTACGGCCTCTTCCAGCCAGAAAGCCAGCGTGCTAGACGATCTGCCACTTTTCGCCCATCAACCGGCTTCACGCCCCGTTGAGAAAGACCCGGTACATATTGCGCTCGACGCCGTCAGACCGGACGAAATGACCCCCAAGCAAGCGATCGACCTGCTCTACGAGTTGAAGAAAATCCGCGATGATGCTCGCCGAAGCTGAGGCAAAGCCGCGAAAACCGCTATTCACCCTCAAGTCCGCCGAGACCATTTTCGGCGAGCTCGAGGCGGTGATCGGTGAGGAAGCGCCCAAATCCTCGACCGCGCGGGCTGCCGTCCTGGCGCATATCCGCAAGACCCTGGCCGAGGCGCGCAAGCAGGCCGAGGCCGAGCTGCTGGCATCGGGCAAGGGCACCCGCTGCGCCCAGAACCTGAGTGCGGCGCAGGACGAAATCATCGCTGCCGTCCATATGTTTGCTGTCCGGCGGGTCTATCCGGTGGACAATCCCAGCGGCGCCGAGGCCATTGCGCTGTCGGCCGTGGGCGGCTATGGCCGTGGCACCCTGGCGCCGGGTTCGGACATCGATCTGCTGTTCATCCTGCCCTATAAGCAGACGCCCTGGGGCGAGCAGGTCACCGAGTATATCCTCTATATGCTCTGGGATCTCGGCCAGAAGGTCGGCCATGCCGTCCGCTCGGTCGATGAATGCCTGCGCATGGCGCGCGCCGACATGACCGTGCGCACCGCCACGCTCGAAGCCCGCTTCGTCACCGGCGACCGCACGCTGTTCGACAATCTCGTCTCGCGTTTCGAGACCGAGATCATGCCGCGCACCGGCCCCGAATTCATCGCCGCCAAGATGGCCGAGCGCGACGAACGCCACAAGCAGATGGGCAATACCCGCTAT
Organism: uncultured Devosia sp.; assembly: GCF_946479885.1. The sequence goes on from NZ_CAMLHM010000047.1 coordinate 29,268, forward strand.
GTGGTCGAGCCCAATATCAAGGACGGCAAGGGCGGGCTGCGCGACCTCAACACGCTGTTCTGGATCGGCAAGTACTTCTACCAGGTCAAGACCAGCCATGAGCTGGTCGGCAAGGGCGTCCTCTCGGCGGCCGAATACCGGCTATTCTATCGCGCCGAGGATTTCCTCTGGGCGGTGCGCTGCCACCTGCATTTCGTCACCGGCCGCGCCGAGGAAAAGCTGACCTTCGACGTGCAGCCCGAGCTGGCCGAGCGCATGGGCTATGCCCAGCGCGTCGGCATGCTGGGCGTCGAGCGCTTCATGAAGCGCTATTTCCTCGTCGCCAAGGATGTGGGCGACCTGACGCGCATCATCTGCGCCAGCCTCGAATTCAACCACGCCAAGGACATGGACCTGGTCGGCCGGGTGCTGGCCCCCTTCCGCTCGGGAAAGTCCAGGATCAAGGGCGAGACCGATTTCGTGCTCGATACCGGCCGGCTCAACATTGCCAGCCCGGATGTGTTCGAGAAGGAACCGCGCAACCTGATCAAGATGTTCCTGGTTGCCGGGCGCGAACAGCTGCTGTTCCACCCCGATGCGATCAAGGAAATCACCCGCTCGCTGCGCCTGATCGACAACCGGCTGCGGACCGATCAGCAGGCCAACGACTATTTCCTGACCATACTGACGGCGCCGCAATCGGTCGAGCGCATCCTGCGCCAGATGAACGAGAGCGGCGTGCTCGGCCGCTTCGTGCCCGATTTCGGCAAGATCGTCGCGCTGATGCAGTTCAACATGTACCACCACTATACGGTGGACGAGCACCTGATCCGCTCGGTCGGCGTCATGGCCGATATCGCCAATGGCGGCCTGCGCGACCAGCTGCCGCTGACCCACGAATTGCTGCCCCAGCTCAACGACACACGCCTGCTCTATGTGGCGCTGTTCCTGCACGACATCGCCAAGGGCCGGCCGGAGGATCATTCCATCGCCGGCGCCCGCATTGCCAGAAGGCTCTGTCCGCGCTTCGGCCTCTCGGCCGCGGAAACCGACACCGTGTCCTGGCTGATCGAATATCACCTGCTGATGAGCGAGATCGCCCAGGCGCGCGATATCCAGGATCCTGAAACCGCCCGGGCCTTTGCCGACGTGGTGCAGTCGCCTCAGCGCCTGGCGCTGCTGATGATCCTCACGGCCTGTGACATCCGCGCTGTGGGGCCGGGTGTGTGGACGGGCTGGAAGGGCTCGCTGTTGCGCGCCCTCTACTATGCCACCGAGCCGCTGCTGTCAGGCGGTCATAGCCAGGTCACCCAGTCCGATCGCATCAACCAGGCGCGCCGCCAGCTGACGCAGTCGCTCGAGGCCTGGCCGGCAGGCGATGTCGAGACCTATGTGGCGCGCCATTACGATCACTACTGGCTGCGCGCCGAGCCCGAATTGCAGCTCGAGCATGCCCGCATGATCCGCCAGGCCGACATGGCCGGCGATGGCTTTGCCGGGTCGATCCGCGTCAAGGCCTTCGAGGGCATTACCGAGGTCTCTTTCTACACGCCCGATCATCCGCGGCTGCTGTCGCTGATCGCCGGCGCCTGCACCATGCAGGATGCCTCCATCATCGGCGCCCAGATTTTCTCGACCCGCGATGGCCACGCCATCGATACGTTCCGGCTGCGCCGCTCCTTCACCTCGGACGAGGATGAGAAGGTCCGGGCCACCCGCATCATCGACACGGTCAAGCAGCTGCTGCAGGGCAAGCGGCAGATCCTGATCGACCTGGGCAAGGAAAGCCGCCACAACAAGCGCCTCAAGCCCTTCGCGCTGCCGGCGCAGGTCTCGGTCAGCAACGCGTTGTCGGAGAAATTCACCGTCATCGAGGTCTCGGGCCTCGATCGCATGGGCCTGCTCCATTCGCTGACCCACCAGATTTCCGACCTCAACCTCACCATCGGCTCGGCCCATATCGGCACCTATGGCGAAAAGGCCGTCGACGTTTTCTACGTCACCGACCTCACGGGCCAGAAGATCATGGCCAAGCCGCGCCAGCGCAAGATCCACGACGCGCTGATGGGTGTGTTCCACCCGCGCGTCGAGAAGGTGGCGAATGGGTAAGATCGGAAGAGCGTCGTGTAGGGAAAGAGTGTAGATCTCGGTG
>NZ_CAMLHM010000048.1 GCF_946479885.1 uncultured Devosia sp.
CTTGGTGCCGACGTCGATGCCGCGCGTCGGATCGTTGAGCAGGATGATGCGCGGCCCGACCATCAACCACTTGGCGATCACCACCTTCTGTTGATTGCCGCCCGACAGAGACCCCACGGGAGCGGCGGCGCTGGCTGTCTTGATGGCAAGCAGCTTGATCATGCGGTCGATGGCAGCGCTTTCGGCGCGGCTATCGACGATGCCGCCGCGCGAGACCTGGCTCATGGCGGCAAAGGAGAGATTGTCACGCACCGACATGGGCAGCATCAGCCCTTCGGTCTTGCGATCCTCCGGGATCAGCGCCATGCCGATATCGGGCGCCTTGGCGGTTCTGGGGCTGTTGATGACTCGCGGCTGGCCGTCGATCAGGATTTCGCCGGAGAGGCCGCGCAGCACGCCGAACAGGGCCAGCAGCAGTTCGCGCTGGCCCTGTCCGTCGAGGCCCCCCAGCCCCACCACCTCGCCGGCGCGTGCCGTCAGCGACACGCCGTTGAGCCGCTGCATCCAGCTCAGGTTCGATGCCTCGAGCACCGGCGTTGCCGTGCGGTCGACATTGTCTGCCTTGGGCGGGAAGACGGAACTGTATTCGCGGCCGATCATCAGCTCGACGACTTCATCGTCGGTCTTGCTGCCGGCGGGATAGGTGGCAATCTTGCGGCCGTTGCGGAACACCGTGCAATCATCGGCCAGTTCGGCGATCTCGTGCATGCGGTGGGAAATGTAGAGCAGGGCTATACCCTCGCTGCGCAGGCGCTTGAGCACGCCGAAGACCGTCTCGACATCGGCCGCCGTCAGGGCGGAAGTGGCTTCATCGAGGATGAGGACGCGCGGTTTGCGCGCCAGCGCCTTGGCGATCTCGACAATCTGCCGGCGCGACAGCGGCAGGTTCTTGACCAGTTCCATGGGGTGGATGTCGGCACCGCCTGCGCGCTCCAGCGCCTCCATGGCAATGGCCTGCTGCGCCTTGCGGTCGATCATGCCGAAGCGGGTCGGCGGGTTGGAGATGACGATATTGTCGGCCACGCTGAGGTCGGGGATCAGCGATAATTCCTGAAAGATGCAGACAATGCCGGCCGCGTTGGCGGCGGCCGGGTCGGCGAAGCTGACCTCCTGCCCGTCGAGCAGCATCCGGCCCTCGTCCGGCGCCACGACCCCCGACATGATCTTGATCAGGGTGGACTTGCCGGCGCCATTCTCCCCCAGGATGGCGTGTACCTTGCCGGCATGAACCACCAGTTCGGCCTTGTCGAGGGCATGGACGCCTCCATAGCGCTTGGAGATGCCTTCCATGCGAAAGAGCGGAACTGCCTCGTCCATACCTATACCCCTGCCCGGTCGGCCGCGGGAGATGCCCCCCGCGGCCGGGTTCCATTCGCAAGCTTACTGGTTGGCTTCCGACTGCCCCATGATTTCCTGGGCGGTGAAATTGATGCCGCAGGTGGGGAAGGCGTTGCCGACGAAGAAGTTGTCGGATTGGTCGGCGTAGAAGTTCTCGCCATCCTTGAAGTCGGGGTCTTCGACAATGGCCAGCGGCAGCTTCACGGACTGCGGCACGATCTTGCCCTGGAGGGCGTCGATCGCCGTCTTGATGGCGACCGCCACCTGGGCCGGGCCCGTACCGGCCGACGAGCACTTGAGCCCCTCGGCAGCATGGGCGGCGCAGAATTTGCGGAAGCCGTTTTCGGTTTCGCCGCCAAACGGCACGAAGGCGTGTCCGGCGTCGATCATGGCCTGCACCACGCCGGTATCGCCGCCCTGTGCGGTGATGCCATCAAAGGCGCCCTGCACGGCGATGGCGTCGGCCGTAGCCTTCTGCGCCGTGCCGTCATCCCACTTGCCCACCACTTCGAACACCTCGAACGGCTTGCCGCTGGCGTCGAGCGTTTCGTGGATGCCGTTGTGACGGTCAGTATCGACCGAGGTGCCGGCGACGCCGCGCACTTCGAGGATCTTGCCGCCTTCGGGCAGATGTTCGATCAGCCAGTCGGCCCACAATGAGCCAAGACCCTTCTGATCGACGTTGACGTTGATGGCGTCGGTGGTGTCCAGAATGTTGTCGAACGCCACCAGCACGATGCCGGCCTCCTTGGCGCGCTTGATCACCGGAGCAAAGGCCTCCGGGTTCTGCGCGTTGACGACGATCGCGTCATAGCCGCTGTCGATGAAGTTGTTGATCGCCGAAATCTGCGCGGCGACGTCTTCACCAGTCGAGACGACCTTGAATTCGGACAGCAGAGCCGCCACGTCGGGCTGGGCGGCATAGGCTTTCGCCGTCTGGATCATCTGGATGCGCCAGGTATTGGCGATATAGCCGTTTGCCAATGCGATGCGGAATGGCCCTTCCTTGGCGGGGAACTGGAAGAACTGCGTGTCTTCCGCCCATGGCGCATGGCATTCCGGGTCGCTGGCGGGGCCGGCGACGATAGCCGGCTCGGCCATTGCGACGGTGCTGAGCGCCGTCGACAGCACAAGTGCACCCGCGGTGCCACCGGCAAGCTTAAGCAATGCTGATAACTTCATCGGTTTCCTCCCAAGAAATCCAGGGGACGCCGTTCGCGCCGCGCAGCACTCCCTCCGCTGCGCGCTTTGCCCCTCAGGGCTTATCACTAAAATAGTCCATTAATATCATCAAGTGGTATCAGGTAATATTAATTCGAACGGTCGGCCCTCGCCTTGGCTGGTTCTTTCGCCGTTCAGGTCGTTGGGCTCACCGAGGAGAAATGGCGAGCCCGGCGGCCGCGCTATGTGGCGGAGCTCTGGCGGGCCTTCCACGCCAACAGGCGCATGGCGTTGAGGGTGACCAAGACGGTCGCGCCGGTATCGGCGAGGATGGCCGGCCACAGCCCGGTTATGCCGATGATCGTGGTGACCAGGAACACCGCCTTCAGGCCCAGCGAAACGGCAATGTTCTGCCAGATATTGCCCATGGTGGCCCGGGAGAGGTCGATCATACTGGCGATATCGAGCATCCGGCCGTGCAGCACGGCGGCGTCGGCGGTTTCGAGCGCCACGTCGGTGCCGCCGCCCATGGCGATGCCGATGTCGGCGGCAGCCAATGCAGGCGCATCGTTTATGCCGTCGCCAACCTTGGCGACGACCTTGCCCGCCGACTGCAGCTCGCGCACGATGCGTTGCTTGTCCTCCGGCAACAGGCCGGCGCGAACGTCGATGCCCAGTTTCGAGCCGATGGCCCTGGCCGTCCGCTCATTGTCGCCCGTCAGCATGACAAGGCCGATGCCCTCAGCCCTGAGTGCCTCGATGCCTGCCAGCGCGTCGACGCGCGGTTCGTCGCGGATAGCCAGAAGACCGACAATCTCTGTGCCGACAAGCAGGACCGAGACGGTCTTGCCGGCATCGTTCAGGCCGTCGATCGTGGCCTGAAGCTCGGCAGCGATCGGCGTCTGCTCGGCCGCCGCGGCAGGCGAGGCCAGGAGCACGTCTTCGCCGCCGACCTTGCCGGAAACACCCTTGCCGGCGATGGCCCTGGCGGCCGCCGCAGGCGGCACTGGGACATTGTCGGCCTTGGCTCGGGCCAGGATCGCCAGCGCCAGCGGGTGGCTTGACCCGGTTTCGAGCGCCGCAGCCAGGGACAGCACCTTGCCCCCGGACCGGGTGACGCCGATGATGTCGGTGACTTCAGGTTTGCCTTGGGTGAGGGTGCCGGTCTTGTCGAGGGCGACCATGGTGATGGAGCGGAGGCTTTCGAGCACGGCACCACCCTTGAGCAGCAGGCCGCGACGGGCGCCTGCCGACAGGGCCGCAGCAATGGCGGCGGGGGTCGAGATGACCAAGGCACAGGGGCAGCCGATCAGCAGGATAGCGAGGCCTTTATAGACCCATTCACCCCAGGACTGGCCGAACAGCAGCGGCGGCACCACGGCCACCAGGGCACCCACCACCAGCACGCCGGGGGTATAGTAGGTCGAGAACCTGTCGATGAAGCGGGCCGTGGGCGCCTTGCTCTCCTGCGCCTCCTCCACCAGCCGGACCACCCGAGCGATGGTGTTGTCGCTTGATGTGGCGGTGACCTCGACCTTGAGGACGGCATCGGTGTTGATCGTGCCGGCAAATACCGGATCGCCGACCCGCCTGGTCTTGGGCACGCTTTCGCCGGTCACCGGGGACTCGTCGATGGCGCTCTGGCCCTCGACAATCCTGCCATCGGCCGGGATGCGGTCGCCGGGGCGCACCAGGATGACAGCGCCCAAAGCGAGAGTTGCAGCCGGCACTTCCCTCGTCTGCTCGCCCTCGACCAGCAGAGCCGTCTTGGGAACAAGATCGGCAAGGCCCTTGATGCTGGCGCGAGCCCGGCTGGCGGCGACGCCTTCGAGCAATTCGCCCACCAGAAAGAGCAGCACCACGGTGGCGGCCTCCTCGGTGGCGCCGATGATGACCGCGCCGATGGCGGCAATGCTCATCAGCGTCTCGATTGAAAAGGGTGTGCCGGCCCGCGCGCCGGCTATCGCCCGCCTGCCCACCGGCACGAGGCCAACCAGCAGCGCTGCAAGAAAGGCCCAATGGCCGATGTCCGGAAAGACCCGCCCGATCAGGTAGGCCACGACGAGGGCAAGGCCGCAGGTCAGCGTCAGCATGGCCTTGCGGCTCTGCCACCACGGGCCATCGAAGATTTCCAGGTGAATATCGCCCTCGCCATGGCTGTGGTCGGCGTGATCGTGGTCATCGTGTGCGGGCGGCGACGCAGCGAGCGCCGCGCCATCGGGGGCAATCGTATATCCCAGCGATTTGACGGCCTGCTGGATCGCGGCAAATGGCACGGCGTCGTGGACGACGTTCACCGTCCCCGCGGTAAAGCTGGCGCTGGCTTCCGAAACGCCCGGGATGCGGCTCACCGCGGTTTCGATCTTGCTGGCGCAGGCGGCACAGTCCATGCCGCCAACGCGGTATTTGGTCTTGGTTGGTTCAGCCATGGTCCCGTCCTTCCATTCGAATATGGGGGATGCTAGGACCTCTAGCCACTATAGGAGCAAGAGGTTTCTTCATGTCATTTCCCATCGGCGAACTGTCGCGGCAGACCGCAGTCAAGGTGCCGACGATCCGCTATTACGAGCAGATCGGGCTCTTGCCGGAAGCGCCGCGCACGGAGGGAAACCGTCGCCTCTACGGGCGATCTGAAGTCGATCGCCTCAACTTCATCCGTCATTCGCGGGAACTCGGCTTTGAAATCGACGATATCAGGGAGCTGCTGGCGATGGCGGCGCAACCGCAATCGTCCTGCCATCAGGCCGACAGCATCGCCAACAATCACCTGCTCGAGATCGACCGCCGCATCGCCAGCCTCACAGCGCTCAAGGCGGAGCTCTCTCGCATGGTCGACGAGTGCGGACATGGCCGCATCTGCGACTGCCGCATCATCGAAGCGCTGGCTGATCACAGCAACTGCCGGTCCGAGCATTGATGGTCTGCGATCAGTCCCTGCACTCTAAAGCCGGCGGCAGGACGCGCCGGGGACAAATCTTGGGGCGAGGACGAAGTTCTGCGGTGGCTCGGCGGCGGCTTCGGGGCTCGTGATGCGGTTGAGCAGGCGGCGGGCAATGATATTGCCGAGCTTGAGCGTATCCTGGACCACCATGGTGATGCGCGGGGTGATGACATTGCTCCACTGCACGTCGTCGATCATGGCCAGCGAAATGTCGTTGGGACAGTTGAAGCCCAGCTCCTGGGTCGCCTGCAGGGCCGCCAGGGCCATGGCATTGTTGGCGCCCAGGATGGCGGTGGGGCGCTCGGGCTGGATGAGCAGGCGCATGGCCGCCTCGTAGCCGCCTGAGCGGGTGAACTGGCCATCCACGACATAGGCCGGGTTCACCTCGACGCCAGCGCTGGCCATCGTATCGGTGAAGCCGCGATAGCGCTCGGAGGCCGTATGCATATGCGGCGGACCGGCGATGAAGGCGATGCGGCGATGACCCAGTTGCAGCACATGCTCGGTCAGCATGGCGCCGGCCAGGTAATTATCGGAACCGACGAAGTCGCGCTCGATACCCGATACCTTCTGGTCGAAGCAGACCATGGGCACCTTGAGGCCCTGGATGAAATCGACATAGTCGGCCCCGAAGCTGGACGGGGCCAGGGCGAGGCCGGCGATCTTGAGGCCGATCAGGTGTTCCACCAAAGCCTGCTCGCGCTCGGGCTTGCCGGAGCTGTCGGTCACGAGGACAAAGTGATCATGCTCGAGGGCATAGTTCTCAAGCTCGCGGCGGATATCGCCAAAAAACGGGTTGCCGACATTGCCGACGACGAAGCCGATCATCTTGCTGCGGCCGCGGGCGAGGCTCTGGGCGAGCGGGTCGGCGACATAGCCAACCGCGGCGACAGCCTGGCGGATGCGCTCGAGCGTCTTGGCGCTGACGCGGCCGGGATTGCTCAACGCCAGAGAGACGGTCGAGGCGGAGACCTCGGCTAGTTTGGCGACATCCCGGATGGTGGCCATCAGATCCTTCTCGAACCGCTTCTAAGCCCTTCCTCTGTCATAGAGGTTCGCTGTCGCTGCCGGAATACCTAGCATTTCGCTGTCATTTTGCAACGGCAATGTCGCTGGATGATGTCGTTGAGAATCAGGGTTGACTCTGAGACGCACTCAAAAGAGGATGTTTATCGAACCGGTTCGATTGATAACCGAGATGAGGAGGATGATGGATGGACAGTGCACTCACATTCGGTGGCGGCCTTGATGCAGCGCCCGGCAAGGCCTGGTTTGCCGATGACCGTTTCGGCATGTTCATCCACTTCGGCCTCTATGCGCTGGGCGCGCGGCACGAATGGCTGCAGCATCGCGAGGAAATCGCGCCGGAGGACTACCGGAAGTATTTCGAGAACTTCAATCCCGACCTCTATGACCCGCGCGAATGGGCGCGGCGTGCCAGGGAAGCGGGCATGAAATATGTGGTGCTGACCGCCAAGCACCATGAAGGTTTCTGCCTGTGGGACAGCCAGTTCACCGACTACAAGGCGACCAATACGCCCTATGGCAAGGACCTGCTCAAGGCCTATGTCGAGGCCTATAGGGCCGAGGGACTCAAGGTCGGGTTCTATTATTCACTGATCGACTGGCACCATCCGGAATTCCCGATCGACGGCATCCATCCGCTGCGCAACCATCCCGATGCGCTCGAGATGAACAAGACGCGCGATGTGCGCAAATATGCCGAATACATGCGCAATCAGGTGACCGAACTGCTGACCGGCTTCGGCGACATCGCCGTCATCTGGTTCGATTTCAGCTATCCCAAGCGCGAATATCGCGGCATGCCCGGCAAGGGTCGCAATGACTGGCAGAGCGAAGAGCTGATCGGCCTGGTCCGCCAGCTGCAGCCCAATATCATCGTTGGGGATCGCCTCGACCTGCCCACCGACGGCAACTTCCCCAAGGATCTGGCGACGCCTGAGCAATACACGCCCCGGGTGGCGCCGACGGTCAATGGCAAGCCGGTGCGCTGGGAGGTGTGCCACACCTTCTCGGGGTCGTGGGGTTACCATCGCGACGAGAGCACCTGGAAAGATGCGGGTCAGCTCATCAACATACTCGTCGATACGGTGTCGCTGGGCGGCAACCTGCTGATGAATGTCGGGCCGACGGCGCGCGGCACATTCGACAAGCGGGCCATTGTGGCGCTCGAAACCTATGGCGAATGGCTGCGGCTCAACGGGCGGGCGATCTATGGGGCAGGGCCCTCGGCCTTCAAGGCGCCCAATGGCACCAAATTCACCCAGAAGGGCAACCGGCTCTACCTCCATGTGCAGAACTGGCCGTTCCGCCACATTCACATCGAGGGGTTGGGTGGCCAGGTCAAGTATGCCCAGTTCCTGCACGATGCGAGCGAGATCCACTGGCTCGATCCGAAGGCGGAGGTCGATTCCAACATCGGGGTCGCCGTCGGCGAGAACATGCTGACGCTCGAATTGCCGGTCATCAAGCCGGATGTGGTCGTTCCCGTCATCGAGCTGATCCTGAAGGATTGAGACGGTGCTCGAGACCGATATCGGCGCTGGCACTGACCGGGAAGCCGAACTCATCGCTGTCATGACGCCGCTGATCGCGGACCTGGCCGAAAACGGCAATGGCGCCGTGGCCCTGGCCGGGTCACGCGGCAAGGGGCGGTCGGACGGGCAGTCGGATTACGATTTCCGTGTCTATGCCGAAGGCTATCGCGGGCCGGACATCAGGCAGACCGAGCAGTGGCGTCGGTTCGAGGGCGCCAGGCGGGAATGGGAGGCCAGGGGTTTCCGCATGGATGGCGTGTGGATGCGCAACTATGCCGGCGTGCGGCGCGATCTCGATGCGTGGCTGTCGGGCACCGCGGTGCCCAAGACGTTCGAATGGACCATCTGGGGCTATCATCTGCTGACGGATCTGGCGAACCAGCAGATCACCTTCGACCCCGAGGGGGAACTGGGTGACTGGAAACGGCAACTTGCCGTCTATCCGGAGGCGCTACGGGCTTCGGTGCTGCAGCAATATCGGCAAGTGCTGCAATATTGGGCGGGCGACTACCACTATGAAAGCAAGGTGGCGCGTCGCGACCTGGTGTTCCTGGTTGGTCTGACGGGCAAGCTCACCAATGCGATCCTGCAGGTCGTGTTCGCGCTCAACCGTGCCTATTTCCCCGGCGACGGCTGGAACCTGCCGATGGCCGCCGAGCTCGAGCGCCTGCCGCCCGATTTCGTGTCCCGCATGACGTCAATCCTGACCGCCGGCAGCGATGTCGAGGCGCTGGGGCGCCAGCGTGAAGACCTCGTCGCCATGATTGCCGATCTGGAGGGCCTGATCTCGGCCTGACCCCGCCATTCATGAACGGGCCGAGGAGAGGCCCGGGCATGCGTAACCAACGGAACTCAAACGATATGACAGAGGAGAGACTATCGTGAGACTTTCAATTGTACTGGCTGCCGCCGCACTGGCCGGCAGTTCGCTGATTGCGACCGCTCAGGCCCAGGAGCAGGTGAACCTGACCTGGCAAATGTGGGGCGATGAGAACGACACTGCGCTCTTTACGAGCCTGGCGGATCTCGTCACCGCCGAATATCCCAATATCAAGGTGACGCCGCAATTCTCGGGCTGGACCGACTACTGGACCCGCCTGCCGGTGCTGGCGTCGTCGGGCCAGATTGCCGACCTGGTTGCCATGCAGTCCATGCGCATGCCCAGCTTCTATTCCATCCTCGAACCGCTCGATTCCTTTATCGAGGCCGACGGCCTGGATAAGGCCGCCTTCGAGACCTCGATCATGGATGGCCTCTCCCACGACGGGGTGCAGTATGCGCTGCCCTATGATGTGGGCCCATGGCTGGTCTACTACAACCGCGACAAGTTCGCGGCGGCCGGGCTTGCCGAACCGGCCCTCGACTGGACCTTCGACGACTTCAAGGCGGCTGCTGTCGCCCTGACGGAGGGCGACAATTTCGGCTATGCAACGCAGGCCTTCGACTACGTGGCTGGACCGATCGCACTGGGCGCCGAGTATTTCAACGACGCCAACCAGTTCGACCTGACCAATGCCGGCTATGTCGATGCGGTGGGCAAATATGCCGAGCTTACGGCGGTCGACAAGGTGTCGCCGGTCTTCGCCTCGGGTGCGGGCGCCATTACCGGCAGCGGCCGTTTCGCCTCGGGCAATGCCGCCATGTATATCGATGGGCCATGGGTGTTGCTCAACACCAAGGACAGCGTCGACTTCAAGATGGGCGTTGCCCCGCTGCCGCGCGGCGCAGGTGAATCGCGCTTCATCACGGCCGGTTCGGGTTGGGGCGTTGCCGCCGCCAGCCAGCACAAGGAGGAAGCCTTCAAGGCGCTGACGGTGCTGACCGGTCCAAAGGCTGCCGAAATCCTGGCTTCCGCCGGTCGTGCCCTGCCGGGCAGGCTTGCCGAGCAGAGCTTCTGGTATGACGTGGCGGCCAAGGATGTGAGCGGCACGCGCGAAACGCTGCAGTACATGTTCGAACACTCGACCCCGTTCCGCCTCAATGAATACTGGAACGACTTCGAGAACCTCCTGACCCAGTACATGCCGCTCGCCCTCAATGGCGACAATACAACCGAAGGCGTGCTGGCCGACATCCAGAGCCAGCTGCCGATGTAAGCTGGCGTCCCAATGCCGAGGGCACGCTTCACCTTCTCCCCTTGAGGGAGAAGGTGTCCGAAGGGCGGATGAGGGGTCGCTTTCCGACGCTCGAAGCATGGGATGGCGCAGCACCCCTCACCCGGTTCTTCCGCTGAACGCGGAAGGACCGCCCTGTCCCTCAAGGGGCGAGGGTAAGAGGGCGCAGATCTCCCCCAAAGGGAGTCGAGAAGGAGGAGCGTATGACGATTGCACAGGAGACGGCCATGGCGCAGAGCCGACCGGCCACACGTCGCCGCAACCGGCTGGATGTGCGGGAGGGGCGCACGGCGATCCTCTTCCTGCTTCCCAGCCTGATTGGGGTGATCCTCTTTCTCGTGGTGCCGATCATCGCCTCGGTGGTGCTGAGCTTCACCAACTGGAAACTGCTCGGTACGCCGCAATTTGTCGGCTTTGCCAACTACATCAAGCTGTTTACCGTCGATCCGCAATTCTGGCCGGTGCTGCGCAACACGCTGTTTTTCACCGCCGAATATCTGGTGTTGAACCTGGTCATCTCGCTGGGGCTGGCGGTGTGGATATCGAGCCTCAAGGTCGGCCAGAAGTGGTTCCGGGTGATCTTCTTTCTCCCCACCTTCACGCCCGGCATCGCCGTCGCCATCGTCTGGATGCTGATCTTTGCGCCGAACGGCTTTTTCGATTTCATCATGGCTGGCCTGTCCATCCACGTGCCCAGCGTGCTGACCGACCAGAACCTTGCCATGCAAGCGGTCATCGTGGTCTCGCTCTGGGCGGGTGTGGGCTACAATACGGTGCTGTTCAACGCGGCACTCGACATGGTGCCGGCCAATTATCTCGAGGCGGCGCGGATCGATGGCGCCACCGCCTGGGACCGGTTCTGGAAGATCCGGCTGCCCCTGATCTCGCCGACGCTGTTCTTCGGCACGGTCATGACGGCCATCACCTCGCTGCAGGTATTCGACCAGATCTACGTGATGACGCGCGGCGGACCGGGCAATGCCACGGCGACGCTGGGTTACGCCATCTTCCAGAAGGGTTTCCAGAACTTTCAGATGGGCTACGCCTCGGCGATCGCCTGGGTGATGTTCGCGCTGATCATGGCGCTGACGGCGATGCAGTTCTGGCTCCAGCGCAAATGGGTGCATTATGACAACTAGGGCCAAGCCTCGGGCGGGTGCTGTCGCGCTCGACATTCTCAACCACGGCGCGCTGGCGCTGGTGGCGCTGCTGTTCCTGTTCCCGTTCTTCTGGATGGTGTCCAACGCGGTGCGGAGCAATGCCGAAGTGATGGCCACTCCGGTGCGCATCCTGCCCCACGTGTTCGAGTGGCATAACTTTGCCGCAGCCTGGACCGAACTGCCCTTCGGCCGGTTCTTCCTCAACAGCCTTATCGTCTCGGTCAGCGTTACCGCCATCACCGTCGTGGTGTCATGCCTTTCCGGCTACGCCTTCGCACGGCTCAAGTTCGTCGGCAGGGACACCCTGCTGATGGCCTATCTCGGCACGCTCATGGTGCCCTCCATCATGCTGATCATTCCGCTGTTCCTGATCGTCAACAGCCTCGGGATGATCAACACCTTCCAGGGCGTGATCCTGCCGGTTGCCTTCAGCACATTCGGCTCGTTCCTGCTGCGGCAGTTTTTCCTGTCCATTCCCAATGAGCTCGAGGAGGCTGCGCGGATCGACGGGGCTTCGCGGTTGCGCATCCTGGTCAGCATCATCGTGCCGCTATCGATGCCGGCGATCGGTCTGCTGTCGCTGTTCAGCTTCATCGGGCAGTGGAACAACTTCCTCTGGCCGCTGATCGTGATGACCGGCGCCGACAATGCCACGCTGCCGGTTGGACTCACCCTGTTCCAGACGCAGCAGGGCACGGCATGGAACTACATCATGGCCGGCGCCACCCTCTCCATGCTTCCGGGCATCATCCTCGCGATTGTCCTGCAGAAGCTCATCTACAACAGCATCGCCCTCAATGCCGGCATGGGCGGCCGCTAAACCAAGAGGCCACACAATGGCGAGCATAGTGATACGCAAGGCGATCAAGGCCTATGGCGAACTGGAGGTGCTCCACGGCGTCTCCGTGGCGGCGCATGATGGTGAGTTCGTGGTGCTGGTTGGCCCCTCGGGCTGCGGCAAATCCACCTTGCTGCGCATGATTGCGGGGCTCGAGAGCATCACCGACGGCGAGATCGAGATCGGCGGCCGCGTGGTCAACGAGCTCGAGCCCAAGGAGCGGGACATCGCCATGGTGTTCCAGAGCTACGCGCTTTATCCGCACATGACCGTGCGCGCCAACATGGCCTTCGCGCTCAAATTGGCGCGGCGCAGCCGGGAGGATATCGAGAACGAGGTGGCGCGCGCCGCCGCCATCCTCGACCTCGGACCGCTGCTCGACCGTTACCCGCGGCAGCTCTCGGGCGGGCAGCGGCAACGGGTTGCCATGGGCCGGGCCATCGTCCGCCATCCCGCCGTGTTTCTGTTCGACGAGCCGCTCAGCAATCTCGATGCCAAGCTGCGGGTGCAGATGCGCAGCGAGATCAAGGCGCTGCATCAGCGGCTGGGCAGCACGATGATCTATGTGACGCATGACCAGATGGAGGCCATGACTATGGCCGATCGGATCGTGGTGATGCGTGATGGTCATATCGAGCAGGTCGGCACGCCGCTGCAGATCTACGACGCGCCGGTCAACAGCTTCGTGGCCAGCTTCATCGGCTCGCCAGCGATGAACCTGATCGAGGGCGATGTGGCCGCCGACGGCACCAGCCTGGCGGGCAGGGACGGAACGTCCTGGGCCTTGCCGCAAGGCGTCGCGGTGCATGGCGGCCGCTCGATGCAGCTGGGCATCCGGCCAGAGCATGTCACCCTCGATACCAACGGCATCCCGGCAACCGTCCGCAGTGTCGAGCCCACCGGTTCGGAGACACATGTGCAGATGCTGGTCGGCAGCAAGACCATCACCGCGGTGCTACGGGATCGGCCCGATATCGCCGTCGGCGACAGCGTCGGCATCGCCTTCGACCGGCACCGAGCGCTGCTTTTTGACCCGCAGAACGGTCTGCGGGTAACGGCGGGCTAGTTGTCTAGCCGCCGCGCAAATGCGGGCCGAGGCCGAGGGTCGCCAGGCGTTGCTTCACGGTGGCTGACAATGCGGGCCAGACCGTGCGTTTTTCGGTTTCGCCGAGGTCGGCGAATTCTTCCTTGTGGCCGGCGCCGCGCATCTGCACCTCGAAAATTGACGGGTCGACGTTCCGGCGGAGGCGCTTGAGCAGTGGGAACAGCTTGGCCGCGCGTCGCGGCGACA
Source organism: uncultured Devosia sp. (assembly GCF_946479885.1). The sequence continues at coordinate 13,402 of NZ_CAMLHM010000048.1, forward strand.
GTTGCAGGTTGCGGTCGAAATAGGCGCTGATTTCAGGCAGCGCGGGATCGGTGGTCAGCTGCAGGACTTGTCTGATCGTGTCGCGGCAGGTGCGCGACTGCGTCCGGGCCAGCAGGTCCTTGGCCAGGATGCGCCGCTGCTCGAGATCGAGGGCGGGCGCCGTCGACCTCGAACGAGACCGGCCTGCGGCAGAGGCAATTGCTGCAGATGCGGTGGATTTGGCCGCTATCGCGGTGGCGAATGACGAAGCTTATACGCAGGCCGGCTTTGGCGCAGGCGTCGCAGGTGTCGGTAAAGGCACCCTTGTCCTCGATGTCGCCGGTGAAGGTCCATTCGCCGGCATGGGGTGGTGAAAGGTCGGGGCGGCTGTCGGGATCAAGGGACACGGCATTGCCTCGCATGACATGATTGAGGCCGGTCACGGTAGCAGGGCCGGGCTTGCGAGCCTCTGAGCGCTGTTGTCAGCCTTTGGTAAGGCTCCCGCTTACGCGGAGCTGACAGCGGCGATCAGGCTGGTTCCATGCAGCACCCCTTATGGTGGCGGCGCTTCGCCCACCTCCCGGGCAGGCGAAAACAAGGAACCAAGACAATGAAGATCACCTCGAACACATCGTTCCTGCTCGGCCTCGGCCTCGCACTGCTGGCGACGCAGGCAAGCCTGGCCGATCAGGGCAATGGTAACGGCAATGGCAACAGCCATGGCAACGGCACCACTTATGTTCTGGAGGATGGGACCGTGCATGAGACCCCGGGCGCAATGTTCCAGTATTTGCGGACCCGCGACAACGGTCTGGCTGCCGGCAATCCCAAGGACATCGTCAATGCCTATCCCGATGCGTTCGAGACGGTTGGCGATCTGATCCATCAGAAGCGCGAAACGGCCGAATAGGCACGGCACCGCCCCACGCTGGCGCCTGGCGCCAGCGTGCGTTTCCCCGCTGTCTCGCTGGTGCATTGAATGTAGGATGGCGTATCCGGCGCGGTCCGGCAGCAGCGAGGGAGACGGGATATGGCTTCAGCCACGCGAACCACCAAGGGACGGGGCAGACTGTTCGAGAGCATTGTCGAGACCGTGGGCGACACGCCGGCAATCCGCATCAACAATCTGGGCGTTCCCGGCGTCACCATCTATGTGAAGGCCGAATTCTTCAATCCGGCAGGGTCGGTCAAGGATCGGCTGGCCCTCAGCATCATCGAGGCGGCCGAGCGTAGCGGCGCACTCAAGCCCGGGCAGACGGTCGTCGAGGCCACCAGCGGCAATACCGGTATTGGCCTGGCAATGGTCTGCGCTCAGAAGGGCTATCCGCTGGTCGTTACCATGGCCGACAGCTTCTCCATCGAGCGGCGCAAGCTGATGCGCATGCTCGGCGCCAAGGTGGTGCTGACGCCGCGGGCCCAGAAGGGGCTGGGGATGTACAACAAGGCAGTGGAACTGGCCGAGGCCAATGGCTGGTTCCTGGCGCGACAGTTCGAAACCAGCGCCAATGCCGATATCCATGAGGCCACGACGGCGCGCGAGATCATCAATGATTTCGCCGGCTCCAGGCTCGACTATGTCGTGACCGGCTATGGCACGGGCGGCACGGTCACCGGGATTTCGCGCGTGCTGCGGCGCGAGCGGCCGGAAACCAAGATCATTCTCAGCGAGCCGGCCAATGCCCAGTTGCTCGGCAGCGGCCTGGCGCAGGAACGCGGCGACGGGGGCGCCCCCAGTGTCAGCCACCCCGCCTTCACGCCGCATCCCATCCAGGGCTGGACGCCGGATTTCATTCCCCTGGTGCTACAGGAGGCGGTGGACAAGGGGGGCTATGACGAGCTGATCCCAATCGCCGGACCCGATGGCATGGTCTGGGCCAAGCGCCTGGCGCAAAAGGAAGGCATCCTCACCGGCATTTCCGGTGGCTCCACCTTCGCGGTGGCCCACCAGGTCGCCGAACGCGCCGCGCCGGGCTCGGTGATCCTGTGCATGCTGCCCGATACCGGCGAACGCTATATGACGACGCCGCTGTTCGAAGCGATCGAGGCAGAGATGGATGCCGATGAAATGGCGCTGTCGCTGTCGACGCCCGGATATCAACTCCCGCCGGCCTAGCGGGCGGTTACCGGTTTCAGCCGATACGGCCGAACGCGTGCCGGCATCGACAACGCGGGGGCGGTTGTTGCCGATGCCGGTTACGCAAGTCACTGACGATCGGGAACGGCATGGGATCTCGGACGTCAACACCCAGGACCATAGCATGGCTGGCGTGAGGGAACCGTGACGGCCCCTGTCAGCGTTCTGTAAGCAAGGGAGGACTATGCAGAAGGCGCCAGGAAGCGCCACCCGTCTGGTCTGGTTCGCCCGGTGACAATGCGGGCCCTGTGCCTTGTGGCGTCCGATTGGCTCACACATGGAGCAGTGCGATGCGGGTGCTGATTGCCGAAGACGACAACCGAATTGCCGAAACCCTCGAGAGCTCGCTCAGCAAGGCCGGCTTTGGCGTCGAGCGGGAGCGGGACGGGGAGATCGCCTGGTTCCGCGGCGATACCGAAGCCTTCGACGCTATAGTGCTCGATCTCGGGCTGCCGCAGATCGATGGCCTGACCATCCTCAAGCGCTGGCGCAGCGCCGGCCGGATGACGCCCGTGCTGATCCTCACGGCCCGGGGACAATGGGAGGAGCGTGTCGACGGCATCGAGGCGGGCGCCGACGATTATGTCGTCAAACCCTTCCATGTGCAGGAGATCGTCGCCCGGCTGCGGGCCCTGGTCCGTCGTGCCAATGGCCTGGCCACCTCGCGCATCCCGTTTGGCAGATATGTCCTCGACCTGCGCACCATGGAGGTCACCGAGGAGGGCGCCCCGATGGATCTCACGCCGCAGGAGTTCAAGCTGATCTCCTACCTCGTGCATCGGCGGGGGCAGGTGATCTCGCAACTCGAGATAACCGAACATATCTACAACCAGGACTATGAGCGCGACTCCAATGCCGTCGAAGTGCTGGTGGCGCGGGTTCGCAAGCGCCTTGGCCCCGAGGTCATCAAGACCCGGCGCGGCTTCGGCTATGCCCTGGGTGATGGATTTTGACCCTCCGGTCCCTGCGGCTGCGCATGATGGGGCTAGCGGTCGTCTGGGTCGCGGTCTCCCTGATCGCGGCGGGCCTGGCCCTGCAATACCTGTTCAGCATCAATATCGAGCGCACGAGCCGGGAGGATATGGAGGCTGCATTATCGCGCCTGGCAGCTGTCATCGTGCCGACGACGGCGACGCCGAGCCTCAGCGTGCCGCTGCCCGATCCGCGCTATGCGACCCCCTTTGGCGGGCGATACTGGCAGATCGAAGCGCTCGACAATGGCGAGATTGCACGCTCGCGCTCGCTGTGGGATTTCGTGCTGGATGCCCATGCCGGCGACAATACGGTCCACTACGACAACGGTCCTGACAACCGGCACCTGATTCTGTTGACCCGACGGCTGGAGATCGAAGGAGCGGGCGGCTCGCGGGCCTATCTCGTCACGGTCGGACAGGACCACGGGCCGATGCATGCGGCGGCGCAGCGCTTCGGCCGCGATGTAACGCGGGTGCTGCTGCTGCTGGGGGGCCTTATCATCCTTGCCGCCTGGTTGCAGATCAAGCTGGGCCTGGCGCCGATCCGTCGCGTCAAGACGGCGATCGAGGCCGTGCGGCGTGGCGATGTCGGGCGCCTTGAGGGCCAGTTTCCCTCCGAGCTCAATCCCCTGGTGCAGGAGGTCAACGGTTTGCTGGAGGCGCGCGAAACCATGATGGAGCGCGCCCGCGCCCGGGCCGCCGACCTGGCCCATGGCCTCAAGACGCCGCTGGCGGCGGTCGATGGCATTGCCGACAGAATCCGCGAGAAGGGCGGACACGCCGACGCCGACCTGCTGCAGGATCTCACCTTCGAAATGTCCGAGCGCATCGACTACCAGCTGCGGCTGGCCGCCTTGCGGGTCCGGACGTCGTCGCACGCCGCGCGTTCCTCGCTCAATACGGCAGTGATCCGCACCCTGACCGTGCTCAAGAAGACCGGGCGGGGCGAGGGCCTGCACTGGATTGCCGAACTGACCGACGATTGCTGGGTCGATATTCACCGGCAGGACCTGATGGAACTGGTCGGTGTCACGCTGGAGAATGCCGCAAAATGGGCGTCGAGCCGGGTGACGGTGCGCACGTCCTGCGAGGACGGACAGGCCATGGTCGAAGTCTGCGACGATGGTCCGGGTATCCCGCATGAACAGCTGCAATCGCTGGGGGTGCGCGGGCGACGGCTCGACGAGTCCCTGCCTGGCTCCGGCCTGGGACTTGCGATTGCCGCCGAGATCCTCGACATCAATCACGGCAGCATGAGTTTCAGCCGGGCGCAAATCGGCGGGCTGATCGTCACCCTTCGCCTGCCGCTGGCCGGTCAATCGGAGCTGATCGAAGCAGGCTAGACCTGAGGTTCGCCTGGATCGAGGCCCACCATGGATCGGGTGCTCTCGGCTGCGTTCTGCGCGCTGGCGATAAGGCCCGCGGCGGCGGCGCATGAGGCGGAGATGAAGATGGCAAACATGATGAGCGTGATCATGGGATTGTTCATGCCTCAAGCCGGGCGCCAGCGGGCAGGCGCGTGGTTATGGGTGATGGCCCTACTGGGTCACGGTGACGTTGGGCAGATCGACGTTGACGCTGTCGCCATTGCTGGAAATGCCGCCATTGGCCAGCCACAGGATCAGCAGCACCGCCAGCACCGCCGCCACGATGGCGCCGATAATGCCGAAGGGGTTGCCGCCGCCGACCACGACGGTTTCGCTCGGGCTGCGTTCGATGATTGTTTCGCGTTCGATGGGCATTGTTGCCTCCACTTGATTTGCCGGGACAACGCGCGAGCCTTGGCGCGAGTTGCGTAAGCGGCTGATATTTAAGGTTAAAATACGATCCCTTGCTGCGTTATCCAACTGTAAGGTTGGGGCGCCGCCCGCCGGTCGATAAGAAAAGGGCGGCCAATTGGTTGGCCGCCCTTTGAGTTATTGCTGAGCCGGTTGCCCGTCGGGCAGGGGCGGGCATTTGCCGTCCACCATCACCTCGGGCGGGCAGAGCGGTTTCTTGGCGGGCGCAGCCTCGGCATCGGCAGGCGCCGCCTCTACTTCTGCGGCCGGTTCGGCCTCAGTGGTTGCCGCGGGCTCAGGCGCTGCCTCTGGCTCGGCCGCCGGCTCGGGCTCGGCTGGTGCCTCGGCCTCCGGCGCAGGAGCTGCTTCAGGAGCTGCAGCAGGCGCTGCTTCGGCCGGTTCGGCTGGCGTCTGTTCGGGTTGCGTCGCTTCATCGGCAAGCGGTGGACATTTGCCGTCCACCCTGACTTCAGGAGCGCAAACCAGCTCGTCGTCAGCAGGGGCTGCAGGCGTGGCCTCCTCATCGGCCGCGGGTTCCGTGCTTGCCGGCGTATTGGGGTCCGTCGCAGGAGCGGCTTCCTCCGTGCCCGCGGCCGGGGCCGCCTCACCTTCGGCGGCGGGTGCTGCCTCGGTTGCCGGCTGCGCGGCAGGGGCCTCAGCTGGTGGGGCAGCCGGTGCCTCTGTCTCCGCCGGAAGCTCGGCTGTCGCGCCGGCCGTGCCGCCTTCGGTCTCGATGGTGGCCGCCGCTTCGGTTTCCTCCACCGCTTCGGGCGGAGCAACCTCTGGGGTCGGTTCGGCCACATCCTGGTCGAAGATGACGACAGCCTGGGCGTCGACATCAACCGCCTGGGCGGCCGGGTCGGCGGCCGTTTCCGGCTGGTAGGCGATGACCTGCTGGCCGGTAGCCTGCTCGATGTAGTTGACTTCGATCACGTTGTTGATGACCAGGTCACCTTCGACCACCACCGGGCCGAGGAACTGGGTCTGCGCGAAATAGTCCGGCTGCTGGCTGCCGATGACGATGCTGGCCGACAGGTCCGGTTCGACGAAGCGCTCGGTGGGCACGAAGACCCAATAGCCTGCCGGCAGGTCGCGGCGCGAGATTTCGATGGAGATGGCATAGCCATCGTTTTCCGGCGGCAGCGGCGCCCAGCCGACGACAGCGTCGCTGCGCCGCCAGCTGACCCAGGCCGGAGCCCATTTGGTGCCGGGGACCCAGCACCAGCCGAGGTTGCGGTCGGCGAACCAGCGGCCATAGTGATAGGTCGCCCAGGCGAAGGGTTCATCGGAGGCAAAGTACCAGCCGCGACCCTCGAGATACAGCCAGCGGCCGTGGCTATAGGGGCGCCAGCTGGCGTCGACGCCGGTGGGGCAGAACACATAATTGTAGCGTGCGTGCCGCACCCAGACGCCATGCGGCTCCAACTGATCGAAAAACAGGTTGAAGCTGATATTGGCGGACTGGGCCTGAACGGCAGTGGCGCCCAAAGGCAGAGCAGGGGACAGGGCGGCGATCGGCAGGCAAAGCGTGGCGAGCGCCACACCGGCAAGCAGTCGGGACTTTAGCATGACATTCCTCGTTACTGGCGCGCCCCCGCAAAGAAGGACGGCCGCCCCGAAGGGCGACCGTGAACAGATCAGTTGACCGTGGCAGCCACGACCACGCCGGGCGAATAGACCACCGTGCGGTCGGTCATGTTGACGAAGTAGACGCGGTCATTGGTGTAGAAATAGCCGTGCGCTTCGTCGCCCTCGATGGCGTGGAGCTCGATCTCGGCAGGGATGACGAAGCCGACATCGACATCGCCATCAAGGACCACGGGCTCGGTGGGGTTGAGGCGGACATATTCGACCGAAGAGGCTTCAACGCCAGCCGATGCGCCGATGGTGGCGCCGGTAAATCCACCGATGACGGCGCCGATCGGTCCGAAGATGAGGCCGCCGACCACGGCGCCGGTCGCGCCGCCGGCCGTGCCGCCGACCACGGCGCCCGCATCGGCGTCAGCGTCGGTGGTTTGGGCATAGGAGATTGCAGGTGCGCCCAGCAAAGCGAGGGCGGAAACACACATGAGCAATTTCTTCATTCTGATTTCTCCATGTTGAATGGGATGAGACCAGAATGATCGGCGCCGTAGGTTGTTCCGGTGCTCGTCTATTTTTTGCTTTATATTTCAATATGATAACGTGCGATGTAAGCCTTTTGTCAGGCGCGCCTTGGTCCCCGGTCACATGAACGGGGCCTAAACGACGGGTTCACGCCAGCGTGAAATTGGGTCCGCTATTACCGCCCTCATCAAAACCAGCGCATCCCCAACGGATGCCAGATGAGGAAAACGATTATGACCAAGACCCTTTCACTGACCATCTCCTTGACCGCCGCCGTTCTCGCCCTCGCTGCCGCCACCGCTCCGACCCAGGCTGCTACCCGCCTGATGAGCAGCTCGGTCGAAGGCTTCGAATATCGCTGCGAAAACTATGGCGGCACCTTCGGCCTCGATGGCGCACTGGCCAGCTGCCAGACCCCGTCGGTCCCGGTGGCCTGCGAATATTTCGATGATGGCCAGGCCACTTGCAACTGGCCGGGCATCGAGCGCCAGATCGACGTGATCCGCGTCATCGGCAGCCTGCCGACCTACGACACTGCCTCCTCGTCCAGCGGCAATTCGGGCAGCGGCAATGGCGGTGGCGGCAACGGTGGTGGCGGCCTCCAGGGCCCCAAGGACATCAAGGATGCCCCCAACAACAACCCCGATCCGAAGCCGAACTTTGACGGCCCCAAGGATCTGCAGATGGCGCCGTAAGGCTTGCCGTTTCCCAATTGCAAAAGCCCGGTCCTGGACCGGGCTTTTGTCCGTGCCGCGGTGGGAGCCGGGCTAGTCGCGCAATTCGATCCAGGCCGGGGCGTGGTCGCTGGCGCCTTCCTGGCCCCTGATGTCACGGTCGACGCCGGCTGTGACCAGCTTGCGGGCCAATGACTTGCTCAGCAGCAGGTGGTCGAGACGCAGCCCCGCGTCGCGGGGCCAGCGGTTCCGCATATAGTCCCAGAACGTGTAGATGGTTTGATCGGGGTGTTTCTTGCGGATCGCGTCCGTCCAGCCTTGCGCCAGGAGCTGGGCATAGAGGGCGCGGCTCTCGGGCTGAACCAGCGCGTTATCGCGATAGGATGTCGTCTGGTAGATGTCGCGCGGCTCGGGCACGATATTGTAGTCCCCTGCCAGCACGACCGGCAGGCCGGTGTCCCACAGTCCCTGCGCGTGGGTGAGAAAGCGCTCCATCCAGGCCAGTTTGTAAGCGAATTTCGGCCCGGGCTGCGGGTTGCCGTTGGGTGCATAGAGGCAGGCCACAAGCACGCCGTTGACCGCGGCCTCGATATAGCGCGCCTGCTTGTCATCAGGGTCGCCGGGCAGTTCGGCCTGCGTGAGCACCGGCTCGCTGCCCCTGGCAAGGATAGCCACGCCGTTCCAGCTCGTTTCCCCGCGCCACACCGCGCCATAGCCGGCATCGGCGAGGGCCGTGGCGGGAAACTGCCGGTCGGTGGCTTTCAGCTCCTGCAGGCACACTACATCGGGCGCTGCATCGGCCAGCCAGGCCATCAGGTTGGGCAGGCGCTTGTTGATGCCATTGATATTGTAGGTGGCGATCTTCACGGCGCGATGCGCTTGATCCAGGCGTCGATGGATCGGGCAATCGTCTGGAGATGGTCGCCGGTGGAGAAGCCGCTCAATGCCTTGCGGGGTTTGAGGTCATGGTCCCCGTCTTCAAGGAACTGCACCGTGATCGCCGGCGACAGCGTGTAGGCGGCGATTTCCTCGGGCGAGCCGAATTCGTCCCGCGTGCCGTGGAAGATCATGGTCGGCGTCTTGAGTTCGGCCAGATGCGCCGTGCGCAGCGTCTCGGGCTTGCCTGGCGGGTGAAATGGGTAGCCCAGGCAGACGAGCCCCGCGATGCGCCCGGCATCGAACAGCGCATCGGCGACCATGCTGGCGACGCGTCCGCCCATCGACTTGCCGCCGATCAGCAGCGGGCCACTGGTCGGGCCGAGATCATCCACCGCGGCGATGAATTCGGGCATCACCTTGTCGGCCCGCGGCGGCGGTTTCTTGCCCACCTCGGTGCGGCGGCCAGCCATGTAGCCGAATTCGAAGCGCGCGACGCGGAACCCCTCGGCCGCCAGCGCCTTGGTCGTGGCGTTCATCGAAGCCGAGTCCATCGGGGCGCCGGCACCGTGGGCCAGCAGGATGGTGACCCGGGCATCTTCGGGGCCGTCGAAGAGGAAGCTGCTGGGCATGGGGCGGTCCGCTGTTTTGTGTCAGCGTAGCATGCAGATGAAACTGTGCCACGCCCTCGTGGTTCGAGGCTCGTGAAGAACTCGCACCTCACCATGAGGGCTACTCTTAGCTCGGTGGTCCAACAGCCCTCATGGTGAGGTGCGCCTCTTCGGCGCCTCGAACCACAAGGGCGTGCCCAATCTCACCCCGCCTTGTTCAGCATCCGGTTGGCCAGCCCAACGCCCGCCCGCGCGCGTCGGGCCCAGTCCGATGTGCCATCCAGCTCCAGATATTTGAGCCACCAGCCGCGTGCGGCGCCGAGGTCGTGCGCGTCATATTCGAGCGCCGCGAGGTTATAGATGGCGTCGGCATAGCTGGGGTCGATCTCCACGGCCCTGCCCAGGTGCTCGCGCGCCGCTGCGATGCGGCCCATGTCGCGCAGCACGCCGCCATGGTTGAACCAGGCCTCGACGAATTCGGGGTCGCGCTTGATGGCGGTGATGTAGGCGGTGGCGGCTTCTGAGAGATTGCCGAGCGCCCGCAGGCAGTTGCCGAAATTGAATGCGGCGACCGCGTCGGTCGGGTCGATGGCGGTGCAATGCTCGTAAAGCGTGGCCGCCTCGGCGAAAAGCTGCGCGGCTTCGGCCGTTTCGGCAGCCCCGAAATAGTCCTCGGCATCCTCTTCGACCTCAGGCAGCGGCAGGAGGCGCTGGCCATCAAGTTCGGCGAGCGAATGGGCATCCCTGATCACGATGCGCGCCGGGCCGTCGGCTTGCAGTGTCAGTGCGGTCAGCGACCCCACCGGCCCGATCTGGTGCACCGACCGGGCAATGGCGCTCCAGCTGGCGCCTGTGGCGACGAGGCCGGCATATTTCTTGGCGAGGATCACATCGCGGAACGAGAAGGGCTCGGCATGGTGTTCGAAGGCGTCGAACAGCGCCAACAGGTCGAGCGTGTCGCCATCGAGCCGGGACTGGTCGAGCATGGACTGGCGGGTGATGTTGGCCGTGGCCACCGGTGGCAGGCTGCGCAGCAGGCGCAGGAAGCCGTTTTCGCTGACCAGTGGCACGTCTTTCTCACGCGCCTTGCCGACAGCTTTCTCGATCTCTTCCTGCGTCTTGCTGGCAAGCAGCTTGCGGCCCAGCACCGCAGCAGTGGTGCCGCGGGTAATGGTGCGGTGCAGGCGACCACCCAGGCTCTGGACACGGCGGGTGGCAAGGCGGAGCGGGAAGGCTTGCAGGGCGCCGATAACGCCGTAGCTCTCCCCGCTTGCTCGCATCGTTTAGGCTTTCTTCTTTGCTGCCGCCTTTGGTGCTGCGGCCTTGGAAGCCTCGAGGGCGGCCTTGAGCGATGCCTTGGCGGCGGATTCCTTGGGTGCAGCCGGGGCCTTGGCCCTGCTCGGCGCGGCAGGCTTGGCTTCGCCCAGGCTGGCCTTGAGCGCATCCATCAGGTTGATAACATTGCCGCGTTCGGGCGCCGCCGCAATGATTGGTTTGTGGCCCTTGAGCTTTTCCTTGATCATGGACATCAGCGCCACTTCGTAGCGGTCTTCATAGGCCTTCGGGTCGAAATGGGTGACCTTTTGCTCGATGAGTTTTTGCGCCAGTTCGAGCATTTCGGGCTCGGGCTTGCCGACCGGGACATTGCCGAAATACTCGGCGGTGCCGCGCACCTCGTTGGGATTGCGCAGGGTGGTGACGAACATGCCGTTTTCGCGGGCGCCGATGGTGACGACGCGTTCGCGGCTCGACAGCACGAGGCGCGCAATGGCGACCTTGCCGGCCCTGCGCATGGCTTCGCGCAGCACGACGAAGGTTTCCTCGGCCATGGCGCCATCCGGGGCCAGGTAATAGGGGGCGTCCTGGTAGATCACGTCCACTTCGCTCTCATCGACAAAGGCCTCGATATTGAGCGTGTGGTTGGATTCGATACGGACGGCGTCGAGGTCTTCATCCTCGATGATGATGTATTGCTTGTCTTCGTATTCGTAGCCGCGCACCAGATCGGCGCGCTCGACCAGACCCAGCTCGGGGTCGACCGGCTTCATGTTGATACGGTTATGCGTATCCTTGTGCAGCTGGTTGAAGCTGATGCGCTCGGATGTCGAGGTCGCCGGGAACATCTTGACCGCGCATGAGACCAGGCTCAGCCGGATATGGCCTTTCCAACTCGCTCTGGGTGCCATTGTCGCCTCCTACGCAAACACAAATCGCAAACAACAAGTAGTCATGGGGTCAGATCCCGTGCGGACTCGTTAATGTCGGCCCAGGGGTCGCCCGCCGTGGTTAATAAACCCGGAAGAGTAGAGTAATTCAGGTCCTCGGGAGAGTCGATGGACTCGAGATCACGCCAGTCTATTGGCGTACTGGCTGGCAGGTGCGGACGGGCACGCAGCGAATAGGCGGCGACCGCCGTCGCGCTCCGGGCGTTGCGGTGATAGTCGATGAAGATGCGGCCCTTGCGGTTCTGCTCGCCCATCGTGGTGGTGAAGGTATCCCGCCCGGTCTTGGCCAGTGCCACCGCGATGGTGGCGCAGGCGGCGTGGGCCTGTTTCCAGGTGAGTTTGGTCGTCGTCGGCACGACGATATGGACGCCCTTGCCACCGGACGTCTTGACGAAGGGCTTCAGCCCCATGCCTTCGAGTTCGCCGCGCAGATGCACGGCGGCGTTGACCACGTCGCGCCAGGCGATGCCCTCGCCCGGATCGAGATCGAAGATCACCCGGTCCGGCTTGTCGATATGGGCGGCGTGTGTCCCCCAGGCGTGGAACTCCACCACGCCGAATTGCGCCAGGGCCAGGTAGCCCTTGGCGTCCTCGACCGAAATATAGGTCTGCTTCTCACCCTCCGAATTCTGCGTCTCGAAGCTCTTGAGGGTAGTTGGCATGCCGGTAAACGGGTGGCGCTGGAAGAAGCAGTCATGCGGCTTGCCGGTGGGGCAACGGAATAGCGAAACCGGCCGATTGAACAGGTGCGGCAGCATGTAGTCGCCGACGGCGGCATAGTAGACCGCAATATCGAGCTTGGTGGGCCCGGTCTTGCCGAACAGCCGCCGCGTCGGATTGGTCACCCAGATGCCAGCCAGATCGGCATCGGAGATGATGCGCTTGACCGGCGCGGCGATGGGCGTGGTCAGCTCGGCCTGCCGCAGCCCCTTGAACACGGCATGGCGCAGCATGCCATCCGTGGTGATGGCGGCATATTGCACGCGGCCGGTGAGGATCGGCCGCACCGCGATGATCTCCTTGGGCGCGCCGTCGAGCTTTTCGTCGATGCGCAATTGCGCCAGCCGGCTGACCATCGATTTCATGGTCGCCGCGTCAAAACCGGTACCGACCTTGCCGCGATAGACCAGCTCGCCCTCGACCCATTCGCCCATGGCCAGCGCGCCGATGCCGCCATTGGCGGCGCTCTCGCTGTAGCCAGCAATGACGAAATCGCCGGTCTTGAGCGCCTTGATCTTGAGCCAGGTGGAGGAGCGCCCCGCGCTGTACTTGCCGTCGCTGCGCTTGCTGACAATGCCTTCGAGACCGCGGTCGGACGCCATGTCGAGCAGGGGCTGGCCATCGCCCTCGACATGGTCGGAATACTGAATGGCCGAGCGTGGCGTCACATGGCCGGACAGCAGTTGCGCGAGCAGGCCCTTGCGCTTGACCAGCGGCACCGCGCGCAGGTCCCAGCCATCCAGATGCAGCAGGTCGAAGGCATAGAAGACCAGCTTGTTGCCGGCACCCGATGACAGCGCATCCTGCAGCATGCCGAAGCGGCTTATGCCCTTGTTGTCGAGCACAACGATCTCGCCATCGATGATGGCATCCTTGACCCCGAGAGCAGCAAAGGCGTCGGGCAGGTCACCATAGCGCCTGGTCCAGTCCAGCCCACCGCGGGTGATGAGGCGCGTTTCCCGACCCTCGATGAAGGCCAGTGTGCGATAGCCGTCGAACTTGATCTCGTGCAGGTAGCCGCCGTCGGCGCGCGGCACCTTGTCGGCGGGCGAGGCGAGCTGCAGCTCCGCAGTTGCGGGCAGGGTGGCCTTGATCGCGCCAGTCAGCTTGGCCGGCTGCGGCTTGGTGGCCTTCTTGACCACAGGCGGTGGTGGCGGGGCCACCAGTTCCTCGATGCGCCGCCCGGTTTTGACGCTTTCCGGGCGGGTTTCAAGGATATCCTCTGAGGTCGACATGTAAGTGTCGCGTTCCTTGAACAGGATCCAGGATTCTTTGCCTTTGTCCTCCGGTTTGCCCTTGAGGCGGGCGAGCATCCAGCCGCCGCGCAGCTTTTCGCCGACGAGGCGGAACTTGAACGCGCCTTTGGCAAGGGCTTCGTGCGGGTCTTCCATCGGCGCCCAGGTGCCGGTGTCCCAGACGATCATCGGGCCCCCGCCATATTCGCCCTCGGGAATGACCGCCTCGAAGTCGATATACTCGATTGGATGGTCTTCGGTGCGCGCGGCGAAGCGCTTGTCGGCGGGGTTGAGCGAGGGCCCCTTGGGCACGGCCCAGCTCTTGAGTACGCCATCGAGTTCAAGGCGGAGGTCGTAGTGATCGGCGGTGGCGTGATGCTTGTGGATGACGAAGCGAAAGCTGCCGCTGCCAACGGCGCCTGCTGGCTCGGAGGTGCGGGCAAAGTCGCGCTTGGCGCGGTAGGTGCTGAGCTTGTCGGCGGGCATACCGGCACTTTAGCGCGAGGAGGTGAATGGCTGCTTAGGTATTCGTGCGCGTGGGTTGGGAGCCACGGTGCCCGTGCTATCCCTGCTTGACGCTCTGCCCGATCGCCCAGGTCACGCCGAACGGATCCCTCAGCTGACCGTAGATGTCGCCCCAGAATTCGGTCTTGAGCGGCGAGGTGATTTCGCAGCCGGCGGCAACGGCGCGATCCCACCACTTCTGCGCGTCGTCGACATGGATATGCATGTTGAAGCCCTGCGGGGCGACCGGGGCAAAGCCATAATCGGGAAAGAAGTCGCAAACGAAGATCGGGCTGCCGTTGATGTCGATCTGGCTGTGCATCAGCTTGTCGCTGTTCTCCGCGGGGATGGCTTCGCGTTCGATGGCGCCGAAGGCCGCCTTGTAGAAGTCGAGCGCCTTGCGGGCGCCATCAACGTTGAGGTAGGGCGTCACGCCGCCTTTGGGACGAAATTCGGTCATTGGAGCTCTCCCTTGTGCTGGTCCATGCAAGCACGACGAGCGCCGCGGCGCCAGCTCGACAGCCGGATCGCGATTATTTCGCGGACAGGACGGGCGGCAACGCCGGCAGCGCCTGCAGCCGGTCGAGATGGAGCCGGATATGTGCGGCTTCGGCGGCTGAGCCGGCCAGCGCAATGGCCTGGTTGAAGGCTTCACGAGCGCCGGCGCTGTCGCCCAGTTGCAGCAGCAGGCCGCCACGCACGCCGTGATAGTAGAAATAGCCACCGAGTTTTTCGCCGAGCGGGGTGACCAGAGCCAGGGCCGCGGCGGGGCCGCGCGCCTTGTTCACGGCCACGGCGCGGTTGAGCGTCACCACCGGGGATGGCTGCAGCAGTTCGAGCGTCTGGTAGAGCCGGTCGATGGCGCCCCAATCGGTGTCGGCAGCTTGCCTGGCGCGAGCATGCTGGGCGGCGATGGCGGCCTGCACCTGATAGACGCCTGGCTCCTGATGGCGCAGTGCCTTTTCCACCAGGGCCCTGCCTTCGGTGAGCATCGCTGTGTTCCAGAGGCCGCGATCCTGGTCATCGAGCAGCACGATCTGCCCGGATGCGTCGATGCGCGCGCCGTTCCGGGCATGCTGCAACAGCATCAGCGCCAAGAGGCCCATGATTTCGGGTTCGGATGGGAAAAGCCGCAGCAACAGGCGGGTCAGCCGGATGGCCTCGTCGCAAAGCTGGGCGGCGTCGGGGTCGGAATGGCCGCGCGAATAGCCCTCGTTGAACACCAGATAAAGCATCATGGCCACGAGGCCGAGTCGTTGCAGCCGGTCTTGTGCGTCGGGTGGGTCAAACGGCACGGGATTGGCAGCGATGCGGGCCTTGGCGCGCGTGATGCGCTGCTCCATGGCGGCTTCGCTGACGAGGAAGGCCCGGGCGATCTGGCGCAGCGGCAGGCCGGCGACCACGCGCAGCGCCAGGGCGATCTGCTGATTGACCGGCAGGTCGGGGTGGCAGCAGACAAAGAGCAGCCGCAGGATGTCGTCGCGATAGTGCGAGCCATCGAGCCGCTCGGCGATATCGGCCTCGGCATCCTCGATGTCGGACACGCGCTCCTCCGGCGGCAGCGCGACATTGTTCTTCACCTTGCGGACCGCATCGATCCCGCAATTGCGTCCGACAAAGATCAGCCACGCCACCGTGTCGCGTGGCGGGCCCTTGTCGGGCCAGGTTCTGACAGCGCGGAGGCTGGCTTCCTGGAATGCCTCCTCGGCCGTATCGAGATTGCGGAAATAGCGCAGCAGGGCGCTCAACGCCTGGGGTCGGGCGGCCACCAGGGCCGCTGCTATCCAGGCGTTGTCGACCATCAGCCAATCTCACTGGGGTGGAAGACGGCAACTGGGCGGATTTCGTAGGAGCCCAGGCCCGGATTGGCCACCGCAAGATCCTTGGCGAACTGGATGGCTTCGTCCAGCGTGTCGCAATCGACCGTGTAGAAGCCGAGGAACTGCTCCTTGGTTTCGGCAAAGGGGCCATCGATGATCAGCGGCTCGCCGGAATTCTTGCGCAGGGTGGTCGCCGAGGTCGTCGGCAGCAGGCGCGCCACCGGACCGAGCTTACCCTTGGCCTTCATCGCATCCTCGACCTTGCCGAGGCGTGCCATCACCGCATCGTCTTCCTCCTTGGACCAGGAGCTGACGGCGTTTTCATCATTGTAGCAAAGAACGGCATAAAGCATTTCGAGGATCCCTCGTCTGAAACATGACGAGCGACTATGCCGAAAACAGACGCGCTCTCCAGCGGTTTTTTGCGCGGTGGTGCCACGCCTCGTGGTTCGAGGGTCGCTGCGCTCCCGCCTCGCCATGAGGCTACTGGGGTGCCGAGTTCTGAGTAGCCCTCATGGTGAGGTGCGAGTTCTTCACGAGCCTCGAACCACGAGGGCGTGGCACCGGCTCAAGCCACCGGCGGTGGGGTGTTCCGGGCAATCGTTACGGTCGCGCCGAGCGAAGCCACGATCACCGCAGCAATGCCGGCCAGCTGCCAGATGGTCAGCGTCTCTCGCAGGATCACAAATCCCGACAACGCGCCCAGCGCCGGCTGGCCGCTCATCAGGATGCCGAACAGGCGCGAGGGGATGTGGGGCAGGGCCACCATGTCGAGGGCGTAGGGGATGGCGCTCGAGAGCAGGGCAACGGCCAGTGCGATGGGCAGGATGGCCGGATCGAGCAAGGCGGTGCCCGCCGTGGCAATGCCGAAGGGCAGGGCGATAACTGATGCCACCGATACGCCAAGCGCGGTGATGTGGGGACCACCGCCCGTGCCGGCGCGCTGGCCGAAGATGATGTAGCCGGCCCAGCAGGCGCCGGCGGCGAGGGCCAGCAGCACGCCGGCAAGGCCGATCTCGCCGGTACCCTGGCCCAGCGGCAGCAAGGCGGCGAGACCGCCTACGGCCAGCGCGATCCAGCCGAAGTCGAGTGGTTTGCGCGCGCCTGCAAGGGCCACCGCCAGCGGCCCGGTGAATTCTAGGGCCACCGCCACCCCCAGCGGAATGGTCTGCAGCGCCGCGTAAAAGAACAGGTTCATCGCCCCCATGACGGCGCCATACATCAGCACGGCCCGCCATTGCCTGCCATCGAGGCGCTGCCGCCAAGGCCGGAAGATGACGAGCAGCACGATGGCCGCCAGTGTCAATCGGAGCGTCGTGGCGCCTGCCGCCCCGACCAGCGGGAACAGGCCCTTGGCAAAGGAGGCCCCGGTTTGGGTGAAGACCATGCCCAGGGTGACAAGCGTGACGGAAAAAGCGACGGATTGTGGCCGCAACGGGAAAGCTTTCGAAGAACGCGCGTGGCTTAGCAGGCTTGGACAGCCTCGTCACCACGCGCCATATCTTTCCAGATCTGTCTTGTTGCAGGTCCCGGCTGGGTCAGCCGATGCCACCGCGAGGGTGGCACCGGCCGGAGATCAGCGGGGATAGACGTAGAGCACGGTGTCGTAGCCCGCATCGATCAGGATGCCGACCACTTCGTCGGCGCTGAAGTGCCGCTGACGCAGTTCAGCATGGATCGCCTGGTTGCCGTTGATCGCCCCGAGCAGGCCGACCGTGTTGTAAGGGCCGACCAGGCCGGCGCTGTCATCAACGCAAATCACTTCTATCCGGATCTGGTTGGCCGTGCTGACCGTCGCCACGTCGGTGGCGCTGAAGCGATAGCCGTCAAGGAAGCTCAGGCCGGGTGTGCATGCGTTGCCGACCGATGCCGATTCGAACCTGGCAGACGTTGGTACGACCAGAGGCAAAGCAGGTGGTACCGGTTCGTCCCGAGGCGGAACTGGGTCAAACGGGGGAGCTTCGTCGCCGCCGCCCTCGTCATCTCCGGTGTCGCCGGTGTCGCCGTTATCGCCTCCATCATCGCCATCATCGCCATCATCGCCATCATCGCCGTCGTCGCCGTCGTCGCCGTCGCCGCCGCCGCCGCCGTCGTCGTCGTCGTCGTCGACGTCGACAGCGTCGAAGTCGTCGAGACCATCGACTTCGTCGAGATG
>NZ_CAMLHM010000049.1 GCF_946479885.1 uncultured Devosia sp.
CCCCCCCAGTTTCGCTACGGCCTTCGGCCTAGCTGCACTACCCTCCCCGCGAGGGGGAGGGTGTCGACTGGGAACTCAGCGCCGCACTCCCAGCCTTGCCATCTTCTCGCTCAGTGTCCGTCGCGGCACTTGCAGGGCGTCGACGACGGCGGCGATGGAGTCGTTGTGGCGGGCGAGTTCGGCTTCGATGACGTGGCGCTCATAGGCGGCGAGGCGGTCGGCGAGGCTGGCGGTGGAACTGATGGGCTTGGGCGATTTGGGACCCAGGATCGCGTCGAGCGAGCGGCCGGTGGCGTCGAGGCCGAGCGCGAAGCGGTCGGCGGCGGCCTTGAGCTCGCGGACATTGCCGGGCCAGGTGTGAACCAGCAGCGCATTGATATCGGCCGGATGCAGAGGCGGGGCGGGCCGATTGAAGCGCTGGGCGGCGAGGCCCAGGAAATGATGGAACAGCAGCACGCTGTCCTCGCCGCGATCGCGCAACGGGGCAAGGTGAATGGTCGCCAGATTGAGCCGGTAGTAGAGATCGGCGCGGAAGCGGCCGGCCTCGCTTTCGGCGGCGAGATCGACCTTCGAGGCGGCGACGATGCGGACATCGAGCGGGATCTGCTTGTTGGATCCGACGCGCTCGACCATGCGCTCCTGAATGACGCGGAGCACCTTGGCCTGGGCCAATAACGGCATGGACTCGATCTCGTCGAGCAGGAGCGTGCCGCCATTGGCGAATTCGAACTTGCCGATGCGTTTTTCCCTGGCGGAGGTGAAGGCGCCGGCCTCGTGGCCGAAGAGCTCGGATTCGATCAGCTCGGCGGGAATGGCGGCGCAGTTGACGGCGACGAAGGGGCCCTTGGCGCGCGGCGAGAAATCATGGAGGCAGCGGGCGACCACTTCCTTGCCGGTGCCGGTTTCCCCGAAAATGATGACATCGGTCGGGATAGTGGCGAGTTCCCGAACGGCATGACGCAGGTCTTCCATCACGCGTGACGAACCGACGAGGCGGGTGGAGAGTTCGGCCTCGCCGCCATCGAGCTTGCGACGCAGCTCGGCGACTTCGCGCTTGAGGCCGGCCTGTTCGGCGGCGCGGCGCAGGGTTTTCACCAGCTGGTCGGGCACATAGGGCTTTTGCAGGAAATCGAAGGCGCCACCCCGCATGGCGTCGACGGCCATGGGCACGTCGCCATGGCCGGTGATGAGGATGACCTCGGAGGCCAGCGCGCGCTCGCGCACGGTGCGGAGCAGATCGAGGCCGGACAGGCCGGGCATGCTGATATCGGTGAGGATCACCTGGGGGTGGATATCATCGAGCATGGCGAGGGCCTCGCCGGCGCTGGAGGCGACATGGGTGGCAAAGCCGGAGAGGCGCAGCCACTGCTCGAGCGCGGTGCGGACCATTTCTTCGTCGTCGACGATGAGGACGGTGGGGGTCATGGGTGTCATCCTTCTTACCTCTCCCCTGAGGGGAGAGGTCGGCGCGCAGCGCCGGGTGAGGGGTTCAGACTCTCGGCTCGAGCCGTGAGGCCTTCACCCCTCACCCCAGCTTTGCCTGGTCGCTGCGCTCCCGGCGACGCTACCCTCTCCCCTGAGGGGCGAGGGGGCGCCGTGACGAGCGCTTCGGTCATAGGCAATTCGGCGGATTCCTCATTCATCGCAAGCGGCAAGCGCACCGTGAACGTACTCCCCTGGCCCGGGCGGCTTTCGACCGTGATAGCGCCGCCGATGTCGCGGATGAGGCCGTAGGAGATGGAGAGGCCCAGGCCCAGGCCGCGGCCGGCTTGCTTGGTGGAGTAGAAGGGGTCGAAGAGATTGGCCAATTCGGTGGCCTCGATGCCCGAGCCGGTATCGGCGACGGAAATTTCCACACTCCTGTCGGTCCGGCGCAGGCCGATGGACAGCACCCTGACGGGGCTCTGTTCCATGGCGTCGGCGGCATTGGCGATGAGGTTGATCAGCACCTGTTCGAGGTGAACGGGATTGCCCGAGACCATCAGCTTGCCGCGATGGCGGCGATATTCGACGTCGACGCCTGATGCCTTGAGCTTGTGATCGACCA
Organism: uncultured Devosia sp.; assembly: GCF_946479885.1. The sequence continues at coordinate 2,048 of NZ_CAMLHM010000049.1, forward strand.
GATCGAGCGCATTGGTGATAACGGAGGCCAGATCGGCCTCCATCTCGACGCGGGTCTCCTTGCGGGCGAAGGTTTTCAGGTGCCCGGTAAGCGCCGAGAGGCGGTCGACCACCTTGTCCATGGTGGACAGGATCTGGCCGATATCGGCGTCATCGTGCTGGGCGGCGACCAGCTTGGCGCTGGCAATGTGGGTGGTGAGAGCGGCGACGGGCTGGCTGACCTCGTGCGCCACGCCGGCCAGGGCCTGGCCGAGGCTGGCCATCTTGGCGGCCTGCACCAGCCCGTGCTGGGCATCGCGCTCGGCCTTTTCGGCACGGATGCGCTCGGCGATCTCGTCGCGCAGGGCCTGGTTGGTGACGTGAAGGTCCTCAGTGCGTTCGGCGACGCGCTGTTCGAGACGGTCATGTTCGGCAAGACGCTGGGCGACGATGCGCTGGCGCTGCACCAGCAGCAGGGCGATCAGCAGCACCGCCGATACGGCGAGGGCAGCGGCGGCGGCCGCTATCCAGGCGGCGCGGAACAGCGGGCCGATCGGGGTGAAGGAGATGAGGCGCCACTGATGGGTGGGGAGGCGCAGTTCATCGAGGATGACGATGCCCGACGCCTCGGGATCGGGGCCGGCCAACCAGGCAAACTGGGTGCCCCGCGAGGGCCAGATGTCTGATGCGATCGGGGTGTCGAGCACGGCGGAGGTGCCATAGCGGCGCTGCGCGGCGATCCGCTCGGCGGCGCCGGCCTCGAGCAGAGCGAGCGGGCGGTAGCGCCAATCGGGGCGGGTGGAGAGAATGGCGACATTGTTGCTGTCGACAATGACGATCAACTCGCCCGAGCGCCACCAATTGGCTTCGATCTCGCCCAGGTTGACCTTGGTGACGGCGACGCCGAGGGCTCCATCGGGCCCATCGATACGGCGGGCGAGGAAATAGCCGGCGACCCCGGTGACCGTGCCGACGGCATAGAAGCGGGCATCGCCGTCGCGCATCGCCTCCTCGAAATAGGGGCGATAGGCGAGGTTCTCGCCGACGAAACTGTCATAGGCCCACCAGTTGGAGGCGGCGACCACGGCGCCCATGGGATCCATGATGAAGAGCTCGCCGGCCCCGGCCGTATCGTTGAGGCGGGAGAGAAAGCCGTTGGCGGCCTCGCGCAGGTCCGGATCGGCGGGGTCGGCAAGCACGGCGCGAGCCTCGGCGGCCAGGGCGATGGATGAGGGCAGGTAGTGGAAGCGCTCGATGATGGCTTCGAGCGTGCGGTCGAACAGCGACAGCCGGCGGTCGGCCTGCTGGCCGGCATTGGCAATGGCGCCGCTGAGGGCGATCTCGAAGGCGGCGCCACCGGTCAAAAGCACAATGGCGATGGCCACGCCCGCCAGGATCAACTGGCGGCGATGCAGCAGGTCGCGAAAGCCGAAACGGGTCGCCACACGATCTCCTTTTGGCAAGAAATTGCCAATCGACCCGATGGTCGTCGGCAATTTCTTGCCCATTGTGCTAACACAGGCTGGCCGACCTGCATATCTGCCTTGCATTTTTGGCTTGGCACGCCGTTTGCAAAGAAGGCGGCATGGGTGCGGCGGCGCCATCGCAAGATGCGAGGCGGGCCATCGCAAGTTGCGAGGCAGGGAGCCGACGCCCTTTGCAATTGGGAGGACCAATAATGAAAAAGACCGTACTCACCCTGGCCACTTCAGCCGTGCTGGCTGGCCTCGCCTTTGCGGGCACTGCACTGGCACAGGACTACCCGACCAAGCCGATCACCGTGGTGGTGCCGTTCTCGGCCGGCGGCCCGACCGACACGGTGGCGCGCCTGGTTGCCGAAGTGATGAGCCAGGATCTTGGCCAGCAGGTCGTGGTGCAGAATGTGGGCGGCGCCGGCGGCACGCTGGGTGCCGGCCAGGTCGCGACCGCGCCAAACGACGGCTATACGCTGCTGCTGCACCATATCGGCATGTCGACCGCGCCGACGCTGTATCGCAGCCTGCCCTATGATCCGGCCAAGGATTTTGCCCCGATTGGGCTGATCACCTCGGTGCCGATGACGCTGGTGGCCCGCAAGGACTTCGAGCCGACGACGCTGGCCGAGCTGATGGACTACATCAGGGCCAATGGCGAGAACGTCACCTACGCCCATGCCGGCATCGGCTCGGCGAGCCAGCTCTGCGGCATGCTGCTGATGGATGCGCTCGATACGCAGATGACCACGGTTCCCTATCAGGGCGCCGGCCCGGCCATGACCGACATTATCGGTGGCCAGATCGACATGATCTGCGACCAGACGACCAATACGACCAGCCAGATCAAGGCCGGCGAAGTGAAGGCCTATGCGGTGACCTCCCTGAACCGCCTCGAGGCCCTGCCTGACCTGCCGACCACCAAGGAAGGCGGCCTGGCGCTCGAAATCGGCGTGTGGCACGGGCTCTATGCCCCTGCCGGCACCGATGCAGCCATCATCGAACGGTTGGAAAAATCGCTGCAGGCGGCCCTGGCCAACGAGACGGTGATCAGCCGCTTTGGCGAACTGGGCACCCATCCGGTGACCGCCGAAGAAGCGACGCCCGCCGCGCTGGCGCAGACCCTGGCCAGCCAGACCGAACTGTGGCGCGCGGTGATCGAGGCTGCTGGCGTTTACGCTGATTGATGCAAGCGGGGTGAGGTCTCAACAGACCTCACCCTGAGCCCGTCGAAGGGCGAGGTCGTGGCACCATCCAGCCACGCCCTCGTGGTTCGACAGGCTCACCATGAGGGCTACTGGACGTAGCTCCACCAGAATGGGGAGGATGCGGTGGTTTCGAATTTTTCGACAAAGGATCTCGTGTCGGGCGGCATCTTCGTCCTGGCCGGGGCTTATTTCGCGCTCGAGGCGCTCAATTACGAGGTGGGGACGGCGTTCCGCATGGGGCCCGGCTTCATGCCGCTGCTGCTGGGCAGTGTGCTGGCCCTGCTGGGGCTGGGCGTCGCGGCCAGCGGCTGGAACAAACCCGATGCAGATAAACCGCTCGCCCCGTCGTGGCGCGCCATCGTGCTGATCATTGGGGTGGTGGTGTTTTTCGGCGCCACCATTCGCGGCCTGGGCTTCGTGCCGGTGGTGTTCATCGGCGCCTTTGCGGCGGCTTTGGCCAGCCGGCTCAACTCACCGGTCTTCGCGGCGCTGCTGGCGGTGACCCTGACGGTGATGTGCACCGTCATCTTCGTTCTCGGCCTGGGCATGAGCGTGCCGCTGGTCGGACCCTGGCTTGGGCAATAGGAGCGGCTCATGGACATCATTGCTTCGCTGGGCCTGGGCTTTTCGGTCGCCCTCGACCCCATGAATATCCTCTACTGCTTCATCGGCGTGCTGCTGGGCACGCTGGTGGGCGTGTTGCCCGGCATCGGGCCGACGGCGACCATCGCCATGCTGTTGCCGATCACCTTTTCGCTGTCGCCGGCCGGGGCGCTGATCATGCTCGCCGGCATCTATTACGGCGCGCAATATGGCGGCTCGACCACAGCGATCCTGATCAACCTGCCGGGCGAAAGTTCATCGGCGGTGACGGCGATCGATGGCTATCAGATGGCCAAGAAGGGGCGGGCTGGTCCGGCTTTGGCGACGGCGGCCCTGGGCTCGTTCTTTGCCGGCACGGTGGCGACGCTGCTGCTGGCGTTCTTTGCGCCGCCGCTGGCCCGAGCGGCGCTCAATTTCGGGGCGCCGGAATATTTCGCGCTGATCGTGCTGGGTCTGCTGGTGTCGATCGCCCTGGCGCATGGCTCGATCCTCAAGGCGCTGGCGATGATCGTGCTCGGGCTGCTGCTGGGCATGGTGGGGCAGGATATCTATACCGGCACGCCGCGCTTCACCTTCGGGATCCGCGAGCTGTTCTCGGGCCTCAACTTCGTCTCGGTGGCGGTGGGCGTGTTCGGCGTGGCCGAAATCCTGCGCAATCTCGAGGACGAGAAGGGCCGCGACGTGATGGTGAAAGCCGTCAAGAATCTGTGGCTCACCAAGGACGATTTCAAACGCATTGTCGGGCCGGTGCTGCGCGGCACGGCCTTGGGGTCGCTGCTGGGGATATTGCCGGGCGGGGGGCATATCCTGTCGTCCTTCGCCTCCTATTCGGCCGAGAAGCGGCTGAGCAAGACGCCTGAAGAGTTCGGGCATGGGGCGATCGAGGGCGTGGCGGGACCGGAATCAGCCAACAATGCCGCGGCGCAGACCAGCTTCATTCCGCTGCTGACGCTGGGCATTCCGGCCCATCCGGTCATGGCGCTGATGGTGGGGGCGTTCATCCTCCAGGGCATCACGCCGGGACCCAACGTGATCAACGATCAGCCGGCTCTGTTCTGGGGCATCATCGCCTCGATGTGGATCGGCAATATCCTCTTGGTCCTGCTCAACCTGCCGCTGATCGGGCTGTGGGTGAAGATGCTGTCCATTCCCTATCGGGCGCTGTTCCCGGCCATCGTGCTGTTTGCCTGCATCGGCTGCTTCTCGATCAACCAGAATATCTACGATGTCTTTGCCATCGGCTTCTTCGGGGTGGTTGGCTATATCCTGATCCGCTTCGGCTGCGAGCCGGCGCCGCTGCTGCTCGGCTTCGTGCTGGGGCCGCTGCTGGAAGAGCATCTGCGGCGGGCGATGATCATCTCGCGCGGCGATCCGACGGTGTTCGTCACAAGGCCAATCTCGGCGACGCTGCTGGGCCTGGCGCTGCTGGCTGTCATCGTGGCGGTGCTGCCGGGTATCCGGAAGAAGCGCAAAGAGGTGTTTGTGGAAGAGGATTGAGGGCGTCCCTCCCCTTCGGTTCGACCACGACATCACCCTCGGGCCCAGGCCCGGGGGTGTTTGTTTTTGGGGTGTAGGAAGAGTGCTATTCCGCAGCGCCGCGGACATCCACCATGGCATCGGGGCCGTTGGGGTCGCCGGGCGCGGTTTCTGCGCCCAGATCGGGGAAGGCCACGACGCGGTTGTTGCGGAAGTCGAGGCGGACGACGAGAAGGCCGCGTTCTTCGAACCAGGTGAGGAGGCGCCGGGCGCGGCTGGCGGAGTGGGTGCCATAGAGGCGGGCCAGGGTCGCGTCGGAGGGGCAGGGCGCTGATGTGACGGCCGCCTGGGCGAGGACGAGGAAGACACCCTGCACGTCATCGGTCAGGGCTTCGGACATGGTGAGGGCCTGCTGCCAGGCATCGGACTTCGCGGTCTCGATATCCGGAGCGACGCGGGCGACGGCGAGGCGACGCTTGAAGGCCGGCAGAGCGGGCGGCTCGCCGGGGACGCGGCGGATGCGACAGCGAACGAGGAAGTCCTGATAGAGCACGGCCACGGTGCGGAAGCTGGCGTCGGGATCACCCAGCAGCTCAGCCATGATGGCGTCGATCTGGCTGTCGCGCTCGGCCTGGTCGATCTCGGGGAACAGGGTCTGCGGCGCTTCTTCGGCCTGCGGGCGGGCGCGGGAGAGCTGGGCCAGCAATTCATTGGTCGATGGTGGCGGCGGGGGCGCAGGCCGCCGCACCATGGGGCGGGCCTGCTCGTCGGCCGTGGCCGTGAAGATCAGGTCGGCGGCATCGACCGGCGCTTCGAAGGGCACCAGCTTGGGGCTGGTGGAGCGGGCCGAGGTTTCGACATTGCCGATGGTGACCGGCAGCGGCCGGCGCGAAATGGCGGGGCCGAGGGCGACGAAATGGCCGCGGGCCAGATCACGGAACTGCTCGGCCTGGCGCTTGTCCATGCCCAGCAGGTCGGCTGCGCGGGCCATGTCGATATCGAGAAAGGTGCGGCCCATGAGGAAATTGCTGGCCTCGGCGGCGACGTTTTTCGCCAGCTTGGCAAGGCGCTGGGTGGCGATGACGCCGGCCAGGCCACGCTTGCGGCCGCGACACATCAGGTTGGTCATGGCGCCGAGCGAGAGCTTGCGGGCTTCGTCGCTGACTTCGCCGGCCACGGACGGAGCAAAGAGCTGGGCTTCGTCGACGACGACGAGGACGGGATACCAATGGTCGCGCTCGGCATCGAACATGCCGCCGAGGAAGGCGGCAGCGGCGCGCATCTGCTGCTCAACATCGAGGCCTTCGAGATTGAGCACGACCGACACGCGGTGCTGGCGGACCCGGGCGGCGATGCGGGTGAGTTCGGCCTCAGTGCGGGTGGCGTCCACGACGGTGTGGCCATAACGCTCGCTGAGGGTGGTGAAATCGCCCTCGGGATCGATGATGCATTGCTGCACCCAGGGGGCGGATTGCTCGAGCAGGCGCCGCAACAGGTGGGACTTGCCCGAGCCGGAATTGCCCTGGACGAGCAGACGCGTGGCCAGCAATTCCTCAAGGTCGAGCGTGGCGGGCGTGGTGCCGCCGCTCATACCCATGTCGATTGCTACCTTCATCTGGTCTCCGGGAGGTGATCCCGGTCAGAGCGGGCATCACGCGAGGTCAAGAACTGGCGGAAAGACTTAGCATCGGCCGGGGCGATTCGGGGAAATCGTGATGGGGGAAGTCACAGGGATCGGTGACGCCTCAGTCGTCTCCCTCCCCCTTGTGGGGAGGGATCAAGGGTGGGGGTGGTTTGGCCACGATATCGGGGCTCCCGTACCCCCACCCTGCTCGATCACGGACTTGGCTGAAGCTAAGTCCTATCTCGCTTCCCTCCCCACAAGGGGGAGGGTGAACTCCACTCTTGGCCGATATGATGCTCCCCCCGTCACGCGGTGAGGCCCTTCTTGTATTGCACGGGGGTGGCGCCGAGGACGGTGCGGAAGTCGGTGATGAAATGTTGCTGGCTGGAATAGCCCAGGTCGTAGGCGATGCCGATCCAGTCCGGTTCGGCATCGGCGCGAATCTGGGCGGCGGCGGCGAGCAGGCGCTTGCGCTGCAGGAGCCATTTGAGGCCGATGCCGAGATAATCGCGGAAGGTCTGCTGCAGCCAGCGGTCGCTCCTGCCGAAGGCGTCGGCGACGGCAGCGACGGTGGTGAGGGTCTCGTCGGTTTCGACGGCGGCGATGATCTGGTTGATTACCGCAATGGTGTCGTCCGGTGGCGGCGGGGTCAGGTGGGCCATCATGGCGGCGATGGCGGCGTCGTCGTCGCGGGCGAGGATGGCGCGGATGCCTGGGGCGTCGGCCCAAGGGAAGACCTGGGCGAGGGGGACGACCTTGTCCTGCAGGTCGGCCATTTCGCCGGGCCAGAAGGCGTGGAAGGCGCCGGGGCGGAAGCGGATGCCCAGGATGCGGCCCGAGCCGGCGGCGGAGTAGCTGCGCTTGCCGCGGAAGGTGCCCTGGATGCCCGATTCCTGGGCGGAGAGAAACACATCGACATAGGGTCTGTGCATGACTTCGGGGGAGTCGTAATGGCCCTGTGCGCCGTCCCAGCGGATGATCCAGAAATGCTCGATGAAGGGGGCAAGCGCGGCCGAGGGGGCGACGGTGCGGAACTGCACATGGCGCGCGAAACCGGCGGGATCGAGCCGGCCACGCGGATCGTAAGGCTCTGCGGGTTTTTGAAATACGGGGGTCGGATCGTCGGGCATGGTGGGTGCATCAACACGAGAAAGGAACGACCAGATGAGCACCAACAAGCACTTCCTGCGCGGCATGGCTACCGTCAACTTCTTCGCCGACGACATGATCGCGGCCCGCGACTGGTATGCCGAGCTGTTCGGCGTCGAGGCCTATTTCCAGATGCCGAGCAAGGAGACGCCGGCCTATGTCGAATTCCGCATCGGCGACACCGAAGACGAGTTCGGCATCATCGACCGGCGCTATGCGCCTGATGGAATGCAGGCCGGCCCGGGCGGTGCGATCCTGCTGTGGCATGTCGACGATATCGAGGCTTCGTTCGCCCGGCTGATCGAGCTCGGCGCCAAGGAATATGACCCGATCACCAAGCGGGGGGAGACGGGATTCGTCACCGCCTCGGTGGTGGACCCGTTCGGGAACGTGCTGGGGGTGATGTATAATCCGCATTATGTGGCGGGCTTCAACGCCCGGTCGAAGGCGGCTTGAGGGTCGAGTCCACCGAGAGTGCAGTCGACACCCTCCCCCTTGTGGGGAGGGATCAAGGGTGGGGGTGTCCCGCACACGGAGCTTGCGGAGGCATACCCCCACCCTGCTCGATTCAACGGACTTAGCTGAAGCTAAGTCCTATCTCGCTTCCAGCCATTCGAGCGTGGCTCTCATGGCCTTCTCACCTCAAATCGCTCCACCGGAGCGATTTGCCCTGCGGGGCGGTTCGAAGCCCCACAAGGGGGAGGGTGGGCCCGGTGGTTGGGCCTATTGGCCTTACAAATCCCGCAGCAGTCGCGCTGGCCGGGCCGACGCCGCACGCAGGATGGTCATAGCGCCAAGACACGCCGTGATTGATATCGCGACCAGCAGCACAACGCCCAGGGCATCGGTGTTGACGGTGAAATCGACATTGAGCATCAGCATGCTGACCAGCCAGCCGAGGCCGACGCCGAGCACGATGGCGGGCAGGGCGGCGAGCGTGGCCAGGATCAGGTATTGGATGAAGGCGGTGGCCATCAGCTCGAGGCGGGTGGCGCCCAGCACTTTTGATATGACCGTATCGGCTTCGCGCTGACGGCGGCCGGTGGCGAGGCTGCCGACCAGCACCAGCAGGCCATTGCCGACGGCAAGACCACCCACGAGCACTGCGGCAAAGGAGAGCTGGCTCAGCGCGTCGGTGATCTGCTTGAGCGTATCGCCGATCTCGATGAAGCGGATATCGGGGAAATCGGCGGCGAGCTGGCGTTCGACGGTTTCCTCGCGGCCCGGCAAAGCGGTGACGGCGGCAAAGAGCGTGGTGGGAAAGGCGTCGATGACGCCGGGCGAGAAGGTGGCGAGGAAGTCGATGCCGCCCTGCCAGGAATAATCGCGGAAGCTGGCGACGGTGGCGGTGATCGGTTCGCCGAAAATGGTGAAGGTCAGGGTGTCGCCCAAGTCCACACCCAGACCCGAGCGCAGGCTCTGGTGCAACGAGACCAGGGCCGGGCCGGCATAATCTGACGGCCACCATTCGCCCGAGGTGATGCGCGAGGAGGCGGGGAGCTGGCCGCGATAGGTGAGGGGCACTTCGCCGGCGAGCAGGAATGTCGCTTCCGGACCGCGGGTGCGGATGCTGCCGGAGGGCTGGCCGGCGATCTCGGTGAGGGCGCCGCGCAGCATGGGGGTGGCGACGAAGCGGGGGATGTCGGTGCCCGCACCGGCCATGGTGGCGAGCGATTCCACTTCGTCGGGGAAGAGGTCGGAGGCAACCAGGGTGGGCACGTCGAAGGCCGAGGCGCCGAGGAATTCCTGGCGCAGATTGGCCTGGAGGACCAGGACGACGATGAGCATGGCGAGCGCCATGCCGGCGGAAACTACGACCGAGGCGGCATTCTGCCCGGAGCCGGAAATGGCGCGCAGGGCATGGCGCGGAATGCGGGCGCGCGGTTCGGGCAGGCGGGCCAGGCCGAGCTGGATGGCGCGGATGAAGAGCTGGAACAGGATGGCCGAGACGGCACTGGCGAGACCAAAGGCGGCGACCAGCACGGCATCACCGGTCATCAGCCAGGCGAGGATGAAGAAGGCGACGGCGGCGGCAATGAGCGGCAACACCTGCCAGGAGAGCAGCAAGGCGCGCCACTCGATCGGCGGCGCGGACAGGCCCTTGGAGCGGAACAGCAGCACCGGACGAATGGTTTGGGCCTGCTGCAGCGGCAGATAGGCGAAGGCGAAGGCGGTGACGAAACCGGCGGCGGCAGCGACCAGCAGCGGCTGGAGATGCAGCGTCGCCGCCAGGTCGATGCCGACGGCGCGGCCGATAATGGGCAGTACGGCAAAGGCGGCGCCACCGCCGATGAGCAGGCCAATGCCGACGCCGACCGAGGCCAGGGCGGCGACCTGGGCGAAGAAGTGGATGAAGATGCGGGAGCGGCCGGCGCCCATGGAGCGCAGGACGGCGATGACGCTGGCGCGCTCGGCGATATAGGCCTGCATGCCCGTCCAGACGCTGACGCCGCCGATCAGCAGCGAGCCGAGGCCGACGATGACGAGGAAACGCATGAAGAGGTCGTAGTAGCGCACCATCTGGCCCAGGCCATCGCGGGCGGAGCGCACGGTCCAGCCGCTATCGGCGAACGCTGCCTCGAGGGCGGCCTTGCCGGCTTCGGCATCTCTGCTGTCGAGCAGCAGCTTGTAGCGGAACCAGGAGCCAAGGCCCGGCAGGGGCGAGGTGCGGTCGGAGACGGCGGCAAAGCCAGCATCGGTGACCACGGCAGTCAGGCCGAGGCGGAAGCCGCGCACCGGGCCGTCGGGCAGCTTGGTCAGCGTGCCGCGGACCTGGAACTCGGTGCCGCCAAGGCCGAAGCTGTCGCCGATGGCGAGGCCAAGCTGGTCGAGCAGCACCGGGTCGATCAGCGCGCCATGGACATCGTTGACCGGCGCCAGGAACTGATGGACCGACTGGCCAGCGGGCAGTTGCGGGCTGAGCACCTGGCCGAGCAGCGGATAGGTGGGGCCGACGGCCGTGAGATCGACGAAGGCATCGCCGGTGGCCGATTCAGCGCGGAGGTTGGTATCAACGATGGTGGAGACGGCACCGAACGTGTCCATGGTGGCACGTTCGGCATCGGTCGCGAGGCGGTCGGCGCGGGAGAGTTCGACATCGCCGCCCATCAACTCGGCGGCGCCGTCATCGATAGCACGGGTGATGCTGGAGCCCACCGAATTGACGCCGGAGATCAGCGCGGTGCCGACGGCGAGGCAGACGACCAGCAGCAGGAAACGGCGGAGATCGCCGCGCATGTCGAGCAGGCCAATGCGGATGGCGCCCCAGACGGACGTCATCAACGGGCACCCGTGGTTTCGGTCAATTCGCCAGCCATCATGGTGAAAACCCGGTCGGCGCGGGCGGCCAGATGGGGATCGTGGGTGATCAGCACTACCGCGGTGCCCTTTTCGCGGGCCAGGTCGAACATCAGGTCGACGACGACGGCGCCGGTCTTCTGGTCGAGATTGCCGGTCGGCTCGTCGGCCAGCAGCAGCGGCGGATTGGCGACCATGGCGCGGGCGAGGCCGACGCGCTGTTGTTCGCCGCCCGACAGAGCCGAGGGGCGATGGTCGAGTCGATCACCCAAACCAACGGCGGCGAGGGCGGCGGCGGCCTTCTCGCGAATTTGTGACAGCGGCAGTTCGGGCGCGGCAATTTCGAGCGCGAGGCCGACATTGTCATGCGCAGTGAGCGAGGGAATGAGGTGAAAGCTCTGGAACACGATGCCCAGCGTGCGGCGGCGGAAGCGGGCCAGATCGTCTTCGTCGAGGGCGCCCAGATCAGCGCCGTTGACGGTGACCTGGCCACCGGTGGCGCGTTCGAGACCGGCCAGCAGCATCAGCAGCGAGGTCTTGCCACTGCCGGAGGGGCCGACAATAGCGACCACTTCGGACGGCGCGACGCGCAGGGAGACGCGCTTGAGGATGTGGAGCGGCTTGCCCGCGACGTCGAGACTGTAATCAACATCGCTTGCGGCAATGATCGGCGCGTCAGCTTTAGTCACCAGAACCGTTCCCCCAGTGCCGGCGTCGTTGGTTGCGACCATCCCGGCGGTGTCTTGTATCTGTCACTCGGTAGAGAATTCGTAACAACACCGTCAGGTGTGTCAGATTTTTGCTGGCTTCGGAATCTCCACACTGGCAGACATAAACAGAATCTGATGTCTCGGAGGGGTGGAGGGGGCTATCCGGATGAATAAGTGGCTGGGAATTGGCGTCGCGCTTGCGTTGATGCCGTTGGCTGGTGTGGCAATGGCGCAGGCACAGGCCGCGCAGGGCGAGCTGGCATTGCTCGAATCCTATGTCGGCAACTGGCAAGGCGAGGGCGCCCTTGTTGGCGGCGACGAGCCAGAGCCGTTCCGCTGCCGGCTGGCCATCGCCAAGGGCAATGCCGGCAAGGTGAACTATACCGGTCGCTGTGCCCTGGTGAATGCGACGCTCTCGATCAGCGGCACCATTGCCTATAATGACGCCGAGAAGCGCTACGAGGCGGCCATGAGCTCCAATGCCGGGTTTACGGGCCTGGCCATCGGGCAGCAGCGGCAGGGCCAGATCAGCTTCGACCTCAAGGAGCAGCAGAAGGACCGCGCCGGCAGCGACGTGCGCATCGGCTCGCGGATTCTCCTGGCAAACGGCGATATCACCGTCGATTTCGAGGTGGAGTTCAACAATTCCGGCGAAGTTCTCACCGCCTCCGTCCCCTTCAGCCAATAAGCGGCGCCGGTGAGGCGGCAGCGGGCTGACCGCCTCCGTCCCGTTCAGCCAGTAAGCCGCGCCGGTGAGACGGCGACCTGACCGCCTCCCTTCGTGCGGATCAGTTGGTCGGCGCGAGCCGGGAAAGGGCGGCGTAGCCGACCAGCGACGCCACGGCGCTGACACTGATGCCCCATGCCAGGTCGACCACACTGATCATGAGCGGCCAATCGCGCATGGTGGACAGATTGGTGAAATCATAGGTGCCGTAGGCCACGAGGCCCAATAGGGCACCCAGGCCCAGCGCCATGAGCCACGAGCCCGCCGAGGCGGCCGGCAGCACGGCGAAGACGACCAGCCCCACCACGTAGACCAGGTAGAAGGCGGCGGCGACCGGCAGGTTGGGGCTGTCGCGCAGCATGGTGCCGAGCAGGGGCTTGTAGAGCCGCGGCACAGCCAGGCTCAGCCAGACGAAATCCATGGCGAAGAAGGCGACCGCCGTAGCGGCATAGGCGAGGATGGGTACGGGCATGGCACGGTCCTGAGGCAACAGATGTTGCCCCAATGCTGGCATGGGCCCGGCGGGCGGCCAACCGCACTTTCTGGCGTTCCGGGCAGAAATAGGCGGCAGCGGGGTGAAACTCGGCAGCCCCGGGAATCGTAGCTGCAGCAAACCCCTCAGAGGATTTGCCCCGCCCCATGCTTGCGTTTTCCCACCCCGATTTTGCCCGTGGCCGCCGTATCGCCGTGATCGGCGGCGGCGTTGCCGGTCTGTCCGCTGCCTGGCTGCTGAGCCGGCAGCACCAGGTGACGCTCTACGAAAAGGAAGCGTGGCTGGGCGGCCATGCCCATACGGTGGATGTCGAAACGCCCCGTGGGCCGGTGGCGGTGGATACCGGTTTCATCGTCTACAACCAGGCCAACTATCCCAACTTCACGGCGCTGCTGGATCACCTCAAGGTGGCGAGCACCGAGACGCATATGTCGTTTGCCGCCTCGATCGGCGAGGGCCGGTTCGAATATTCGAGCGACCTGCGGGGGCTGGTGGGACAGAAGCGGAACCTGGCCCGGCCCGGCTACTGGCAGATGCTTGCCGACATCGTGCGGTTCTATACCCATGCCGAAAGCCTGCTCGACAGCCCCGAAATCGAGGGCATGACGCTGGGTGAGTTCCTCACCCAGCATGGCTATTCGGCGCCGCTGGTGGACCTGCATGTGCTGCCGATGTGCGCGGCGATCTGGTCGAGCTCGGCCGAGGCGATCCGCGGCTTTCCGATGCGGGCCTTCGTGCGGTTCTTTTCCAGCCACCAGCTGTTCAAGATCGGCGGGCGGGCGCTGTGGCGCACGGTCCAGGGCGGCAGCCGCAGCTATGTCGAGGCATTGCTGGCCGATTTTGCCAGCCCCGTGCAGCACCGGGCGGCGGCAAGGGCCATCCACCGCCATGGCGGCTGGGTGAGCGTCGAGGATGTCGCGGGCGGGCGCGACACGTTCGACGACGTGGTGATTGCCAGCCATGCCGACCAGGCACTGGCGCTGCTCGACGATGCCGACGGACTGGAGCGGCAGGTGCTCGGGGCGTTCCGCTATACAAGCAACCGGGCCGTTTTGCATGACGACCCGACGCTTATGCCGCGGCGCAAGCATGTTTGGGCGAGCTGGAACTATATTGGCGGCGACGACGATGCCGGCAAAGATGCGCTCTGCGTGACCTACTGGATGAACCGGCTGCAGAATCTGGATCGGCGCCACCCGATCCTTCTGACACTGAACCCGACGCGCGAACCGCGCGAGGGGGCGTTCAAGCAGAGCTATGACTATGAGCATCCGCTGTTCGACCAGCCGGCGCTGTCGGCGCAGAAGCGGCTCTGGGAATTGCAGGGCCGGCGCGGCACCTGGTTCTGCGGCAGCTATTTCGGCTATGGCTTCCATGAGGATGGGCTGCAATCGGGCCTGGCCGTGGCCGAGAATTTCGGGGTTTCCCGGCCCTGGGCGACGCCGCCCAACCGGATTGCCGAGGCGCCCGTTCAGCTCCAGGCCGCCGAATGACGGCGAGCGCCATCTATACCGGGATGGTGGTGCACAAGCGGCTGCGGCCCAAGCGGCACAAGCTGCGCTACCGGGTGTTTGCGCTGCTGCTGGACCTGGACGAATTGCCCCACCTCTCGCTGCGCTGGCTGGCGGTCAACCGCTGGGGGCTGCTCAGCTTTCGCGAAAGCGATCATGGCGATGGCGGGGCGCTGCGGCCCTGGGTGGCGGCGCGGCTGGCCGAGGCCGGCATGGTGGCCGATGGGCCGGTGCGCATGCTGTGCTATCCGCGCATGCTGGGCTATGTGTTCAATCCGCTGACGGTCTATTTCTGCCACCGGGCCGACGGTACGCTGGCGGCGGTGATCCACGAGGTGCACAACACGCATGGCGAGCGCCATGCCTATGTGCTGCCGGGTGGCGAGGGGACGGTGCGGCACAGCTGCGCCAAGACGTTCTTCGTCTCGCCCTTCATGCCGATGGACTGCGTCTATCACTTCACCATCAGCCCGCCGGGGGACGGCGTGAGCGTTGCCATCCTCGAAAGCGACAGCGATGGACCGATGCTGACCGCGACCTTTGCGGGGGAGCGGTCCGAACTGACCGATGCCGGCCTGCGGCAGGCCGTGCTGTCGCATCCGCTGATGACGCTCAAGGTGACGGCGGCGATCCATTGGGAGGCCGTCAAGCTGCTGCTCAAAGGGTTGCGGGTCTATCCGCACCGGGCGTCATAGCCGGCGCACCATGCGGCGGGTGATGGCAAAGAAGGGGCCATAGGGCAGGCTGCCCAGCAGCTTCATCGCCAGCGTCATCTGCCAGGGGAAGACGATCTCGAAGCGGCCGCGTTCGAGGCCTTTGATGATGGCGCCGATGGCCTCGTCGGTATCGATGAGGAAGGGCATGGGGAACTTGTTCTTGCGCGTCAGCGGGGTATCGACGAAGCCGGGATTGATCAGGGTCACCTCGACATTGTCGGCTTCGAGCTCGGGCTTGAGCGATTCCGTCATGGCGATGAGGCCGGCCTTGCTGGCGGCATAGGCGGCGGCGGTGGGCAGGCCGCGATAGCCGGCCACCGAGGCGACCACGGCAATGCGGCCGGCGCGACGCTGGCGCAGCAGCGGCAGCAGAGCCCCCAGGCTATGGACCGCGCCCATCAGGTTGGTGTCGATGACATGGGCGAACTTGGCCGTATCGAACTTTTCGGCGGTCACCTCGCTATTGGTGCCGGCATTGAGAATGGCGAGGGTGATCGGGCCAGCCTCGGCCTCGATACGCGTAATGGCGGCACGGACCGCCGCTTCATCGGTGACGTCGAGCGGGATGGGGATGATGGCGCCGGGCCCCCTGGCTTCGGCGGCGAGGGAAAGCAGGTCGGCCTCGGTGCGGGCGCTGGCGGCAACGGTCATGCCGCGGGCGGCGAGCGCCAAGGCGAGGCCCCGGCCGATGCCGGTGCCTGCGCCGGTGATCCATGCCGTGCCGGTGAAAGTCTCGCGCGCCATATGTGTGGGTCCTTGCTCGTGGTCTCGGGCAAGATACGGGAGTTGGGGGCGAAAGGTTTCGGGATTTCGCTGCTGCGAGACCGCAGTCGTCTCCTTCCCCCTTGCGGGGAGGGATCAAGGGTGGGGGTGGTTTGGTCCCGATATCGGGGCGCTCGTCCCCCACCCAGCTGCGCTAGGGCCGCTGGCCCAAGCTTCGCTTCCCTCCCCGCAAGGGGGAGGGTGGTCGGTGGATGGCAACGGACATGGATTCCGGCCTTCGCCGGATGACATCGCGGTGGCGGGACTTGCCGTTACAGCCTCACCAGCGTCCCGACATTGACCGGCAGGCCCGTGGCGAAGGACTGGTTGGCGGCGATGCCGGTGAGGATCGAGAGGGCGCCGTCGCGGTCGTTGGCGCCGTAGCCGGGCTTGGGCGTGGCATTGCCGAAGATTTCCTCGAGCATGATCTTGTCGCCGCCGCCATGGCCGCCTTCGCCGGCAGGGACGTGCACGACCCGGGACTCGCCATGCAGCGGGAAGTGGTAGAGGTCGACGCCCTTGGCGGCGCCTTCTGCCATCGAGGTCGAGCCGGCATTGATGTAGGAGGTTTCGCGCACCATCAGCTCGAGGCGGCCGCCGGTGCCGTTGATGGCGACGTTGAAGCCTTCCCAGGGCGCATAGGCATAGAGCGAATAGGTCATGACCGCCTTGTTGCGGTAGCGGACCATGACATTCATCGTGTCCTCGATGGAGATGCCGTCACCGAACACGTTCTGGTCGCGCTGGTAGCCGTCTTCCTTTTCGGCGTCCCAATAGAGACCCTTCTGGACGGGGTTGGCGGTCAGGTCGATGGCGAACTTGTCATCCTTGGCCGCCTCGACGCCCGTGGTGCGGGTATAGGGCGTGAAGACGCCACGCTCCTCGGCATTGGCCCGGCCGTAGAATTTGAGGTCGCCCATGGCAAAGACGGTGTCGGGCTGGCTGCCGAGCCAGAAGTTGACGAGGTCGAAATGGTGGGTCGACTTATGCACCATCAGGCCACCCGAATTGCGCTTGTCGCGGTGCCAGCGGCGGAAATAGTCGGCGCCGTGGCGGGTATCGAGCAGCCATTCGAAATGCACCGAAGTCGGGGTGCCGATGGCGCCTTGGGCGATCAGTTCGCGCAGGGCCGAATTGTGCGGGGCATAGCGGTAGTTGAAGGTAACGCGCACCGACTTGCCCGTGCGCTCGACGGCGTCGAGGATGGCCTGGCACTTTTCGGGATCGGTGGTCATCGGCTTTTCGGTGATGACGTCGCAGCCAGCTTCCAGGGCGGCGATGATGTATTTGTGGTGGGTGCGGTCGATCGAGGTGACGATCACCGTATCGGGCTTGGTCTGGCCCAGCATGGTGGCGAAATCGCCGGCCTTGTAGGTGGGAACGGCCTCGCCCTTCAATTCGTCCGATATGACGCGGTTGGTATAGTCCATGCGCACCTGGTTGGTGTCGCACAGCGCAACGAGCCTTGAATGTGCGCGATGGGGGCCCAGAATGGCCTCATAAAACATCCGCGCGCGACCCCCGGTCCCCACGATCGCGTAGGTCTTGGCCATTCGTCTTCTCCAGTCCCGATAACACTTTGCCCATGGACGGGCGTTGATCATGCATCTACCATACAAGATTGGAGGTGCGCACTATTTCTTTTGGTCGCCCGAGCCGGGACAGTCGTCCGTGCGGTGGGCGCCGGGGCGGAACGGGCCCAGAAATCTGTGGACGGCGGCATTCGGGGGAAGCGTTCCGGCGCTTATCCGGCACATGGTCGACAAAGGGGAATCAGGACAGGTGGCGGCAAGCGTGCTCGAGGCGAGGGAAGAGACCATGGCGCTGCGCGTCGTCGGCGCGCTGCGCGACGATATCGTGACCATGGCGCTCAAGCCCGGCGACGTGATCTCGGAAAGCGATATTGCGGGCCGCTATGGCGTGTCGCGGCAGCCGGTGCGCGAGGCCTTCATCCGCCTGGCGCAACAGGGGCTGCTGCTGATCCGGCCCAAGCGGGCCACAGTGGTCAAGAAGATTTCGCCCGAAGGGGTGCGGCAATCGCGGTTCATCCGCGAGAGCATCGAGGTGGAGATCATCCGTCGCGTGGCCGCCAATCCGGGTCCGGATGCGGCCGGCGTGCTCAAGGCCCTGATCGTCGACCAGGAGGTGGCTTCTGCCGCCGACGACCACCGGGGTTTCCATACGTTGGACGAGTTGTTCCACCGCACATTGGCGCGGCTGGCGGGCGTCGAATATGCCTGGCAGCTGATCGACGACCACAAGATGCAGCTCGATCGGGTGCGCTACCTGACGCTTGGCGTCTCGTCGTCGCAGGTGGCGATCGGCGAGCACAAGATCATCGCCGCGGCGGTGGCGGCAGGTGATGTGGCCGGCGCGGAAGCCGCGATGCGGGCGCATCTGGCGCGGGCCGAATTGCTGCTGAGCCAGACGATCGCGGATTACCCTGATTATTTCGAGTAGGCGCCATCGCCGCACTCCCTCCCACCGGGGAGCACGGGTGGGGTATTGCTGGCGCGGTGTTCGCGGAGAGAGACCCCCGCCCTGCTCGATCACGGACTTAGCAAGTGCTAAGTCCTATCCCGCTTCCCTCCCCCCAGGGGGGAGCGTGGCCGACTGCATGGCCGGCGCAATAGGAGACAAGCATGAAGACACGGCGGTTGGGCAAGACGGGCTTTGAGGTCAGCGAAATCGGGCTGGGCTGCTGGCAGCTTGGGGGCGATTTCGGACCTGTCGGCGACGATACCGCCAAGGCCATTCTCGACGCCGCCAATGCTGCCGGCGTGAGCTTCTGGGATACGGCGGACGTTTATGGCGGCGGGTTGAGTGAGAGCCGGATCGGGGCGCATGCCAAGGCACCAGGTGTGCATGTGGCGACCAAGCTGGGACGCGGCAGCGGGCTCTTTCCCGACAATTATTCCAAGGACGGTATCCGTGCGAGTCTGGTGGGATCGGCGCAGCGCCTGGGCGTCGCGACGCTCGATCTGGCGCAGATCCACTGCGTGCCGACGCCTGTGCTGCGCGATGGGCGGATTTTTGGCTGGATGGACGAACTCAGGGACGAGGGGCTGATGCGCCATTGGGGCGCCAGCGTCGAGACCATCGAAGAGGGATTGCTGTGCCTCGAGCAGCCGGGCTGCGCGACGCTGCAGATCATCTTCAACCTGTTCCGGCAGGATGCCGCCAAGGAATTGCTGCCCAAGGCGGCTGAGCGCGACGTCGGCATCATCGTGCGGCTGCCATTGGCCAGCGGGCTGCTGAGCGGAAAATACGACAAGGCAACGCGGTTCGATGCCAGCGACCATCGCAATTACAATGCCGACGGCAAGGCGTTTTCGGTGGGCGAGACCTTTTCGGGCCTGCCATTCGAGCGCGGCGTGGAACTGGTGGGCGAATTGCGCGGGCTGGCGCCCGAAGCCATGCCGATGAGCCAGTTTGCACTGCGCTGGATTCTCGATCATCCGCAGGTGTCGACGGTCATTGCCGGGGTGAGCAAGCCGGAACAACTGGCCGACAATGTCGCGGCCAGCGAGCAGAAGTCGTTGTTCCCCGCGCTGATGGGGCGGCTGAGCGAGTGGTACGAGACCGAGGTGAAGCCGGCGATCCGGGGCGGGGTTTAGCTATCGCCCCTGATGGGCCTTCACATAGGCCTTGAGCACATCCTGCATGCGGGTGATGTGGCCTTTTCCCTGGCTTTTGAAGTAGTTGAAGACTTCTGGGTCGAGCTTGAGATGGACCGAGGTGGTACCTCTTGGCTCGACCCAAACAGCGTTCTTCCAGAAGTCGTCGCCAAGCTCGGGACCTTCTGGGGCGTTGGGATTGTGATGAATTTCACCAGCATCCTTCATGCGGCGAAGCTCAGCCAGCGATACCCGCTTCCAGTTTTCTTCGGTCACGTCGACCTCCTTGCCAAGCTGAAATCAGCCTGATGACGCCATCTCGGTCGGTGTGAACAACAACGTAGCAAACGTCGTCGACCATGCCGATCGACTTATAGCGAACCTCGCCGTAGTCATGCCGACGATCTTCCGTCGTCACTGTTGGCCCGTCAAAAATCAGGGCAGCAACGAAAATATCAACGCCATGCTTGGCAAGATTGAGCTGGCGCTTTGCGTCGTTCCATTCGAAGTCCAATTGTGCAGTTCCTTGCAGAGGGATCGCATTTTGCTGTCATGTCGCACCACCTGTGAACTGCGCTTCTTCGAACGCTGATTCTTGTGTACATAAAACGTGTACACCCGTCAAGCGCCTGTGACGCCCCTAGCGGATCGTCCTTCACGTCCCTACGTTGTGCGTCAACAACAAGAACCGGTCTCCCGAGTAGTCCCATGTCCCATCCTGCCTTCGAACTCATCCGTGACGAGCATATCGCGGAGGTGAACAGCCAGGCGCAGCTGTTCCGGCATATCAAGACGGGGGCCGAAGTGCTCAGCCTCGTCAATGACGACGAGAACAAGGTGTTTGGCATCACCTTCAAGACGCCGCCGGAGGATTCGACGGGCATTGCGCATATCCTCGAGCATTCGGTGCTGTGTGGATCGCGCAAGTATCCGGTCAAGAAGCCGTTCGTGGAGCTGATCAAGGGATCGCTCAACACGTTCCTCAATGCCATGACCTTCCCGGACAAGACTGCCTATCCGGTGGCCAGCCAGAACCTCAAGGACTTCTACAATCTCGTCGATGTCTATCTCGACGCGGTGTTCTTTCCGCTGCTGACCGAGGACACGTTCCGGCAGGAAGGCTGGCACTACGAGCTCGAAAACACGGCCAGCCCCCTGGTCTACAAGGGCGTGGTGTTCAACGAGATGAAGGGCGTGTTCCAATCGCCCGACGCCGTGATGCGTGATATTTCGCAGCGCTCGCTTTATCCGGACACGACATATGGGATCAGCTCGGGCGGCGATCCCAAGGCTATTCCTGACCTGACCTACCAGCAGTTCAAGACATTCCACCAGACCTACTACCACCCGTCCAACACGCGCGCCTTCTTTTCGGGCGACGATGATGCGGCGGCGCGGCTCGACATTCTCGACGCCTATTTCAGCCAGTTTGAGCGGGCGCCTGTGGATGCCGAGGTGAAGCTGCAGCCGCGCTTCAATGCACCGCGGCAGATCGTGGCGACCTATGCCGGCACCAAGGAAGCGGGCAAGGCGCGCGACGGCATGATCTCGGTCAACTGGATGATCGATCCGCCGGCGGACCGCACCGAGGCGCTGTCGCACGGCATGCTGAGTTACCTCCTGGCCGGCAATTCGGCGGCGCCGCTGCGCAAGGCGCTGACGGAATCGGGCCTCGGCGAAGGCATGACCGGTGGCGGCATCGGCAATGGGTTGCGCCAGCCGATGGCGAGCTTTGGCATGAAGGGGATCGACCCTGCCGACGCCGAAAAGGTCGAGGCGCTGATCCTGCGGACGCTGGGCGAAATCGCCGACAGGGGTTTTGCAGCCGAGCAGTTGGAAGCGGCGGCCAATACGTTCGAGTTTTCGCTGCGCGAGAACAATACCGGCTCCTATCCACGCGGCATGGTCTACATGTTCAACGCCCTGAGCACCTGGCTGCATGAGGGCGATCCGCTGGCGCAGCTGCATTTCGAGGATGCGCTGGCGGCCTTGAAGGAGAAGGCGGCCCAGGGACACTTCGCCAGCGAAATCCGCCGGCTGTTCCTCGACAATACGCATCGGACGACGGTGGCGCTGAGCGCCGATCCGGAACAGGGTGCGCGCGAAGCGGCCAAGGAAACCGAGATTCTGGCCGGTGTCCGCGCCGGTCTCGACGACAAGGCGCTGGCCGCAGTTGTGACCGAGACGGAAAAGCTCAAGGCGCTGCAGGAGAGCGTCGACGACCCGGCGCTGCTGGCCAAGATACCGACGCTTGGCCTGGGTGACCTGCCGCGGGAATCGCGCACGGTGCCGATCGAGATCGGCAATCTGGGCGAGGCGCGGCTGTTCTACCACGACCTGCCGACGCTGGGGATCATCTACCTCGATCTCGGCTTTGACCTGCATGTGCTCGACAAGGCGCTGTTGCCCTATCTGCCGCTGTTCGGGCGGGCGCTGCTGCAGACCGGCACGAGCAAGGAAGACTTTGTATCGCTGACCCAGCGCATCGGTCGCTCGACCGGTGGCATTGCCCAGCATCGGGGCCTGTCGGCGCGGCAGGGCAGCGATGGCAGCGCGGCGTGGTTCTTCCTCTCGGGCAAGGCTGTGCCCGACAAGCTCGAAGAGATGCTCGCCATCATGGGCGATGTGCTGCTGGATGCGCGGCTGGATAACCGCGAGCGGTTCAAGCAGATGGCGCTCGAGGAGAAGGCCGGGTTCGAGGCGCGGCTGGTGCCATCGGGCAATGCCATTGTCGATACGCGGCTCAAATCGGGCCTGACGGAAGCGAGCTGGATTGCCGAACAGCTGGGCGGGGTGAGCTATCTGAGCTTCCTGCGCGAGCTGGTGAAACGGATCGACAGCGACTGGGACAGCGTCGAGGCGGCGCTGCGGCGCATTCGCGACACGCTGTTCAATCGCGGCCGCATGGTGGTCAATGTCACCGCCGACGGGACGCTGTGGAACCGGGCACGGCGCGAGATCGAGAGCTTCCTCGGGCGGTTGCCCAGTGGCGACTTCGCCTTCGCGGACTGGGCGATCGACTACCAGCCGAAATCGGAGGGGCTGATCATTCCGGCGCAGGTGAACTATGTGGGCAAGGGCGCCAACCTGCGGGCGCTCGGCTTTGAGATGACCGGTGCGTCATCGGTGGTGCTGAAGTTCCTCAACACGACCTATCTCTGGGACAAGGTCCGCGTGCAGGGCGGGGCCTATGGCGGGTCGAGCCGGTTCGACCTGACGTCGGGCAATTTTTCGTTCCTCAGCTATCGCGACCCCAACCTGTTGGGCACGATCGATGCCTATGACGGGGCCAGCAAGGCGCTCAATGCGGAGATCGGCGAGAACGACCTGACGCGGTCGATCATCGGCGTGATCGGCGACGTGGATGGCTATGAGTTCCCCGACGCCAAGGGCTATTCGTCGATGTGGCGGCAACTGACCGGCACCACCGACGCCATCCGCCAGCAGCGGCGGGACGAGATATTGGGGACATCGGTCGCCGATTTCCGGCGCATGGCCGAGGCGGTGGAAGCGGTGGCCAAGCATGGGCACGTCGTCGTGCTGGGCGGCGAGGCGGCGATCTCGGCGGCCAATGACAAGCGACCGGGGCTGCTTGCTGTTACCAAGGTGATGTGAGGTCTATTCTTGTTCCCATCGGGGAGAGGAACAGACGAGACGCTGCTGACAGGATCTGGCGCGCGCTGGACTATCCTGCAGGTGAACCAGCTCCGGTCCGCCGGCGTTAGGGAGTCCGATGGCACCCCAGATCCTCGACCGGAACCTCCATATCAGGGCGATCGACGCCTATATCGACCCGGCGACGCCCAGGGCGCGGGCGATCATCACGCATGGCCATGCCGATCACGCGCGCAGTGGACATGGCGCGGTGCTGGCGACGCCGGACACGATCGCCATCATGAAGGTGCGCTATGGCGAGGACTGCGCCGGGCGGTTCGAGCCGCTGGATTTCGGCGTGCCGCTCAAAATTGACGATGTGACGATCACGCTGGTGCCGGCGGGGCATGTGCTGGGGTCGGCCCAGGTGCTGGTCGAGCAGGGCGGGCAGCGGGTGGTGGTGACGGGCGACTACAAGCGGCTGCCGGACCGGACGTCGCAGCCCTATGCGCTGGTGGAATGCGACCTGCTGGTCACCGAGGCGACGTTCGGGTTGCCGGTGTTTCAGCACCCGCATCCCAAGCTCGAAATCGCGCGGCTGCTGAAATCGGTGGCCGACCAGCCGGAGCGCTGCCACCTGGTGGGGTGCTATGCGCTGGGCAAGGCGCAAAGGGTGATTGGCCTGCTGCGCGATGCCGGGTGGGACGCGCCGATTTACCTCCACGGCGCGATGATCCGGCTGTGCGAGCTCTACCAGGAGCTGGGCGTCGAACTGGGCGAGCTGATCCCGGCCACTGGCATGCCCAAGGCTGATATGGAGGGGCAGATCGTTATCGCGCCGCCCTCGGCGATCCGGGATCGCTGGAGCCGGCGCTTTCCCGATCCGGTGGTGTGCCAGGCGTCGGGCTGGATGAGCGTCAAGCAGCGGGCGCGGCAGGCCCTGGTGGAACTGCCGCTGGTGATTTCGGACCATTGCGACTGGGGCGAGCTGCAACAGACCATTCGCGAGACGAAAGCCGAGACCGTGTGGGTGACACATGGGCGCGAGGATGCGCTGGTCTATTGGTGCCGGACGCAAGGGCTGCAAGCCGAGCCGCTCAACATCCAGGGTTTCGAGGACGATGGCGGGGAGGGCGCAGAGGCATGAAGCGCTTTGCCCAATTGCTGGAACTGCTGGCGCTGACGCCATCGCGGACGCGCAAGCTGACGGCGCTGACGCAGTATTTTCGCGAAGTGCCGGACCCCGATCGTGGGTTTGCGCTGGCGGTGCTGACCGGGGCGCTGACGTTCCGCAATGTGAAGCCGGCGCTGCTCAAGGACATCGTGCTGCGCGAGGTTGACGAGACACTGTTCGCCATGAGCTACGACTATGTCGGGGACTTGGGTGAGACCATTGCGCTGATCTGGCCGCATCATGGGGCGCTGGGCGATCTGCCTGGGCAGGGGGACCTGCCGTCGCTTACCGATTTGATCGAGCTGTTCAATACGACCAGCAAGAGCGAACTGCCCAAGCTGATTGCGGCTTTGCTGACGCAGGCTGACATCAATGAGCGCTGGGCGGTGGTGAAGCTGGCGACGGGAGCTTTGCGCATCGGCGTGTCGGCGCGGTTGGCCAAGACGGCGCTGAGCGAGATGAGCGGCGTGGATGTGCAGGAGATCGAGGAGGTGTGGCACGGGCTCAAGGTGCCCTATCTCGATCTTTTTGCCTGGCTGGATGGCAAGGCGCCACGGCCCGATATCGATCAGTCGGCGCGGTTTCACCCGCTGATGCTGAGCAATCCAATCGACGAGGAAAAGGACCTCGGCAAGCTCGAGCCGAGGGATTTTTCGGCCGAGTGGAAATGGGACGGTATCCGGGTGCAGTTGGTGCTGGGCGGCGGCACGGTGTCGTTGTTTTCCCGCACCGGCGACGACATCGCGACCGCCTTCCCCGATATCGTCGAGAATGTGCATGGGCGCGCGGTGCTGGATGGCGAATTGCTGGTTGGCAAGGATTTTGAGCCGGGCAGTTTCAACGAGCTGCAACAGCGGCTGAACAAGAAGGTGGCGAGCGCCAAGCATCTCAAGGACAGCCCAGCCTTCATCCGGGTCTATGATATGCTGTTCGACGGGCGCGAGGATATCAGGACGCTTGAATGGACCGAGCGGCGGGCGCGGCTCGAGGCCTGGTTTGCAGCCAACCCGCAGACGCGGCTCGACCTCTCCGAAGTGCTGCCCTTTGCCGATTGGGACGACCTGGCGCGGCAGCGGCGGCAGGGGGCGGATGAGCACGGCCATGAGGGCGTGATGATCAAGCTCCGGAGCTCGCCCTACGTGCCGGGGCGGCCCAAGGGTTTTTGGTTCAAGTGGAAGCGCGACCCCAATGTGGTGGATGCGGTGCTGATGTATGCGCAGCGCGGGCATGGCAAGCGGAGTTCGTTCTATTCGGACTACACGTTTGGCGTGTGGAAGGGGAACGAGATCGTGCCGGTCGGCAAGGCCTATTTTGGCTTCACCGACGAGGAGCTGAAGCTGCTCGACAAGTGGATCAGGGCCAATACCGTGCAGGCCTTCGGGCCGGTGCGCGAGGTGCGCAAGGAACTGGTGTTCGAGGTGGCGTTCGATTCGGCGCAGGAGAGCACGCGGCACAAGTCCGGTGTGGCTTTGCGGTTTCCGCGCATCAGCCGGATCAGATGGGACAAGCCGGCCAGCGAGGCGGCGACGCTGGAGGATATGATGGTGTTTGTGGGCGCTACTTGAGCACCAATGTTTCAGTCGTCTCCCTCCCCCTTGCGGGGAGGGATCAAGGGTGGGGGACGTTTAGCCCCGGCACAGGGGCTCATACCCCCCACCCTAGTTTCGCTACGGCCTTCGGCCTAGCTGCACTACCCTCCCCGCAAGGGGGAGGGTGAAGTCTGTGGATGGGGAGGGTCACGATGTCATCGCGATCGATCAATGAAAAGCTCGTGGCGCTGGGCAAGCAGATGGAGGCCGCGGCTGAGCAGATGGATTTCGAGGAGGCCACGCGGCTGCGCAACGAGATTGCGCGGATCAAGGGCGAGGCGCCGGTGGCGCCTGGCGATCCCGATACAGTGACCGTGGGCCAGCCGCCGCCAGGGGCGATGGGGCTGGGCACGCAGGTGCCGGTGCGGCAACCGCCCAAGGGCTGGGTCAAGCCGAAGAAGCCGGACTTCATGACGAAGAATGTGAAGCCGCGGGGTGGGAAGTAGGGCGGGTACTTGACGGTGGCTCTATTGAGCAGGGACCAATGCGCCGTTCTGGCGAACAAGAGCGGGTGGAGGCTGTATTTCGGGGTTTTCGCTAAGAAAGAACGGCAGATCACAGAGAACGATCTCACCACGAAGCGCCATGCCGATCGCTCTATCCAGCGCGGGTCTGGTGCTTATGATTGCGCCGTTGTCGCCACCCGGTTCGGCAATCCCCTCTGTAATTAGTCGTCGGGCATCATCGGGTGGCAGGAATACTTTCACCTCAAGCACAGCGCTGGAATAGCGAGCTATGCCGTATAGGAAGGTATCCTCCATTTCTATGGCAATCAGGTAGCTGTCCTGGGTGCCTTCAATCGGAGCAAAGCGGAAGTCCAGCTCGCTCGGGATACCGGCTATTTGTGCGGAGTAGACATTGCCCGCTAACTCCACACCGAAGGCAGTTTCCGCCCGCTCACGTCGTTCTCCTTCGGAAGAATAGTCGAACAAGGTGAACTTCGCAGGAAGCGGCGTTATCGCCTCGTCCTCGGATATCAAGAGCTTCGCAGAACCTATCGCGCAGCCGGCAAGTACAATGGCAACCATCACGGCTGCCGCAAGAGCCATCAACGGTCGAACTGCACTGGAAGTGCGGTCGATCATCCCGCCTTCACCAGTCGCTCATCGGCCAGTTTCTTGATCTCCTTCAGCTCGGAAATGGTGGTCTGCAGATCCTCGAGCTGGGCCTCCAGCGAGACGAGGCGCTCGTCGATCTTGGCGGTGAGCAGTTGGACCTGCTGGCTTCGGTTGGCGTCGTAGAGGCTCAGGTAGTCGGAGATGTCGCGCAGCGAGAAGCCCAGGCGCTTGCCGCGGAGGATCAGGATCAGCCGGGCGCG
>NZ_CAMLHM010000050.1 GCF_946479885.1 uncultured Devosia sp.
CCGCGTTCGGCCAGTTGCTGGGCCGTCAGGGCCAGCTTCATGGCGTTGAAGCACCGCTCCTGCGGCATGGCTGTCTCGGTGCGGTTGCGCACATCGTCGAGGAACTGCCTGCCGAAGGGCCGCTCGACCTGTGAACAGTCTAGATAGCGCGGGCCTTCCTTATTGACCAGGAAGAGGTGATTTTCGCCGGGGCGGCCGGCAATGTCGATATATTTGCGCAGCTCGATATAGCCTTCGGTGCCCAGAATGGTCAGGCGGCCGTCGCCCCAGGTCGGCAGGCCATCGGGCGTGAACCAGTCGACGCGGATATAGCCCGAGGTATTGGCTGTCCGCAGGTGCACGTCGCCCACATCCTGCAGGCCCGGTTTGCCGGGATTGTTGCGGTTGGCGACGGTGGCGGAAACCACTTCGGCATCCATGGCACCGGAAAAGAACAGATACTGCTCGAACTGGTGGCTGCCGATATCGCAGAGGATGCCGCCATAGCGCTGGCGATCGAAGAACCAGTCCGGCCGCTGGTTGTTGCGGATGGCATGGGGCCCCAGGCCCACCGTGTTGATCACCTTGCCGATGGCGCCCTGGGCGATGAGGTTGCCGGCTTCGACAGTGGCGCGCACCTCGAAATGCTCGGAATAAAGCACCGAATAGATGCGACCGGTTTCCTTTTGCACCCGCTTGATCTCGTCGAGCTGGGCAAAGGTGGTCATGCCGGGCTTGTCGGTCAGCACGTCCTTGCCATGCTGCATGACCGCGATCGAAATGGCGGCGCGGTCGGCCGGAATGGCCGAGGTCAGCACGACCGCAATCGCCGGGTCCTCGAGGATGGCGCGCGGATCGGCGACGCGCCTGGCCTGCGGATACTTGGCCCCGAAGGCGGTTGCGAGGTCGTCCTCGACAGCGTGGAAGGCGGTGAATTGCGCGCCGGCATCGAGCAGGCAATCAACCTGGCCATAGATATGGGCGTGGTTGATACCGATGGCGGCGAATTTGATGTCAGTCATAGATTTAGCGTTTCATACCGGTGGTCGCGATGCCCTCGATGAGCAGCCGCTGGAAGAACAGGAAGAACAGGAAGATGGGCACGAGGCTGAGTACGCTCATGGCGAAGAGCCCGCCATAATCGCTTTCGCCGGTGGAGTCGGTGAAGGTCCGCAGGCCCAGCATGACGGTGTAGGACTTCATTTCGCTGAGATAGATCAGCGGTCCGAAGAAATCGTCCCAGGTCCAGATGAAGGTGAAGATCGCCGCCGTCGCCAGCACGGGCATGGAGAGCGGCATGATGATCTTCCAGTAGATGCGCCAGGGCGAGCAGCCGTCCATCTGTGCCGCTTCGTCGAGCTCCTTGGGCAGGCCGCGGAAGAACTGCACCATCAGGAAAATGAAGAAGCCGTCGGCGGCCAGGAATTTGGGCACGACGAGGGGCAGGAAGGTGTTCACCCAGCCCAGGCTGCGGAACAGCACATATTGCGGGATCAGCGTCACCTGATAGGGCAGCATGAGCGTCATCAGCATCATGGCGAACCAGAAGTTCTTGAACTTGAAGTTCAGCCGGGCAAAGGCGAAGGCCGCCATGGAGCAGGCGATCACATTGCCGGCCACCGACAGGCCCGAGATGATGAAGCTGTTGAGGTAGAAGGTGGCAAAGCTGGTCCGCAGGCCATTCCAGCCACGGATATAGGCGTCGATGCTCCACGATGACGGCCAGATGCTGGCCGAGGTGAAGATCTCGTTTTCCGGGCGGAACGAGGCGGCGAGCAGCCATAGCAGCGGGTAGAGCATCAGCACCGAGGCGCCGAGCAGGCCGACATGGATCAACACCGAGGTCAGCCGGCTGCGGCCGGGCGATGCCGCGCCGGTAACGACCGTGAGCTTGGCGGTGACATTACTCATCGTAGTGCACCCAGTATTTCGAGGTCAGGAAGGAGAAGGCGGTGAACAGGCCCACCAGTGCCAGCAGCACCCAGGCCAGGGCGGCGGCATAGCCCATGCGGAAGAAGCCGAACGCCTCCTGGTAGAGATAGAGCGTGTAGAACAGGGTCGAATTGATCGGGTTGCCGGTGCCACCGGAGATGATGAAGGCCGGGGTGAAGCTCTTGAAGGCCTCGATGGTCTGGATGATGGCGTTGAAGAACACCACCGGGGTCAGCAGCGGCAGGGTGATCTTGACGAATTGCCGCCATTTGCTGGCGCCGTCGAGACTGGCCGCCTCGTACATGTCGGATGGAATCTGCCTCAAGCCGGCCAGGAAGATGATCATGGGCGAGCCGAACTGCCAGATCGAGAGGATGATCAGCGTCCACAGCGAGGTCTTGGGGTTGGAGATCCAGCTCGGCCCGGCAATGTCGAACACGGCAAGGAGCTTGTTGACCAGACCGTCGCCGGCAAAGATCTGCCGCCACAGGATGGCGATGGCCACCGACGCGCCAAGCAGGCTCGGCAGGTAGAACAGCGCACGATACATCGGCAGGCCCTTGATGCCGCGATTGAGCAGCATGGCCACGGCAAGCGCAAAGGCTAGCTTGAGCGGCACCGAGAAGACCACGAAGAACATGGTCACCCGCATCGACGCCCAGAATTTGGGATCGTTGGTGAACATGCGGATGTAGTTGTTGGCACCCACCCAGTCGGGGGAGGTCAGGAGGTCGAAATCGGTGAAGCTCAGATAGAGCGAGGTCACCATCGGGCCGATGGTCAGGCCGAGGAAGCCGATCAGCCAAGGCAGCAGGAACAGGTATCCCGGGGCATCGTTCTGCCAGATCCGGGACCAGAGGGATGGTGTGGCCGCGCGCTCCCTTGCGGAAGCGCCCGATTCAAGAGAGCGCGCGGTCATTTTCTTAGGCTCGGCTGAGGATGTCGGCGGCGCCGGTGACGAGTTCGGCACCAGCCTGTTCGGGGGTCTTGGCGCCGAAGCCGACTTCCTGGCCCAGCGTACGGATCAGGGAAGCATCGACTTCACCGGCGGCAGCCGGCGGCGGCGGCGGCAGCTTGCCAAGCAGGTCGCCCAGGTTGGCCACGAAGTTCAGGGCGATCTGGCTCTGCTCGTCGAGGGTCGGGGCGACGATTTCGCGCGTGGCCTCGATGCACGGAATGCCGCGCTCGACGCCCAGCAGCTTGGCCGCTTCCGGATCGGAGATGAAGAAGTTGAGGAAATCGGCAGCCGCTTCCTTGTTGGCTGAGGTGCCGCCAACCGAGAAGAACATGGACGGCTTGCGGTAGTGGCCGCCGCCGACACCGGCGGCGATACGCGGATAGCCGATCATGCCCAGCTTGTCCTGGACGATGGCCTGGAAGCCAACGAGCTGGTTGGAGTTGGACGGCATCAGCGCCGCCTTGCCGAGCACCAGCATGGTGGTTTCGAGCGGACCGGTATCGAGCGCCTGGTCTTCAGCCGAAACGCAGACACCGGCTTCGCGCAGCTTGGCCCAGAGCTGGTACCATTCGACGGCGTCGGCTTCGTCGAAGCCCAGCTTGCCATCGGCGGTGTAGAGCGCCTTGCCGCGCTGGCGCAGCCAGTTGTCGAGCGCCGGTTCCGAATAGGAGCCGTCGGCAATGGCCTTCATGCCACCACGGATATTGGCGCTGTTGAACGCCTCGCCGATGGTCATCAGGTCGTCATAGGTCCAGGCATTGGTCGGCAGTTCGATGCCGGCCTCTTCGAAGGCCACGGTATTGACCAGGGTCGCCACCGAATTGGCGCCGAGCGAAATGCCATAGAGCTTGCCGTCGACCTTGCCACCATCGAGCTGGTCGGCGTCGAAGCCGTCGAGCTTGAGGGCGCCGCCGACGAATTCGTCGAGCGGGGCGATGGCGTTACGCTTGGCGTATTCGACGATGTAGCGATAGTCCATCTGGATGATGTCGGGGGCGTTGCCGCCGGCCGTCTGGGTCGCCAGCTTGGGCCAGTAGTCGTTCCAGGCGAGGAATTCGCCCTCGACGGCCGTGCCCTTGGTCTTGGTGTAGAGGTCGGTCACGCCATAGGTGCGGTCGGCACGTGCCTGGCCGCCCCAGAAGATCAGGCGCAGGTTCGAGGCCTGGGCCCAGGCGGGCATAACGCCGGCGGCGCCAGCCGCGACGAGCGCGGAGCTGCCCATCAGAAATTGACGGCGGTCGATACGAATAGTCATCTGGTTTTCCTCCCTTGAAACTGCGGCCGTTCCGCTTCCGGAACGGGAGCGATCCGCGGCCTCCCGCCGCTAAATCACTAATCGGTTACTTCAGTCCGGTGAAGCCGCTGTTTGCCACAAACGTTGCACCGTCGCGCTTATCGCTAAAATCTCCTTACGCAAAATGCACAAATAACCGACTGGTTACGACATAGCATACACTTTTGCGGCAAGGCAATCACTTGTATGGAAGATGCAAGGTGACATTGAATTCCCCCTGCCTGACGCAGGCATGCCTGCTGATTTCTGCCTGCTTTCTGGTGTTTTGACAGCGGATGCCAGGTGGCGGACCGCGCTCTCCCATGGCCATTTCGTCGGCCAGTCTTGTCTTTTCGCCCTCACACTGGCGCAGTCTCGACCAAAAGAAAAATACGAAATATCCTGTCCGATATAGATTTCTTCTATGGACCTGCACGCATGGACAAGCTGCTCAATCAGTTCCTGGCCGTGGCCGAGGCCGGCACGATCAGTGCCGCCGCGACGGCCCTGTTCGTGACCCAGCCGACGCTCACCTTCAACATGCGCAAGCTCGAGGAGACCATGGGCGTGCCGCTGCTGATCCGCACGCCGCGCGGGGTGGAACTCACCGAATATGGCGAAACGCTGTACCAGAACGGCCGGCTGATGCGCCGGCTCTATGACAACACGCTCAGCGCCATTGCCCATCAGCGCGGCCGCACCGAGCAGGGGCTGCGCATCGGTTCGGGCTATTCGTGGTGGACGCTGTTCATCCGCGACATGGTGCTCGACTATTCACGGACCTACCCCAATGCGCGCATTCATGTGAGCCTGGGCAACCAGCTGCGCTGCATGGACCAGTTGCTGTCTGGCGACATTTCGCTGTTCGTGGCGCATGAGATCGAAGGATTGAGCCGCAGCACCGGCGCGCGCCTCATCCCGCTGACCCGGGTCGGGCAGAGCTATTTCGTGCGCGAGGGCCATGCCTTGCTCAGCCGGCCGCGCTCGATTGCCGAGATCGAAGCCTATCCGGCGGTGACCAGTTCCCTGCCCGAAGTTCGCCACCAGCGGTTCTTCGAGGCCTGGAGCCGGACCACGACAGGCAGCGCCCCGTTCGATCAGGGCAAATACGTGTTTGCCTCCAATTCCCTGGCCGCGTGCCTCGACTATGTCGAGCGCAGCGACGCGGTGATCAGCCATACCGAGGTGATGGCCGACGAGTTCATCCGCCGCGGCCTGCGCCGCATCGAGATCACCGAAATGACGCAGCGGAACCTGATCGGCATCTATGTGCTGCAGGAGCGCGCCCAGGAGCCGCGCGTCGCCGAACTGATCGAGCGACTCATGGAAGCGGCCACGGCGGTGCTCCCGCCGCTGGGGTGACTCCCCTCTCCCCTTGAGGGAGAGGGACGATCCGACGCGTCCAGCGGAGGATCAGGGTGAGGGGTCTTCGAGCCGTCCCATGGGGCAAATCGCTCCAGCGGAGCGATTTGAGGCGAGAAGGCCATAAGAGCTACGCTCGAATGGCGCGCCCCATGCCAGACGAGCAGAAAGAGACCCCTCATCCGCCCTTCGGGCACCTTCTCCCTCAAGGGGAGAAGGGAACGCACCGGAAACTGAACTCTAAGCCGGCTTGGTCCGGAGATAGTCGAGCACCATCTGCACGGCCTGGGCTTCGCGTTCCTGCACCATGTCGATGGCGCTGAGGTCGCGGGCGAAGATCACCGACAGGGTCGCCATATTGGACACGTAGAAGAAGCCCAAGGCGGCGATCGAAATGTAGAGCTGCACCGGATCGACGTCGCGGCGGAAGATTCCGAGTTCGGCGCCCCGCTCCACGATGGTGGTGATCTGCCCCACCAGCGGGGAATGCAGGGCCTGGATATCGGGCAGCGTCTTGAGGAACCGGGCATTTTCGATGTTTTCCGTGCCCAGCAGGCGCGGAAACCATGGATTGGCGAGGAAGTGGCGGAAGGTGAAGCGCACCAGCCGGTCCATGGCATCGACCGGGCCGAATTGATCGAGACTCAACGCCCGCTCGCCGCGGCGGATCTCCTGGTACGCGTCCAGCAGCACGGCGCGGTAGAGGTCTTCCTTGTTGCCGAAATAGTGGTAGAGGAGCCGCTTGTTGGCCCCGGCCAGTGCGGCAATGGCGTCCACCCTGGCGCCCTCGAAGCCGCGCTCGGCGAACTCGGCCCGCCCGGCGACGAGGATCGCCGCCTTGGTCTTTTCAGAATTTCTGGCGCGCTTTACCGGCGCTGCCTTTGCCGCGAGCCGCTCGTCCATGTCCGCCCCCATGCGAACGGGCCAGTTACCGCGCATGTCATCCACTCCAGATAACAGCGCGCGCCAGCGCGGTAAAGGCGAAGCCCGACTGTTGCCACATGATTGGCGACGAGCGGCTTGACGGCGCCCTGCTGTCCCGTGTAGCTAAGTAACTAATCAGTTACACGCCGAAGCGGCACGGAGGATTTCGAATGGCAGACAGGCGGCTTGGACTCATCATGCACGGGGTCACCGGGCGTATGGGCTATAACCAGCATCTGGTGCGCTCGATCCTGGCGATCCGCGACCAGGGCGGCATTGCGCTGAGCAATGGCGACCGGCTGGTCGTCGATCCCATCATCGTTGGCCGCGATGCCGACAAGATCGAGCGGCTGGCCAAGAAGCACAACATTGCCCGCTGGGGCAGCGATCTCGACGCCGCGCTCGCCAATCCTGACGACACGGTGTTTTTCGATGCCGGCACCACGCTGATGCGCGCGTCGCTGATCGAGAAGGCACTGGCATCAGGCAAGCATGTCTATTGCGAAAAGCCCACCAGCGATTCCCTCGATATCGCGGTCAACCTGGCCAAGACCGCCCGTGCCTCGGGCCTCAAGCATGGCGTGGTGCAGGACAAGCTGTTCCTGCCCGGTCTGCTCAAGCTCAAGATGCTGCGCGACAGCGGCTTTTTCGGCGACATTCTCTCGGTGCGCGGCGAGTTCGGCTATTGGGTGTTCGAGGGTGACTGGCAGCCGGCGCAGCGCCCGAGCTGGAACTATCGCAAGGCCGATGGCGGCGGCATCATCCTGGATATGCTGTGCCACTGGCGCTATGTGCTCGACAACCTGTTCGGCGAGGTCAAGGCCGTGTCCTGCCTGGGCGCGACGCACATTCCCGAGCGCGTCGACGAGAAGGGCAATCGCTACAAGGCCGATACGGATGACGCGGCCTATGCGACCTTCGAGCTCGAAGGCGGCGTGATCGCCCAGATCAACTCGAGCTGGACCACCCGCGTCCGCCGCGACGATCTCGTGACCTTCCATGTCGATGGCACCAAGGGTTCGGCGGTGGCGGGCCTCCACAAATGCTGGAGCCAGCATCGCGTCAACACCCCCAAGCCGGTGTGGAATCCAGACCAGCCGCAGACCATGAACTTCTTCAACGACTGGGAAGAGGTGCCTGACAACTGGCCGGCGCAGAACGGCTTCAAGGCGCAGTGGGAAATGTTCCTCAAGCATGTCGCCGAAGACGCGCCGTGGGAATATGGCCTCGAGGCCGGTGCCAAGGGCGTGCAGCTGGCGGAACTCGGCCTCAAAAGCTGGGCCGAACGCCGCTGGCTGGATGTACCCAAGCTGGAATTCTGAGTTCTGCGCAGACCCCCTCACCCGCCCTTCGGGCACCCTCTCCCGCAAGGGGAGAGGGGGATCTGAGTTCTCAACACCCGCCGTGCTCCCCTTCTCCCCTTGCGGGAGAAGGTGGCGCGCAGCGCCGGATGAGGGGGAGTGCACAATGACCCATATCAATCTTCCAAACACCGATCGCAGCATCACCCCCTACACGCTGACCGGCGTCCCCATCCCCTTCGTCCGCCACAAGGCGACGGACTTTTCCCGCATCGCCTATGCGGCGGCGCATGTGGTGGCCGATCCGCTAGCCAATAACGATCCCTGGCTCACGCCGGCCATCGATTGGGACACGACGCTCAAATTCCGCCATCGCCTGTGGGATCTGGGGCTGGGCGTCGCCGAGGCGATGGACACCGCCCAGCGCGGCATGGGCCTGAGCTGGACGGACGCGCAGGAGCTGATCCGCCGCGCCCAGGCCGAAGCCCGGACGCGGGACGATGCGCTCATCGCCTACGGCGCGGGAACGGACCATCTGGCGCCGGGGCCGGATGTCACCATCGACCAGATCATCGCTGCCTATGAGGAGCAGGTGGGATTCGTCGAAGGCCAGGGCGGCCGCGTCATCCTGATGGCCTCGCGCGCCCTCGCTGCCGCCGCCAAGTCCCCCGACGACTATGCGCGGGTCTATGGCCGCATTCTCAGCCAGGTGAAGCAGCCGGTGATCATGCATTGGCTGGGCGAAATGTTTGACCCGGCCCTGCAGGGCTATTGGGGCAATATCGACCACGACAAGGCGATGGATGTCTGTCTCGATGTCATCGCCGCCAATGCGGACAAGGTGGACGGCATCAAGATTTCGCTGCTGTCGGCCGAGAAAGAAATCGCCATGCGCCGGCGGCTGCCCGATCAGGTCAAGATGTATACCGGCGACGACTTCAACTATGCCGAACTGATCGCTGGCGATGACCAGGGTTATTCGCACGCGCTGCTCGGCATTTTCGACGCGATAGCCCCGGCCGCCTCGGCGGGCCTCGCCGCGCTCGGCAAGGGCAATAATAACGAATTCTTCGACCTGCTCGAGCCCACCGTGCCGCTCAGCCGGCATATCTTCGCGGCCCCGACGCGCTTCTACAAGACCGGCGTGGTGTTCCTCGCCTATCTCAATGGCCTCCAGGACCACTTCGCCATGATCGGCGGCCAGCAATCGACCCGTTCGGTGCAGCATTTGAGCGAACTCTTCCGTCTCGCCGACAAGGCACGGGTACTGGCCGATCCAGAGCTTGCCGTGAAGCGCATGCAGGCGGTGCTGGCTGTGAATGGGGTGGGAGCATGACCCGGGAGCTTGTCGCCTGCGCCTCCCTCCCCCTTGAGGGGAGGGATCGAGGGAGGGGGTCGATTGGTGGATCACTGAGGGACCCCCACCCCCAACCCCTCCCCTCAAGGGGGAGGGGAGCCCAACATCGAGGCCATGCTCATGACTGAAATCTCCCTCAACCTCGCCACGACGCGGCAGGTCTGGGGCTTTGCCGAAGCCGTCGATGGATGCCTGCGGGCCGGCATCACGGCCATATCCCCCTGGCGCGACCAGATCGCGGCCGTCGGCCTCGCCGAAGCGGCCAATATCGTAAAAACAAACAAGCTGCAGGTTACCGGCGTTTGCCGCGGCGGCATGTTCCCCGCCGAAACGGCGGCTGGGCGACAGGCCAATATCGACGACAATCTGCGGGCGATCGATGAAGCGGCCGCGCTCAATGCCGATTGCCTAGTGCTTGTTGTCGGCGGCCTGCCCGGCTCAAGCAAGGACATTGTCGGCGCGCGCCAGATGGTGACCGACGGCATTGCCGCCATGCTGCCCCATGCCAGGGCGAGCGGCGTCAAGATCGCCATCGAGCCGCTGCATCCGATGTATGCCGCCGACCGCGCCTGCGTGAACACGATCGATCAGGCGCTCGATATCTGCGAGACGCTGGGCGAGACGGTCGGCGTCGCCATCGACGTCTATCACGTCTGGTGGGATCCCTACCTTGCCCGCGCCATTGCCCGGGCCGGCCGCATGAAGCGGATTTTCGCGCATCACATCTGCGACTGGCTGGTGCCGACCAAGGACATGCTGCTCGATCGCGGCATGATGGGCGACGGCGTCATCGACCTGCCCGGCATCCGCAAGATGATCGAGGATGCCGGCTTCCACGGTCCGCAGGAGGTGGAAATCTTCAGCCAGGACAATTGGTGGAAGCGCCCCGGCGACGACGTGCTCGCTGTCATCAAGGAGCGGGTCGCCACGGTCTGCTGAGCCTCTTGCTCACGCCAAAACAAACAGAAACCCCCGGAGCTGGGCCCCGGGGGTTTTCATTCAGTCGTTAGGATCAGGCGCGGCTATAGGCCAGCGTCTGGCAGAGGATGCCGCCGCGGCAGCCCTGGATCTCGATGGTGTCGGCGCTCACCTGGGTCACGGTGGCTTCGGCACTCATGCCGCCAGCCGAGAGCGAACCCTTCCACTCATTGGGCGCAACCTGCTCGGCCCGCATCACCTGCTTGCCGACAAAGGCCAGGTTTTCCGGAGTGGCCGACTGGCCCTCGAGGTTGGTCAGCACGCCGCAAAGATCAGTATTGTCCTCGCCGCACAGCGAGAATTCGAACGAAGTGCCATACTGGTCGACAAAGGTGCCGTTAGGCTTTGCCGCATCCTGAGCCAGGGTCGGCATGGCCGCTGCAGCACAAAGGGCACCGATAGCAAAAATGGTCTGTGTAATACGCATGGTCATTGTCTCCATGCGACAACGCCGCCCCACGCAGTCGCCGTCAAAGTTAGGTTGATGGATTTCTAACGCGGCTCCGGCAATCCGGTTGCGCGCTGTTACGATCACTCTTTAACGGCGAAATGTGGCAGCAATTTCGACATGGGCCGATTGCGTGAACTGATCGACTGCGACAATTTCGCCCACCTGGTAGCCGCCTGCCACTAAAATAGCCGCGTCGCGGGCAAAAGTGCCCGCATCACAGGCCACCATAACCACCGTCTTGACCTTGGACTTGGCCAGCTCCCGCACCTGGGCTTCGGCCCCGGCGCGTGGTGGATCGAGCACGACGGCCTCGTAGTTCAGCTCGAACTGGGTGAGGGGATCGCGGAACAGGTCACGCGCCTTGGCGGTGACTTCCCGAATACCCTTGGTAAAGCGGCGCGCCTTGTCGAGCGCCGATATGCCGGGTTTGTCGTTGTCGAAGGCGGCGACCGGACGCTGCTCGGCCAGCCGCAGCGCAAAGGGGCCAATGCCGCAAAAGAGGTCGGCCACGCTTTTGGCCTTGCCCACGGCGTCGACCACATAATCGGCCAGCGCCGCTTCGGCAGCCTGGGTGGCCTGGAGGAAGCTGCCGATGGGCAATTCCACCCGGGCCCGGCCCATTTCGATGATGGGCGCCTGCACCTGCAGCACCATTTCGCCGTTGAGCGCCAGCCGAGCCAGCTTGAAGCGCGCTACCAGCGGGGCCAGCCGGTCGGCACGCGCCTGCTTCTTTTCGGTGCGCACGGCGACGTCGAGCCCGGTCAGGGTGGCGGTGAAGCTCACATCGGCTTCGCCGACCGACTGCATCACCGCCCGGGCGATATCGGGGGCACGGGCCAGCCCGGGCACGAGGATGGGGCAGGCCTCGATATCGTGAACCTGGTGGCTGCGCAGCCGCATATAGCCGGCGCCTTCGCGGCGCGCATGCAGGGTCGCGCGCCGGCGACCATCGCCCCCGGCGTCGATAAAACGGGTGACCTTCTGCTCGATGCCGGCAAAGCGCAGCGGCGTTTCGACGAGGCCGATCTTGAACGCCTCGTAGCTGGGCCGATCCATATGCTGCAGCTGGCAACCGCCGCAGGCGCCGAAATGTGGACAGAACGGCTCGATGCGATCGGGCGCGGGGGTAATGACCCCCAGCAACGTGCCGCGCTCGCCCTCGGCCTCGATCTCGACGGTTTCGCCCGGCAGCGCCAGGGGCACGAAGACCTTGCGGCCATCGATCTCGGCGACACCCTCGCCCTTATGGCCAAGGCTGGTGATTGACGTGGTGATTGGCATTGATGTCCGGAGCTTGCTGAGGGCGTTCAGTAGCCTGTCCCTGCCCCGATGCCAACATTCCTCTCCCCATCGGGAGAGGTGGCCCGGCGCAGCCGGGTCGGTGAGGGGGAATCCGTGGCCAGCTACAGCGCTCTGAGCCAAGCCCGCAGCACCCCCTCACCCGGCCTGCGGCCGACCTCTCCCCGATGGGGAGAGGAAAGGGGTCATTGCACGGGCCGTGTTGCCCATTCCAGGAGGCTCGCCAGGCCGACGAAGGGGATGCCGGCATGTTCGCTGAGGCCCGAGGCGCAGGTCGAGACGGTGGAAACGCCCAACGTACAGTCTGCCGGTATGTCGCCCTTGGCAAACCGCGTCGCATGGGCGTTGAGTTCGGGGAAGAACAGGCCCTTGTCGCCGGCATAGCCGCAGCAGGTGACCGAGCTCAGCACCGCGACAGTCTTGGCGCAGGCGCGGGCGATCGCCTCTGTCATCGGTTGTTCGGCGAGGCGCTGCGCCGAGCAGTTGTGATGCACCGCCACCACGTCGAGCTGGCGCGTGATGGTCAGGCGCGGCAGCAGCTGACCGAGCAGGAACTGGCTGGAATCGAGCACCGGGGCATCGCCGGGAAATTCGCGCAGGTGCTTGGCGCAGGTGGACGCGTCGGTGACGACGCTCAGGCGCCCGGCATTGGACAGCGCCGACAGCTCGCGCTTGAGCTCGCCGCCCACGGCGGCCGCCTGCTCGGGGAAGCCCTTGGACTGAAACGGCTGGCCGCAGCACTGCCCATTGAGATGGGCGGGCATCACCACATCGAAGCCGGCACGCTCGAGCAAAGCCAGCATGGCATCGGGCACCGCGAGCAGGTCATGTTCCGTCTTGGGGGCCCCAAACAAACGGGTGGCGCAGCTGGGGAAGTAGACAATGGATGGACGCGCATCGTGCCCATGAGGCGCCGGCCGGGGTGATCCGGGCCCGTGATGCAGGGCGCGCGATACGCGCGGCAGGCGCTCGCCGGTCAGCCGGCGGGCAGTATCGGTGATGGCCTCCACGGCAGGCGCAGGGATCACCTTGCGCGCCATGTCAGCCAAGCCAACGCCGCCGCGCATCATGGTTTCCACGGCGCCGCGGTGATCGGCCGCGAAGCCGGCCACGCTCCGGGCCGTGCCGCCGCGCCTCTGCCCGCGCTGGCCGATGATCATCGTGCCGGTTTCGATGCCGACCGGGCAGCGCAGCGAGCAGAGATTGCAGGCCGCGCAGGTGTCGAGGCCGGCATATTGGAAATCGTCATCCAGCTGTTTGAGCCGGGCCGGGTCCTCGCCGCTGCGTCGCAACCGTTCGCGCTCGCGGGTGACCGCGATGCGCTGACGCGGCGACAGGGTCATCTGGTGGCTCGGGCATGCCGGCTCGCAGAAGCCGCATTCGATGCAGAGATCGACCAGCTCGTCGGCCAGCGGCATGACCTTGAGATGTTTGATGTGGATCTTGTCGTCGGCGTTGAGCAACACGCCCGGATTGAGCAGCCCCTCGGGGTCGAACAGCGCCTTAATCCGGTGCATCAGCCCATAGGCCTTGGCGCCCCATTCGGCTTCGACGAAGGGGGCGATGGCGCGGCCGGTGCCATGCTCGGCCTTGAGCGAGCCGCCATATTGCACGGAAACCAGCTGGCTGAGATCGTGCGAGAAGCGATCGAACTTTTCCGCCGAGCCGGGCTGGGCAAAGTCGTCGCTCATCTGGAAATGCAGGTTTCCCGCCAGTGCGTGGCCGAAAATGATGGCGTCTTCGTAGCCATGCGCATCGAGCAACTGGCGCATATCGATGACGAATTCGGCGAGGCGCTCAATGGGCGCCGCCACGTCCTCGGTCAGCATGGACGTGCCCTTGGGTCGGGCCGCGCCGCCCGAAGCGAAGAAGCCCTTGCGGATATCCCACAGCGCATGGCTGCGCGCTTCGTCGGTGGAAAAATCGATGTGAGTGGCGCCATGGCGGGCCAGCAAGTCCACCGTCTTGGCAGTTTCGCTCGCCAGGGTCGCGGCGTCGGGGGCCGTCACGTCGATCAGCACGGCCGGGGAATTGCCCAATAGCCAGGGCAGTAGCGGCGCCATGGGCGCCAGATGCTCGACCGTGGCCAGCGCCCGGCGCTCGATATATTCGGCTGCGGTGACGCCCGTGGTGACCTGCACGCCGCCATTGGCCATTTCGATGATGGCCCGCCCCGCCGATTGCGGATCGGGGAACGGCACCAGGGCCGTGGCCTTGAACGGGTGTTCGGGCACGGTGTTGTAGGTGACCTCGGAAACAAAGCCGAGCGTGCCTTCCGAACCCACCATGAGGTGGATGAGAATATCGAGCGGGTCGTGGTAATCGACCAGCGCGTTGAGTGAATAACCCACCGTGTTCTTGATGCGGTACTTTTTCCGGATCAGCGCCACGAGGTCGGCATCGTCCATCACTTCGTGATGCAGCTGGTGCAGGCCTTCGAGCATGGTGCCGTGGCTCGCCCGGAAGGCGTCGCGACTGGCGGGATCGCCGCTATCGAGCATGGTGCCGTCGGTCAGCACGATGCGCAGCCGCGCCATGGTGTGATAGGTGTTCTGGGCGACGCCGCAGCACATGCCGGACGAGTTGTTGTTGACCACGCCCCCGATCTTGCAGGTGGCCTGGCTGGCCGGATCGGGGCCGATCTTCTTGTTGAAGGGCTTGAGCGCCTTGTTGGCATTGGCGACGATAATGGCCGGGCCCAGCGTAATCTGGTCGGCGCCCGGATGGATGTCGAGCTTGCGCCAGCCGTCACCCAAAACGGCCAGCACGCCATTGGTCACCGCCTGTCCCGACAGGGACGTGCCCGCCGCCCGAAAGGTGATCGGCAAACCCTCGGCGCGGGCCGCGGCCATCACCGCGCGCACCTCGTCCTCGGAATTGATGAACACCACCACCGCCGGGATCAGCCGGTAGGAGCTGGCATCGCCGCTCCAGGCATAGGTCATCAGCGGATCGGTGTGAATCCGTCCGCGCACCTTGCCCTTGAGCCTCTTGGCGACGCGTTCGCCGGCCGCTTTCCGGTCGGGCGCTGGCTGCTGGGTGGACTTCGGATCAATCGTGGCTTGCTGCATGGCCAAGAGCTAACATGTCAGTCCCCACCTGCGAAGGCCCTTGTCAGCCGGTTGCATCAGGCGTTTGCTGAAGCCGGGCAATGGGAGGGGCAAGCAATGCCTGATATCAACTGGCTGGCGGTCATCGCCGCGGCCATATCGATGTTCGTGATCGGCGGGATCTGGTACTCGCCCGTTCTGTTTGACAAGGCCTGGCGGCGCGCCGGCAATATCAGCGATGCCGATATGGCGCGCGGCAATCCGGCGCTGATTTTTGGCCCTGGCCTTCGTGCTGTGCCTGCTCATGGCCGCCAATCTCGCCTTTTTCATCTCCGGGCCGGAGGTGACACTCGGCTTTGCCGTCGGCGCCGCGGTGGCGGCTGGATTGGGCTGGGCGGCCCTGAGCCTAGGCGTCATCGCGCTCTTCGAGCGCCGGCCGCTGAGCTATGCACTGATCAATGGCGGCTATCTCACCATTGGCTTTGCGGTGATGGGGCTGATCCTGGGGCTCTGGCGCTAAGATAAGGCGGCGGTTTCCCGCCGCCCCATTGATCAGATATCGACATCGTCCTCGCCCAGCGCCTCGATCTCGGCGGCGGCGCGCTTGAGGATTTCGGCGGTGTGGCGCTGCTGCTCCTCGGTGCCGCGACGCGCCTTCTTGATGGCAGCCTTGAGGTCGCGGCGGGCGTCGTTGAGCTCGGGCACGACGTCCTTGAGGTCGCGATCGGTATCGGCGTCGGGGCGCGGACCCCAGCCGGGACCGTGGCCGCGATGCGGGGGGCGATTGCCGAAATCGGGGCCAGGACCTTCTTCGCCACGGCCAAACGGCCAGTCGGCCTTGGCGAATTCGCGGAAGCGGTTCATCTGCTCGCCGGCTTTGGCGAGGAAGGACAAGGTGGATTCGATGGCTTCCCGGTTATCGCTCAGATGCGCCCTGCCCTCGTCGGTGATGGTATAGAGCTTCTTGTTGCCATCGGCCTGCGAGGTGACATAGCCGGCCTCCTCGAGGAAGGTCAGCGCCGGATAGACGATGCCGGGGCTCGGCGTGTAAAAGCCGGCCGATTTTTCCTCGATGGCCTTGATCAGGTCATAGCCATGCCGGGGCTGCTGCTCGATCAGGTAGAGCGCCACAAGGCGCAGGTCGCCCGAGGCGAGCATGCGGCCGATGCGGAAATTGCCGCCCATATTGCCCCAGCCCTCGCCGCTCTCGATGCCGGACGCAAAGCGTCCCCAGCCGCGGCGCGCCATGGCTTCCATGCGGCGCCAGTTGGGTTCACCGTTTCTCCAATAACCACTCATGATGGGTCTCCGATATATCTTTCGTTTCACTGACAACAAAGGTCGGCGCCCATTTCGGCGATTTCAAGATATATCTTACGATTGTTTTTGGAGCGCCCATCCGGTGTCGCGCCCGCTGCGCGTCAATTACCGGTCGCCGATAAACAAAAATCCCGCCCGGCTGGGCCGGACGGGACTGGTCTTGTCGCCAATGGAGCTGCCTAGAGAATCGGCGCTGGGGCGTTATCGCGGTCGAACTGGCCGTGCTTGCGATAACGATACATGTAGTTGGGCAGGATCTCATCCATCGATGTCGGCGTGATGCCGAAAGCGGCGAAGGTCCGCTTGTCCTTGCTGGCCGCATCGGAAACGACATTGTCGACGCCGAGCAGTTCCACCTGGTCGCCAGTCAGCAGCGGCGGAAACGGCAGGATGGCAAAGGGCAGCGCCAGCAGCTTGGCAATGCCCGATGGCAGCGGCAGCATCGGACGGTTGCGGCCGGCCTCGCGCTGGATGCGCGCCAGCAATTGCTTGTAGGTCTCGACCTGCGGCCCGCCCAGTTCGTAGATACGGCCGACCTTGACCAGACCTTCGGCCGCCTGGGCAAAGGCTTCGGCGACATCGCCGACATAGGCCGGCTGGAAGCGCGTGCCACCGCCGATCAGCGGCAGGACCGGCAGCATGCGCGACAGGGCGCCCATCAGGTTGAAGAAGCCGTCTCCCTGCCCGAACAGAACCGAGGGCCGCATGATGATGGCGTTGGGGAAGGCCTTGAGCACGGCCTCTTCGCCCAGCAGCTTGCTCCTGGCATACTGGCTGACGTCGGCGGCCTGATCGACGCCCAGCGCCGACATATGCACGAGCGTCGAAACGCCGGCGGCCTTTGCCGCGGTCGCGATATTGCCGGCGCCATCGATATGCACGGCCTGGAAGGTCTGGGCACCGCGCGAATAGCCCACGCCGGTCAGGTTGATGACGATATCGGCACCGGCAACGGCCCGGTGCACCGAGGCCTGGTTGCGGACATTGGCCTGGATCGGCACGATCTGCCCGACGCTGCCGAACATCCTGGTATGCCCGGCCAGATCGGGACGGCGCACGGCGACGCGAATGCGGTGGCCGCGCTTGGCCAGCAGCTGCACGATCTGGGTGCCGACAAAGCCCGAACCGCCAAAGATGGTGACGAGTCTGGGTTCAATTCTGTCCATTGTGGGCTCCGGCAAACAGGCTTTTGGTTCAGTCCGCTTCTATCGCATAGCCGCCGCCGCTGTCGAGGGCGACGCACTGCGCACAGGCTTGACTCCCGTCGCACAATGTTCTTGTTATGTTCACTACGGACAAGGAGCGAGCCAATGGCCGAAATGCAGACTTACCATGGGCAGTGCCATTGTGGCGCCGTGCAGTATGACGTCACCACCGACCTCAGCACGATGGGCGATTGCAACTGTTCACGCTGCCGACGCCTGAACTGGGTGCTGCAATCGGCGCCGGCCGGCCAGTTCACACTGCAGAGTGGCGCGGATAACCTGACAACCTACCATTTCAACACGGAAAATATCGATCACCTGTTCTGCAAGACCTGCGGCATCGAGGCCTTTGCCCGGGGCAGCGACGGCAAGGGCAACGCCATGGTGATGATCAATGTCAATTGCCTGGAGC
The DNA here is from genome assembly GCF_946479885.1 of uncultured Devosia sp. The sequence goes on from NZ_CAMLHM010000050.1 coordinate 17,802, forward strand.
CCGCGGTGGTGGTGGATCGCAGCACCATCAAACACTGGGACGGCGCTAACTGGTGAGGTGCGCAAGAATGCCGGTTGACATCGTCCGGCGCTGCCCCTAGTTACACCACCGCTTGCCCAGATGGCGGAATTGGTAGACGCGCACGGTTCAGGTCCGTGTACCGCAAGGTGTGGAGGTTCGAGTCCTCTTCTGGGCACCAGAAATTGACCCCGGTCACGACTTATGTCGCGGCCGGGGTTTTTCTTTGCGGCCTGCGCCTGCCCCCGGGAGCGAAAACCATGCTCGTGAAGCGCGCGCCGACATATCAAGCTTTCTTTATATCCGCCTTGACCGGAACAGGTGCTGATGTCACAAACCTCCCATAATTGCTCGTTTTGAGCGATTTTCGGCATGTTAAGGGGATTTTGGTTGGCACGGTCTTCCTATCTTTTCACCTCCGAGTCCGTCTCCGAGGGCCATCCGGACAAGGTTTGCGACCGGATTTCCGACGAAATCGTCGACCTGGTTTTCCGCGAAGCCAAAAAGACCGGCATGGATCCGTCCCTGGTCCGCATTGCCTGCGAAACACTGGCCACCACCAACCGCGTGGTGATTGCGGGCGAAGTGCGCGTGCCCGAATCCCTGCTCAAGAAGGGCAAGGACGGCAAAGTGCTGCTCGACGCCGCCAGCCATCCGGTGGTCAACCCGTCCAAATTCAAGTCGACCGCCCGCAAGGCCATCCGCACCATCGGCTATGCGCAGGCCGGTTTTCACTGGAAGACCGTCAAGATCGACGTGCTGCTGCATGGCCAGTCGGCCGACATTGCCCAAGGTGTCGACGCCGCCGGCAACAAGGATGTGGGTGCGGGCGACCAGGGCATCATGTTTGGCTATGCCAGCCGCGAGACCCCCGAGCTGCTGCCGGCGCCGATCTATTACGCACACAAGATTCTCGAGACCCTGACCACCGCCCGCAAGGCCAATAATGGCCCGGCCGGCAAGCTGGGGCCCGATGCCAAGAGCCAGGTCACGGTGCGCTACGAAGAGGGTAAGCCCGTGGGCGTCACCCAGATCGTGCTGTCGACCCAGCACCTGGATGAGAACCTGACCTCGGCCGACGTCCGCCGAATCGTCGAGCCCTACATCCATGAGGCCCTGCCCGACGGCTGGATCACCAAGGACACGGTCTGGCACGTCAATCCGACCGGCAAATTCGTGGTGGGTGGCCCCGATGGCGATGCGGGCCTGACCGGCCGCAAGATCATCGTGGATACCTATGGCGGCGCAGCGCCGCATGGCGGCGGCGCCTTTTCGGGCAAGGACCCGACCAAGGTGGATCGTTCGGCGGCCTATGCGGCGCGGTACCTGGCCAAGAACGTGGTCGCCGCCGGCCTTGCCGACCGCGCCACCATTCAGCTGAGCTATGCCATCGGCGTGGCGCAGCCGCTGTCGATCTATGTCGACCTGCATGGCACCGGCAAGGTCGAAGAATCGGTGGTCGAGGCGGCGCTGGCCAAGGTGATGGACCTGACCCCGCGCGGCATCCGCACCCATCTCGATCTCAACAAGCCCATTTATGCCCGCACCTCCGCCTATGGCCATTTCGGCCGCAAGCCAGGTCGCGACGGCAGCTTCTCGTGGGAAAAGACCGACCTGGTCAGCGCGCTCAAGGCCGCGGTGAAGTAGGGCCTCTGGCAGTTCGCTGAACGGTCACCGCGTCATTCCCGCGAAAGCGGGAATCTCCCTGGAAATGCAAAGAGAGATTCCCGCTTTCGCGGGAATGACGCCGTGGTCTATACGGCCCATCGTGCGGAGACCCCCATGACCAAGCCAGACCACCAGCTACCCAAGACCCGTTCGGGCGAGGCGCGCGCCTTTTTCGGGCGACGTTCGGGCAAGAAGCTGCATGACGGCCAGCAGGCGGTGTTCGACGCCACCCTGCCCGCGCTCAAAATCAAGCTCAGCGGCAAGCTCGATCCGAAGGCGCTGTTTCCTGCGGCCGAGCGCATCGTCATCGAGATCGGCTATGGCGGCGGCGAGCATCTGGCGCTCGAGGCCAGCAGGCATCCCGATACCGGCTATATCGGCTGCGAAGTGTTTACCGGCGGCATCGGCAAGATGGTGCAGACCATTGCGGCGCAGCAGCTGGGCAATATCCGGCTTTTCACCGACGACGCGTTCAAGCTGCTGGTGGAGCTGCCCGATGCTTCGATCGACGAGATCTACCTGCTCTATCCCGATCCCTGGCCCAAGACGCGCCACCACAAGCGCCGCTTCGTATCCCCGACCACGCTCAACGAGCTGGCCCGGGTATTGCGCCCGGGCGGTACGTTCCACTTCGCCACCGACATCGAGGATTATGCCAACTGGACGCTGGCCCATATCATCAGGGCACCGCAATTCAGTTTCGCGCCGGAAACGCCCGGCGGCTGGCACCAGCCCTATCCGGGCTGGGAAGCGACACGCTACGAGCAGAAAGCCCGCCGCGAAGGGCGACTCGTCAGCTTTTATTTCAGCTTCACACGGGTTTAGCCGCTAGCGCCGGAGCGGCTTCGCGGCTCGAGGCGGGAGCAGCTTCGCCGCCCTGTGTCGGAGCGGCTTCGCCGCCCGAGGGATGGCTGATATGTCAAAGTTTAATGCTTGGTGGCTCTGGTAGTCACGCAATCGCGACCCATATCCGAACCTCGACCAGTTTATCGAGGTTCCCATGCGCAGCCAGTCCACAGCCGGCCCACACGACAATGACGTGTTGATGTCGAGACCGGGAAAGTGGACGCTGACGATCATTACCATGCTGCGCGTCGAGGCCAGGCGCTTCAACGATCTCAAGCGCGCCGGCGGCATTTCGCAGAAGACCCTGACGCTGACGCTGCGCGAACTGGAGCGCGACGGCTTCGTCACGCGCACCATGTTCGCGACCATTCCGCCGCGTGTGGACTATGAGCTGACCGCCTTGGGGCGCGAATTGCTCACGCTGGCTGATAGCCTGCGCGACTTCGCTGACCGTAATGGTGCGCTGGTCCAGGAGGCCCGCGCGCGGTTTGATGCCAGCGGCGGTGAGCCGGTCATCAAACTGGTGCATTCCATCTAGGCACGGGCGCCGCCGGCGTACCGGCGGCGCCGTGGGCAGGCTATTAGAGGGTAACCTGCTCAAGCGAACCAGGCGTGAAGAACTGCATGGTCTGGGTGCCGTCCTCGAGGGTGACATAGGCGCGGATCAGGCCGCTCCAGTCTTCGACGGCAGTGGCGTTGACGCCCTTCTGCTGCAGCTCGGCCAGGATCGAGTTGGCGGTGAATTCGCGCATCTCGGTCGAGGCATTGTCACCGAACACGTCGGCGAAGGCGGGGGCGGCAGCGCCGGCAAAAGCGGCGGCGGCAACGAGGGCGATAACAGTGTTCTTGATCATTTGAGGTGTTCCTTTCGTTTTGAACACCCTGGAGATGATCCCGCCCCGGCCGACCCTCAAGACACGATTTCCCAGATTCTTGCCCTTGAACTTCGGCCGATCATGGCGAGGGTTTTGCGAGCGAAATCAAGGCGTTCCGGAGCCCCTCGGTTTCTCGGAAGCTACCGGGTTACGGCCAGGTGACACATGCTGGCGCGGGCCTTTGCGGGGTCTGGAACCATTGTCGCGGCGCGCCCTTTAGCTTGAAAGGGAGGCCGCCATGCCCGTTCGCGTACAGATTCTGAAGACCGAAATGGTCACCCACAATGTGCGTCACTATCGCGTCGAAAAGCCAAAGAATTTTCATTTTAGCCCCGGACAGGCGACGGAAGTCAGTATCGACAAGCCCGATTGGGTCGACAAGAAGCGGCCGTTTACCTTTACTTCACTACAAGACGAGCCCGATCTCGAATTCACCATCAAAAGCTATCGCGATCACCCTGGTGTCACCAATGCGCTCTGGGGCTGCGAAGCGGGCGACCACCTGCTGCTGCGCGATGTGTGGGGTACCATCCAGTATAAAGGGCCAGGCACGTTCATTGCCGGCGGCGCCGGGGTCACGCCGTTCATTGCCATCCTCCGCCATCTCCATGCCAAGGGCGGGCTTGATGGCAACCGGCTGATCGTTTCCAACCAAACGGAACGCGACATTATCCTGCGCGAAGAGTTCGCGGCGATGGAGGGGCTCGAAACGCTGTGGACGGTGACGGGCGATCCGAAATCGAAGCTGCTGCAGCAGCGGATCGATACCGACTTCCTCAAATCTCATATCAAGGACCTCGCGCAGAACTTCTATCTATGCGGCCCCGACGCTATGGTTGCGGACCTGCGCACGGCGCTCGAGGAACTCGGCGCCGATGTGTCCAGCGTCACCTGGGAGCGATAGTGGAGCCGGTCGGCAAGTTCACCAGCGCGGATGGAAGAACGGTTGTCACCCTCTATAGGCGCGGTGACGGCCTCTACCAGTTCCGTGCGGCCGTGCTCAGCGGGGCGCCGGATGGCGATCGGTGGGATCACCGCTCGTCCGGCCTGTTCAATACCCTCGGCGACGCCGAGGCTGCCGCCCATGCCGCAGCCCATGCCGGCAGCAGTGCCTGACACCTTGCGGCTCGCGGCCAACAGCGCTATATAGACGCCAACATCTCAGCAAGTTTGCAGAGTGGGAGCCGCCCGGCCCCGCTCTTTTTTATTAGCCGAACGGAACGATGAGCTTCGATCTCACTGAAAAACGCTACATCAAGGAAACGGGCCTGGAAGCCCGGGTTTCCCGTATCGTCGAGCCGGTGGCCAATGGCCTTGGTTTTTCCCTGGTGCGCGTCAAGATCACCCAGGAAAACGGCATGACCTTGCAGATCATGGCCGAAGACGAGCATGCGCGCTTCACCATCGTCAACTGCGAGACCCTCTCCAAGGACCTCTCGCCGGTGCTCGATGTGGAAGACCCGATCGACCGCGAATACCACCTTGAGGTTTCCTCGCCCGGCATCGACCGGCCGCTGGTGCGCAAGCGTGACTTCGCCGCCTATGTCGGCCACGAGGTCAAGATCGAGCTCAGCGACATGATCAATGGCCGCAAGCGCTTCCGCGGCTTCATCAAGGCGGTCGATGACGACGCGGTCATTATCACCCTGCCCGACGCCCCTGCCGGCACAGATCCCGACCACCGCCTGCTGTTCACTACCCTGGCGGAAGCCAAGCTGGTCATGACCGACGCCTTGATGGAAAAGGCGCGCATCGACCAGGAAGCCCACCCGATCGACGATGATGAGACCGAGACGGTCGAGATCGCCGACAACGATGACGATTCTATCTCTGAGGAGACACACTAAATGGCCGTGAGCGCGAACCGCCTCGAACTGCTGCAGATCGCAGATGCCGTTGCCCGCGAAAAGTCGATCGACCGCATGGTCGTGATCGAAGCGATGCAGGACGCCATGGAAAAGGCCGCCAAGGGCCGCTACGGCGCCGAGACGGAGATCAAGGTCGAGATCAACCCGCGCTCGGGCGAAACGCGCATGTGGCGCCTGCTCGAAATCGTCGAGGATATCGAAGAGCCCAGCCGCCAGATCGATCTCAAGCGCGCCCAGGCCAAGTCGCCGGAAGCCAAGATCGGCGATTTCCTGACCGAACCGCTGCCGCCCATGGAATTCGGCCGTATTGCCGCCCAGTCGGCCAAGCAGGTGATCGTGCAGAAGGTGCGCGATGCCGAGCGCGAGCGCATGTATGACGAGTATTTCAACCGCATCGGCGAGATCGTCAACGGCTCGGTCAAGCGCGTCGAATATGGCAATGTGATTGTCGACCTCGGCCGTGGCGAAGCCATCATCCGCCGCGACGAGCTGATTCCGCGCGAAATGTTCCGCTATGGCGACCGCGTGCGCGCCTATGTCTATGACGTGCGCCGCGAACAGCGCGGCCCGCAGATTTTCCTGAGCCGCACGCATCCGCAGTTCATGGCCAAGCTCTTCATGCAGGAAGTGCCCGAGATCTATGATGGCGTGATCACCATCCGCTCGATCGCCCGCGATCCGGGCTCGCGCGCCAAGATCGCCGTGACCTCCTCGGACTCTTCGATCGATCCGGTCGGCGCCTGCGTGGGTATGCGCGGTTCGCGCGTCCAGGCCGTGGTCGGCGAGCTGCAGGGCGAAAAGATCGACATCATTCCGTGGACCGACAACATTGCCGACCTCGTGGTTTCGGCGCTGCAGCCGGCCGATGTTGCCAAGGTGGTGCTCGACGAGCAGGCCGAGCGCATCGAAGTGGTCGTGCCCGACGAACAGCTCTCGCTGGCCATCGGCCGTCGTGGCCAGAATGTGCGCCTCGCCAGCCAGCTCATCGGCTGGGATATCGACATCCTCACCGAGCAGGAAGAAAGCGAACGCCGCCAGAAGGAGTTCACCGAACGCTCCAGCCTGTTCATGGCTGCCCTTGACGTTGACGAGATGGTTGCCCAGCTATTGGCTTCGGAAGGCTTCTCCTCGGTTGAAGAGCTGGCCTATATCGACGCCAACGAAATCGCGTCGATCGACGGCTTCGACGAAGAGACCGCCGGCGAAATCCAGAATCGCGCCACCGAATACCTGGCGGCTATCGATCGGGCCCATGACGAAGAGCGCAAGAAGCTCGGCGTCGAGGACGAACTCTACGAGATCGCCGGCCTCACCGCCGCCATGCTGGTCGCGCTGGGCAAGGATGGCGTCAAGTCCGTCGAAGACTTTGCCGGTTGCGCCGCCGACGACCTGATCGGCTGGAGCGAACGCAAGGATGGCGAAACCAAGCGCTTCGAAGGCACGTTCAAGGATTTCCCGGTGAGCCGTGAAGAGGCCGAAGACATGATCATGCAGGCCCGCATCAAGGCCGGCTGGATCAATGAAGAAGACCTGCCGCCGGTCGAAGGCGACGAGCTGACCGAAGAGGCTTCGGCCTAAGGGCCGAACGCCAGCGAGGGACCAGAACATGGCCCGGCGCGAAGAAACGACCAGGATGTGCGCTCTGACACGGGCCGAAAAACCCGTGGCGGAGCTCATCCGTTTCGTGCTGGGGCCAGACGATGTGCTGGTGCCCGACACGGAAGCCAAGGCCGAGGGCCGCGGCGTCTGGATCAGTCTCAGCCGCGACCTGGTGGCCGAGGCGGTCAAGCGCAAGGTGTTTGCGCGCAGCCTCAAGACCGAGGTGCGGTTGCCCGATGACCTGCCCGGCCTGACCCAGATCAGGCTCGAGCAACGCTATCTGAGCGCCTTGGGCATGGCCCGCAAGGCGGGCCAACTGACCTTTGGCGCGACCAAGGTGCAGGGCCTGATCCGCACGGGTGACCTGATCGCGCTGATCACTGCTACCGACGCTGCCGAAGACGGGCGCAGCAAGATGGTCGGACCGCTCAAGGCGCTGCATTACGCAGCCGCCGAGGAAGAAATCGAAGGCTTCGAAGTGCCCCATTTCGAATTGCTCTCCTCAGAGCAAATGGGTTTGGCACTCGGGCTGGAAAATGTGATACATGCTGCCCTCACGAGAGGGGCAGCAGCCCAAGCAGCAGTGGAAAAGGCCCGTAGACTGGCCCTTTATACTGCCAAACCAACGGAAAAGGACACCGACCGCATTGCGGTTGACGGTGACCTTTTGCCCGAGGCCACCGACGAAAGACGCGAGATACATGGCTGATAACGACGACAAGCGCACCGACGACACTGGCGCGAAGAAGACGCTGACACTAAAGGGCGGCCCAGGCCTGGGCAACCGTCCGGGCATGTCGCGCGGTCCTTCGCGCTCGACGGTTGTCGTTGAAAAGCGCACGCGACTGGTGCCCAAGCCCAATGCTCCGAGCGTTCCGCATCGGCCGCAGCCGGCTGCAGGTGCACCATCGCAGAGCCAGCGCCCGGCCGCCGGTCGTCCGGCTGCAGCGCCGCGCGCGCCACTGGGGCTGAGTGCAGCCGAGGCCGAAGCCCGCCGTCAGGCGCTGGCGCTGGCTGGAGCCCGCCAGGCCGAGGACAAGGAACGCTTCGCCGCCGAAGAGGCGCGTCGCATGGAAGACGATGCCCGTCGCCGCCAGGTCCGCGAGGAAGCCGAGCGTGCCGACGAGGTCCGGCGTCAGGCCGAGACCGAGGCGCCGGCCAGTGCGCCGGTCGAGGTCGTTCCGGAAGCCGCGGCTCCCGTGGCGACGCCGGCCGCTGCGCCCGAAAGCGCACCGGCGCCGGTTGAAGCGCCCGAGCCTGCCCTTGCACCCGCATCGCAGCGTAATGCCGGCCCGTCCAGCGTGCGCGTGGTTGCCGGCCGTCCTGGCCAGCCGCCGCGTCCCGTGCGTCCGGCTGGCGAAGCTCGTCCGAGCGGCAATACCCGCCCGGAAAGCGAACGCGGCGCCAATGCGCTGATCAAGCCCGGTGCAGCCGGCGCCCGTCCTGGTGCGCCTGGTGCCCGTCCCTCCGGCACCGCTGGCCGTCCAGCCGGCGAGCGTCGTCCGCCCGGCTCGGGCATGGCGCCGATCGGCAATGTGCCGCCGGCCCCGCCCAGCGAAGCCGATGGCCGCAAGGTCCGCACCGGTGCACCCCAGACACGGCCGACCACCGAGGCTGAACTCGAAAACGCCCGCCGCGCCTCGCGCGCTGCGCCGGAGCGGCCGACGCGCCGTGCCGGCGAGGACGCCAATGCCCGTGGCCGCCTGACGGTGACCAATGCCGGCGCCGAGAGCGACCGCGACAAGGGCCCGTCCCTGGCCGCCATGCGCCGCCGCCGCGACAAGAAGATGGGCCGCAACCAGCAGGACGCGCCCAAGCTCAGCCGCGAAGTCATCATCCCCGAAGTCATCACGGTTGCCGAACTGGCCAACCGCATGGCCGAGCGCTCTGTCACCGTCATCAAGATGCTGATGGCGCAGGGCACGATGGCGACCATCAACGACGTGGTCGATGCCGATACGGCGGAGCTGATTGCGAGCGAGCTGGGCCATACGGTCAAGCGCGTCTCCGAAGCCGACGTTGAAGAAGGCCTGTTCGATATCGCTTCGGACGACAAGGCCGAGGACCTGACCGATCGTGCGCCTGTCGTGACCATCATGGGTCACGTCGACCACGGCAAGACCTCGCTGCTCGACGCGATCCGC
>NZ_CAMLHM010000051.1 GCF_946479885.1 uncultured Devosia sp.
CCCCAGAACAGCTCTTCCGGCTCCCAGACGTCGGCGCGGCCGCCGGCGAAGCCGAAGGTCTTGAAGCCCATCGATTCCAGCGCGACGTTGCCGGTCAGGATCATCAGATCGGCCCAGGAAATCGCGTTGCCGTACTTCTGCTTGATCGGCCAGACCAGCCGACGCGCCTTGTCGAGATTGGCGTTGTCAGGCCAGGAATTGAGCGGCGCGAACCGCTGCTGGCCCATGCCGGCGCCACCGCGACCATCGGTGATGCGATAGGTGCCGGCGCTGTGCCAGGCCATGCGGATGAAGAGGCCGCCATAGTGGCCGAAGTCCGCCGGCCACCAATCCTGCGAATCGGTCATCAGCGCCCGCAGATCAGCCTTGACGGCCGCCAGGTCGAGCTTCGCAAACGCCTCCGCGTAGTCGAAATCGGCGCCCAGCGGGTTGGACAGGGTCGAATTGGCGTGCAGGATCTGCACGTCCAGTCCCTTGGGCCACCAATCCCGGTTGCGGCGACCGCTCTGGCCGTGGTCGACCGGGCACTTGCCCGCGCTGGTGGTGGTCTTGTCGTCCATGGCTAACGCTCCTGTGGCTGGTTGCGGCCGTTATAGGGGGCTGACTTTCATTAGGCCAATCGATAATTCTTCCAGCATCGATAGGGAGAAGTTATCGTGGTCGTGTCCCTCAAGCAGATGCAATATGCCCTGGCGGTGGCGCGCAGCGGCCATTTCGGCCGGGCGGCCGAGGCCTGCGCAATTTCGCAACCAGCACTGTCCCAGCAGATCCTGGCGCTGGAAGAGCTATGCGCCACGCCGCTGTTCGACCGGCTGCGCAGCGGCATCCGGCTCACGCCCTTCGGCCGCGAGTTCATCGGTCTGGCCCAGGAGGTCATCAAGCGCGCCGAAGCGCTCGATTCCCTCGTGCTCGGTCATGCCGGACGGCCCGACCGGCCGATCCGCTTCGGCCTGATTCCCACCGTGGCGCCCTATCTGCTGCCCGAGATTTTCCCCGCTTTGACCAAGGGCCTCCCCGGCCTCGATTTCACCGTCAGCGAAAACCGCACCGAGGCGCTGATCTCGGGGCTGGTCGATGGCAGCCTCGATGTCGCGCTGATCGGCACCGCCGCACCCGATAGCGGCCCCAGCCTGGTCAGCCGGCCGCTGTTCGACGATCCGTTCGTGCTGGCCACGTCGCGCGGCGAGGGCACCACCGAGCCCGTTTCGCTGGCCAATCTGGCGCCCGAGCGCATCCTGCTGCTCGATGAAGGCCACTGCTTCCGCGACCAGACGATTGCCGCCTGCCGTCTCGGCAGCGACCCTGCCCGCACTTTTGCCGCCACCTCGCTGTCGACCATTGTCGAATTCGTCGCCAATGGTCAGGGCGTGACCCTGCTGCCGCGCATCGCCCTGCGCAAGGAAGCCACCGACCCGCGCATCGCCATCCACGACTTGGTCTCGCCTGGCGCCGGCCGGCTGCTGTCGCTGGTCTGGCGCGAAGCGACCCCGTTTGGCAGCACCTTCGACAAGATGGCCGACGTCATCCGCGCCGGGCACAGCGCCCCCTCCTGACGCCGATCCGGTTACCCCGCGGTGCCTATTGTCGTCGCAGGTGCCTCCTTGCTGGGGACGTGTCGTCCTGCCTATCTCAGCCCCCGAGGGCCCAGACAAAGGATATCGATGATGAGGACAAAGCTTGCAGCAGCCATGCTGGCACTGGCCGTAGCCGCGGCTGCACCCATGGTGTCAGCAACCCACGCGCAGGAAGCCGTGGTCGCCGCGCCCGACAAGGAAGCGCTGTTCACCAGCAGCGACCCGCAACTCAACGCCAACAAGCAGGTGGTCTACCACATCGTCCGCGACCTGCTCGAAGCCAACCACTGGGATCTCGCCGATCAGTTCCTGACCGAGCGCTACCTGCAGCACAATCCCAACGTCCCCTCGGGTCGCGACACGGTGGTGGGATTCTTCACCGGCGTCCTCAAGGTGGCGCCGTCGGCCATCCCCGAAAAGATCGCCACACCGGTGGTGTTCGTGTCGGCCGAAGGCGACCTGGTGACGGTTGCGACCGTCCGCACCGAGCCCGACCCCAAGGACCCCGCCAAGACCTACACGACCACCTGGTATGACACCTGGCGCATCGTGGACGGCAAGGCCGACGAACACTGGGACAGCGCCGTCAAGCAGTAGCAAATCGTCCGGGCACGACCTGTTCAAGACCAGGGTCGTGCCCCTTTGATTCCGGCGTCTTCCCCATTAATACTCTGGCAGTTGCCGGAGTTACCTGTTGATGGCGCGTGCGCCCGCCAAACCTGCTGCCAAAGGCGCCGTGCCGCGCAAGCGGACGCCGCGACAGCCAGTGGCCGCGCCGGCAATCGCCGAGGTCGCCCCACGCAAGCCAGGACTGCGCGTCTCCCTGCCCTCGCTGGAGAGCGGTTCGACCCGGCTGCGCAAGGTCATTCTCAACATCGCCTTCGTGCTGGCCATCCTGATCTTCATTCCGATCCTGGCCAGCCAGTTCCTGCGCAGCCCGGTGCTGATCGAACCCATCGCCGTGCCCGAGGCGCTGGTCGAGCGCGGCCTGACGCCAGAGGTGGTCGCCAGCCGCCTGTGGGATGGCCTGCGCGATGCCAACGCCCTGGCCCGCACCTCCAAGGCCAGTGTCGCCGCCATCCCCAACAGCCAGCGCGTGCAGTTCTCCGTGCCCGATGTCGGCCTTTCGATGGATTCCATCGTTCGCCAGACCCGGCAGTTCTTCAACATCTATGAGACGCGCATCGCTGGTGAGTTCGTCTGTGCCGACGCTGCCTGTGCCCCCGAGGGCATGGTGCTGCGCCTGCGCGTCTTGCGCGGCACCAGCGAGGTCATCGACCTGCCGGCCGTCGGCGAGCAGGATCTCCGTCGATATTTCACGTCGGCGGCCGTCCAGATCCTCTCGATCCTCGATCCCTTCGTGGCGGTCTCGGCCATATCAGAGACCGAGCCCGTGCGCGCCACGGCCCTCGCCCGCCGGCTGATCCGTCAGCACCACCCCGATGCCAAATGGGCGCATAACCTGATCGGCAACTTGCGCTCCGCGGCCGAGGACTATCGTCCCGCCCTTGCCGAATACCGCGCCGCGCTGGCGCTCGATCCCCAATTCACCATCGCCCAGGCCAATGCGGCCCGCGCGCTGCGCCAATTGGGGGACCCCGTCGCTTCCCGCGCCGAGTATGACGCAATCCTGGCGCGCGACCCACAGTCGCCCGAGGTGCAGGAAGGCTATGCGGAGCTCGCCATCGGGGCCGGCGACATCGATGCGGCGGTGCGATACCTGGAGGCGGCGGCCGCGCTGGACCCCACCAGTCCCCACTATTTCGCCCGCATTGGCGAGGTCGAGATGGCGCGCGGCAACATCGATGCGGCCAAGGGTTGGTTCACCCGCTCGCTGGCCATCGACCCGGCCTACCCGCTGGCGATCTCGCCGATGTTCACGCTGCTGGCCGCCGGAATGGACCTGGCCGGCGGCGAAGCCTTGCTGCGCCGCGCCGCCGATTTCGAGCCCGACAGCGCCGAGGTTCAGGCCCTGCACGGCGCGGCCCTGACCTTCCTCGATCGCCCGGCCGAGGCGCTCGCGGCCTTCGATCGGGCCCTGGCCATCGACCCCGACAATACCGACCTGCTCTATCAATCGGCCAATATGCTGCAAAACCTCGAGCGCCAGGCCGATGCGGTGGTCCGGCTCAATCGCGCCATCGCGCTCGATCCCTACAATGCCGCGCCGATCTTCTCGCGGGGCACGTCGCTGGCCATTACCGGCCACAATGCCGAGGCGCGGGCCGACTTCGAGCGTGTGCTCGAACTCGACACCTCCGGCACGCAGTATGCGTCGATGGCCACAAATTTCATCGATATTCTCGATGGTCTCGACGCCGCCAAGGCGGCAGAGTCGGCAGCACCATGACAGAACCGGCACCCCGCTTGTTCAGCCTGGCCGGAATCGAGGGGCTTTCCTCGACCATCCGCACCATGTTCATCAATATCGGCTTCTTCGTCGCCATGCTGCTGCTCATCCCCGCCGTGGCGAGCCAGTTCTCCACCAGCGCCGTCGTCATCGAGCCCATCGCCGTGCCCGAGGCCCTGGTTGAACGCGGCATTACACCCGAAGTCGCCGCCAACCGGCTGTGGGACGGCCTGCAGGACTTCGCCCGCACCGCCAGCGTCGCCCGCAGCACCATCGTTGCCATTCCCGATAGCCAGCGCGTCGAATTCTCGCTGCCCGATACGGGCATTTCCATCGATTCGGTATCCAAGCAGGTCCGGCAGTTCTTCGGCCTCTACGAAACCCATATTGCCGGCGAGATCATCTGCGATACGACCGATTGTGCGCCAGCGGGCCAGCGCCTGCGCCTGCGCATCATCCGCGCCACCACAGAGATCGTCGACCTGCCACCGATCGGCGATCGCTCGGAGCCTGACTACTTCCGCGACGCGGCGGCCGGCGTGTTCGACGTGCTCGACCCCTTCGTGGCCATCGCTGCCCGCGCCATCACCGATCCCGAGGGCGCCGCCACCCGCGCCCGCCGCCTGGCCCTGGGCAACCATCCTGACGCGAAATGGGCGCATAACCTGCTCGGCGATATTGCCCGCACTGCCGGCGACACCGACGCCGCCATCGCCGACTATCGCGCCGCGCTGGCCCTCGACGGCAATTTCAACCTTGCCCGTATCAATCTCGCCCGCGCACTGGCCGAAAGCGGCGACTTCGCCGCCGCCGACGCCACGCTGGCCGAAGCGACAACTCTCGAACCACAGGCCGCTACCCTTCCCACCGCCCGCGCCGAAATCGCCCTGGCCCGGGATGACCGCCCCGGGGCAATCGCGGCTTTCCTTGCCGCCGCCGAACTCGCGCCCGTCGACCCCACGCCACTGGTGCGTGCCGGTGAACTCGAACTGCAGCAGAACCAGACCGAAGCCGGCATGGCCCATCTCGAGGAAGCGCTGGACCTCGACCCCGGTCATCCCGACGCGCTGCGGCTACTGGGCGAGGCCTACCGCGCCGATGGCGACCTGGCTGCGGCCGAACGGCTGTTCAAGGATTGGGCCGACTATGCGCCCGGCAGCACCGACGCACATCTGGCCCTGGCCGAACTGCTGCTCGAGCGCAACGACGCCAAGGGCGCCGCGGCGCATTACGATCGCCTCGTCGCGCTCGACCCCGCCAGTTTCGACTATGCCACGGCGCGAACGCAGGTCCTGCTCGACCTGGGGCGCTACGCGCAGGCCGTGGACGGGCTCACCCCCTTTGCCGATGCCGAACCGCCCGAGCCAGCCGCAGTGCTGCTGCTGGCGCGCGTCCAGCACCAGGCTGGCAGGACGGAAAGGGCAATCGAACGCTACCGGCAGTACCTGACCCTGCTCCCCGACGCCCCCGAAAAGGCGGAAGTCGAGGCGGCCCTGCTCGAGCTGGGCGGCTAGGCCGTCGCCGTCCGCCCCCGCCGGCGGAAGCTGTCATAGCTGAACACCATCAGCGACACCCAGATCAGCGCGAAGCTGAGCAGCCGCAAGCTGTTCAGGTGCTCGCCAAACAGCGTGATCGCCAGCACGAACTGAATTGACGGCGCGATATATTGAAACATGCCGATCGTGGTCAGCCGCAGCCGGCGCACCGCAAAGGCGAACAGCAGCAGCGGGATTGTCGTCGCCGGGCCGGTCAGCACCAAGAGGGTGAAATGGTACGGATCGGCATGGATGCCCGGCCCCCAGGTCATGATGTTGAACACCACGTAGCCCAGCGCAAACGGGACCAGCATGGCCGTCTCGGCAAACAGCCCGCTGGCCGGTCCCAGCTGCGCCGTCTTGCGGAAATAGCCATAGAAGCCGAAGGACAGCGCCAGCCCCAGCGCGATGAACGGAACGCTGCCCAGCCCGATCGCCTGGATGCCGATGGCAATGGCCGCGATGACGATGGAGATGGTCTGCAACAGGTTCTGCCGCTCGCCCAGCAGCACCATCCCCATCAGGATGTTGACCAGCGGATTGATGAAGTAGCCAAAGCTAGCTTCAAGCACCTGCCCTGTCTCCACCGCCCACACATAGAGCAGCCAGTTGCCGGCCAGCAGCACGGCCGAAAGCAGCGTCATTAGCAGGCGCCGCCGATCGGAAAACAGCGCCTGTACCTCCCGGTAACCGCCGCTGAAAGCCAGGATTGCCGCCAGCAGCAACAGCGACCAGACGATGCGCTCGGAAACGATCATCACCGAGCCGGCGCCCTCGACCTCGCGGAACAGCAGCGGCAGGAAACCCCAGAGCGTATAGGCGGCCAGCGCCGCCAATACGCCATTTCGTCCGTCGGTCGATGCGGGATGGGACGGAGCGACGACCTCGGCCGGCGCTATGGCCTCGGGAGCGGATTCGGGAAGGGACATTAAGAAAAACTCCGCATCCTCAGCGGGATGCCTTTAGGCCTTGATAGCAGCGCCGCTCACCGCCCGCCAATCAGAGTTTGTGATCTGGGCGTCTTGCAAAGCTGATGGGCAAGGCCAACCTTTTCGAGGGTACGGCGTTGGTTCAATGGCGCCAGTTCGGCGCATTCCAACGACCAAACCAGCAGGAGCTCATCATGAAAAAGACCGTCACCTGGGTTTTGATCGCCGACGGCGCACAGGCGCGCGTCCTCGAAAACACCGGTCCGGGCAAAGGGCTCAAGCAGGTGGAGGGTCTCGATTGGGCCATCGATCCGCTGCAGGCGCAGGACATTGTCAGCGATCGGCCCGGCAGCAAGAGCGGCGGTGGCGCCCGGGGCGGCGGCATGGAGCCGCGGACCGACCCCGTCGAATATCGCGAGACCGAATTCGTGAAATCGGTCGCCGCCACGCTGGACCGTCACCAGCAGAAGGGCGCCTTCGATCGCCTGGTCATCGCCGCCGCACCCATCGCCCTGGGCGATCTGCGCAAGGCCATTTCCCCCGCCGTAAAGAAAACGGTGGTGGCAGAATTGAACAAGGACCTGACCAACCTGCCGACCGCCCAGCTCGATCAGCATTTTGCGAGCATCATCGCTGCGTAGTCGCGATGCGACGAACCAAAGGTCTTTAATTCCAACGCACTAACGACAAAGGCCGATTCAACTTCAGAGCAAGTTGAATCGGCCTCTCAATGCCTTGAATCGATCTGTTAATGCGTTGAATCGGACTGGAAGCCCCTGCCCGCCCGCGCGTAGCCCGGCGGCCTAGTCCTCTGATTCCGCGTCGCTTTCCGCGTCATCGCCACGTGCAATGGGCCGCCGCAAGACCGGCGCTAGTAGTTGGGTATGAATTTGACTTCCCAGTCGTTGTCCGGGAACACGGTCAGCACAAACAGCCCCCGGTCGGTGCCCCGGCTCGTTCTCACCGTGACGCTGCAGCTCAGCTTGTTGGCACCCTTATTGCGCAACTTCGACGACAGCACAGTCGCCCGTTCACTGCTCATGGCGCCGCCATTGGACGTGCGCAGGGAGCCCCAGATCTCTTCCATATCCGCGATGGTCTGCGCGTCCTCGCAATTGACCTGGCTCAGGTCGACATAGCGCTGGATGTTGATTTCGGCCTGCACCGGGGTCACCAGAAGCATCGCGATGGCAGCCAGGCCGCCGGCAAGTCTCAGCATGGTCGGTCTTTCGTTGGTTGGCTCGCTACAGGATCGCTGCGCCGCAGGATCGCCCGCCGCGCTGCAAGGCTCAGTCGTCGCTGCTAACGTCGTCGTCTTCATCGCCTTCATCGTCGCCGCCCTCGATGGCGTCGAGAAATTCCAGCAGCATCGAATTGACCAGTTCGGGCCGCTCGATGCTGGGAATATGCGCCACGCCTTCGAGCACGGCCGCGAAAGCATTGGGCATTTCTTCCGACAGGTGCTCATGCCGGTCGATGAGGGCGGTGAAATCCTCGTCGCCCACCAAGAGCAAAGTCGGGGCCCCGACCTCGCTGACACGCGGCCAGGCAGCGGGCCGCTGCTCCTCCAGCGTCAGCTCGGGCTTGCCCAGCGCGATGGCATTCATATCGAGGAACAGCTCACGCACCGCGCCGCCGACCCGACCGCTCTGCGTCCGCGGCCCATCGAGCCATTCATGCGCCTGCACCCGGTTGAGCATGTCGCGATCGCCGCGCTCCCAGGCATCCTCCTCGGCGGCTTCGAGCATCTGCTCGGCCTGCGTCGCCGTCCACGGCGCGCCCGTGATCGAGGTGCCGATCAGCGCCAGCCCGATCACCCGCCCCGGATGGCGCAGCGCGAAATCCACCGCCAGCCCGCCACCCATCGAGCAGCCGACAAACACCGCCGCATGGATATCGAGCGCCGCCAGCACGGCTTCGAGATCGTCGACATGGTTGAACTCTTCGTCCGGGCTTTCGGCCTCGCCATAGCCGCGCCGGTCATAGGCAATGGCGTGCCAGCCCTCTTCGGCCACCGCCGTCATCTGCTCGGCCCACATGCGCTTGTCGCAGACCCCGGCATGCAGGAACACCACCGGCAGCCCCTCGCCAAGCTGCCATCCGGTGAGCCGCGCCCGCCCGGCCTCAACGATGAATGCCTCACCTACCACGCGCAGATTTCCGTATCGGTGGCGTCGCTCACCCAGCAGGCGCCGTCATCCTCTGACCGGTAATAGGTCCCCGGCAACGCGACCGAGCGCCCACCCTCC
This sequence comes from uncultured Devosia sp., assembly GCF_946479885.1. The sequence goes on from NZ_CAMLHM010000051.1 coordinate 8,638, forward strand.
TCGTATACCGCGCCGACCGAAGCCACGCCGGGACTGTCGATCCACACCTGGAAGGTCGGCTTGCCCGGTGCCGAGATCTCGAAGCTCCCGGCAGCGTCCAGCGACTGGAAATCGCAGCCATACTCGCCGTCATCGGAGGTATAGCAGGTGGCATCCTTGGCCATGGCGACCCCGGAAAGGGTAACGGCCAGCGCCACAGCGCCGGCCAGAGCGGATATTTTCATAACGTCACTCCCGGGCCTGTCGCCCTACTGCTGCACCAGCACGCAGAACTCGTAGTCTTCGTCACGCGCCCAGCAGCCGGGCTTGGCCTCGACGGCGCGAAACTCGCGGAGCTCATCGGGGCGCTGGCCCGGCTTGGGATCGGCGTCGATGAGATAGGCCGTACCCACGCCATCCTCGATGACCGTAAAGGCAAAGATGCGGCCATCCGGCAGCTCAAATGTCAGCCCGCCGCCATCCAGCGCCACGTCGCAATCGAACGTATCATAGCCAGTGACCGTACACTGCCCCGGCGCTGCCGCCGCAAGCGTCACCATCATCCCAGTCGCGGCGGCCGCCATAGCGGTCGCCCAAATCAGTCGTTCCAAGTCGTTGCCCCCAGAGCAAACAGCCTACGCATTGCCGCAGCGACACTCATAGCGCGGGAATGCAGGGGTGTCGCGCGGATTTGGAGAGAATGGTGGACGCCTTTCGAACGAGAAACAATGCATGCGCGAGCGCCGCCTGTAATGCGGTTATCAAAGAACGAGCGGACCCCGAGACGGCTTTCGCCTCGTAGTTAAGTAAAAACATGAGACGAAAGCCGCCTCGGAGTGCCGGTTTTTGGAGCAGTGCGGAATCGCGCCGCAGGGTCGCTCGCCCTGTTGCGGCCGCACTCGGACCTGTGGAAGAGGCAAAACCCCCACCCGGCTCACACCCACCACTGTTCGCCTGCAGGCCGCCGCGTGGGGTGATGGGCGGCACAATACGGGAGGTTTTGGGGGCGGGGATAAATCTGACGTTATGCGTCAGTCGTCTCCCCCACGCAGAGAGGGATCAAGGTGGTGTTTGGCAGGATATCGGGGGCTCTCGTCCCGGTTCCGAGCGTCGGCAGGCGCACGCGTCAATTCCCCAACAAACGCCACTGGGCCAGCTAGGCCTTGGAACGCAGAATGGAAATGTAGGATCGATTTGTATCGCGTCCGGACCACGTTGCCCTCAGGTGTCCTTCTAGCCCCGCAGTATCGGTCTTAATCGTGCTAGGCCAAAGATTCTCGCTGTACTCGAAGACACGCAGCATGTTGTCGACATCAAAAATCCTGCCCGTGTCCGAAGACTTAATGATAGCAACCGGCTTTCTCTCGATGGACATCCGCAGGCCGAGCTCAAACAGGACGTTAGGATTATGGTCGGTAAGGTCGGCGACCACTAGGTCTGCATCCATGATTTCGTTGATGATTGTTGACTGAATCACGTCGCTTCCGTCCTTATTTGCGGTAGCGACATCAAATCCGGCGGCCTCTGCCGCAGGCTTGATCAGACTGTCAAAAACCTCCTCGAAAAAACCTTTCGGCCTGACAGGGTTTTTCTCTGAGAAGGGCATTATTACAAAACAACGCGTGCCTCCCTTATTGTCCGATGCCGCGAAAGACTTAATGGCCGGAATGCGGTTTGCTCGTGACTCTTCTCGAGATGCGTTCGTAGGCGTGGAATCTATCCCCTCCCAAGCCCCACCGATGTTGCAAAAGGTGCAATTCTCTAGAAAAATCCCTCGAAATTCCTGATGCAATTCTTTGGGAAGCGCAAACTGAGAAAGAAGGACGTTTGAGAGAAACTCCATCTCGGGTAGATTATTCCCGTGATAGTACTCAAGAACCTTAGCAAATAAATCCACATTCAAAAATGCTCGGCGGCGCGCCTCAACTTCAGCGTCTGCACTTGCTGCATAGACGACTTCCCTTCCGATTTTCTCGAGGGAGATTGCTGACGCGGAACGCGCTCCTGTTGTAAGGCCGTAGAGTTGAGACGCGCGGGCCAACTGATCAAGCGCACTAGACTTCTCACCAATACCAATGGCCCTAGCTACTTGGTTGGGAGCCCAAGGATTTCCGGCGTTCTTATCCTTCAGCGCTTGTGCGATAACGAGCGTCTTTTCCAGGGAGAACACGGGATAGGGGCGAACAATTGCAGCTCGACGTGGTTTGGTTTCAACCTTTTTCGGCGGCGATTTGTCAGATCCCGACTGGGCGGAAGCAACACTCTTTGCCGCGGCCTTCTTTGGTACGATGACGTCGTCGGACAAAGAGTAACCTCCAATGAGAGGGCGTACTCTATTTGTTCTCGAACAACCTGTCTATTCCAATGAAATGACAATGCACAAGTTACATTGTCATTTCATTTCGCGTCTGTCTTACCGCGTCAGCGGCTTATACGTCGCCCGCTTCGGGTTCACCGCATCGGCACCCAAACGTCGAACCTTGTCCGCCTCATAGTCCGCGAAATTCCCCTCGAACCACTCCACGTGGCTGTCGCCTTCAAACGCCAGCATATGCGTCGCCAACCGATCGAGGAACATGCGATCGTGGCTGATGATCACGGCGCAGCCGGCGAATTCTTCCAGCGCTTCTTCGAGGGCAGCGAGGGTTTCGGTGTCGAGATCGTTGGTCGGCTCGTCAAGGAGCAGGACGTTGGCGCCTGATTTCAGCATCTTGGCCAGGTGGACGCGGTTGCGCTGCCCGCCCGAGAGGTTGCCCACCTTCTGCTGCTGGTCGCCGCCCTTGAAGTTGAAGGTCGAGGTATAGGCGCGCGAGTTCATTTCGCGCTTGCCCAAGAGCAGCACTTCGTCGCCTTCCGAGATTTCTTCCCAGACGGTCTTGTTGGGGTTGAGGCTGTCGCGGCTCTGGTCGACATAACCCAGATGCACGTTTTCGGCGACGGTCACCGTGCCGGCATCCGGCTTTTCCTGGCCGGTCAGCATCTTGAACAAAGTGGTCTTGCCGGCGCCGTTGGGGCCGATGATGCCGACGATGCCGCCCGGGGGCAGCTTGAAGGTCAGGTTGTCGATCAACAGGCGATCGCCGAACGACTTGCTGAGGCCTTCCACGTCGATGACGTTGTGGCCCAGGCGCTCGCCGGGCGGAATGATGATCTGCGCGGTCTGGCTCTGCGTGCGGGCGTCGTTGATCTTGACCAGTTCGTCATAGGCCTTGAGGCGAGCCTTGGACTTGGACTGGCGCGCCTGCGGACTCTGGCCCATCCATTCCTTTTCGCGCTCAAGCACCTTGGAGCGCGCTGCGTCCTCGCTCTTTTCCTGGGCGAAGCGCTTGGCCTTGGCGCCCAGATAGGCGGAATAGTTGCCTTCATAAGCAACGCCGCGGCCGCGATCGAGCTCGAGGATCCAGCCGGTGACATTGTCGAGGAAGTAGCGATCGTGGGTGATGATCAGCACGGCGCCGGCAAATTCGCGCAGGTGGCGTTCGAGCCACGCGGTGGTTTCGGCATCGAGATGGTTGGTCGGTTCGTCCAGCAGCAGCAGGTCCGGCTTGCTCAGCAGCAGCGCACACAGGGCCACGCGGCGGCGCTCGCCACCCGACAGCTGGGTGACATCGGCATCGCCGGGCGGGCAGCCCAGGGCTTCCATGGCGACTTCGACCTGCGATTCGAGATCCCACAGGTTCTCGGCGTCGATCTTGTCCTGCAGGGCCGTCGCCTCGTCGGCGGTCTCATCGGAATAGTCCATCATCAGCTCGTTGTACCGATCGACGATGGCCTTCTTTTCCTTGACGCCGGTCATGACGTTGCCAAGCACGTTCAGCGCCGGATCGAGCTCCGGCTCCTGGCTCAGGTAACCCACCTTGGCGCCCTTGTCGGCCCAGGCTTCGCCCTGAAATTCGGTATCGACGCCAGCCATGATCTTGAGCAGCGTGGATTTACCCGAGCCGTTGGGGCCCAGGACGCCAATCTTGGCATCGGGGTAGAAGCTGAGATGGATGTTATCCAGCACCTTCTTGCCGCCGGCATAGGATTTGGACATTCCGTGCATGTGGTAGATGAACTGGCGAGCCATAGGCTTGCTGACCTCTTCGAGACTTCCGTGGATTGGCCGTCTATGTAGGGCAAGCCCGCGCAGGGGGCAACGGGTCGCGGCATCGTCCGATTTAGGCCGCAATGACCCGCAATGGCTTGCGCCGCCTGCCTTGATCCTGCCTATGGGCCTGTCCCGCCTGCCATTTCCGGAGTTCCCATGATTCTCAGAAGCGCGCTGACCCTGACCATGGGCGCCCTGATGTCCGTCAGCGCCTGGGCGCAGACCGCTCCATCGGAAGCCGAGGTGGTCAACTTCACGCTCGAAAACGGGCTCGAAGTGGTGGTCATCCCCGATCGGCGCGCGCCCATCGTCACCCATATGGTCTGGTACAAGGTCGGCAGCGCCGACGAGCTGCCGGGCAAGTCGGGCATCGCCCACTTCCTCGAACACCTGATGTTCAAAGGCACGGCCCGCCACCCGGCCGGCGAGATGGACCGGGTCGTCGCCGAGATCGGCGGCGATACCAATGCCTTCACCACCAAGGATGTTACCGTCTATCACCAGACCGTGCCGCCCGATTTTCTCGATGAGATGATGGATTTCGAGGCCGACCGCATGCGCGGCCTGATCCTGACCGAGGAAGTGATCGGCGCCGAGCGCGACGTGGTGATCGAGGAGCGCAACCAGCGCGTCGATGTGAGCCCGCAGGCCCTGTTGGCCGAGGAAACGGCGGCCACGGCCTATCAGAACCATCCCTATCGCATCCCCACCATCGGCTGGCTGCACGAGATGGAACAGCTCAACCGCGCCGATGCCGTCGCCTTCTACGATCGCTATTACGCGCCCAACAATGCCGTGCTCGTGGTCGCCGGCGATGTCGATCCGAAGGACGTTCGCACCCTCGCCGAAGCCACCTATGGCAAGGTGCCGCGCGGCCCCGATCTGCCCCCGCGCATCCGTCCATCCGAGCCGCAATATGACACCGCCCGCACCGTGACGCTCAGCGATCCGCGCGTCAGCGTGCCCAGCTTCGCCACGGGCTGGATCACCCCCAGCTATCGCGTCGCCGAACCCGGCGAAGCCGAAGCGCTCGATCTGCTCTCGGAAATCCTCGGCGGCGGGCTGCGCAGCCGTTTCTACCAGGAGATCGTCGTCAAATCGGGCATCGCCTCGGCGGTTGGCGCCAGCTATGACGGCGGAGCCTACGATCCCAGCAGTTTTACCCTGTTCGGCGTGCCCCAGGGCGAGCACAGCCTCGAGGAAGTCGAGGCGGCCATCGAAGAACAGGTGATGCGCCTGATCCGCGACGGCGTCACGCCGGCCGAACTCGACGCCGCCAAGATGCGCTATGTGCGCAGCCTGATCTTCGCCCGCGACGAGCAGTCCAGCATGGCCGACATCTATGGCAGCCGCCTGGTCAATGACGGCACCATTGCCGATGTCGCCGAATGGCCCGACCGCATCCGCGCCGTTACCCCTGAACAGGTGCAGGCCGTGGCCGCCAAGTATCTCGATCCCAGCGTGTCGGTTACCGGCTACCTGCTGCCCGGCGACAACGGAGCCCAATGATGTCGTTTCTGTCCGCGCTCCGTCGCCTCGCCCTCGTTGCCATTCCGGCGCTGGCACTCGCCACCCTGCCCGCCCGGGCCGAAGTCCAGTTCCAGCAGATCACCTCGCCCCAGGGCATCAAGGCCTGGCTGGTGGAGGACTATGCCGTCCCCATCGTCACCATCCGCTTCGCCTTCGACGGCGGCACCACGCAGGACCCTGCGGGCAAGGAGGGCGTGACGAACCTCCTGACCTACCTCTTCGACGAGGGCGCCGGCGATCTCGACAGCGATGCCTTCCAGATCGCCCTCGATACGGCGGGCGCCGAGATGAGCTTTGCTGCCGATCTCGACGCCGTCTACGGCTCGATGCGCATGCTGGCCGACAACAAGGATGCGGCGCTGGACCTGCTCAAGCTCGCCATCGAGACGCCGCGCTTCGATCAGAACCCGGTCGACCGCATGCGCGCCCAGATCCTGAGCGGCATTGCCATATCGGCCCAGAACCCGGCAACCGCGGCCCAGAAGCTGTGGACTGAAACGCTTTACGGCCACCATCCCTATGCCCGCCCCGTCGACGGCACTGCCGAGACCCTGCCCACCATCACGCCGGCGGACCTGCAGGCGCAGCATCAGGCCCTCTTCGCGCGCAACAACCTGCACATCGCCATCGTCGGCGCCATCGATGCGGAGGCCGCAGCCGCCACGCTGGACCTGCTGTTCGGCGCCCTGCCCGCAGAGGCCAAGCTGGTGCCGGTGCCCGATATCGCGCCCGTGCTGGGCCAGGACCTGCAGGTGGACTATCCCCTGCCCCAGACCAGCATCTACATGGCCTATCCCGGCATTACCCACACCGACCCGCAATACTTCGCCGCCGCGCTGATGAACGAAATCCTCGGCGGCGGCAGCGTGCTGTCGCGGCTCACCGACGAGGTGCGCGAGAAGCGCGGCCTCACCTATGGCGTCAGCTCGTCGCTGCTCAACCAGCAGCATGCCAATGCCCTGATCATCGGCACCGCCACCCGCGCCGACCGGGCCACGGAAACCCTTGCCGTCATCAAGGACGTCATCGCCCGGCTGGCCGCTGAAGGCCCGACCGAGGCCGAGCTCGCCTCGGCCAAGAAATACACCATCGGCTCGGCCGCCATGCAGGAGATGAGCTCTTCGCAGGCCATTGCCGGCACGCTGGTGGGCCTGCAATTGTGGGACCTCGATATCGACTACCTGCCCCGGCGCGCCGAGCTGATCAATGCGGTGACCGTCGCCGATGTCAAAGCCGTCGCCGCGCGCCTGTTGGGGGTCAAGCCCACCATCATGCTGCTCGGACCGAAAGCGGCGCCGTGAAGGCTGGCTCGGCGGCCGCCATCACCCCACCCTCGGTCCCTCCCCGTCAAGGGGAGGGAGGCGCCAGCTCCACTGCCCGTGTTCATCGTCTCCCTCCCCCTTGTAGGGAGGGATCAAGGGTGGGGGTGGTTTGGGCAAAAGTCCTGGGCTAGGTTCTCCTTCCCTTTCCCACCACAGGTGCTGCCGTGACCATTGCCTTCCCTCGCCGCGGCCGTTCTCTCGCCTCTGGGCAGCGTTCCGAACTCGTCGTCATCGATCTCGACGGCAACAGCCAGGTGATCCTGACCACCGACGAGGTGATCGAGGCGCCCAACTGGTCGACCGATGGCCAGTGGCTGGTGTTCAACGCCGGCGGCCTGCTGTTCCGCGTCGCGCCATCGGGCGGCCAGCCGGAACAGATCGATACCGGTCACCTCGCCGACCTCAACAACGACCACGTCCTGTCGCCCGATGGCACGACTATCTATGTGAGCTCGGACGACGGCCACCTCTATGCTGTGCCCTTTGCCGGCGGCGCGCCGCGCCGCGTGTCCAATACGCACGCCACGCCGTTCCACTATTACCTGCATGGCATTTCGCCCGATGGCGCGACGCTGGCCTATGTCGCCATCGAGCAGCGCAATGGCGAGCGGCAGGTCAACGTCTTCACCATCCCCGCGGCCGGTGGCCCGGATGTCAGGCTGACCGACCTCACCATGCCCAATGATGGCCCGGAATATTCGCCCGACGGCCGCTGGATCTATTTCAACTCCGAGCTGGCCGCGAGCCGCCCGGGCCATGCCCAGATCTTCCGCATGAACGCGTCAGATGGCAGCGGCCTCGAGCAACTGACCTTCGACCTCTATGTGAACTGGTTCCCGCACCTCTCGCCCGATGGCAGGACGGTGGCTTTCCTCAGCTATCCGCCGGGCACGACAGGGCATCCGCCGGACAAGGACGTGTTGCTGCGCCTGATGACGCCGACCGGGGAAAACCAGCGCATTCTGGCCAGCTTCCTCGGCGGCCAGGGCACCATCAACGTCAATTCGTGGTCGCCCGACAGCAGGCGCCTCGCCTATGTGGCCTATCCGCGAAACTAGGGCCCCTAGCCCGCCAGGCCGATTTCTTCGACAATATCGGTACTGATGACGCGGTTGCGCCCCAGGGCCTTGGCCCGGTAAAGCCGCCGGTCTGCCACCGTCATCAGCTCGGTAGCCGGCCCGCCCTTGGACACGGCAACGCCGATGCTGACCGTGAGCTTCAGCCGTGGAGCAAGGTCGGTCAGGTCGGCCCGCTCGAGTTCGCTGCGCACCGCTTCGGCCACCGCAGCCGCTGCGCCGATATCGAGCCCGGCAAACAGCAGCGCAAATTCCTCGCCGCCCAGCCGGAAGGCCCGCATCTGCGCACCGAGGCCGGTCAGGATGCCCGCCACCCGCTGCAGCACGGCGTCGCCGACGATGTGCGAATACTGATCGTTGATCGCCTTGAAATGATCGAGGTCGGCAATGGCCAGGCAGAAGCGGCTGCCTTGCAGCTGCGCGAATGCCGCGTCAAAGCTGCGGCGGTTCGGCAGGCCCGTCAGCGGATCCTGGCCAACCTGTTCTTCCAGGGCTGCCGCACGGACGCGCAGCTTGCTCGTTTCGAGCTGCATTTCCACCAGTTGGGCGCGCCGGCGGATGGCCTCGCCCATCTGCCGTTGATAGGCGGTGTGGAACCGCTTGTAGAGCGCCAGCGCCTCGGCCGGATTGCCCAGTGCCTCATGAACCTCCGACAGCCGGCGCAGGGTATTGACCTGATGATCGACATGCGAGCTGGCCTCGGCCAGCTCGACCGCGAGTTCGCAGAATTCCAGCGCCTCGCTGAGCCGCCCCATCCGGGTCAGCAGTTCGCCGCGCGTGTAAAGATAGTGCACGTGCTCGCGCAGCCCCGTCACACCGATGACCTCTTCCCAGCGGCCCAGATAGTTCAGGGCCACGTCCTCGTGGCCAAGCAAGGCGTAATATTCGGCGCCGTTGCACAGCGCGGTCCGCAGCGCCCATTTGTCACCGCAGGTTTCGGCAATGCGGATCGCCTGGTCGTTGGTGGCCAGCGCCCGCTCGCGCCACTGTCGCCCTTCCTCGGTTCGGCCCTCATTCTCGGCGGCTTCGGCCATCGAGACCTGCGAAAAGGCCAGGTTGGTCGCGTAGAGCGCCTGGGCCGAAAGATCGTCCGTGCCAGCAACCAGGGCCAGGCTGCGTTCCAGCAGCGGCCCCACCAGCTGATCCTGCCGGCCATACATCAGGGCGACGGCCTTGGCATTGAGCGCAAAGGCCAGGATCGCCGGATTACCAACGATTTCCGCCAGCCCGACCGCCGTGCTCGCCTCGGCAAAGCCCTCGTCGACCATGCTGAGTTCGACCAGCAACCAGGCATAGATCGCCCCGGCATGAGCCTCGCCGGCAGGATCGCGGAGCTTCTTCCACAGGTCCTTGGCCGCGACCACGCAGTCTATGCCCTGCTCGGCATATCCCTGTTGCAGGCAGAACCAGCCAATCTGCGTGAGGCACCGGGCAATGCCGCGATCATCCTCGGCGGCCCGAGCGTGCTCGAGCAGCTGACGCACCGTCTCAAGCGCTTCCGCCGAACGGCCGGTGCGCCCCATCGCCCATGTCAGGGTCAGGGCATGAGCGAGGTCTGGGACAGACGGTGGGGGCACGGCTGCGCCTGGGCTTGCGATCATTCCCAATGAAGGATCGGACTTTCCTGTAAATAAACCGAAAAAGCCCCGGCTGAAAGGCGAGCTACCGCCCCATGCCCAACGCTTGTCTTATGCTGTCGTCCTGCTCGGTGCGCTGCAGGATGACGCCCCACCAGCCCAGCCCGTCATATTCCTGGTAGCCCAGTGTGCGGGCGAAGGCGATGATATTGCCCTGCCCGTCATAATAGCTGCCGCGCTGCCGGTCTTCGTGGCGCAGGTCGAAATTGGCAAACCGGCTTTCCGGACGCGTCGAGGCGATCACCCGTCCATTGCCGTCGAGCAGCATGACTTCGGTCCGCTCGGCGATCTTGGGTGGCAAGGCCGCCTCGGTCTCGACAATGGAATGGCCCTGATCCTGCCAGTCGAAATAGACCCCGAGCGTCCCCAGCATCTGCCCGCCGGCATTACCGTTGCTGCGCACCGCGGTGCTGTAGACCAGCACTTCGCGCCCCGCATGGTGGGTGCTCTCCATCACCTCGCCCACCGCATAGTCATTGCCCGTCGCGGTATTGCGTGCCGCGCGGAACCAGGCCTCGCGCGAGAAATCGGCGCCCTGGATATTGCGCGCATAGGTGCCATTGGCGCTGGCCACCACCCGTCCCTGTGCATTGGTCAGCACCAGGTCGTGATAGACGCTGTAGAACTTGTTGATGGTGGCGAGCCGATTGGCCGCGAAGGCCACGGCATCTGCGCTGGCCTCGGCTTCCAGCGCCTGCCAGAAGGCCGTATCGGTGGCCCACCAGCGCACGTCGGCGGTCCGCTCGTAGAGATTGCGCACGATCAGCTGGACCAGCGACTGCGCCAGGTCGATCAGGCGCACACCCTCCATCTCATCGACCAATGTCTCGCTCATGGTGCGGCTGAGCGAGATGCGCCCCACCAGCACATCCTGGAAGCGCGTGGCGATATCGGCAGCGCGATCGGCCAGCCGCTGCACCTCGTCGGCGACCACGGCAAAGCCCTTGCCGGCATCGCCCGCCCGCGCCGCCTCGATGATCGCGTTGATTGCCAGGAGCTTGGTCTGCTTGACGATCTGCAGGTTGCTGCTCGAATAGCTCTGCAACTCGCCGCTAATGCCGTCCATCACCACGCGCATGGCGCGCGGCGACGCGGCCACAGCCGTGTTGTCTTTCGAATTCATAGCTGCGTCCCAATGCACCTTGGGTCGCCCAGACGATCGAAATATTCAAGCAATCGCGATCGGCACGGGTCGAAGTATTTCCCCCCGCCGATAGTGTATCGATATGGTAAGGGAACCGTTAAACCCGGCTCACGCGCCCAGCTCCGCCAGCAGCCACCGCCCGATGGGCCACATTGCGGCGAAATGGGCCACGCAGCGCTCCGAAAAGCCCGGTTCCAGCGCCGCCGCAGCCGGCAGGCGAATGCTCGCCGTCAGCCCCTCGTAGAGCAGGAATTCCGCCCGCTCCGCCGGAGCCTCGAAGCCCCGCGGCATCAGCTTGCGCGTCTTCTCGCCGATCTCATAGGCGCCCGCCGCCCGCACCTGCGCCACCGCTTCCACCAGCGCCTTGCCCGAGCGGTTGAGCACGATGGCGCTGCGGAAGGTCTCCAGCGCCTCCTTGTCCAGGCCATACATGCCGGTGGCGATGAAGACTTCCTCGGCGCTGACATGGAAATAGAAGCCCGGCGCGCTCCAGCTCTTCTTGTCGCCATGCCAGAACCACAGGCCCAGATGCGTCTTGTAGGGCCGCTTGTCCTTGGAGAAGCGGATGTCCCTGTTGATGCGCGACACCGAGCCGTTGATCCTGGGCGCGAACTGCACATCCGGCGAAATCGCCTGCAATTGCGGACCCACGGCCTCGACAAAGGCGCGACCGGGTTCGACATAACCGGCTTCATAGAGCGCCCGGTTGTCATCGAACCAAGGCTTCTCGTTGTGTTCGGCGATGCCGCTGAGAAACCGGATCGTATCTTGCGGAAAATGCATCAGGCCTGGATCCAGATCACAAACACCTCGGGCTCGAAGCAATACGCCATCGCCCTGCCGCGCGGCAATTCGAACCTGCTCGACGGCCGCCATTCGCCGGCCTCCTGAGCCGGCATCGGTGAACGTCCCCCTGCCTTACGCCGCAGTGAAGTCCTCGTAACAGTCGTAGTTCCGCTGCTCGATGATCAGGCCATCGGCCAGTCGAAACACCATGCAGAGATGAGCGATCATGGTATCGCCGGGCTGCAGCTTGCCGACGGGGATGACCAGATCACCCTCCCATCGTGCCTCGACGACCACGCGGTCGCCCGCTTCCATGACCTCGCCCAGCAGGTAGCGCTGCGCCCGCAGCACCTTGCCCTCGGCGGCGCGCCTGAACCCGGCCCGCATCGCCGCGAGGTCGTCGATGCCGCCCTTTGGCCGTATCCGGTTGGGAAGCTCATGAAACCGCATCTGTGGATGCAGCAACGCAAACGCCGCTGCCTCGTCGAAGCTCTCTACCGCCGTGATATAGCCGCGAACAATCTCCACCAGGGTCATTGTGTCCTCCAAATTAGAACGTCGTTCTAGTTTGAACTATCTAGAACATCATTCTAGTTTCGTCTAGAGTGTTTGGCATGACCACTGATCGTCGGCGCCAGATTCTCGATGCAGCTTTGTCGGCGTTTCTGGAGCGCGGCTACGCGGCGACGTCCATCGCCGATATAAGGGCGCGCAGCGGTGCCAGTACGGGCAGTATCTACCACTTCTTTTCCGGCAAGGGCGCGCTCGCCGAGGCCTTGCTGCGCGAGGCTGTTTCCGGCTGGGCCAACCGGTCGACGGCGGCGCTCGACCCGGCTGCGTCGCCCGAGGCAGCGCTCAAGGCCTCGGTGCGCGGCCTTATGCTATGGGCCTTCGCCCACCCTGCGCAATTCCGCTTCATGGACGAAATCCGCACCCTGGCGCCGACGGACCCTGATTTCACCGCGGTCCGGGATCTGCTCGATGACGGCCAGGCCGCAGCGGCCGCGCAATATGCCCACATGACGCGGGCCGGCGCCGTGCGCAGCATCCCGTTCGGCATCGCGCATGCGCTGATCCTGGGTCCCGCCTATGCCTATCTCCGCCGAGCCGACGGCGTCCCGGAGGCCGAGGCCGTGCGCCTGGCCGAGTTCTTCGCCGAGGCAGCCTGGCAGGCGGTCAAAGCCTAACGCCCCTCGGGCGCCACGCGGATCAGCCGTCCGTTATCCTCGTCGGTCAGCAGGTAGATCGCGCCATCGGGGCCAACCCGCACGTCGCGGATGCGTCCGAGTTGGCGCTCGAACAGTCTTTCCTCGCCGACCACGGCGTCGCCCTCCATGTCGAGGCGCACCAGCAACTGCCCGCTGAGCCCACCCGCCAGCAGGTCGCCCTGCCAAGCCGGCAGCAATTCGCCATCGTAGAAATCCAGACCCGACGGGGAGATGGACGGGTCCCAATAGTAAAGCGGCTGCTCCAGCCCCGCCTTCTCGGTGCCCTCGCCGATCGGGACGCCGGAATAGTCCACACCATAGGTGATGACGGGCCAGCCGTAATTGGCGCCGGCCCGGGGCATATTCACCTCGTCGCCGCCGCGCGCACCATGCTCCACGGTGAACAGCACGCCATCCTCGCGCAGCGTCGCGCCCTGCGGGTTGCGATGCCCCTTGCTCCACAGCTCCGGCGCCCAGCCCTCGGGCTTGGGATTGTCTGATGGCACCGACCCGTCTGGCGCAATGCGGACGATGGCGCCAGCCAGGTCCGTCATGTCCTGCGCCCGATCCTGCTCCCCACGCTCGCCCAGCGTCACGAACAGGTTGCCATCAGCCCCGATCACCACCCGCGAACCAAAATGGCGGTTGGTGGTGGTGAACCTGTTCATGCGGAAAATGACCTTGCCATCCTCCAGCCGCCCGCTATCGCCTTCGAGCACCAGCTTGGCCGACAGCACCGCCGTACCCTGCCCGCGTTGCAGCCCGGCATCCTGGGCGGGTTCGGAGAAGGTCAGGTAGATTTGCCCGCTCGTCGCGAAATCAGGCGCCAGCGCCAGGTCGAGCAATCCACCCTGCCCCTGGTTGTAGACGGCGGGCACGCCCTCGATCGGCTCACCCACCACGCCATCGCTGATCACGCGCAACTGCCCGCTGCGCTCGGTCACCAGCATGCGGCCATCGGGCAGGAAACCCAGCGCCCAGGGATGGTCGAGGCCCTCGGCGATCACTGATGCCGTCAGGTTGCCGGCACTGGATGGAACGGTCTGCGCCCAGGCGGGCGCGGCAAGCAGCGCCATGAGCGCCGTCAATGACGTGGCAAGAGCATGCATGGCTGGGCCTTTCGACGCGACTGGAGCAAAACTTGAATGGGCGTGTGGACATGACCATGTTCATGCCGACACCCGCTTGACCGCAACGCGGCAGGCGGGCAATTTGAGCCATCTCCCCTCAAAACTAATCGTGAAGCGCACGCCGAACGGATTTGGCTGGGAGAGAAGCTATTGAGCGTCCCGCGGAAAGTGGTTTTCCGCATCAGGACGCGACGAAGAATTACGGAGGGCCGGCGACCCGAGTTCGGATCGCACAAGGCCCTCTCGTGCCGAATGGAGGCGACGAATGGACAAGATCCCGATGACGGTGGGTGGCCACAAGGCTCTCACCGCCGAATTTGAGCATCGCACTGCAACCGAGCGCCGTCGCATCATCGACGCCATCGCCGAAGCGCGTGCCCATGGGGATCTGTCTGAAAACGCCGAATATTCGGCCGCCAAGGAACAGCAGAGCCTCAACGAAGGCCGCATCAAGGAACTCGAGACCATCCTGGCGCTGGCCGACATCATCGATGTCAGCAAGCTGAGTGGCACCACCGTCAAGTTCGGCGCCACCGTGACCTATCTCGATGAGGATACCGAGGAAGAAAAGACCTACCAGGTCGTCGGCGACCCAGAGGCCGATGCCTCGGGCGGCCGCATCTCGATTTCCTCACCCATCGCCCGCGCCATGATCGGCAAGGCCGAAGGCGATTCGTTCGAGGTTTCCGCACCCGGTGGTGCCCGCAGCTACGAAATCATCAAGATCAAGTATGTCTGACGCCCAAACTTTGGGCAGTCGCCCATAGTTGGTGTGACATTTCCGTCTGTTCCACAGGCACGTACCCCTGGTTGGAACGGTTTGCCTTGAAAGAGTGCTCCTTCGGCCTTTAACTAGCGGCCGAGGGAATACTCGTTATTGTCGGAGAGCGTCGCGATGCACGCGAAAGTCATCATCATCGGTTCAGGCCCGGCCGGCTATACCGCTGCGATCTACGCGGCGCGCGCCATGCTGGAACCCGTGATGATCCAGGGCCTGCAGCCCGGTGGCCAGCTGACCATCACCACCGATGTCGAGAACTATCCCGGTTTTGCCGATGTCATCCAGGGCCCGTGGCTCATGGACCAGATGAAGGCCCAGGCCGAGCATGTCGGCACGCGCATCGTCAGCGACATCATCACCCATGTCGATTTCGACAAGCGGCCATTCGTGCTGACCAGCGACAGCGGCGACATCTACACCGCCGACAGCGTCATCATCGCCACCGGCGCCCAGGCCAAGTGGCTGGGTCTGCCCAGCGAGCAGAAATTCCAGGGCTTTGGCGTCTCCGCCTGCGCCACCTGCGATGGCTTCTTCTATCGCAACAAGGAAGTGCTGGTCGTCGGCGGTGGCAATACCGCCGTCGAGGAAGCCCTGTTCCTTACCAATTTCGCCTCCAAGGTCATCCTGGTGCATCGTCGCAACGAATTCCGCGCCGAGCGCATCCTGCAGGATCGCCTGTTCAAGAACCCCAAGATCGAAGTGCGCTGGAATACCGAGATCGCCGAAATCGGCGGTTCGGCCATGCCGCCATCGGTCAATACGGTCACGCTGCGCGATATCGCCAGCAATCGCACCTATGAACAGCCCATCGACGGCATTTTCGTCGCCATCGGCCATGCTCCGGCCACATCCATCTTTGCAGGAAAGCTGGACATGAAGCCCGGCGGCTACCTGCAGGTGAAGCCGGGCACGACCGAAACCAACATCCCCGGCGTCTTTGCCGCTGGCGACGTGACCGACGACGTTTACCGCCAGGCAATCACTGCAGCCGGAATGGGTTGCATGGCGGCGCTGGAAGCCGAACGATATCTCGCTGAACACGAACTCGCCGAAGCGGCGGAGTAAGCTGCCCCCGAACTAGAAAGCGCCAACAATGCTCGACTGGGACAAACTCCGGATTTTCCACACCGCCGCCGAGTCGGGCAGTTTCACCCATGCCGCTGAAAAGCTGGGAATGAGCCAGTCGGCCGTTTCGCGGCAGATTTCGGCGCTTGAGGATGATCTGGGCCTCAAGCTCTTCATCCGCCACGCCCGCGGCCTGGTGCTGACCGAAGTCGGCGAGCAGTTGTTCCGCACCGCCCATCGCATGCATTGGGAACTGCAGCAGGTGGAAACCCAGATGTCCGAAAGCCAGGACGTCCCCACCGGCCCGCTCATCGTCACCACCACCGTGGGTATCGGCTCGACCTGGCTATCCTCGCGGCTCGACGAGTTCCTCAAGCTCTATCCTCTGATCCAGCTCGAAATTCGCCTCAACGATGCCGAGCTCGACCTGGCCATGCGCGAGGCCGACGTCGCCATCCGCCTGCACCGGCCCAACCAGTCCGAGATGATCCAGCGCAAGCTGTTCACGGTGCACAACCACTTCTATGCGTCCAACGCCTATATCGACGAATTCGGCATGCCGGCCAGCGCCGACCAGCTCGACGACCACCGCGTCATCAGCTTCGGCGAGCCCGTGCCCTCCTATCTGGGCGACATCAACTTCCTCGAGCGCATGGGCCGCACCGATTCGAGCCCGCGCCGCGCCACCCTCAAGGTCAACGCCATCTACGGCATGATGCAGGCCTGCCGCGCCGGCATCGGCATCGCCATGCTGCCCGACTACGTCACCGAAAAGGAAGACGGCCTGGTCCAGGTGCTGCCCGAGATCGAGCTGCCGGCCTACGAAGCGTATTTCGTGTACCCGCCGGCGCTGAAGAACTCCAAGCGCGTGGGCGTGTTCCGCGACTTCCTCGTGGGCAAGGCCCGCGAGTGGAGCTTCTAGCACCCCGCTTCGCGATCGGATCACCCTCCCCCTTGCGGGGAGGGTAGCGAAGCTGGGCCGCAGGCCCATAGCGCAGCTAGGGTGGGGGTACGAGAGCCACGATTTCCGGGCTAAACACCCCCCCCACCCTTGATCCCTCCCCGCAAGGGGGAGGGTGTCGACTGTGAGAGCGATGCAGATGCCCATCACCACCATCGCCTTCGATGCCGATGACACGCTCTGGCAGAACGAGCACTTCTTCCGCCTCACCGAACAGCGCTTCGCGGATCTCCTCGCGCCCTATACCGACGCGCCAGATCTCAACGACCGCCTGATCGCCTCGGTGACCAAAAGTCTCAGCTTCTATGGCTTCGGCATGAAGGGCTTTGCCCTCTCCATGGTCGAAACCGCCCTCGATGTCACCGACCACCGCGTTCC
>NZ_CAMLHM010000052.1 GCF_946479885.1 uncultured Devosia sp.
TCCAGGGCCTGCTCGGCGGCACGATCGACATCGCCATCATGGGCGCTTCGTCCTACGCCGCCATCTACCTGCAGGATCCGGAAGCCGTTGACCCTGTCCTGACCACCCAGCAGGAAGACGGCTCGACCGGCTACCACTCGATCATGGTTGCCCGCAAGGATAGCGGCATCACCGACCTGGCCTCCACCAAGGGCAAGAAGCTCGGCTTCGCCGATCCGGACTCCACCTCTGGCTACCTCGTTCCCAACGTTACCCTGCCGGCCGCCATCGGCGCGCCGATCGCCGAATTCTACAGCGAAACCGGCTTTGGCGGCGGCCACGAGAACCTGGTTCTCGGCGTGCTCGACGGCACCTGGGACGTGGGCACCACGTTCGGCTCGGGCCAGGGCGAATTCTCCGAAGGCTACACCTCGGGCAACCTGCGCATCATGGTCGACAAGGGCCTTCTCGACATGGACGACCTGGTCGAAGTCTGGCAGTCGCCGATCATCCCGAACGGCCCGCTGATGGTGTCCAACAAGCTGCCGGCCGACCTCAAGGAAAAGGTCGCCGCCTTCTTCGCCGGCCTGCCGAAAGCCGACTTCGAGTGCTTCGACGCCTTCACCGCCGGCGGCTACACCAACTTCGTCCCGGCCAGCCAGGACATGTACCAGACCATCATCGACGCCCGTAAGTCGATCATCGGCGGCTGATTGCCGAGGCTGCGGCGGCTCCTTCGCCTCCCTCCCCCTTGAGGGGAGGGAATGAGGTGGGGGTCGCTCGGTTCGTCACTGATGGACCCCCACCCCCCCCCCTCCCCTCAAGGGGGAGGGGAGCCCACGCATCCGTAGCTTACAGGAACCGGAAGCCCATGGCCGATATCGCTCATTCCGACCTATCCCCCGCATCCCAGACCCTGCTGCGCCACTATCGCGGGCAGGTGCTGACGCGGCGGGTCTATTCGGTCATCGGCCTGGTACTGATCCTGCTGGCGCTGGGCGCGGCGATGAACTTCGCCAACACGGCCAACTCGGGCAAGTTCTTCGAACGCCTGCCCTTCATGTTCGACTTCATCAAGAATTTCGTGCCGAACGATCCCTTCGAGATCTTTCGCGCCATGTTCGACCTGCCCTCGCCCTATGCCGATGGCTCGCTGAAGTTCGACTACACGTCCGACCGCGTCTATCTGACCGGCGGGCTCTACATTCCCAATTTCATTTATCAGCTGATCATCACGGTCAACATCGCCATCGTCTCGACCATCATTGGCGGCGGACTGGCCTTTTGCCTGTGCTTCTTTGCCGCCACCAACCTGGTCGGCTCCGGCGCTGTGCGCTGGGTTGTGCGCCGCATCATGGAAATCATGCGCGCCTTCCCCGAAATCGTCATCGCTGGACTGCTCACCGCCGTGCTGTCGATCGGGCCGATCGCGGCAATTGCCGCCATTTCGTTCCACACCATTGGCGCCTTGGGCAAACTGTTCTTCGAAGTGGTCGAGAATGCCGACATGAAGCCCGACGACGGGCTGCGCTCGGTTGGCGCCACCTGGATCGAGCGGGTCCGCTTCGCCATCGTGCCGCAGGTGCTGCCCAATTTCGTCAGCTATGCGCTGCTGCGCACCGAAATCAATGTGCGCGCCTCCACCATTATCGGCGCCGTGGGTGGCGGCGGCATCGGCGAGGTGTTCCGCCTCTCCATCGGCCGCGACCATGCCGCCAAGACCTATGCCATCGTCATCCTGCTGCTGATCACCATCGTCTGCATCGACCAGTTTTCAGGCTGGCTGCGCCGCAAGCTGGTGGGTGATCAATCATTCGAACTGGGCCGGGGAGCCGCGTGATGACCACGATCAGCATGGCCGAGCGCGGCCGGCTCGAAGCGAAATATCCCGAAGTGTTCCGCCAGGGCTTCTGGCAGCGCTGGGGCCTGCTGGTGGCTGGCGTGGCGACACTGGCCTATCTGGGCTTCTGCTTCTTCTTTTTCGGCGTTGGCCCCGCTTTGCAGAACGGCAAATGGGACCGCGCGGCCATCTATGTGCAGGATTGGTATTCCTGGCGGGCGCAGCCCCGGCTGCGCTTCGAGGACGGACGGGTCAATGCCGAATGGTCGAGCCGTGGGCAATATGCCGATGGCGCGATCATCGACTGGCTGACGCCGCATGACGACGGCGGCATGACGGCGACCTTCGGGGGGCAGGACGATCGGCTCGAGATCACGCCGGCACGCGTCGATGTCTATGTCGACGGCGTTGCCTGGCCCGTGACGATCACGGCCGATGCGGCAGTGGCGCCGCCCGATGCACCTGACGCGATCGAGCAGGATGGCGCCAAGGTGCTCGTGCATTACGGCTTTGCCGGCCAGGCCGAGATCCGCAACAACCAGGTCGTGGTGCAGCGCCGCTTCCTGGGTTGGGCGAACTTCCTCTACGACCCCGACTCCGTGCTGTGGGGCCACGATCTGTTCGGCACCGTCGGGCTGCTGTTCAGCGGCGATCGGGTCGACCCCGACCGGTCCAACGCCCAGCTCATCGCCGACGAGTTCCTCGGCAATCGCGCCTGGCAGCATGCCGATATCCTGGCCAAGCTGATGCAGACGCTGGTCATGGCCTTTGTGGGCACGCTGTTCGCAACGCTGATCGCCTTCCCACTGGCCTTCATCGCCGCGCGAACCATCACCCCGAACCGGACCGCAAACTGGCTGATGAAGCGGGCCTTCGATTTCCTGCGCTCCATCGACATGCTGATCTGGGCGCTGTTCTTTACCCGCGGTTTTGGCCCCGGCCCCGTTCCCGGCATCGCCGCGATTTTCTTCACCGACACCGGCGCCCTGGGCAAGGTCTATGCCGAGGCGCTGGAAAACGTCGACGACAAGCAGCGCGAGGGTGTGAAATCGGTCGGCGCCAGCCCGGCCGCGGTCAACCGTTTCGGCGTCGTGCCCCAGGTGCTGCCGGTGTTCATTTCCCAGTCGCTTTACTTCTGGGAGAGCAATACCCGCTCGGCCACGGTCATCGGCGCGGTGGGCGCAGGGGGCATCGGCCTCAAGCTGCTCGAGGCCATGGGCACCAATTCGGACTGGGACAAGGTGGCCTATATGGTGCTGCTGATCCTGGGTGTCGTGTTCCTGTTCGACAATGTGTCAAACGCCCTGCGCTCTCGCCTGATCGGCAAATCCCACTGATGGGGCAGCCCTGTTGCCATGGCTGCCGCGCTACTGGAGTCGCGTCCAAATCTGGCGACGCTGTCACATTCGAATGTCACGGAAGCAGACCGGCTTCTGATTATTCCGACAATTGCACAGTATATTCATCGACTTAACCTGTCATAAACGCGTCACGCTACCGCAATAAAACTGTCGCGTACCCCTCATATGGTCCCCCTCGTCAAAGGGCGGCACCGGGGAATGAACTGCCGGATCGGCCAGCCAGGTTTGAACTGAATTCCGAAGGGAAATCCCATGAAGTCTGCACTTTTCGCCAGTGCTGCCGTGATCGCGCTCGTCGCATTCGGCACTCCCGCTTTCGCCCAGTCGCGCGACACCATCCAGGTTGCCGGTTCGTCGACCGTACTGCCCTTCGCCTCGATCGTGGCTGAAGAATTTGGCGCCGCGTTCCCCGAGTTCAAGACCCCGGTCGTTGGTTCGGGCGGCACCGGTGGCGGCCTCAAGCAGTTCTGCGAAGGCGTCGGCGACAACACCATCGACATCGCCAATGCCTCGCGCAAGATCAAGGACAGCGAGCTCGAAGCCTGCACCGCCGCTGGCGTCACCGATATCCGTGAAATCCAGTTCGGCTATGACGGCATCGTCTTCGCCTCGGCTGCCGGTGGTCCGGACTTCGCGCTGACCCCGATCCAGGTCTACAAGGCTATCGCCGCCAAGGTGATGGTTGACGGCGCCCTGGTCGACAACCCCTACAAGAAGTGGTCGGAAATCGACGCTTCCCTCCCCGACCAGGCTATTTCGCTGGCCATCCCGGGCACCAACCACGGCACCCGTGAAGTGTTCCAGACCAAGGTCGTCGATGCCGGTGCGGAAGAAGCCGGTCTTCCCGAAGGCCTGACCGACGAAGAGAAGGTCGCCGCCACCACTACGTTCCGTCAGGACGTCGTCGTCGAAATCTCGGGCGACTACACCGAGACCCTGGCGCGCCTGACCAGCAACCCGGAAACCGTTGGCGTGTTCGGCCTGTCGTTCTACGAGCAGAACACCGACACCCTCAAGGTCGCCACCGTCGACGGCATCGTGCCGTCCGCTGAATCGGTTGCTGCCGGCGAATACCCGGTCTCCCGCCCGCTGTTCTTCTACGTCAAGGGCCAGCATATCGGCGTGATCCCCGGCATCGAAGAATATGTCCAGTTCTTCCTGTCGGAAGGCATTTCCGGCGCAGGCGGCACCCTTGAGGCCGCTGGCCTGATCCCGCAGCCTGCCGAGAAGACCGCTGAAGTTCTCGCCGCTTTCGAAGCCGGCGCTCAGTAAGACCACAGGGCCGCGCCAACAGGCGCGGCCCACTTCATTCCTCCGCGGGGGCGCGTAACGATGAATTCCCTTGTGATTGCCGGCTTACTGCTGGTTCTGCTCGGCCTGGCCTACCAGTCAGGCTGGTCGCGCAGCCGGGGTCTGGCCACATCAGATGGCGTCAAGGTCCACTCCCGCCCGCAATATCACGGCTCCTATGTCGCCATCTGGGCGCTGGTACCGGCTCTGCTGATCGTCGGCCTCTGGGGCTGGCTCGGCGATGGCATCACCCACAATTTCATCGTCTCGCAGATCCCGGTCGAGACGGTTCAGTCGCTCGACCAAGCGGGTCTTAATGCCACCATCGCCCGCATCATCTCGCTGGCCTCCGGCTATGGCGTGGCCGGCGAAATCCTGCCCTATGAACAGACGGCCGGCGACGCGCTGCGCTCGTTCCAGTTCATCACGTTCCTCGTGGTCGTCGGCGCCGCTGCCGTGGCCGGTGTCGCGGCGCTGCTCTATGCCCGCAGCCGCATCACCGCCCGCCACCGTGCCCGCAACGCGGTCGAGCGCGTCATCAATATCGCGCTGCTCGCCTGCTCGGCCGTCGCCATCCTGACCACGGTCGGCATCGTCGCCTCGCTGGTCACCGAGGCCGTCCGCTTCTTCAGCTTCATCAGCCCGCTCGATTTCTTCTTCGGCACGGTCTGGAACCCCAACAATGCCGGCTCCGAGGGCAATTGGGGCAGCTACGGCCTGCTGCCGCTGCTGGTCGGCACGCTGATGATCACCGCCATTGCCATGCTGGTGGCGGTTCCGGTCGGCCTCATGGCCGCGATCTATCTCAGCCAATATGCGCATCGCAATCTGCGCGCCGTGGCCAAGCCGATCATCGAAATCCTGGCCGGCATCCCCACCATCGTCTTCGGCTTTTTCGCCCTGGTGACGGTCGGCCCCTTCCTGCGCGACGCCGGCAACCTCATTGGCCTCGACATCAATGCCACCAGCGCGCTCACCGCCGGCGTGGTCATGGGCATCATGATCATCCCCTTCGTGTCGTCGCTCTCGGACGACATTCTCAACCAGGTGCCGCGCACCCTGCGCGATGGCGCCTATGGCCTGGGCGCCACCAAGTCGGAAACCATCCGCAACGTGCTGCTGCCCGCCGCCCTGCCCGGCATTGTCGGCGCCTTCCTGCTGGCCGTCAGCCGCGCCGTGGGTGAAACCATGATCGTGGTGCTCGCGGCCGGCAACAGCCCGGTCCTGCGCGGCAACCCGTTCGAGCCGGTGGCCACCATCACCGTTTCCATCGTCAACCAGCTGACTGGTGATACCGACTTCGCCGGGCCCCAGTCGCTGGTCGGCTTCGCTCTGGGCCTGACGCTGTTCGTCATCACCCTCTGCCTCAACATCTTCGCACTCTACATCGTGCGCCGCTTCCGGGAGCAGTACGAATAATGGCAACCGATACGCTCTCCACCAACCAGGCGTCCGTCGAGCGCACCAAGCTCATCCGTTCCAGCCTGCGCAAGCGCCATCTGAGCGAGACCATTTTCAAGGGTCTCGGGCTCGCCGCCATCATCCTGGCGCTTGGCTTCGTCGCCCTGCTGTTCGTCGATATCGTCCGCAAGGGCGCTCCGGCCTTCACGCAGTCCAACCTGCATCTTGCCGTGAACTTCGACCCGGCCCTGATCAAGGCCGATGCGCCGCCGGTTCGTGCCGCGGGCCAGTCCGACGCCGATTTCGAGGCTGCCAACCTCAAGTGGCAGCGCGACCTGGCGATGCTCAACTGGAACAAGGTGATCGAGGCGTCGCTGCGCGCCGCGGCTCCCGCCGGCTATGAGATCGACGCCAAGGACATCCTCTCGATCGCCGAGACCGATGCCCGGCACGAAGTGCGCGAAATGTTCGTCGCCGACCCGACCCTGCTCGGCAAGACCGTCCAGGTCGACGTGCTGGCCTCGGCCAACGCGGTCAACTGGATCCGCGGCAATATCGATCGCTCGCTCGGCGACGCCCAGCAGCAGCTCTCGGCGCCGGCCCGCGCCCTCATCGACGACATGGTCGCCAATGGCGCCATTTCCAACGGCTTTGCCTGGTCGATCTTCACCAATGTCGACAGCCGCGCTGCCCCCGCTTCGGCCGGCCTGCTCGGCGCTTTTGTCGGCACGCTGTGGATGATGCTCATCGTCATCTTCCTGGCCGTGCCGATCGGGGTGGCCTCGGCCATCTATCTCGAGGAATTCGCGCCCAAGTCGCGGCTGACCGACTTCATCGAGGTCAATATCAACAACCTCGCCGCCGTGCCGTCCATCGTCTTCGGCCTGCTCGGCGCCGCCGTGTTCATCAACTACCTGCACCTGCCCATCTCGGCCCCCATCGTGGGCGGCCTGGTGCTGACGCTGATGACGCTGCCCACCATCATCATCGCCACCCGTGGCGCCCTGCTCGGCGTATCGCCGGCCTTGCGCCAGGCCGCGCTCGGCATGGGTGCGTCCAAGACGCAGATGGTGTTCCACCATGTGCTGCCGGTCACCTTCCCCTCGATCCTGACCGCCACCATTCTGGGTGTCGCCCACGCCCTCGGCGAAACGGCACCGCTGCTGCTGATCGGCATGAAGGCTTTCGTGGCCGCCGTGCCGGCAACGCCCTTCGACCAGGCTACCGCCCTGCCCGTGCAGATCTACCTCTGGCAGGGCAACGAAAACCGCAACTTCTTCGAACCCCGCACGGCCGCCGCGATCATGGTGCTTCTGCTCGTCATGATCTGCCTGAACGGCGTCGCCATCTACTTGCGCTCGCGCCTCGAAAAGCGCGCGTGATCGCAACGTCAGGATACAAGGATGTCTCAAATGGATATGCTGGCCGGCAAGGTTAAGATGACCCAACAATCAGTGATTTCAGCCATGAACCCCTCAGACGCGCTCGAGCGCCCCATCCGCCTTACCGCTCGCGACGTGACGGTGCATTACGGTGCCAAGCAGGCACTGCACGGCATCTCGATCGACATTCCCGACCGCGCCGTAACGTCCTTCATCGGACCCTCGGGCTGTGGCAAGTCGACCTTCCTGCGCTGCATCAACCGCATGAACGACACGATCGAAGGCGCCAAGGTCGGCGGCACGATCAAGCTCGACGGCGAGGACATCTACGATCCCGCCCTCGACGTGGTGGAACTGCGCGCCCGCATCGGCATGGTTTTCCAGAAGCCCAATCCGTTCCCCAAGTCGATCTACGAGAACGTCGCCTACGGCCCCAAGATCCACGGCCTGGCCCGCTCCAAGGCCGACATGGACGAGATCGTCGTTTCCTCGCTGCGCAAGGCGGGCCTCTTCGAAGAGGTCAAGGATCGCCTGAACGAACCCGGCACCGGCCTGTCCGGCGGCCAGCAGCAGCGTCTGTGCATTGCCCGCGCCATTGCCGTCGGCCCCGAAGTCATCCTGATGGACGAGCCCTGCTCGGCCCTCGATCCGATCGCCACCGCCATCATCGAAGAACTCATCGATGAGCTGCGCGAGAACTACACCATCGTCATCGTCACGCATTCGATGCAGCAGGCCGCGCGCGTCAGCCAGCGCACCGCCTTCTTCCACCTCGGCAACCTGATCGAGGAAGGCGTGACCGAGGACATCTTCACCAACCCGGTCAACAAGCAGACCCAGGACTACATCATGGGCCGCATCGGCTGATCGGTCCGCGAGTACGAAGAGGAATATCGAAATGCCTAGCGCCGGCGCTGACCACATCGTTCAGTCGTATTCCGACGAACTGACCGCCCTTGCCCAGCTGATCGCCGAAATGGGCGGCCAGGTCGAGGTCGCCATCGAGAATGGCACCAAGTCCCTGCTCAAGCTCGATCGCGAACTGGCCGACCTCACCATCATCGCCGATCAGCGCATCGACGACATGCAGCGCCGCATCGACGATATGGCGGTGTCCATGATCGCCCGCCGCCAGCCGATGGCCAGCGACCTGCGCGCCATCATCACTGCCATCCACGTCGCGTCCGATCTGGAGCGCGTCGGCGACATGGCCAAGCAGCTGGCCCGCCGCTCGCTCAAGCTCGAGGGCCTGAGCCTGCAGCCCACCTTCTACAACGGCGTCAAGAACATGACGGCCCTGGTGCTGCGCCAGATCAAGGGCGCGCTCGACGCCTATGCCAGCCGCGACTCGGCGGCCGCCATCGAAGTGTGCAACCGCGACGACGAAGTCGACGCCATGCACACCTCGCTATTCCGTGAACTTCTCACCTACATGATGGAAGACCCGCGCAACATCACGCCCTGCACGCATCTGCTGTTCTGCGCCAAGAGCCTGGAGCGCATCGGCGACCACGCCACCAACATCGCCGAGCGCGCCTACTACCTGCAGACCGGCAAGCAGCTGACCTCGGACGTGCAGGAACTGCAGCGTACCCAGATCAAGGCTTAAGTCCTCCCCTCAGGGGAGAGCTGACGCACACACCGCCGGGTGAAGGACCTTCCTCACCCAGCAACTTCAGTAGACCTCATCCTGAGCCTGTCGAAGGACGAGGTCGTGGCCCACAAGCCTCCACTCGCTCGACCTCGTGGTTCGACAAGCTCACCATGAGGTCTTCAAACTCCGGCGGCCATGGAGCCGCCAAGACGGGAGCCACCCATGCCCGCCACCATCCTCGTCGTTGAAGACGAAGGCGATATCGCCATCCTGCTGCGCTATAACCTCGAAGCCGAAGGCTTTCGGGTGGTCACCGCCGAGACCGGCGAAGAGGCGCAGCGCGCGCTGCAGGAAAAACTGCCCGACCTGATCCTGCTCGACTGGATGCTGCCCGAAGTGTCCGGCATCGAGCTCTGCCGCCGCTGGCGCGCCCGGGAGGAAACGGCCCGCATCCCGATCATCATGCTCACCGCGCGCGGCGAAGAAGAAGAGCGCGTCCGCGGCCTTGCCACCGGCGCTGATGACTATGTGGTCAAGCCCTTCTCGGTGCCCGAGCTGGCCGCGCGCATCCATGCCCTGCTGCGCCGTGCCAATCCCAATCTGGTCACGGCCGCGCTCAAGGTCGGCGATCTCGAGCTCGATCGCACCACCCATCGCGTTCGTCGCGCCGCCAGAGACGTGCATCTGGGACCAACCGAATATCGCCTGCTCGAATATCTGATGCGCCATCCCGGCCGCGTCTATTCGCGCGAGCAGCTGCTCGATGGCGTCTGGGGCAATGATGTCTATGTCGACGAGCGGACGGTGGACGTCCATATCGGCCGCCTGCGCCGCGCCATCAATCGCGGCCGCGAAACCGATCCCATCCGCACGGTGCGCGGCGCCGGCTATGCTTTCGACGAGCGCTTCGCTGCCGGCCAGCCGGTGGCTGCGACGGCCAAATAGGCGGGGTTACTTCCCGACGGGAACGCCGGAGCGGGCATAGTAATGTTCGGTGAGGACCTGGCCTGACGGCGTCAGCACGGTCACGACGTAGATGAGGAATTGCCCCATCTGCTGCAGTTGCGCGTTTATCACCTCTCCCCCGGTCCGCGATCTGACATCGGGCAGGATGGTCCCCAATTCGACCACCCGCCCGGCCTCTACTGCAGCAAGGACGTCGCTTTCCGAAAGTTCGCGACCGGGCAACGCGGCGCTGTCATCATTCGGTTTCCCGGGACCCGCGGGATTGCCCAGCCCCAGACCATTGGTCAGCGGGCCATTGCCCACATCCCCCGCATTGGCACCCGGCCCCTGACCCTGTCCGTTGGCGTTGCCGTTCCCCTGGCCGTTACCATTCCCCTGGCCATTGCCGTTGTCCTGGCCATTTGCATTACCATTGCCCTGCGCCCAGGCAGGCTGGGTCATGGCGAACAGAAGGGCGAACATGGCTGCGAGCAATGTGCGTTTCATGGTGCCTTTCCATTAACCCCCTGCGGCTGACAAAACGCTGACAGCCCCCGTCACCGTTCCAACATCGACAATCCCTTAGGCTGACGAACTGACGCCAGGCTTAGCGGCCTTAACTTCGTTCGGGATCGAGACCAATCCATGACCAGCCAGGAAGCCGAAGTCCATATCAGCAAGTACCGTTCGCTGCTCAAGGCGTGGACCATGGCCGTGGGCGGTTTCAGCCGCGAAGACGGCGATGCGCTGTACCGCCAGCTGGAGCAGGGCCAGGACCTGCTGGCGCAAATTGCGCTGGAATGTCCGGAAAAAAGCTACTCCGTCGATATGCTGATCAATGCCCGCAGCCGCACCTGGCCCGGCTTTGCCGACGAGCGGATACCACGTCCAGCCAGCCGCCAAACCTGATGTAAACCACGTCGCTACATAGCGGCCACAAATTGCAATGTAATCGCGCTTTTGATCTGTCGTTAGGTTTCCCGCGCTACCTTTTGGGTGCTGAGGCCCGAATTGAACACACGACAGTCACCCCTTTCCCGCCAGATTACCAACCTGTCGATCGTGTTCGCCCTGGCGTTGATTGCGGCTGTCGGCTGCTTTGGCTGGTGGGCCGCCTCGCGGATCGATGATCGTTCGATCGCCCGCCAGGCCCACGCCGTCCAGACCGGGCTTGCCGACATCGAGAAGCGCATCCCGGTCGAGCAGAACAGTTCCGCCATCTGGGACGACGCGGTCCTGAACCTTCGATCGGACAACGAGCCCTGGATCGAGGAAAACCTCACGGCCTGGATGAGCAAGTATTTCGGGCATGACCAGGTCTACGTTCTCGACAGTGCAAACAGGCCGGTTCATGCAGCCCACGACGGCGCCGCAGTGGATCCGGAGACCTATGAAGCCATAAGGGGAATCGCAGCACCCCTGGTGACGGAGTTGCGCGCCGCAATGGCCGAAGCGTCGGCCGACGTGACTGACTCGACCGCTGCGGTGACTGGCCTTGGCATCGAAGACATCGTTGCCCTCGAGGGCAGCAAACCCGCCATCATCAGCCTGCGCCCGGTTGTGCCAGGTACGGATGCGGTCCAGCAGGCACCGGGCACCGAATTCCTCCACCTGTCGATCCGCGAGATCGATCAGGAGGTTGCCCGGGAGATTTCGGAGAAATACGCGATCGAGGGCCTGGGCTATTCCACCTTCGATCCTGATGACGGCGAACGGGTCGCTTCGCCAATTCTCAACGATAGCGGCCGGATCGTCAGCTTCTTCACCTGGGTGCCGGACGAGCCCGCCTATGCCCTGATACGGGATACGGCACCGGCGCTTGCCGCTGCCCTGGGGCTTGCGGGCCTGACGGCGGCCATGCTGCTGCGGCGCCTCAAGCGGACGAGCAGGATGCTGGAGCATAGCCGCGCCGAGGCATCCTACCTTGCCTTTCATGATGCGCTGACCGGGGTGCCGAACCGCGCCCTCTTCGAGGACCGGCTGGAACAGGCACTGGCGCATATGCGACGCAGCGGCTCGGCGGTCGCACTGCACTACCTCGACCTGGATCGCTTCAAGCATGTCAACGACACGCTCGGGCACCCGATCGGTGATGAACTCATCAAGGCCGCTGCGCACCGTCTTTCCGCCTGCGTGGGCGACGCCGATACCGTCGCCAGGATTGGCGGCGACGAGTTCGCCATCATCCAGGTCGGCCTCGCCGACAATGCCCTGGCCCTGTCCCTGGCGCGAACGGTGGTCGAAGTGATCGGTGCGCCGTTCGAGCTGTCGGGCCATGAGGTCCGCGTCGGGGCAAGCGTCGGCGTCGTGGTCACCTCCGACTCGGGGGCGGCGGGCGAGGAACTGATGCGGCAGGCCGACATCGCCCTCTACAGTGCAAAGGGTGACGGCCGAGGCCGATACCACCTGTTCATCGATGAGATGGACGAGAATGTGCGTGACCAGCGCATCCTCGAAATGGATCTTCGATCGGCCCTCGCAAACGAGGCCGGCCTTGGGCTGGTCTATCAACCCATCTATGAAACCCAAACCTGCCGGGTGGCCGGCGCCGAGGCCCTGGTTCGCTGGGACCACCCCGAGCGCGGCCGGCTGTCGCCGGCCATGTTCATCAGCCTGGCGGAGGATCGCGGGCTGATCGACCAGCTGGGCATGTGGGTATTGACCACCGCCTGCCGTTTCGCCGCGAGCTCGACCATTCCGTGGGTGGCGGTGAACGTCTCCCCCCTGCAGTTCCGCGACGAGAAATTTGCCGACCGGGTGTTCAACATACTGGCACAGACGGGCCTGGCCGCGCGGCGCCTGGAGCTGGAAATTACCGAGGGCCTGCTGCTGCAGAACTCACCGCTGGTTCAATCCACCCTCAACCGCCTGCGCGCCCGCGGCATCCGGGTCGCTCTCGACGATTTCGGCACCGGCTACTCCTCGATCAGCTATCTGCGCACCTATGGCGTGGACAAGCTCAAGATCGACCAGTCCTTCACCGCGGCGCTCGGCAAGGACCAGGAAATCCAGGGCATCGTTCGGTCGATCATCGAACTGGGCCGCGCCATGCACATGCTGGTCACCGCTGAGGGCGTTGAGACGGCCGAGCAGCAGCGCATCCTTGCAGGCATGGGCTGCGACCAACTCCAGGGCTACCTGCTGTCAAAGCCGGTGCCCGCCGATAGCCTGCTCGAGACATTGGCCGACAACGCAGCTTCCGCGCCAGACCAGCGGATCACGGCTTAGCCTAGACCTCCGGCGTTTCCCGCAGCGGGGTGTCATCGCGCAGCGGCACCGTCTGCCGCTCGATCATGCGCCGGACCACCGGCAGCCCCTCGCCGCGGTGCAGGGCCCGGATCAGTTCGATATTTTCGGCATCCGCCTTGGTGCGCCGCAGATTGTGCCGCAGATAATCGATCCAGGTCGGCACATGGTAGGATTCGGTCCAGATCTCTGGGTGCTCAAGATCGCGCAGCAGCGCCCATTGCCGCGCCCCATCGCGAATGCGGATCTGCCGCCGGTCTGCCATGAGCGCCAGGAAGCGGGGAATGTCGTCCTGGGCGATGGCATAGTCGATCATCACCATGATCGGCCCGCTGCGCGGGCGCAGGTCGAGCTTGAGGATCGGCTCGTTGAAGGTGTTGAGGGGATTGAGGTCGCGGGCATTGAACTGCGGCAGCGGCAACCGGAACCCCACCAGCGCGCAGAGCAGCATGGTCGATCCCGACAGGACCAGCGCTGAATCAGGGCCGAACGCATCGGCGCTGATGCCCCAGATCCAGGCCCCCATGGCCATGCCGCCGAAGGTGGCAGTCTGGTAGAGCGACAGCGCCCGCCCCACCACCCAGCGCGGGGAGGAGAGCTGGATCGACACATTGAACAGGGACAGCGCCAGCACCCAGCAGGCACCGGCCGGCAACAGCGCCAGATGGCTCAGTAGCGGATCGCGGCTATAGCCCAGGGCCACGCTGCTGGCGGCAAAGCCGATACAGGCCAGCCGCACGATCACCTCATTGCTGTAGCGCTCGCGGATGCGGCCATTGAGGAATGCCCCGCCAATGGCCCCCAGACCGAAACAGCCCAGCAGGGTGCCATAGGCCAGCGCGCCGCCGCCCACATATTCGGCCGCCACCGACGGCAGCAGCGCCAGGATCGCCGTCGCCGAAAAGCCGAACAGAAAGCCGCGAAACAGCACTGTCGTCAGGTTCGGCGATAGCGAGACGTAGCGGATGCCGGCCCACATGGCGCTGCCGAAATTCTCGCGCGGCAGCCGGCTGGGCGTCCGTTCCGGCTGCCAGCGCCCCAGCGCAAGGATCAGCGGCAGGTAGGAGAACGCGTTGACGGCGAATGCCGCCGCCGCCCCCGCCAGCGCCACGATCAACCCGCCCACCGCCGGGCCGATACTGCGCATCATGTTGAAGCCCATGGCATTGAGGGTCACCGCGCCGGGCAAGTCGCCACGCGGCACGATATCGCCCATCGAGGCCTGCCAGGACGGGTTGAACAGGGCCGTGCCACAGCCGATCAGGAAGGTGAAGGTCAGCAGCAGCCAGGGATTGAGCAGGCCGAGAAAGGCCAGGACGGCGAGCGCCAGCGACACCAGCATCATGCCACCCTGGGCGATGAGCATGACCGTGCGCCGGTCGAAATTGTCGGCCAGCGCGCCGGCCGCGATCGAGAACACCATGATAGGCAGGGTGGTCGAGGCCTGCACCAGGGCGATCATGTTGTGCGACGAGGTGAGCGTGGTCATCATCCACCCCGCGCCCACCGATTGCACCAGCCCGCCCAGGTTGGACACCAGCGTCGCCAGCCACAACAGCCGGAACGTCTCGTTGCGGAATGGCGCCAATACGGACGGGCGATCAGTCATCGAGCTTCCTTTTCGCTACCGCCTGTCTAGGTCTGCCGCGGGTCGATTGGCAAGCTTCCAACCCGCCAGCGGCCAAATCGCTGCAACGGTGCGACGCGGCTATCCGCGGCGCGAGCTGTAAGATCAGCCGATGAGGTGACTAAACCACCACGTCCTCGTCGCTGCCCAAAATTCCGGCCAGGACAACCAGGGCGCGCTCGAGCACCGCGCGCGTTGGTGGCGCCATGATGCAGAGGCGCACACCGGCGACGGGGGCATCGCCCACCTGCGCGGCCGATGGCGGGGTGATCCGCACGCCGGCCTCGCTGGCGCGCCGGACAAACTGCTCCGCCTTGACCGGACTCATCGGCAACCACAGATGCGGCGCACCACCGGGCATCGGCACCGCGCCGAGACCAAGCCTGGTCCGCGTCAGCTCAAGCCGCGCCAGACCCTCGCTGCGCAGCGTGGCCGCCGCCTCGTCGCCCATGCCGATCTCGAGCATGGCCGTCGCCAGTTCCGCCACATAGGGCGGCAGGCCCCAGCTTTCCGCCCGCAACCGCTTGCGCACCGCAGCCAGCAGCGCCGGCGGCGGCGCGATGACGCCCAGGCGCACCAGCGGCGTCAGGCTCTTGGAGAGGCTCGTGACATAGATGACCTGATTGGGCAGCAGCTCCCGATAGGTGAGCTTCCCCTTGGCTGCGTACAAGCCATAGATGTCGTCCTCGACGATCATGGCCCCGTGTCGCCGGGCGACCTCGGCCAGCGCTCGCCGCCGCTCCGGACCGGTTTCGAAACCCAGCGGGTTCTGGCAGACCGGCGTCGCGTAGATAATCCGCGCGCCCGAAGCAGTCAGCGCCGCGTCCAGCGCCTCGGGCAGCATGCCCTCGCTGTCATGGGCGACCGGCGACATGGTCATGCCAAGATTGGCCGCCGCCGCGAGCGCGCCGGGAAAGGTGGCGCTTTCCGTCAGGATGATATCGGAGCCCTGCCGCAGCGTGGCAAAGGCCAGGTGGAGCGCCTGCTGCGCGCCGTTGCACAAGAGGATTTCATCGGCGCCAAGCGGGGTGCGCGCCGATGTCAACCAGCCCGCTACCGTGGCGCGCTGCCGCGCCGTACCGCTGAGATCGCCATAGCCACCATGGGCCAGCGCCAGCGCGTGCCGGTTGGCCAGCTCGGTCGCCGCCGCCATGCGCTGGGCCGAGATGATCGGCGGCGGCGCATTGTAGGAGAGGTCGATGATGCCGCCCTCGTCAGGCGTCGCACCGGCCTGCTCGAGCACAAAGGTACCGCGCCCGATTTCCCCGCGCACCACGCCGCGCGCGCTCAGCGTATCGATCGCCCGCGTGACGCTGCCGATGGAAACCGAGAACTGCTGCGCCAGCTGGCGGTGGGTCGGCAATTGCTCGCCCGGGCGGAACCGGCCCGCGGCGATCGCGCTCTCCACCGCCCTGGCCAGCCGCTCATGCAGCGGATGCTGGCTATCGGGGAGATCGATTGTATCGGTATTTGTATCATTCATGCGTCGATACTATCCGGTTTCGATCAACGCTTCCACGCGGCCAAACGTCATCCCCCAATGCCGTGCCCGCCCAAGCCGGCTTCTCCACGGGGGTTTCGGCCGCCTGTCCGGCGCCGCCCTAGGTCAGTTTGAGCAACCGGGGACACATAAGGTCAGCACTGTTGACATAACAATATTTCAGTGCTTGTATCACTCGTATCATTGCACGGTGATACAAATGTTGCCACAGGAATTTCGCCTTTCGTCCCGCGCCCAATCCATCAAGGCTTC
Organism: uncultured Devosia sp.; assembly: GCF_946479885.1. Next base: position 16,419 of record NZ_CAMLHM010000052.1, read on the forward strand.
GGAAATCCGCGAACTGCTGAAGCTGGTCGGCAAGCCGACCATGATCTCCTTTGCGGGCGGCATTCCCGATCCGGCCTTGTTCAATGTCGGGCTGTTCCAGGAGGCGTGGCGCGAGGTGTTTGCCGGACCCTCCATCGCCCGCGAGGCCCTGCAATACTCCACCACCGAGGGTTACCTGCCGCTGCGCCAGTGGATCGCCGATCACATGGCGGCGCGCGGCGTGCCCGCCGGGCCCGACAATATCCTCGTCACCACAGGGTCGCAGCAGGCGCTCGATCTGATCGGCAAGCTGTTGCTCGATCCGGGCAGCGGCGTGGTCGCCGCCAAGCCGACCTATCTGGGCGCGCTGCAGTCGTTCTCTGCCTACCAGCCGCAATTTTCCGGGCTCGATTCGCCGCAACCTACCGGTCCCAGCGCGCCGCGGCTGATCTACCTGGTGCCCGACTTCGCCAATCCCGATGGCGCGACGCTGAGTCGTGCCGCCCGCCACAAGGCGCTCGACCAGGCGCGCACGCTCGACGCCGTCATCGTGGAAGACGGAGCCTATACGGCCCTGCGCTATGACGGCGAGGACCTGCCGCCCATCGCCGCACTCGACGCGGCCACACACGGCATCGAAGGGTCGCGGACGCTCTATTGCGGCTCGTTCTCCAAGACCCTGTCACCCGGCCTGCGCGTTGGCTGGGTCAGCGGTCCCAAGGCGCTGATCCGCAAGCTGACCCTGCTCAAGCAGGGCGCCGACCTGCATACCGCCACCACCAACCAGATGGTGATCCATCGGGTGGCGCAGGCGGGCTATGAGGCCCAGGTGGGGCGCGCCCGCTCGGTCTATCGCGTCCGTCGCGACGCCATGTTGAATGCGCTGGAGCGCCACGCCCCGCCGGGCCTGCGCTGGAAGAAGCCCGAGGGCGGCATGTTCATCTGGCTGGAATTGCCCGAGCATATGGATGCCGGCGCCCTGCTGCAGCAGGCGCTGCGCCAGGATGTCGCCTTCGTGCCGGGCGCTGCCTTCCACGCCGATGGCTCGGGCCACAACACGATGCGCCTCAGCTTCTCGCTCTGCGACGAAGCCCAGATCGAAGTGGGCATCTTCAAGCTCTGCAGCCTGATCGGCCAGCAGGGCATGGCGAAGGCGGTGAATGTGTAGGTGAGGCACTGTGCCTTAACAGCACCGGCGTTCCCTCGGGCTTGACCCGAGGGCCACCGACGACACGGCACAAGCGGCGGATGGCCCTCGGATTCAAGTCCGAGGGAACGCCGTGGTTGTGGAGCGACCACCAAGTGTAGAGCCCTCGGGGCAAGCCCGAGGGTGATGATCGAGTGTCGGGGTGACTTCGCGCCTCAGCCCGCCGCGGTATACGCCGTCTTCACCACGGTGAAGAACTCGGCTGCATACTTGCCCTGTTCGCGCGAGCCGTAGCTGGAGCCCTTGCGGCCGCCGAACGGCACGTGGAAATCGACGCCGGCGGTCGGCACGTTGACCATCACCATGCCGGCCTCGGCATTGCGCTTGAAGTGCGTCGCATACTTGAGCGAGGTGGTGACGATGCCGGCCGAGAGACCGAACTCGGTGTCGTTGGCGGTAAACAGCGCTTCCTCGTAGTCCTTGACCCGGATGACCGAGGCCACCGGCCCGAAGATTTCCTCGCGGCTGATGCGCATGGAGTTGGTCGCTTCGGTGAACAAAGTCGGCTGCAGGAAGTAGCCTTCCGTTGCCGTCTTCACCAGTTCGCCGCCGGCCGCGACCTTGGCGCCTTCGGCCCTGCCGATGGCGATGTAGTCCGTGTCCTGCTTGAGCTGGCTCGGGTCCACCACCGGACCGATTTCGGTGTTCTTGTCGAGCGCATCGCCCACGCGCAGGTTGCGCGTCCGCTCGGCCAAAGCCTCGACGAACTTGTCGTGGATGCCCTCGGTGACGATGACGCGGCTCGAGGCCGTGCAGCGCTGGCCGGTCGAGAAGAAGGCCGACTGCGCCACGGTTTCGACGGCAACCTTGAGGTCGGCGTCATCAAGCACGACGGTCGGATTCTTGCCGCCCATTTCGAGCTGGAACTTGCGGTTGTGCTCGATCGAGGCTGCCGCGACGCGCTTGCCCGTGCCCACCGAGCCGGTGAACGAAATCGCAGTCACGTCCTTGCTGTCGAGCATGGTCTGGCCAACGACCGAACCCTTGCCCATGACCAGGTTCAGCACGCCCTTGGGCAGGCCGTTGCGCACCAGGATATCGACGATAGCCCAGGTCGAGCCCGGCACGAGATCGGCCGGCTTGATGACGACGGTGTTGCCATAGGCCAAAGCTGGCGCGAGCTTCCAGGTCGGGATGGCGATGGGGAAATTCCACGGCGTGATGATGCCGATCACCCCGATCGGCTCGCGCGTGATCTCAACGCCAATACCGGGGCGGACGGACGGCAGCACTTCGCCGGCAAGCCGCAGGACTTCTCCGGCGAAAAAGTCGAAGATCTGCGCCGCGCGCGTCACTTCGCCAATGCCTTCGGGCAGGGTCTTGCCCTCTTCGCGGCTCAGCAGTTCACCCAGCTCGGCCTTGCGCGCCAGGATTTCCTGGCTGGTCTTGGAGAGGATAGCATGGCGCTCGAGAATGCCCGAACGCGACCAGGCCGGGAATGCCGCCTTGGCGGCCGCGATGGCCTGCTTGGTCTCTTCGGCGGTTGCGCGGGCATAGACGCCCACGACTTCAGCCGTGTTGGACGGGTTGATGTTCTCCACACCATCCGAGCCCACCCATTCCCCGTTGATGAGGTTCTTGTGCAATTCAGCCATCTTGGAATGCCTTTCGTAGGTCATATCGACCTTCAACTGATGCTGGCCTGCGAGCGCCAGCTTTCTGCGCTTCCGGTGCTCACGTACTTGAACATACGCTGCGCTCCGGTTCTCGAAATCTGTCTCTCTCGGCTCAGCCTGAGTTGAAGCTCGACATGACCTAGAGGAGGTCGGCCTTGGCCAGGTCGCGCAGCAGGTGGCTGGCGCCGTAGGTCCAGGGCGGACAGATAGTGGAGAGGTTCACCCTGTTAGATAGGGTGCCCAATTCAGATGTCGATATCGAGACCACGTCGCCCAGCTTGTGGGTGAAGCCCTTGCCGGCGCCATCGCGGTCTTTGACCGGGGCGAACATGGTGCCGAGGTAGAGCACCAGGCCATCGGGATACTGGTGGTGACCGCCAATGGTCGCGGCAACCAGCGATTCCGGGGTGCGCGAAATCTGGTTCATCGAGGAATGCCCCTCGAGCACGAAGCCGTCTTCGCCCTCGACGCGCAGCGCGATCTCGGACTGCTTGACCGTTTCGAGGGTGAAATCGCCATCGAACAGCCGGATGAACGGCCCCAGCGAGGCCGAGGCATTGTTGTCCTTGGCCTTGCCCAGCAGCAGCGCCGAACGGCCCTCCACATCGCGCAGATTGACGTCATTGCCCAGCGTTGCGCCGATGATCTCGCCCTTGCTGGTCACCAGCAGCGCCACTTCGGGCTCGGGATTGTTCCAGCTCGATACCGGGTGCAGTCCCACTTCGGCGCCGTAGCCCACCGAGGCCATCGGCTGGCTCTTGGTGAAGATTTCGGCATCCGGCCCGATACCGACTTCCAGATACTGGCTCCAAACGCCGCGCTCGATCAGCGCCGCCTTGACCTTCATGGCCGTTTCGGAGCCAGGCACGAGCTCGCTGAGGTCGGTGCCGATCAGGCCGGTAATATCGCCGCGCAGCGCATCGGCCCGCGCCTTGTCGCCGCGTGCCTGCTCCTCGATCACCCGCTCCAGCAGCGAGACGACGAAGGTGACGCCCGATGCCTTGATGGCCTGGAGGTCGATGGGCGACAGCAGGCTGGGCCTGGACGCGTCCGAGCCGGCGGCCACCGAATTGGCGAGGGCGCTATCGACACTGCCCAGGCTCACGCCCGCGGCATTGCGCACGTGTTGCGCTGCATTGCCGCTCTCGGCGATATCCCGCACGGTGGCAAAGCCCTTGGCGGTGATGTCGATCAATTCGCCGCCGCGAACCGTGACGATACGTGGATGAGCGTGACCGGGAACGCGGGCGCGGCCCAGCAGGATGCCGTCGGGATAGTGCTTGTCGCCCATGGTCCGCCCCTGAAATGTCAGTGCAGTGACTACCCTACCGCCCCCCTCAAGTGCAAGTTCAAAAGTCATACTTTTGGCGATGACCGATCTCCACAGGGCCGTTCAACTCCGGTTCATCTATGCCGCAATACTGACGCAATGGATGAGGAGTAGTCCCTCTCGTTATCTTTGGAGTGTTTCATGCGTCGCCTTGTTGCCCTTGCTCCTTTTGCCCTGCTTGCCAGCCTCTCCCTCCCCGCCTATGCCGGAACGATCACCATCGAGGGTCATGGCGAGGTCATGGCCGCGCCCGATATGGCGCAGATCAATTCGGGTGTGACCACCCAGGGCGCTACCGCCCGCGAAGCGCTCGACGCCAATACCGCCGCCATGGCCGAGCTGATCGCCGAGCTCAAGGCAGCCGGCATCGAAGCGCGCGACATCCAGACCTCGGGCTTCTCGGTCAATCCGAACTATGTCTATACCGACGAGCGCGATGCCAATGGCTATTCGCTGCCGCCCAAGATCAACGGCTACCAGGTCGCCAACACCGTGACGGTCACCGTTCGTGACCTCGATTCGCTGGGCGCGATCCTCGACAAGTCGGTTACGGTCGGCGCCAACACCGTCAATGGCGTCACCTTCGCCGTGGCCGACCCGTCCGCGCTCTACGACGAGGCCCGCAAGGCGGCCTTCGCCGATGCCCGCGCCAAGGCCGAACTCTACGCCACGGCTGCCGGTGCCGCACTCGACGAAATTCAGTCGATTTCCGAGACGCAGGGCTTCAACAACCCACAGCCCTACCCCATGTACGCCAGGGCAGAAGCTGCGGACGCCAAGGTGCCGGTCGAAGCGGGTGAGCTGGCCTTTGCCATCAACGTCAACGTCCAGTGGGAACTGGGCACCGACGCACAATAATCAATTCCCATACCCCTTTCGGGGGGGCTTGGGCGGTGGGGACGTTCGGATATACCGTAGTCACCCGTCCCCACCAACCTGACACAGCAAGGCCCTCGCACCAGCGGGGGCCTTTCGCTATTGCAGAAACGCCAGCACAGACTGCGTCTGGCCGGGTATGAAATGCGGCGCGTCGGGCAGGTAGCGCATCGTGAGCCTGGTCACATTGCGCTCGAGGGCATCACGGCTCTCATCGGCATGGATGAACACGTCCTTGCCACCGAGCACGGCCATGACCGGCATCGGCAGTCGCCGCAATGCATCGTCTGTCGGCACCGGCAACAGCTCGGTACGCGGTCTAAAGTGCTGGAAGATCGCGGCGCTCAGCCTGCCGATAGGGCTAACGGCAAAGGCCTGACTGGTCATGGCGCTGCCCCCGATCCGTTCCAGCATCTTGCGGCGTCCCCAACCACCGAGCAGCAGCAGGGGCAGCGCCCATAGCAAGATGTTGCGATTGCGTCCGATGCCGCCGGGGCTCAGCAGCACCAGCCTGGACACCTTGTCCGGCCGTCGGATCGCGTAGTCCAGCGCCATCCAGCCCCCGAGGGAGAGACCCACAAAGGCGGCCGACGTCAGGCCCAGCCCGACCAGCACATCGTCCAGCCACTCTGCATAGGCATCCGATGCCAGGGGCGGCCGCGATGGTGCGCTTAGTCCCGGCTCGCCGATTATATCGACGGCAAACACTCTGAAGTGGCGGCTCCACTCCGGCATGTCGCCCACCCAACTGGCCGAGTTGATGGCCGAGCCGTGCAGCAGAATCAACGGCGACGCCCCGGCCGGACCGCCAGCGAGGACAAAGGTGTCGCCTTGGCGCGTCGATACGGACAGCCGCTCGATCGGCGTCGGCCATTGGGTCAGCGCGGCCTCGTAGAGATCGAGCACAGCCTGCCTCCCCGCATCGCTCTTGTAGATGTCGCGCATGCTCAACTCTCCAGGCAGGCATCGACGAGCTTGAGCACCATCGCCAGATCGCCGGGGGCGCCTATGGCAATGACTTTGATGGTCCGGCGGATGGGGTCATGTGCGATGTCGACGGAAAGCGCCTCACCTTGCGTTTCCGGATCGCGACGCGCACCGGCCAGCGTCGACGACACGCGTCGCAGCAACTCCTGATCGACATCCTCGATATCGACAACACAGGTGGCCCGGGCTCGCGATGGAACGATCCGCGCCGGTGCCCCGGCAAACGCGTCCAAGTCGGAACGGAGGACACGGTACTGCTTACCGACCTTGGTCGCGCGCAGTTTTCCTTCGCGGATGAAGCGCAGCACGGTCTTGGCGTGCAGTTGCAGCGCCTCCGACGCGGCTTCGACAGTCAGGAATTCCGTAGTCATTCGCAATGTTCCTTATTGCACCATTTCAAGGTACAATAGAGAGCATTTTTGAGTCAATAGGGCGCGATAGGGAGCGGTTTAGCTGGCCAGCACCTTCCACAGCATGTTGAGCCCGACCAGCACGAGGAAAACCGCGAAGACGTATTTCAGCGTCTTCTGGTCCAGCCGATGCGCCAGCGCCGCGCCCAGGGGCGCAAAGGCGGCGGCGAGCACCGCGACCAGCACCAGGGCGACCAGATTGACATAGCCCAGGCTCAGCGGCGGCAGGCCCGTGGCGCCCCAGCCGGAAATGATGAAGCCCAGCGTGCCGGAAACCGCAATCGCCACGCCGATTGCGGCCGACGTGCCCACGGCGGCATGCATCGTGGCGCCGAAAGCCACCAGGGTCGGCACGGTCAGCGAGCCGCCGCCAATGCCCATCAGCGATGAGATATAGCCGACGACGACGGCCGAGACCCGATGCGTCGCCGCTGACCCATGAAGGTGCCCCATCAGCCTGGTCTGGAAGGCGAAGACGATATTGGCCGCGATGATGAAGGCCATGACGGCGAAGACGATGCGCAGGACGTCGCCGGAGAAGTACCCCGCCATCAATCCGCCGATGAACGTGCCGGCCACGATGAACGGCGTCCACAGCCGCAGCACCTTGAGGTCGAGGGCGCCGCGCTTGTAGTGGGAGCGCGCGCTCATGATGCCGGTCGGGATGATGATGGCGAGCGATGTGCCCACCGCCACGTGCTGCACCACGTCCGCATCATAGCCGAGCAGCAGCAGGGCATTGCTGAGGGCCGGCACGATGATCGCGCCGCCGCCAATGCCGAGCAGGCCGGCGGCTATGCCCGACGCAACACCCGTGGCCATCAGCCCCAGCACAAATGGCCAATAGCCAACCAGTGTCGCCCAGTCCATCAACGGTCCCCGATGAGATGGAGCACCACGTCGCGGCGATGCGGCCGGCGGCGGTGCTCGAACAGATAGATGCCCTGCCAGGTCCCGAAGACCGGTTGGCCTTCCATGACCGGGATACCGATCGAGGTCTGCGTCAACGCCGCCTTGATATGCGCCGGCATGTCGTCCGGCCCCTCGGTGGTGTGCACCAGCCAATCCATGCCCTCGGGCACCAGCCGGCGAAAGAAGCCGTCAAGATCGGTCTTGACGTCGGCGTCGGCATTTTCCTGGATCAGCAGCGAACACGACGTATGGCGCACATAGGCGGTCAACAGCCCCGTGGTCACCTCGGCATTGGCCACGAACTGACGCAATGCGGGGGTGAACTCATAGAGCCCCTGCCCCTTTGTCGGAATGGTGAGTGTGTCGGCAGCCTGCTGCATGCTTGGGCGTACCACGTTCCCGCGGGGCCGGCCAAGCGCATCGGCCGGTGATCCGTCCACTATGCCGCACTCGCGCCATGATCGACAGGCCTCGTCATTCCGCTCGCGCCGCCGGAACTATCGCCCAAGCCAGGCGTTGCGGGCCTTGCGGGGAACTAGCATCGTCAAATCGAACCATCGATTCCATTCAGTTTGCGTTCAGACTGGCCTCGCGATGCTTGGCAGGAATGTCTATCGACATAAGGAAAAGAACAATGCGCCTTAGAACTTGGCTCGTAACCGGCACCAGTATCGGTCTGATGGCTCTGCTGCCGCTGACCGTGCGTGCGCAGGATGGCGACTTGGTCGCCGCCTACCAGGCCTATGCAGCCGCCCAGGCATCCGGCGACACCGCCGCCCTGGAAGCGGCGCAAGCCAGCCTGACCGAACTCTGCATCGTGGCTGGCTATGCCACCTTCGAGGAGTGCATCGCCGCCGTATCCGCTGCACCGGCCGAGGCCGCGCCACCGCCGGCCGACCCACAGGCTGATGCGGATGCGGCCGCCGCCGCTGCCCAGGCTGCCGCTGACGCTGAAGCGCAGGCCGCTGCCGATGCTCAGGCTGCCGCTGACGCTCAGGCCGCTGCTGACGCCCAGGCTGCCGCCGACGCTCAGGCAGCTGCCGACGCACAGGCCGCTGCTGACGCCCAGGCTGCCGCCGACGCTCAGGCCGCTGCTGACGCCCAGGCTGCCGCCGACGCTCAGGCCGCTGCTGACGCCCAGGCTGCCGC
>NZ_CAMLHM010000053.1 GCF_946479885.1 uncultured Devosia sp.
AACCGCCGACATCTTCGGTGTAAACGAAGCGCTCTACCAACTGAGCTAATCGCCCGCAGGGCCGTTGGCCCGACGCAAGGTGGCCCTGATTAGGGCCCCTGCCCGCCAGCGTCAACCGGCAAAAAAAGAAATGGCCCCGGCGCGAGGCGCTCGGGGCCGATCAGCATGCCGATCCTGAGGACGCCTTCAGCGACCCCGATAGCGGTCTTAGTTGATCGCGTCCTTCAGGCCCTTGCCGGGCTTGAACTTAGCCTGGTTCGAAGCCGGGATCTTGATCTCAGCGCCGGTGGCCGGGTTACGGCCGGTCGAAGCCTTGCGCTGCGACACCGCGAAGGTGCCGAAACCAACGAGACGGACTTCTTCACCGGACTTCAGCGAGCCGGTGATTGCCTCGAACACTGCGTCAACCGCTTCAGCGGCCTGTGCCTTGGTGATCGTCGCCTTGTCGGCGACGACGCCAACCAGATCGTTCTTGTTCATAGCGTTTCCTCACAGTGAATTGCCCGCCCCGCTGGCGAACCCTGAAACGCGGCAACCCTTGGTCGATTCTGCTCGAAACGCAAGGATTTCCGGGGTTTTTGCGAGGCCGGACGGTGCAATGCTGTTAATGGACCGGAAAAATTGCCCCGACAAGTCCGGTTTATGAGTTTTTCCCGGATTTCCGGGCTTTCCTGCGGATTGCGAGGCTATTGCCCGGCCGCCGGGACAGGCCGTGCGCTGCGCCTTATGCCCAGCATAAGGGGTAGTGCCAATAGGTAGATTCCGGCCCCGATGATCCAGATCAACCCCGGCCAAGTGCCGCGGATGGCGAAATAGGTGAAGCTGAAGAAAAGCGGCCCGAAGATCGATGCGAGGCTGACAAGGCTGGCCAGCACACCCTGCAACTGCCCCTGCTTGTCGGAGCCGACCTGGGTGGTGGTCAGCGATTGCAGCGCCGGCATGCCGATGCCGCCGAGGGCAAAGAGCGGCGCCAGGGCGAACAGGATCCAACCCTGCGTGGCGAAGCCGACAACGACCAGAGCCGTCAATTCGCAGGCCATGCCCACGACCAGCGCCCAGCGCTCACCGAGCCTGGCCACCGCTGGACCGGTGAGGAGCGCCTGTGCGCCGGCGTGGAACACACCGAACGCGCCGAGCGACAGGCCGATCATCAGCCCGTTCCACCGGAAGCTGTCCTCGCCGAACATGGCCCAGATGGTGCCATACATGGTGCCGACGAAATTCATGATGACGAAGATGGCCATCAGCGGAATCAGCGCCGAAAAGGTCAGGGCCCACCTGAGTGGCTTGAAGGGGTTGAGCGCGTCCCAGGTAAACTTCGCGCCCGGCTCGCCCTTGCGCGATTCTGGCAGCACGAAGAGCGCGAGGGCGAAGTTGATGCCGTTGAGCAAAGCCGCGGCGATAAAGGGTGCACGCACCCAGTAGTCGCCGAGCACACCGCCGATTACCGGGCCGATGATGAAGCCGATGCCGAACATGGCGTGGAACAGTCCAAAGCGTTTGGCGCGTTCCTGTTCGCTCGAAATATCGGTGATGTAAGCGGTCGCAACCGCCATGTTGGCGCTGGTGATGCCCGATATGGCGCGGCCCAGCACCAGCATCCAGAGTTCGGGCGCGAAGGCCATGATCAGATAGTCAATGGCGGCACCGGCCAGCGACACCAGCAAGACAGGACGCCGGCCGAAGCGGTCGCTCAGCACGCCCAGAATCGGCGAAAACAGGAACTGGCAGGCCGAATAGAGCGCCAGCATGAGACCGAGGAGCGTCGCCACCTCGGAGATATGGCCGACATCGCGCAGCAGCGCCGGCAGGATGGGAAAAATCAGGCCGATGCCGACAGCATCGAGGGTCACGGCGGCAAGAATGACGACGAGGGCCTTATTCAAGGGATGCTCCTGTTGCTTCTGCCATCAGCCGGCATGTGGAGGTAGGGCGTTCACGGGCGCGTTACAAGAGACATGGCGCGCCGTGGTGACAGAGCGTGGCAGGAGCGGCCAGTTCCGGGTTGGCGCTTGCTACCAGAGGTCGAAACGGCGAATAGAGTTTATCACGCAATTGCGAAATCCGAGGCGAGGAGCTGTTATGGAGAACCGGACCTGGGTTGAGATTGTCCAAGACAATGTTGGCCGGTTTGGCGATCTCGTGGTCGGCATAGATCCTCACCGTCCCGACATTCCGCACGCGCTGGCGCGCGACGATGCCCCGAACTGGCTTTCGGACTACGTCAACTTCATCCTCGACACGGTCGAGGGAAGCGTCGGCTTCGTGAAATTCCAGTCTGCCTATTTCGAAGCACACGGCCTGGTTGGACTGACTGCGCTATCGCTCGGAATGAAGCGGGCCAAGGCCGCCGGCATGGGCGTGATAATGGACGCCAAGCGCGGCGACATTGGTCCCACGGCCGCCGCCTATGCCCGTGCCTATCTGACACCTGCAGCCGATGGCGGCAGCGGAGATTTCGAAGCGGATTGCCTGACGATCAACCCCTTGATGGGGCCGGACACGCTTGACCCATTCGTCGACTGTGCCAGGCAGTTCGGCAAGGGCCTGTTCGTGCTGTGTCGCACGTCCAATCCCGGCGCGAGCTGGCTGCAGGACAAGATGGCGGGGAACAGGCTGGTATCCGACCGGGTCGCCGACCTGATCAGTGCGCTGGCCACGACCACCGATGCCGAACATCTGAGCCCGTTTGGGGCGGTGATCGGCGCAACGGTGCCGCATGAAGGGCGCCGCCTCCGGCAGCTGCTGCCGCATTCGATCATTCTTGCGCCGGGCCTCGGCGCCCAGGGTGGCGATGCCGCGAGCATCCACTCGCTCCGCGGCACTCGCCAGGGCGATCTGCTGGTGCCGGTGTCGCGCGGCCTGACGCGCGTGGAAGACCTCGACATGCCGGTGGACCTCTATCGCGCTACGATCGTGGAAAGAATCGACCAGTTCAAGGCTGCGATCGCCTACGATTACGCAGGGGCCAGCCAAATCAAGCTTGTTTCCGGCGACTGACCGGCAGATCTCTTTGCGCACGATCCTCTTGCACTTGCGGAACGGGCCGATCCGACGAGCGTTGCTCCTGCACAAACAGGAGCGCGCCATGGGTGCTCAGACCCGCGATTTTCCCGCCGCTAGGACGCCTCTCGTCGCGCCAGTGCCGGGGTGAGGCGCATGAGACGCTGAAAGCTTGGGCACTCCATATGCGACGGCGCTGGGCATTCTGCGACATGGCGCAGCGCCTTGCTCAGCGTGGTCAGGCTCCGGATCTGCCGGTCGATCTGGTCGGCGCGCTGTTGCAGATCGAGCCGGGGCAAGGCCGGTGCGCCACCGGCAGAGAACATGGCGCGAATCTCGTCGAGTGAAAAGCCGGCCAGCTTGCCCATAGTGATGAGCGTGAGCTGGGTCAGCGTGTCCGGCCCATATTGGCGGCGCAGGCCCTTCCGTCCATCGGGACGGATCAGGCCGACTTCCTCGTAGTAGCGCAGAGCGGATGGCGACATGCCGCTGCGACGGGACAGCTCGCCGATATCGATCAGATTCACGCTTGACCTCAAGTTGACTTGAAGTGGCAAGGTAGGCTTCGACGTCCACGAGCTCAAGAGAAATCACCATGACTGTCGTCTCCGCCCGGCCCGCCATGACACTGGCAGCGCTTGCCGGCGCTACGCTGCTGGCCGCCATGGGCAGCAGCATCGCCACTGTTGCCCTGCCCAGCCTGGCGGCGGCCTTTCCGGCCACCGTGGCGGAGCTGCAATGGGTCATTCTGGCATATCTGCTGACCATGACGGTCACCATCGTCGCCGCCGGGAGGCTGGGCGATCTGTATGGCCATCGGCGTCTGCTCATCATCGGGCTCGCCCTGTTTGCCGCGGCATCGCTGGTCGGCGCGGCGAGCCCGAACCTGGGCCTGCTCTTCGCGGCGCGGGCAGTTCAGGGGGTCGGCGCGGCGGTGCTCATGGCCATGCCCATGTCCATCGCGCGGAACACCATTGCCGCCGACCGGACCGGCGCGGTGATGGGGCTGCTGGGCACCATGTCGGCGATCGGCACCGCGCTCGGGCCTTCGCTTGGCGGTGCGTTGATGGCCGGATTTGGCTGGCAGGCCGCCTTCATGCTGCTGGCGGGCTGCGGCGTGGTCGTGCTCGGACTGGTCATTTTCGCAGTACCCGTCGCGCCAATGGCAGCAACGGCCGGGCCCTGGACGCTCCCCACCGCCCTGATGCGCGACCGGGTGATCGGGACGGGGCTGATCACCAACATGTTGATCGGCGCCGTAATGATGGCGACGCTGGTTGTCGGCGCGCTCTTCCTCGCCTTCGGGCTGGGGCTCGACGCCGTGCAGACCGGGTTGGTCATGGCGGTCGGGCCGGTCGTGTCGGCTTTTGCCGGAATTCCCGCCGGGCGGCTGAGCGATCGGGTTGGCTATCGCCGGGCAACGCTGATCGGCCTCGCTGAGATCGGCGTGGGGACAACGTGCCTCGCGACCCTGCCGATCTGGTGGGGCACGGCTGGTTATGTGGGCGCGCTGATCGTCCTCACGCCGGGTTTCCAGCTCTTCCTCGCAGCCAACAACGCCGCCGTGATGCAGGCCGCCCCGGACGGGCAGCGCGGCATGGTCTCGGGCCTATTGGGACTGTCGCGCAATCTGGGCCTTCTCACCGGTGCTTCGGCCATGGCGACCCTGTTCGGCGCCCTGGTCGGCGCGGAACGCATCGCGACCGCCTCCAAGGCCAGCATCGGCAGCGCCTTCACCATGGTCTTCCTGCTGGCGGCCGGATTGGCCGTGGCCGGAATGGGGTTGGCGATTTATGGGCGGCCAAAGGCGGCGTAGCGCACCAAGGCAAAACGGCGACCCTTGCGGATCGCCGTTTTTCATTCACTGCCGTTCGCTCAGTGCGGCAGGCCGGCGGTGGCGTCGTCGGCCGGCCGGTATCGACCGTGGTCGAAACAGCCGGGGTGGCGACCTCATCGAAGGGATGCGGCCCGATATGTGGTGGGCTATGTCCTCGAGGAACAGGGCGAGCGGGAGCGGATGGATGAGGAGGCGGGGGCCGAGGGCGATATCGACGGCGAGCTGGCGCCGTTCCCTATCCTCGCCGAAGCCTTCCGGTCGCTGGAGAAAGAGGGCTCGATCAACACCGAGGCCGCGTTTGAGCGCGGGCTGCGCTATATGGTCGTGGGGATGCAGGCGGAATCTCCAATGCGCGCCCGCTAAGCGCCTGACATAAGCCCAACGCGCCGGTATTGGCTCCGATAGGACCCGGGGAACGGGCTGGTCCGCCGAGCGTTGCTCCCTGCACAAACAGGAGCGCGCCATGGGTATCATCTGGACAATCGTCATCGGCTTCGTCGCCGGCATCATCGCCAAACTCATTATGCCCGGCAGCAACGAGCCGTCCGGCTTCATCATGACCACCATCCTGGGGATCGTCGGCGCGTTTGTCGCTTCGTTCCTCGGCCAGGCGCTGGGTTGGTATTCGCCCGGTGAAGGGGCAGGCCTGATCGGCGCGGTGATCGGCGCCATCATCGTGCTGGCCGTCTGGGGCATGATTGCCGGTCGCCGCCGCGCCTGACCCCCAAACAGGAGATATCGAGATGGCTCGAGGAATGCCTTCAATGGTAGCGCTGCTTGGCCTGTTGGCCGTGGCGGGTTACCAAAATCGTGACAAGCTGGGTGGCATGCTGAACGGCATGGGCGGCCAGCCGGCCGATCCGGCCAATCCGGGCCGTTCGAGCGGTGGCCTGGGCGACCTGCTGAACGGCCTGGGCGGTGCACTTGGCGGCGCATCGGCCGGCCGCGTGCTGAGCGGCGGCCTGGGTGATCTTGTCGACCGCTTTCGCCAGTCGGGCCGCAGCCAGCAGGCGGATAGCTGGATCAATACGGGGCAGGACAATGTTCCGGTCGAAGCGTCCGACCTCGAGGAAGCGCTGGGTGAAGACACCATCACCGAGCTGACGCAGAAAACCGGCCTGTCGCGCACCGAACTGCTGGAACGCCTATCGAAGACCCTGCCCGACGCGGTCAACAGGATGACACCGAACGGCCGGGTCCCCACCGAGGCAGAAGCCGCGCGGCTGATGTAGCGGCCTTATCGCGACGACAAACGAAAACGGCGGCCCTTGCGGACCGCCGTTCTTTATTCAAAGCGTGACCGCTTAGTGCGGCAGACCGGCGGTGGCGTCGTCGGCCGGGCCGGTATCGACCGTGGTCGAAACGGCCGGGGTGGCGACTTCATCGAAGTTCCACTCGATCGGCTCGGGCTTGCGCACCAAGGCGCGCTCGATGACCTGGTCCATGCGGCTGACCGGCACGATTTCCATGCCTTCCTTGACGATGTCTGGGATCTCGGCGAGATCGCGGACATTCTCCTCGGGGATCAGCACGGTCTTGATGCCGCCGCGGAGGGCTGCAAGCAGCTTCTCCTTGAGGCCGCCGATGGGCAGCACCCTGCCCCGCAGCGTGATTTCGCCCGTCATGGCGACATCGTTGCGGACAGCGATGCCGGTCATCACCGAGACGATGGCGGTGGCGAGGCCGATACCAGCCGACGGACCATCCTTGGGGGTGGCGCCTTCGGGCAGGTGGACGTGGATGTCGCGCGTGTCGAACATCGGCGGCTTGATGCCGAAATCGATGGAGCGCGAACGGACATAGGCCGTGGCCGCGGTCAGCGATTCCTTCATCACTTCCTTGATGTTGCCGGTCACGGTCATACGACCCTTGCCCGGCGTCATCACGCCTTCGATGGTCAGCAGCTCGCCGCCAACCGAGGTCCAGGCCAGGCCTGTCACCAGGCCCACCTGTGCTTCGGCTTCGATCTCGCCATGCTTGTAGATGTCGGCGCCGAGGAACTTGGTCAGCTTCTCTTCGTCGATGACCACCGTCTTGACCTTGGTCTTGACGATCTCCGTCACGGCCTTGCGCATCAGCTTGCCGATTTCGCGCTTGAGATTACGCACGCCCGCTTCACGGGTGTAGCGCTGGATCAAGGCGGTCAGCATGGCGTCGGAAAGTTCGAACTCGCCATGGGCGAGGCCATTTTCCTTGAGCGTTTCCGGGATCAGGTGCTGCTTGGCGATCGCATGCTTCTCCTGCTCGGTGTAACCGGACAGACGAATGATCTCCATGCGGTCCATCAGCGGGCCGGGGATGTTGAGTGTGTTGGACGTGGTGACGAACATCACGTCGGAAAGGTCATAGTCCACCTCGAGATAGTGGTCGGCGAAGGTGTGGTTCTGTTCCGGATCGAGCACTTCGAGCAGCGCCGACGACGGATCGCCCCGGAAGTCCTGGCCCATCTTGTCGATTTCATCGAGCAGGAAGAGCGGGTTGGATTTGCCGACCTTCTTGAGCGACTGGATCACCTTGCCGGGCATGGAGCCGATATAGGTGCGGCGATGGCCGCGGATTTCGGCTTCGTCACGCACGCCACCGAGCGCCATGCGCACGAATTCGCGGCCGGTCGCCTTGGCGATCGACTTGCCCAGCGAGGTCTTGCCGACGCCCGGAGGACCGACGAGGCAGAGGATCGGCCCCTTGAGAGTGCCTGTACGGCCCTGCACGGCCAGATATTCGAGGATGCGTTCCTTGACCTTCTCGAGGCCATAGTGATCCTCGTCCAGCACCTTTTCGGCGAGGACCAGGTCACGCTTGACCTTGCTCTTCTTGCCCCAGGGCAAGCCGAGCAGCGTATCGAGATAGTTGCGGACGACCGTAGCTTCGGCCGACATCGGGCTCATGGACTTGAGCTTCTTGAGCTCGGCCTCGGCCTTGGTGCGGGCTTCCTTGGACAGCTTGGTCTTGGCGATGCGCTCTTCGAGCTCGGCGATCTCGTTGGAGCCCTCTTCGCCGTCGCCCAGTTCCTTCTGGATCGCCTTCATCTGCTCGTTGAGGTAGTATTCGCGCTGCGTCTTCTCCATCTGCCGCTTGACGCGGCTGCGGATGCGCTTTTCCACCTGCAGGACGCCGATTTCGCCTTCCATCAGGCCCAGGATCTTCTGGAAGCGCTCGGCGACCGAAACGGTGGAGAGCAGGTCTTCCTTCTCGTTGATCTTGATGACCAGATGACTGGCAATGGTGTCGGCAAGCTTGCTGTGGTTCTCGATCTGCCCGACGGCAGCGACGACCTCGGCCGAGATCTTCTTGTTGAGCTTCACATAGCTCTCGAACTCGGTCGTGGCCGAGCGGCTGAGGGCTTCGATCTCGGTGGCGTCTTCCACCGGCTCGGGGAGCACGGAGGCTTCGGCTTCGAAATACTCGTCGGTCTGCAGATAGCGATCGATGACCGCACGGCTCAGGCCCTCGACCAGCACCTTGACGGTGCCATCGGGGAGCTTGAGCAGCTGCAGCACGGTGGCAATGGTGCCCGTGGCATAAATCTGGTCCGGGGCCGGATCGTCATCCTGCGCATTCTTCTGGGTCACGACCAGAATATGCTTGTCGTCGCGCATGACCTCTTCGAGCGCCTTGACGGATTTCTCGCGGCCGACGAACAGCGGCACGATCATGCCGGGGAAAACGACGATATCACGCAAGGGAAGAACTGGGTAAACCCGGTCCCGGCTTGCATCGCCAGTGGCGGGGGTGACGTCCGTCATCTCGTATCCTTTCCGGGGCGCGCGGGAGGAAGGGAGATGGTGCGCGCCCGTTGTAGACAGCTCCAAGCGTTAAGGTTGGGCTGATTCCGGTTAATAAATAGGTTCGCCTATGAGCGCCGCAAGTCAACCTTTGCCGAAATATGACGGTTAATCTGTGACTGCACAGGAGATATGTGCAACGGCCCGGGAACAGCGGTGTGCCTTAGGATTCAAGTGGATGCAGGGCCTTCACCCGCTTCGAAATGAGAAGTGGATTACCCTAGCTCACGCTCCGCCGTGCCTTGAGCAGGATACTGGTATCGGTCGAGGCGATGCCGTCAATCTGGCGGATCTGCCGCAGCAGGTCGTCGAAGGCCTCCACGTCGGGCGCTTCGAGCTCGGCCACCATGTCCCAGCGACCATTGGTATTATGAAGCTGGCGCACCTCGGGCATACCGAGAAGGCGCTTCATGACGGCAGCTTCGTGCTTGCCATCGACCTCGACCATCGTGATGGCGCGAATGCCGTGGCTGGGCGCCGACGCCATGACCACGGTGAAGCCGGCAATGGCGCCGCCCTGCACCAGCCGGTCAATGCGCGCCTTGGCGGTGGCGCGGGACACCTTGAGGTCCAGCGCCAGCTTGGCGACGGGCGTGCGGGCATTGGTGCGCAGCAGCGCAATCAGGCGGTAGTCGAGATCATCGAGGATCATTTTGCGCAGCGTGCCCTATCATAGTGATCAATCGGCTGCGCAAATATAGCACTATTCCGGCTATTCGTACACATCGGCTGGTCGCATGCTGATGGCTCAATTCGAGGAGCCCGTTCAATGAGCCAGCCTGCCAACCACGCTATCGATCTCTTCGGCATTCCCAGCGATGCCGGTGCGTCCTGTCGTGGCAGCGGCATGGGTCCGGAGGCGATACGGGTGGCGGGTCTGCTCGAGACGCTGGCGACGCTCGGACACACGGTGACCGACCGCGGCAACATTACCTGGGACGATCGCGCCACCGGCGGCACGCCCTGGCGGCTGTCCAGCGAACGCAAGGCCGAAGTGCTTGGCATTGCGCGGCAGAGCAGCACGCTGGCGCTGGCATCGCTTGGCGCGGGTCGCCTGCCGGCCTTTGTCGGCGGCGACCATTCGCTCAGCATGGGCACCATTTCGGGCGTGGCGCGCCACTGCAAGGCCATTGGCAAGCCGCTCTTCGTGCTGTGGGTCGATGCGCATGGCGATTTCAACACGCCGGCAACGTCCGAGACCGGCAATATCCACGGCATGCCGCTGGCTTTGCTGTGCGGCGAGCCCGATTTCGGCCCGGACTATGATGGCGAGTGGCGCGGCCTGGTCGATCCGCGCAACGTGACCATTTTCGGCGCCCGCTCCATCGATCGGCCCGAGCGCCAGTTGCTCGAAATGCGCGGCGTCAATGTCGTGGACATGCGCCGCATCGACGAAATGGGCGTGGTGGCGCTGATGCGCGACGTGCTGGCCAAGGTTGAAGCCGTCGGCGGGCATCTGCATGTGAGCCTCGATGTCGACGCCATCGATCCATCCATCGCGCCCGGCGCCGGCACGCCGGTGGCCGGTGGCCTCACCTTCCGCGAGGCGCATCTGGTGATGGAGATGATCCATGACAGCGGCACCATGGGCTCGCTCGATATCGTCGAACTCAATCCATATCTCGACCAGGCGGGCATGAGCGCCCGGCTGCTGGTCGACCTGGCGGCAAGCCTCTTCGGCCGCCAGATCATGCCGCGGCAGCCCGCGCGCATGGACATTTCAGAAGCGGTCAACAGCATCTAGGGAGCGCCAGAAATGACGCAGTTCATCGGGGTCCAAGATATGAGGAGGCTAGTCCGGTCCACCGGCACAAAGGCTTTCCTCACCCAACTGGCCGGCTATGTCCGGCAAGACTTTGCACGCTGGAGCGAATTCGAGAAATCCGCCCGCGTCGCCAGCCACTCGCGCGAGGGCGTGATCGAGCTGATGCCCACATCCGATGGGCAGCTTTACACCTTCAAATATGTCAACGGTCACCCCAACAACCCCAGGACCGGTAAGCTGACCGTTACGGCTTTCGGCGTGCTGGCGGATGTGGCGACCGGCTATCCGCTGCTGATCAGCGAGATGACGCTGCTGACGGCGCTGCGTACCGCAGCGACTTCGGCCTTTGCGGCATCGGTGCTGGCGCGGCCCGACAGCAAGATCATGGCGCTGGTTGGCGCCGGGGCGCAGTCCGAATTCCAGGCGCTGGCCTTCCAGGCCATGCTCGGGATCGAGGAAATCCGGGTCTATGACCCCGATCCCCACGCGGTCGACAAATTCATGGCCAATGCCGCCGGCTTCGGGATGACGCTGGTGCGGTCGGCCTCGGTGGAGGCCGCTGTCAAGGGCGCCGACATCGTCACGGTCTGCACGGCGGTCAAAGGCCGGCAGGCGGTGATCAATGCCGGCATGCTGAGCCCCGGCACCCATATCAACGCCATTGGCGGCGACTGCCCCGGCAAGACCGAGCTGCATCGCGATATCCTCGACGTCGGCAAGTATTTCGTCGAGTTCACGCCGCAGACGCGGGTGGAAGGCGAAATCCAGCAGGCGGGGCCGGACTATCCGGTGGCCGAGCTGTGGGAAGTGCTGGCCGGGGTGAAAGACGGCCGGACCAGCGACGCTGACATCACCGTGTTCGACTCGGTCGGCTTTGCCATCGAGGATTTTTCGGCGCTGCGGCTGGTGCATGATTTGACCGCCAAGAAGCGTCACATGGTGGACCTGGTGCCGGAGCTGGTTGATCCGAAGAACCTCTATGGGGAACTGATCGGGGCGGTTGTGGCAAGGATTCCTGAGGTCGCCTAGGGCGTTCAGTCGACACCCTCCCCCTCGTGGGGAGGGTGAATGCGGTGGGTGCGAGGAAACTGTGCCACGACCTCGTGGTTCGACAGGCTCACCATGAGGTCTAACGGGAACGCGGTTCTTCAGTAGACCTCATCGTGAGCTTGTCGAAGGACGAGGTCGTGGCGACGCCGTTGTCCTTTGCATGAATGTCGAAGGAAGGCCTCTCACCCAGGGCTGCGCGCCGGCCTCTCCCCCCCCAAAGGAAGAGGTGAGGCGCCCTACCCCACATATCTTGCCCGTGGCCGGATCATCTCGCCGCTGGCGATCTGTTCCATCATATGCGCCAGCCATCCCGCCGCACGGGCCAGGGCGAACAAGGTGAAGCCGGCATCGTCCGGCAGGTCGAAGCGCGCCGTCATCGCCGCCAGGGCAAAGTCGATATTGGGGAGGTCGCCGGTGATGTCCTCGGCGGCCACACGGTAGGTCTGGTATTCGGGCGGCGCCTCGAAGCTCTCGAGCAGCGCCGTGCAGCGCGGGTCGCCATAGGGGTAGAGCGGATGGCCCATACCGGGCACATGCCGCCCCTCGCCGAGCCATTCGCGCAGCGCGTCATCGGTGGAATCGCTGACATCGCCCACCAGGGCGGCAATGCCGCGGGATGCCTGACCGTGTTGAGGACCGCTCAGCGCACCCAGACCCGCCAGCGTGCCCGCCCAGAGCGAGGCGCCGGTCGAGACGGTGACGCGCGCGGCAAAGGTCGAGGCATTGAGCTCATGGTCTGCCAGCAGCACCAGGGCGCGGCGGATAACATCGGCCGCATCGGGTCGGTCCCAGGTACGCGCCAATCGCGCATGCAGCGGCTCATGCGGGCGCGCCGACCCGGCCAACGCCTGCGCCAACACCCCCAGCACATGGCCGGCCTCCCGCGCCAGCATGGCCGGATGGCGCCCCATACTGGTGGGCTTTGCAGCCATTGTAGCCAAGGCAACAAAGGCCGCCGCGATACCATGCCCCCCCGTTGCCGGCCCGAGCGCCGGCAGATCCGCCGGCGACTGCCAGAGCAGGGCCGTGACCTCTTCCAGCGTCGCGGTCTCCGCCAGCGTAGAAGCGTCGTGCCCGCGATAGAGCAGCCGCCCATCGGTAACCGTGGAGATACTGGTGCGAAGCACCGGTTCGCCCCAATGCATGGCCGCCGTGGCCACAGCCTCCTGCTTGCGGCGGCCGGCGGCGCGCTGGGCCAGGCGGCGCACATCGTCGCCGCGATAGAGGCTGCGCCGGCTGTCGACTGGATCGGGCCGCGCCTTGATGCGACCGCGGCTGACATTGGCGTAGAGCGTCTGCGGCTGGGTGCCCAGCAGCGTCAGCGCTTCGGTGGCCGTCAGCCAGTCCATGACATTGATCCAATCGGTCAAGATTGACGTCAATGTTAGCACGCCTACCCTGTCCCGCAACATCAGCAGGAGTAGATGATGAAAAGTGGTCTCGAAGACGTCGTCGCCGCCGAAACCGTGCTGTCGGATGTCGATGGCAAGAATGGCCGGCTGATCGTGCGCGGGGTGTCGCTGGACGAGCTGGTGAAGACCAGCCGGTATGAGGATGTGCTGGCGCTGCTGTTTGACGGCTTTTTCCCGCTGGAGGGATCGCTCCAGGCGGCCCTCGGCAGGGCCCGGGTCGAGGTTTTCGGCCATGTGGCGCGGGCCGACGCCGAACTGGTCGCCCTGCCCCCGGTCGATGGTCTGCGCGCGCTGCTGGCGCGGCTTGGCGATGGCAATGACGTTGAAACGGCCCTGCGCCTCGTCGCGGCCCCGGCCGTGTTCACCGCCGCGCTGCTGCGTCGCAAGGCCGGCCGCGAGACGCTTGCGCCCGACCCTGCCCTCGGGCACGCCGCCGACACACTGCGCATGCTCACCGGCAAAGCGCCCAGTGAGCAGCAGGCGGCGGCGCTCGACCGCTATCTGGTCACTGTCAGCGACCACGGGCTCAATGCCTCGACCTTTGCGTCGCGGGTCATTGCGTCGACCCAGGCCGGGCTGACCTCGTCGGCGCTGGCAGCCCTCTCAGCTCTCAAGGGGCCGCTGCATGGGGGCGCACCGGGGCCGGTGCTGGATATGCTCGACGCGGTTGGCACGCCCGAAAATGCCGATGGTTGGATCGCGGCGGCGTTGGCCAAGGGCGAGCGACTGATGGGCTTCGGGCATCGGGTGTATCGTGTGCGCGACCCGCGCGCCGATGCGCTCAAGGGCGCGGTGCGGATGCTGGCGGCATCCGGCGCGATCGACCCGGCCCGGCTGGCGCTGGCGGAGGCAGTGGAAGCGGCAGCGCTGGCACAGTTGCGCCAGAAGAAGCCCGATCGGCCGCTCGACACCAATGTGGAGTTCTACACGGCGCTCCTGCTGGAATCACTCGGCTTCCCGCGCGAGGCGTTCACCTGCGTCTTCGCCATGGGGCGTGTCAGCGGCTGGATTGCGCATGCAAGGGAACAGGCACTGGATGGGAGGCTGATCCGGCCGATGTCGGTCTATGTGGGGCCGGTGCCAAGCGAAGCGGCTTAGTCGAGGCCAATCTCTCAGTCGACACCCTCCCCCTTGCGGGGAGGGATCAAGGGTGGGGGACGGTTGCCCAAATATCGGGGCTCTCAACACCCCCTCCCAACCTCCCCCGTCGAGGGGGAGGTGCCGCGCAGTGGGTGTTGCGACCTCTTACCCCAAAACAAAAACGCCGGGCTCTGCGCCCGGCGGTTTCAATTCTGTCTCAGAAGCCTCACGCCGTGGCGGGCGCTTCGTCCTTCTTGCGCTCGGAGTAGATGTAGAGCGGACGGACGTCCTTGCCGTTCACCACTTCGGCGCTGATCACCACTTCTTCCACGCCTTCGAGCGACGGCAGGTCGTACATGGTGTCGAGCAGGATCGCTTCCATGATCGAACGGAGGCCACGAGCGCCGGTCTTGCGTTCGATGGCGCGTTCGGCAATCGCCTTGAGAGCGTCCTCGTGGAAGGTCAGCTCGACCTCTTCCATCTGGAACAGGCGCTGGTACTGGCGCACTAGGGCGTTCTTGGGGGCGGTCAGGATTTCGATCAGGGCCGAGATGTCGAGGTCTTCGAGCGTCGCCAGTACGGGCAGACGGCCGATGAATTCGGGGATCAGGCCGAAACGCACCAGATCTTCGGGAGCAACGTCTGCCAGGATCTGGCCGACGCGACGGTCGTTCGGATCCTTGACCGTGGCCGAGAAGCCGATGCCCGAGCCTTCGCCGCGCGCCGAGATGATCTTTTCGAGACCGGCAAAGGCGCCGCCGCAGATGAACAGGATGTTGGTCGTGTCCACCTGCAGGAATTCCTGCTGCGGATGCTTGCGGCCGCCCTGCGGCGGAACCGAAGCGACGGTGCCTTCCATGATCTTCAGCAAGGCCTGCTGCACGCCTTCGCCCGAGACGTCGCGGGTGATCGACGGGTTGTCGGACTTGCGGCTGATCTTGTCGACTTCGTCGATATAGACGATGCCGCGCTGGGCCTTCTCGACATTGTAATCCGCGGCCTGGAGCAGCTTCAGGATGATGTTTTCCACGTCCTCGCCGACATAGCCGGCTTCGGTGAGGGTGGTGGCATCGGCCATGGTGAAGGGCACGTCCAGGATTCGGGCCAGCGTCTGGGCCAGCAGCGTCTTGCCCGAACCGGTGGGACCGATCAGCAGGATGTTGGACTTGGAAAGCTCAACGTCCTGGTTCTTGGTCGCGTGGTGCAGGCGCTTGTAGTGGTTGTGGACGGCCACGGACAGCACGCGCTTGGCGCGGAACTGACCGATGACGTAATCGTCGAGCACCTTGCAGATATCGGCAGGGGTCGGCACGCCATCGGAGGACTTGACCATGGAGGTCTTGTTCTCTTCGCGGATGATGTCCATGCACAGCTCGACGCATTCATCACAGATGAACACGGTCGGACCGGCGATCAGCTTGCGAACCTCATGCTGGGATTTCCCGCAGAACGAGCAATAAAGCGTGTTCTTGGAGGTTTCGCCGTTCGTTGTCTCTTTGGACATCCTGTCACTCCCGGGGGCAGAGCGCCCCCAAAACCAGCGTTATCGGAAACCGTAACGCCGAAGGCATAAACAAAGTCTAAGCCGGAACGATCCTAAAGACCGTTCCGGCTCGGTGCAATTGCGTGGCGATCACAGTCCACGGCGCATCGGCAATGTGATTAACGCAGGTCAATCAGCTCGCTGCGTCCGGCACGATGCGCTTTTCGTGGATGGCATCGATCAGGCCAAAAGTCTTGGCCTCTTCCGGCGACAGGAAATTGTCACGCTCGAGCGCGCGCTCGACTTCCTCGTATGTGCGGCCAGTGTGCTTCTCATAAATCTGATTAAGACGACGCTTCAAGCCCTCGACTTCCTTGGCATGAATCAGAATGTCGGTGACCTGACCCTGATAGCCGCCAGAAGGCTGGTGGACCATGATGCGCGAGTTCGGCAGCGAGTGGCGCATGCCGTTTTCGCCGGCGGCGAGCAGCAGAGAGCCCATCGAGGCGGCCTGACCCATCACCATGGTGGCGACGGCCGGGCGGATGAACTGCATGGTGTCGTAGATCGACAGACCCGAGGTCACCACGCCGCCGGGCGAGTTGATATAGAGCGCGATTTCCTTTTTCGGATTTTCCGATTCGAGGAACAGCAGCTGTGCCACGATGAGCGAGGCCATGTTGTCCTCGACCACGCCGGTCACGAAAATGATGCGTTCGCGCAGGAGGCGCGAATAGATGTCGAAGGCACGCTCGCCGCGGTTGGATTGCTCCACCACCATCGGAACGAGCGTGTTCATGTAGATATCGTGCGGATCCCGCATGTGATGCCCCTTTTGCCGTGCCGGGTCGCGGACCGGGCTGGCAGGTTTTCCAGATGAAACACGATCCCGTCCCGAACTCGGACATCGGGGGTTCGGGGATCATGCCGAATATCGAATCGACGCGACGCGACGGCCGATTGCAGACTACGCCGCCTTAAGAGCGGGTAAAGGCACAGATAGGCGGCATTGGGGCACGCTTCAATAGGGCATGCGGCCGATGTGACGGAAGGGTGAATGCCGGCTTAGGCCGAGAAGGCAACCGCGACGCCCTTCTTCTTGAAATAGGCCTGCATGATCTTGCGGCCCTGGCGATTGGACTGGGCCAGCTTGGCCGGCTCGAACACGGCTTCCTTGGCGCCTTCGCGGGCCATGGCGGCCTTGAGCGCGGCGATGTGGGCGTCCAGGTCCTCGTTGTTGCTCTTGATCGAGGTGTAGATGTTGTCGATGGCCTGGGCCAGGGTCAGGTCGCTCATAACGGGCTCCGCGAAATATCTTGCCCCTGCACTAGCGATTTTTTCGGCGGGAGCAAGGCATCTCCGCCGTTTGCTTGGCGGCAATGACCTCGTATGGTCGGGCGAACCTTCCCAAGACATTGATTTCCATGGCCGCCATTCTCCAGCTCAAGCCGATCACCGACGTTCCAGATAACAGGCGCGCCAGCGCCGAGCCGCGCGATCCGGCCTTCTACCAGAACCCCTATGCCTTCTACGACCGGCTGCATGCCGACAATCCCACCTTCTTCTGGGAGCAGTATGGGCATTGGTGCTTTGCCGGCTTCAAGGATGTGAGCGCCCTGCTCCGCGACAAGCGCTTCGGGCGCGAAATCCTGCATGTGGCGACGCGCGAGGAGCTGGGCATGCCCGAGCCTACGCCGCATACGGCGGCGTTCGACCTGACCGAGAAGCACTCGCTGCTCAACCTGGAGCCGCCGGCCCATACGCGGCTGCGCACGCTGGTGAACCGGGCGTTTGTTTCGCGCCATGTGGAACAATTGCGGCCACGCATCGTCAAGCTGGCCAATGAGATGATCGACCGCTTCGAGGGCGAGGATACGGTCGACCTCATCAAGGCGTTTGCGGCGCCGATCCCGGCCATCATCATTGCCGAGATGATCGGGCTGCCGCCCGAAAGCGCGCCAAAGCTGCTCAACTGGTCCAACCGCATGGTGACCATGTATGTGCTGGGGGTGAGCCGCGAGACGGAGCTGGACGCCAACCAGGCGTCGCAGGATTTCATGGATTTCGTCGGCGAGGCCATCAAGGAGCGGCGCCGGCAGCCGCGCGAAGACCTGCTCAGCCACATGCTGACATCGGATCGCGATGGCGACGTGCTCAGCGACGAAGAGGTGATGTCCACCGCCATCCTGCTGCTCAATGCCGGGCACGAGGCGACGGTGCACACGACCGGCAACGGGGTCAAATCCATCCTCGAAAGCGGTATCGATCCGGTTACGCTTTTTGCGACGCCGGAACAGACCGAGGCGACAGTTGAGGAATGCCTGCGCTTCGACGCGCCGCTGCATCTGTTCACGCGCTATGCACTCAGCGACCTCGACTATGAGGGGCTGCACCTGCGCAAGGGCGACGTGATCGGGCTGATGCTGGGCGCGGCCAACCGCGACCCCAGGCGCTTCGCCAATGCCAATACCTTCGATCCATTCCGGACGGATGGCGCCAATGTGAGCTTCGGCGCGGGCATCCACTTCTGCATCGGCGCGCCGCTGGCCCGGATCGAGCTGCAGGTGGCGTTCAGCGAGCTATTCAAGCGCCTGCCGAAGTTGAGGCTGGCCGAGGAGCCCAGGTACAACAACGTGTACCATTTCCACGGGCTGCAGAGGCTGATGGTGAGCTGGCGGTAGCGATGAGCGGGAAGTTCATCGGTTGGGCAATTGCCATCACGGCGACCTTCTTGCTGGCTTTCTGGTTTTGGGATTTGTTCCTGTCACCCCAAGCTGATTGCCTGGACAGAGGTGGGCGGTGAGATCATGCATCCGCCTCATGCCAGTTGGTATAGATTGCTCGCGTAGAGATCACGACATTGCCCCTCATCCGCCCTTCGGGCCCCTTCTTCCGCAAGGGGAGAAGGTGGCTTGGCCTCAGGCCAAGACGGATGAGGGGGTAGGCCGCGGCATTTGAAACCAGGCCCTCGGGTCAAGCCCGAGGGTGACGATCGAGTTTGGGTGGGCGACCGGGGGCCTACAAGCTCGCCAATACCCCCGGCACCAGCAGGGGCAGGTCTTCGCTGATCAGGCCCGGGCCACCGAAGCGGTTGGCGGCCTCCGCATGCAGCCATACGGCGGCGCAGGCGGCTTCCCAGCCCGCCATGCCCTGCCCCATCAGGCCTGCCACCATGCCGGCCAGGACATCGCCGGAACCGGCTGTGCCGAGCCAGGCCGGGGCATTGGCGTTTATGGCGGCGCGGCCATCGGGGCTGGCGATGACGGTGTCGCTGCCCTTGAGGATGATGATGGCACCCGAATGCGTGGCGGCGGCGCGGGCCTTTTCCAGCTTGCCGCCGGGCACGTCGCCGAAGAGGCGCTGGAATTCGCCCTCATGGGGGGTCATGACGACCGGACGGTCGTGCGCCTTGATGGCGGAAAACAGCGCGTCGGCGTCACCGGCAAAGCTGGTCAGCGCATCGGCATCGAGCACGGTGGCGGCGCCGGAGCCGAGAACGGCCAGCACGCGGTCGCGGGTTTCGGCGCCAATGCCGGCCGCGGGGCCGACGACGACGGCGTTCATGCGCTTGTCGGCCAGTAGCGTGGTCAGCGCATCCGCATCCGCGGCCGGCTTGAGCATGATGGCGGTGACATGGGCGGCGTGGACCATCAGGGCCGCTTCCGACCCGGCCAGCGACACCACCCCTGCCCCCACCCGGAAGGCGGCCATGGCGGCAAGCCGTGCGGCGCCGGTCTGCAGCGGCCCGCCGGACACGACGACCACATGGCCACGATGGAACTTGTTGCCCTCATTGTCTGCCTCGGGGATGGACCAGAGGCTGGGCGTATTCTGCCAGGCGGTCGCCGCGATCGGGGCCAGCACCGTTTCAGGAATGCCGATTTCGGCCAGAACCGCCTCGCCGCAGTGGTCGCGGCCCGGTTGCAGCAGATGGCCCGGCTTGAGGCGAAAAAAGGTGACAGTCATGTCGGCGATGATGGCGGCGCCCCGCGCGGCGCCCGTGGCCCCGTCAATGCCGCTGGCGATGTCGATGCTGACAACCGGGCGGCTGCTGGCATTGACCGCATCGATGATATCGGCGAATTCGCCCTCGACATCGCGGTCAAGCCCGGCGCCCAGCAACGCATCGACGATGAGGTCGGCGCCCTCGATGTCGGCGGCAGCGGGTGCTTCAACGCGGCCGGTCCATTGCTGCGCCACGGCGGCGGCGTCACCCTTGAGCGTGTCGCGCTGGCCGATGAGGCGAAGCTGCACCGGCCAGCCCTTCTGCTTGAGCAGGCGGGCGACGACGAAGCCATCTCCGCCATTGTTGCCGGGCCCGCACAGCACCAGCACCGAGCGCTGGTAGTAGCGCTCCATGATGGCCTCGGCGACGGCCTTGCCGGCCGCCTCCATGAGCTTCAGCGACTTCACCCCGGCCTGCACGGCCAGGCGATCGGCCTCGCCCATCTGGCGCGGCGTGAGCAGGATATCTGAGGGAGCTGATGTCATGGCTATTGGGTTCCTGGGCAGGCGCGATGTCATCCCGGCGAAGGCCGGGATCCATGTCCGGCAGTCCCCGCGCATCGAGTGCGCGGCTTGGCCACCGCATGGATTCCGGCCTGCGCCGGAATGACCCGGGGTAACACACAAACAAAAAGCCGCCCATTTCTGGGCGGCCTTCAAACTATCCCAACGAGAGGAAGCCCCCTCATCCGGCGCTGCGCGCCACCTTCTCCCAGATAGGGAGAAGCATAGCGCGGCTTGCGCTTGTTAGTGGTGGTGCTGTTCCGGCACTTCGTCTTCGTCGGCCTGGATCAGCTTGGCCAGTTCGGCGCGGGTCATCTTCTTGTCGGTGATCTTGCCCTTGTCGGCGACGAAGTCGACGACCTTGTTCTCGAACACAGGCGCGCGGAGGCCGGCAAGGGCCTGCGGGTTCTTGCGGTAGTAGTCGTAGACCTGCTGTTCCTGGCCGGGGAAGCGGCGCACTTCTGCGATCAGCGCCTGCTGGTGCTCTTCCTCGGTGACGTTCACATCGTTCTGGTTGCCGATTTCGGCGACGACCAGGCCCAGGCGCACGCGGCGCTCGGCGATCTTGCGATACTGCTCGCGCGCGGCTTCCTCGGTGGTGCCTTCGTCTTCGAAGGAACGGCCGTGGCTCTGCACTTCGTGCTCGACGCGCTGCCAGATGGTGGCGAATTCGGCTTCCACGAGCTGGGCGGGAACGTCGAACTTGTGGCCTTCGTCCAGCGCGTCCAGGATCTGGCGCTTCATGTGCTGGCGGCTCATCGAGGCGAGCGCGGCTTCCATCTGCGTCTTGACGGCGGCGCGCATGGCTTCGACGTTCTCGACGCCGAGGCGCTTGGCGAATTCGTCATCGAGCTCGCCCTGGTTGGGGCCGTCGACATGCAGGATCGTCACTTCGAACTGGGCCTTCTTGCCGGCCAGTTCGTCGCTCTGGTAGTCCTTGGGGAAGGTCACGTCGATCGTGCGGACTTCGCCCTTCTTCATGCCGATGAGCTGCTCTTCGAAGCCCGGGATGAACTCGCCCGAACCAACGGTCAGGTGCGCATGGTCAGACGTACCACCGTCGAAGGGCTTGCCCTTGATGGTGCCAACAAAGGTCAGGCCAAGACGGTCGCCATTCTCGACGACGCCTTCGTCACCCTTGTCGGTATAGCCACGGTTCTGGGCGAACACGCGGTTGACTTCAGCGGTGACTTCCTCGTCGGTGATGTCGATGACGGGCTTGTTGAGCTTGATACCGTCAAGGTTCATCAGCGCGACCGGCGGCAGCACTTCATATTCGACTTCGAAGGCCAGGTCGGCCTTGCCGTCGAGCACGTCGTTGATGACGGCCTGGTCGTCCGGCAGATCGACCTTGGGCTGGGCGGCGGCGCGTTCCTTGCGGCCATCCAGGGTCTCGGACACGGTCGAGTTGATCGCGTCGGTCATCACTTCGGACATGGCCGAGCGGCCGAACATCTTCTTGATGTGGGCCAGCGGCACCTTGCCGGGACGGAAGCCCTTGATGTTGGCCTGGCCGCGGAGCTCTTCGAGCTTGTCGCCGAGACGCGTGTTGAGGGTGGCGGCCGGAATGGTGACGCTCAGCTTGCGCTTGAGGCCTTCATTGAGGGTTTCGGTAACCTGCATTCGGTTTTGTCCCGTATTCATTGATCCGTGGGGCCAAGGTACTTGATGTGGTGCGGGTGAGAGGACTCGAACCTCCACGCCTTGCGGCGCTGGAACCTAAATCCAGTGCGTCTACCAATTCCGCCACACCCGCAAGGGTACCCGCTGGCCGGGTTGGCGTTGCATCTATATGAAGTGCGGAAGCCAGTCAAAGGGCATTGGGCCACGTCATCACAAGAGTCCGGTTCCTGCTTCGCCTCCCATGGCAGGCCAGGAACGAATCGTCCCGTACTTGTCAACGGCCTCTCGAACCAAGGGCAGCCGGCGGAGGGCCTCAAGCCGTTCATAGTGCAATCGCTCAATTGGCGTCGGGTTCGGCACCATCTCGAAGCGTTGTAGGGCGGCTAGCGCTTCCACTCGCGTGTCAGGATTTTCTAGCTGAGCCACAAGAAGCGGCACAATGGCATCGACCCTGTCCGCGCAAATCAGAGCCGACTGAACCATGCGGTAACTCACGTCGATATGCGCGATGAGGTAAGTGAGAGCACCACTCAACGCGTCTGTGTCGCCCAGCTGGCTGTACGCGCAGGCCTTCACATGTTCCGCGGAGATCAGACCGTAGGGGTTGGCACCATCTAAGGGCTCCATTTCAGCCGCGGCGCCCTTTGTCGCTAGTGCAGCGAGTGCAGCCTTTGGTTGTCCGTGGAGAACGTTCATCATTCCAAGGTTAACCTGATGGCTGATCGAGTCCGTGACGGAGGTTTCGAGCGCCATAGTCTGGGAGAGCAGCGCCTCGTCATACCGCCCGAGTCGAAACAAGATGCGGGACCGTATGTCATGCAGCCAATGGAGGTAACCGTCGACATCGTCAAATGTCGGAACGGATCTGTCTTCGGCAGCGGCAAGCGACGTGTCAGCAAGATCAAGAGCTTCCGCAAGATTGCCGCCGGCCATCATACTGGTGACCAACAACGTGATTGCGCGGATATCTCGCGGATGGTTGGCCACTAGCATTCGCGCCCGTAACAGCTCCGTCTCTTGGGCGGAACGAAAGGTCGATATTGGCTCGCCATTGGAAATATCTTTGAACTGCTTGGCGAAATATAGAGATGCTATGAGGTCTGGCTGAGTCAGCGCCGCGGCAACGGCCCGCGCCGGTTCGTCTTGCCCCCTGTTCAGGTGCTCAATCAATAGCTCATACCAGACACTATCGGGCCGATCGTAGTCGCTCGGTATCGCGGCACGTTCAGACCACACCGCCGTCATCAATCGATAGCGACGATCTGCTACCGCATCGTTCCCGCGGCTGCTCCTAAGCACTTCCGCCAGCAGCCCGTACTCCCAATTTGCCCCCCCAGCGTCTAGGGCGAGAAGTTGCTCCATTGCCTCCACGGCACCGACGCCGTCGCCGTTCACCGCTGCCAGCACCGCCAATAAGGCCCATTGCTCTGCCCCGACCAGCTCAGGGAAGAGGTTCGCCGACGCAGATAGTCGATCATAGGCGGCCCCAGTCGCGTTGCGCCGCATTTCGATCGTGCCAATCATCTGCGCTACGGCGAATTGATACTCGCGTGGAATTCCAAGGAAGCCTGGAGCACTGCTTGCCTGAAGCAGGGTCTTGAAGGCGGCGTCGATTTCGCCGTTCTGAAGCTGAAAGTGCCCCAAAACCGTGAGCCTTGTAGCAAGCGCGATTTCAGCCTCTGAAGGCGATAGCACCGAACTCTTGAGCTGCTCAGCAAAAGCGACTTGTGGCGCCATTCCAAGCAACAACAATGCCAAAATGGCAGGTACAACAATGCGCAACATGCAGGATTCCTTGGGCTTTCACAGTTTTGATGAGCGCCAAACCGAGGGTAATAGGCCCGCAAAGGCCCTGAGATGGACCATCTCGCGAGACATGGGAGGCGTCTACTGAGGCGATCTCTCGGGTATCGAGAACACCGTGCTGATCAGCCCCTGCTCCACCACGAACATCACCGCCGTCTCGATCGGCTCGGGCCCGAGGCCGTGGATCAGTTCGTGGTCGATGACCTTGTTGCCGATCACCATGCGGTTGACCAGTTCGGCGCGCAGGCCGGCATGGATGAAGCGCTGGCTGGCGTAGAATTCGCCATAGGCGGCCTTGCCGTCGATCATCGGGGTCATGTCCGGCAGGCGAAAGCTGCGGACGTTGTCGGCGAAGGCGGACAGGAAGCGCGGCAGGTCGCGATCGTTGTAGGCTTCGAACTGCAGTTCGACACATTGAAGTGGCGTCATAAGCGTCATTCTCGCGACCTCCCTCGCCCGACCCGCTGGACGACTGCCCAAAACTTGTGCAACGTGGTTATGTTTTGTCCACGCCCTGCCCAAGCGATAGCGTGGGCGGTGGCAGTCTATTCCAGTAAGTCCTTAGTTGGACAAGCGTTTTTCGCATCATGGCACCGTGGCACAGGCCGTGCATACGGGTGTGCGGTATCCGCCGCTAGCGGCACGTGGAGGCTCAAATGAAAAAGATCGAGGCTATCGTAAAGCCGTTCAAGCTCGACGAGGTCAAAGAGGCGCTTCAGGAAGTGGGCCTGCAGGGCATCACGGTCACCGAAGCCAAGGGCTTTGGGCGCCAGAAGGGCCATACCGAACTCTATCGCGGCGCCGAATATGTCGTCGACTTCCTGCCCAAGGTGAAGGTCGAAGTCGTGTGCCCCGACGAGCTGGCCGAGAAGGCCATCGAAGCGATCCGCAACGCGGCGCAAACTGGTCGCATTGGCGACGGCAAGATCTTCGTCTACTCGATCGAGCAGGCCATTCGAATCCGTACCGGAGAATTCGGCGACGACGCGCTCTAGGGACCGCGAGGCCCTTGGCGCGACCCGCCGTGACGTAACAACAAGCATTCCGATTTAGACAGGGGAAGACCTAATGACCACCGGAAGCGACATCCTCAAGCGCATCAAGGACGAGAACATCAAGTATGTCGACCTGCGCTTTACCGACCCGCGCGGCAAGCTGCAGCACGTCACGATGGACGTGACCGTCGTCGACGAGGACCTCTTCGAAGAAGGCACCATGTTCGATGGTTCCTCGATCGCTGGCTGGAAGGCCATCAACGAGTCCGACATGGTGCTGATGCCCGATCCGAACTCGGCCTATATGGACC
>NZ_CAMLHM010000054.1 GCF_946479885.1 uncultured Devosia sp.
CCTTGTTGCCCTTGCGCACGGAAACGATCGTCGTCCCGTGCCACCCGGGGAAATTGCTGTCACTCATTTGGGGAGATACTCCGAACTGTTGGATGATATTTAGGAGCGCCAGCCCGGAATGCAACAGACGTGCGTAAGCGCCGCTCGGCGCTGCGCCTGCGGTTTCGGAGCGCAAGAGCGCCCGTGGGAGCGCAAGAGCGCCCGGCCGGAGGCGCAAGGGCGCCCCGGGGGGTACACGATGTGAAACGGCTTCCGCCCCGGACGGCTTGCGCCGCCTGTTTGGTTAGTTTGAAGAGGCGAAAGCCGCTTCACACGAACTGGTTTTTCCTAGCGCACGCATCGAGCGGCCACCCTTTCGGGGATTGGGAACAGCAAACGAGGCGCGTACCCTGCGCTCTCTCCTCGTCGCCACGCCGGCCGGTGGTCAGCATCCACGCAGGTGCCAGGCGACCCCGGCTGCCAGTCTCCCCGCCCGATGCTTCGTCGGCACCGCGTGAGCGGCGGGAATGGAGGCGAGTATGCGCGCGGGGATTGCGGCGGGGATAAGTTTTTTCGCGTAATGGTGCAGTCGTCTCCCTCCCCCCTTGCGGGGAGGGATCAAGGGTGGGGGATGTTTGGCCCGGATATCGGGGCTCTTGTCCCCCACCCAGCTCCGCTGCGGCCTGACGGCCTAGCTGCGCTGCCCTCCCCGCAAGGGGGAGGGAGGCAAAGGGCACGCAGTTCAACGCAATCTTCACGTCATCGTGCCTATCTGCTAGGGAGCCCCCGTATTCCCGGAGACCGCCATGCGCAAAGCCACCGTCGCCCGCAAGACCAACGAGACCGAGATCACTGTCTCGGTGAACCTCGACGGCACGGGCGCGCATAGCATGGCCACCGGCATCGGCTTTCTCGACCACATGCTGGACCAGCTCAGCCGGCATTCGCTGATCGACATGGATGTGACCTGCAAGGGCGACCTGCACATCGATTTCCACCACACGGCGGAAGATGTCGGCATCGCTTTGGGCCAGGCCATCTTGCAGGCCCTCGGCGACAAGAAGGGCATCCGCCGCTATGCCTCGGCCGACCTGCCGATGGATGGCACGCTGACCCGCGCGGCGCTCGATGTTTCGGGCCGCCCGTTCCTGGTGTTCCGGGCCGAATTCTCGCGCGACAAGGTCGGCGAGATGGATACCGAGCTGTTCCGCGAATTCTTCCAGGCCTTCGCCATGAATGCCGGCATCACGCTCCACATCGAGAACTTCTACACCGACAACAACCACCATCTGGCCGAGTCGATGTTCAAGGCCGTGGCCCGGGCATTGCGCGAGGCGGTCGAGATCGATCCGCGTGTCGGTGACCGGGTGCCGAGCACCAAGGGTACGCTCTAGGTTTTCTCAGTAGCCTCATGGTGAGCTTGTCGAACCACGAGGCGTGACGCGACTGTGCCACGACCTCGTCCTTCGACAGGCCCAGGATGAGGTCTGTTGAAGGATGGTGGGCCTCGCCCACCCTTCCACCGGCGTCAAATTTCATCTAAGTGCAGCCCATCCGCGGTGTCACCCCGGCCTTGAGCCGGGGCCCATCCTGCGATCTCAAGATGGATCCCGGCTCAAGGCCGGGATGACATCGAGGTACTGGAGCCAATTGTGACCCTCTACGCCATTTTCGATCCCAGACCCGGCAGGCCCGACCTGCCGATGGCCGTGCCGGAGAAATTCTCCTGGTTTGCCGCCCTCCTGACGCCAGTTTTCCTTTTGACGCGTGGGCTCTGGCTGGAACTGGTCGCCTGGGTCGCGGCCGTGCTGGCGCTGGTGGTGCTTTCCGGTTTCATCGGCGACGAAACGGCCGTCCTGCTCTATCTGCTCGCCTCCATCTGGCTCGGCTTTGCCGCCCCCGGCCTGCGCCGCCATGCCCTGGCTTGGCGCGGCTGGCGCCAGCGCGGCGAGCGCGTCGCCCTCAATGCCGAACTGGCGCAACTGGAGGCTTTGCGATGAGCCTGGTCACCATCATCGATTACGGCGCCGGCAACCTGCACTCGGCTGCCAAGGCCTTCGAGCGCATGGCGACCCCGCTGGGCATCACGGTGGAAGTGACCGCCGACCCGGACCGCGTCCGCGTCGCCGACCGCATCATGCTGCCGGGCGTGGGCGCCTTTGCCGATTGCAAGGCCGGGCTCGATGCGGTCGCGGGCATGGTGGACATGCTCGAGGAACGCGTCATCCGTGGTGGCGTGCCGTTCCTGGGCGTCTGCGTCGGCATGCAGCTGATGGCGTCGGAAGGCCGCGAAAAGGTGGTGACACCGGGCCTGGGCTGGATCCCCGGCGCGGTCGAGAAGATCAAGCCGTCCGACCCGGCGCTCAAGATTCCGCATATGGGCTGGAACACCATTGCCGTGACCCGGACCCATCCGCTCTTTGCCGGTATCCCCGATGGTCCGGACGGCCTGCACGCCTATTTTGTGCACTCCTACCACCTGGTCACCGAGAGCCCCGACACGCTGCTGGCCACATCAGACTATGGTGGGCAGGTCACCGCCTGTGTCGGCCGCGACAACATGTTCGGCACCCAGTTCCACCCGGAAAAAAGCCAGGCTTTGGGACTGCAACTGATCGAGAATTTCCTGAGGTGGACGCCGTGATCCTTTTCCCCGCCATCGACCTCAAGGACGGCCAGTGCGTGCGCCTCAAGCTGGGCGACATGGACCAGGCCACCGTGTTCAACGACGACCCGGCCGCCCAGGCCAAGTCGTTCGAGGACCAGGGCTTTGAATATCTCCATGTCGTCGATCTCAACGGCGCCTTTGCCGGCGAGAGCGTCAATGGCGCGGCGGTGGAGGCCATTCTCAAGACGGTGAAGTTTCCCGTGCAGCTGGGCGGCGGCATCCGCACGCTGGCCCATATCGAAAGCTGGCTCGACCGTGGCCTGAGCCGGGTGATCCTGGGCACGGTTGCGGTGCGCGATCCGGCCTTGGTGCGTGAGGCGGCGCGCAAATGGCCCGGCCAGGTGGCCGTCGGCACCGACGCCAAGGGCGGCATGGTGGCGGTGGAAGGCTGGGCCGAGACCTCAGAACTCTCCATCATCGAGCTGGCCAAGCGCTTCGAAGGCGCCGGCGTGGCCGCCATCATCTATACCGACATCGACCGCGATGGCATTCTCGCCGGCATCAACTGGCCCTCGACGCTGGAGCTGGCGCGCTCCACCTCGATCCCCGTCATCGCCTCGGGCGGCCTCGCCTCGATGGATGATATCGAGCGCATGACCCGGCCCGAATACCAGATCCTCGAGGGCGCGATCTCGGGCCGGGCGCTCTATGACGGGCGGATTGAT
The DNA here is from genome assembly GCF_946479885.1 of uncultured Devosia sp. The sequence goes on from NZ_CAMLHM010000054.1 coordinate 3,313, forward strand.
TCACGTGAAGCACTGGCGATTCTGAGGGCCGCAGCTTGATGGAAGAGGGCCAGTCAACTTCGAGACGGGTCAGGTATGGAGCTTGGACGGTTTCGATACTTGCCGTGTTGGCGCTGGTAGCTGGCCTCGCCCCTGAATTCCTGAGGTTTTACGTTTGTCCGGGTTGGGATCTGAAAAGCAATCCCGCCTGCTCACTAGGAGGCGTGGACGTAGGTTCGCTGATGAGTTTGGGCTCGCTCAGCTTCATGCTGCTCATTGCCGGTGTTATCTTTGTGGCCCCTGTCGTGCTTCTGGCCATGGTGATTTTCTCATTCGTGCGGGACAAAAAATGAAAGCGACGCCGCGCCATGTGATGATTCAGCGCGTCAACTGGTGGTGGTATCTCGTCCCCATCGTTCCCATCTTGGCAGTCGGTTACGCCGCGCTGGTCAACGCCCTGCCCAGTTGGGCACTGCTCGTGGCTGTCTTCGCCTTTTTCATGTGGCTGATGTCGCTGGTCTTCACCCTGTTCCGCACGGTGATGCAGCGGTTCAAGTCGAACAAGGAACCTCGTCAATGACGCTCAAGACCCGTCTCATTCCCTGCCTCGACGTGATGGGCGGCCGCGTGGTCAAGGGCGTCAACTTCGTCGACCTGCGCGATGCCGGCGATCCGGTTGAGGCCGCCATGGCCTATGACGCGGCGGGCGCGGACGAGTTGACCTTTCTCGACATCACCGCCAGCCATGAGGGCCGCGACACCATTTTCGACGTGGTGGCGCGCACCGCCGAGCACTGCTTCATGCCGGTGACCGTCGGCGGCGGCGTGCGGAGTATCGAGGATATCCGCAAGCTGCTGCTGGCCGGCGCCGACAAGGTGGCGATCAATTCGGCGGCGGTGAACGACCCCGATTTCATTTCGCGCGCTGCCGACAAGTTCGGCAATCAATGCATCGTCGTCTCGGTCGATGCCAAGCAGCGGCTGAGCGAGCGGGTCGGTGGCGATAACCGCAGCGAGTGGGAAATCTTCACCCATGGCGGTCGCAAGCCGACGGGCCTCGATGCGGTGGAATTTGCCATGCGCATGGTCGAGCGCGGCGCCGGCGAGCTGCTGGTGACGTCGATGGATCGCGATGGCACCAAATCGGGCTTCGACCTGGCTCTGACGCGCACCATCGCTGATGCGGTGGAAGTGCCGGTCATCGCCTCGGGCGGTGTCGGCTCGCTGCAGGACCTGGTCGACGGCGTGACCGAGGGCCATGCCAGCGCCGTGCTTGCCGCCTCGATCTTCCACTTCGGCACCTTCACCATCCCCCAGGCCAAGCAGTATATGCGCGACCATGGCGTGGCCGTGCGGATGGACCGGGTGGCTTAAGTAGGATTGGCAAACACGGCCGTTTCACCACAGGGTCATCCCCGCGAAAGCGGGCACCTCTGTTTTCTGCCCTGGACGTGGTAACGGAGGTTCCCGCTTTCGCGGGAATGACACCGTGCAAGAGTTGAGCTGCCGAGCATGCCTATGACCCTCGACGACCTCGAAGCCCGCATCGCCGCCCGCGCCGCCGCTTCGCTCGATGAAAGCTACACGGCAAAGCTCATCGCCCGCGGCATGGAAAAATGCGCGCAGAAGCTGGGCGAGGAAGCCACTGAAGCGGTGATCGCGGCGGTGACCGGCAACCGGGCCGAACTGGTCAAGGAAAGCGCCGATGTGCTGTTTCACCTGCTGGTGGTGCTGAAGGCAGCCGGCGTTCCGCTGGCCGAGGTGATGGCCGAACTCGACGCCCGCACGGCCCAGTCGGGCCTCGCCGAAAAGGCGTCGCGGACGGGGCAGCAGTGATGGCCAAGCGTCCACCGGTGCTGGCGCCCTATCACCGCTTCACCAAGGCGCAGTGGAGCGCCCTGCGCGCCGACGAGCCGATGACGCTGACGCGCGAGGACATCTCGCGGCTGCGCACGCTCAGCGACCCGATCTCGCTCGAGGAGGCCGAAGAGGTCTACCTGCCGCTGACGCGCCTTTTGAGCTTTTATGTCGAGGCGGTGCAGGGCCTGCACAATGTGTCGACCCGTTTCCTCGAAACGCCCGACCAGAAGGTGCCCTTCATCATCGGCGTCGCCGGCTCGGTGGCGGTCGGTAAGTCGACCACCGCCCGTATCCTCCAGGCGCTGTTGCAGCGCTGGCCCAGTAGCCCCAAGGTCGATCTGGTGACCACCGACGGCTTTCTCCACCCCAACAAGGTGCTGGCCGAGCGCGGCATCATGGAGCGCAAGGGTTTCCCCGAAAGCTACGACCGCACCCGCTTCGTGCAGTTTCTCTCCGATATCAAATCGGGCAAGGGCAATGTGCAGGCCCCGGTTTATTCGCACCTGGTCTATGACGTGGTGCCCGGGGGTGAAGTCACCATCGACCGGCCGGACATCCTCATCGTGGAGGGGCTCAACATCCTCCAGCCGGGCGAGCTGCCCAAGGATGGCAAGCCGATCCTGTTTGCCTCCGACTTCATCGACTTCTCGGTCTATATCGACGCCGACAATGATGATCTCGAAGCCTGGTTCATGGAGCGCTTCTTCCGCCTGCGCGAAACCGCGTTCAAGGACCCGACCTCGTTCTTCCGCCGCTTCGCCGAGATGAGCGAGGCCGAGGCCGGCGAATTCGGCCGCATGGTCTGGCGCACCATCAACCTGCCCAACCTGACCGAAAACGTGCTCCCCACCCGCGGTCGCGCCGACCTGGTGCTCAAGAAGGGCAAGAGCCATCTGATCGAGACGGTGCAGCTAAGAAGGGTGTGAGCACTACCCTCTCCCCTTGAGGGAGAGGGACGACCTGACGCGTTCAGCGGAAGGTCAGGGTGAGGGGTGCTGCGGCGCGCCCGTGCCAGACATCAAGAAAGAGACCCCTCATCCGCCCTTCGGGCACCTTCTCCCTCAAGGGGAGAAGGTAAGGCCCCCTCACCTGCCGCTTGGCGTCGACCTCTCCCCGCAAGAGGGAGGGTGTCGACTGCAAACCCAGCGATGACGCTCAATACGTCCCCGGCTGGGGTTGGCTGAAGACGATCTGGTTGCCGTCGGTATCGCGGAACTTGGCGGTCTTGAAGAAGCCACCCATCGCCTTGGACACGGGCTTGAGACCCTGGAGCGCCAGCCGGCCCAGTTCTTCGCCGAGATCGTCGACGACCAGCGTCAGCGTCGATGCCCCGGCCCGGTCGGCATCGGTATGCACCTGCACCCAGGCGCCGCCTGGCAGCTTCCATTCGGCCTGGTCGTTCATCGGCCGCGCATCGGCGGGCCGGCCGAACAGCCGTTCGTAGAAATCGAGGGCTTCGGCAATGTCCTCCACCGCGATACCGGCCAGCGCGTTGGTGATGGTCAAATCAGCGTCCTTGGTTTTGCTCCAAGCTCAACTCTAGCATGGTGACCACAATGGGGCACCGCTGTTGGCGTTTTGCCAAGGCGCTGCTATAGGCGAAGCCGAATTGGTGGAGAGCGGCATGACGGAAATCAAGGTCGTGGTGGCGGGCGCCGGCGGGCGCATGGGCGCGGCCAATATCCGTGCCGTCGCCGCGCTGGGCGGGCTTGAGCTGCATGGCGCGGTGGCGCGCCTCCACGGCGCCGTCGACCGCCCCGGCACGCCCGCCATCGGCCAGGATGCCGGGCTCTATGCCGGCATCGGCGCCTTGGGTGTCATCATCACCGACGACATCGACGCGGCTCTGGTGGGCGCCGATGCCATCATCGACTTTACCGCGCCGCAAGCCAGCGTTGCCTTGGCCGGCAAGGCCGCCGAGCGTGGCCTCATCCATGTCATCGGCACGACCGGCTGTTCGGAGGCCGACGACGCCGCCATCGCCCAGGCGGCGAACAATGGCGCGCGTATCGTCAAGTCGGGCAACTTCTCGCTCGGCGTCAACGTGCTGGCGAGCCTGGTGCGCAAGGCTGCGTCCATGCTTGATGGTTACGACATCGAAATTCTCGAAATGCACCACAACAAGAAGGTCGACGCGCCCTCGGGTACGGCCTTGCTGCTCGGCGAAGCGGCGGCCAAAGGTCGCGACATTGCGCTCAGGGAGCATTCCGTGCGTGTCCGCGACGGCCATACCGGCCCGCGCGAGGCTGGGACGATTGGCTTTGCCACCCTGCGCGGCGGCACCGTGGTCGGCGATCACTCGGTGATCCTGGCCGGTCCCGCCGAGCGCATCGAACTCAATCACCGCGCCGAGGACCGCTCCATGTTTGCCGGCGGCGCCGCCCGCGCCGCGCTCTGGGCGGCCAGCCAGCCGGCGGGCCTTTACTCCATGGCCGACGTGCTCGGCCTCGACTGAACCTCCCCTTAAGCCGTTTGGCGGCGCGACCAACCCAACACCTCAGCAAGGATTTTCTGACGATGACCGGTACCCTGATCCTCGTGCGCCATGGCGAAAGCGAGTGGAACCTCAAGAATCTGTTCACCGGCTGGCGCAATCCGGACCTGACCGAAAAGGGTATCGGCGAGGCGCGCGCCACCGGCAAGGCGCTCAAGGCCAAGGGTATCGTGCCCGATCTCTACTACACCTCGGCCCTACGCCGCGCCCAGCACACGCTGGACCTGATGCTCGAAGAAATGGGCATCCTCAACGTGACGATCACCAGGGACATCGCGCTCAACGAGCGCGACTATGGTGACCTCTCCGGCCTCAACAAGGACGATGCGCGCGCCAAATGGGGCGAAGAGCAGGTGCTGATCTGGCGCCGCAGCTTCGACGTGCCTCCGCCGGGCGGGGAAAGCCTCAAGGACACCGCAGCCCGCACCCTGCCCTATTACGATGCCGAGATCGTGCCGCAGCTCAAGGCCGGCAAGACCGTGCTGGTCGCCGCCCATGGCAATTCGCTGCGCGCCATGGTGATGGCCATCGAGGGCCTGACGCCGGAACAGATCCTGAAGCGCGAAATCGCGACGGGGCAGCCCACGGTCTACAAGATCGGGACCGATGGGAAACTGGTGGAGCGGGTGGAGCTTTAGGGCTTTCTCCAAGAGGATACCCCCACCTAACCTCCCCCTGATAGGGGGAGGAATCTGGCCGGCGGGCTGGACCAGATCGTGCCACGAGCTCGATCGGTCCCTCCCCTTTTTCAGGGGGAGGCTAGGTGGGGGTGCTCTTCCCCACCGATTCACGTGAAACTAATGCGCGCCCGAGATCACGCCGGCTTCCCAGCCCAGGATGGCGCGCTTGCGCGGCACGCCCCAGTGATAGCCGGTCAGCGCTCCTGACGTGCCGACGACGCGGTGGCACGGTACGACGAAGCTGATCGGGTTCTTGCCCACCGCCGCACCGACGGCACGGGCCGCGGTCGGCCGGCCGATGTGGTTGGCCACGTTCTGATAGGTCGTGGCCTTGCCGCAGGGGATCTTGAGCAGGGTCTCCCACACTTTGACCTCGAAATCGGTACCGATCAGCACCACCCTCACCGGATGGTCGGGCGACCAGCGCGCCGGATCGAAGGACTGGGCGATCATTGGCGCAACCTTGGCGTCTTCGCGCACGAAACGGGCATTGGGCCAGCGATTGGCGAGATCCTCGAAGGCCTGCTCGATACTGGTCTCGGCGTCGGCAAAGCCGAGGCCAGACATGCCATACTCGGTGGCCGTCGCCACCGCCATGCCGAAGGGCGATGGCGCGGCGCCCCATACCATGTCGAGGCCCTCTCCGCCGGCCCGGAAGATGCCCGGTGGCATGGCTTCATAGGCAACGAACAGGTCATGCAGGCGCGAGGTTGAGCTCAGGCCCACCTCATAGGTGGTGTCGAGCACGCTTTGGTTGGACCGCAGCAGGCTCTTGGCATGGTCGAGCGCCACCGCCTGCGAGAAGCTCTTGGGGCTGAGCCCGCACCAGCGGCGGAAAAGGTCGGTCAGCTGCCGCTCGGAGAGGCCCAGCGTAGCGGCAAAGCGGGGAAGGTCCGCGACATCGGGGCCGTTCTCGCTGAGATAGCGGATGGCGGCGCGAATGGTGTCATAGTCCGTCGCGGGGGTCATCTGGATGATCTGGTTCATGCTGGCACCCGTTGGCTGAGTTGGGTGTCTATCTAGGTGCAGCGGGCGTGTAATGCGACCCGGTTTTGACCGCTCAGGCCGCCTGCCGGGCCCGGCGCAAAGCCGTGCCGAAGGCCTTGGCGAGGCTGGACCGATCTTCCGGCTTGAGGAAGGCGCCCAGTTCGAATTCGTCCTTATCCGAGCGCAGGCGCATGCGCACCGCCCGCTCGTTCGCGTCGCGATCCAGCAGCAGCCGCACCGTCTTGGGATCGAACCGCCGCAGTAGGCGCGTACCCTGAACGTCCGTGGTGACGATCTCGAGCTGGTCGGCCCATAGCGTTACCTGCTGCGCCACGCGTCGCCGCCGCGAGGCGCGCAGCGAAAGGGCGGTCAGGCCAGCGCCGCCAATGGCGAATGCCGCGGTGGCGGGGAGCAGCACCTCGGCGACGAGGATGGCAAGCGGGGCGGTGGCTATCCCGGCCAGGGCAAACGCCACCCAGCCGCCCACCAGGCGCGGCGAGCGATCCGGTTTCAGCGCTGCGGCGAACAGCGGCGTGGTGGTTGTAGCTTGCATTGGCATGGCGAACTCTTCGACACTGACTATAGGCGCAGAATCAGGGGCGAGAGAATGGCTGCGACGAAAAAAGTGAAGGCGCTACCCAAAGGTGATGTCGAGGCGATCTTCGCCCGCTTCCATGAAATCGAACCCGAACCCAAGGGGGAGCTCGACTACGTCAATGCTTTTACCTTGCTCGTGGCCGTGGTGCTGTCGGCCCAGGCCACCGACGTGGGGGTGAACAAGGCCACCAAGCGCCTGTTCGAACTGGCGCCCACACCGGCGGCCATGGTGGCACTCGGGGTCGATGACATCACCGAGCTGGTCAAGACCATCGGCCTCTATCGCGGCAAGGCCAAGAACGTGTTCGCCCTCAGCCAGCTGCTGATCGAGCGGCATGGCGGCGAGGTGCCCGATGACCGCGAGGCGCTCGAAGCGCTGCCCGGCGTCGGCCGCAAGACCGCCAATGTGGTGCTCAACATCTTCTTCAAGCAGCCCACCATCGCTGTCGATACGCATCTGTTTCGCGTCAGCAATCGCACCGGCCTGGCGCCCGGGGCGACGCCGCTGGCGGTGGAGCAGCAGCTGCTCAAGGTAATACCGCCGCACTATCTGCTGCATGCCCACCACTGGCTGATCCTGCACGGGCGCTATGTCTGCAAGGCCCGAAAGCCCGAATGCTGGCGCTGCGTGATCCGGGACTGGTGCCGTTTCGAGCCCAAGACACCCTTGCCCAAGGGGGCGTGACCGTCCGAATGCTCCAGTTCAACGGCGCTTTCGCCTCCCTCCCCCTTGAGGGGAGGGACCGAGGGAGGGGGTCTTTGGGTTGGCTACAAGACGACCCCCTCCCCAGCTTTGCTACGGCCCTTCGGGCCAAGCGGCGCTACCCTCCCCTCAAGGGGGAGGGTGGCCAGAGCCCTGGCCTCTGTGCTGCAATCAGCTCACCCCATAGCCGCGCGCCATGGCGGCGGCGAAGATGGGGATCAGCACCACCACACCCGCCTGCAGGTGGACGTAGCGCCGGCTGGCGGCAATCTCGGATGCGGGCACGGCATAGCCGGCATCATTCTTGCTGGCCTTGAACCACCGACGAATGGCCAGCGTCGGCGGGATGGTGAGAAGACCCATGACCACGAACGCCGCCATCTTGGCCCAGAAGGCGGAGTTGGCGACATAATATTCCCATCCGCTGGCGCCGAAGATGACGCGCAGCACGCCCACGACGATCACCAACGTGGCCACGCCGCCATAGGCCGCGTCGATCCGCGCCAGCTGCCCGATACGCGCGCCATCCAGACCCGGCCGCAGCAGGGCGAACTCGGCCGCGAGGATGGCCACCAGCAGAAACACCACAAGGTGATGGCTGATGGCGAGGAGCAGGTCGATATCCATTTGCGAGGTCTCAACGTTGCATGTTATCGCTGCTTACATATATCGGCGCAGAAGTAAGCAATGTCAACATCCCGTCCAAACGCCCCCTATCACCATGGCGACCTGCGCAATGCGCTGCTCGAAGCGGCGCTGATCATTCTGGCACGTGACGGTGAGGCCGGGCTCGGATTGCGCGACCTGGCCCGCGCTGTCGGGGTTTCTCCCGCGGCGCCTTACCGGCATTTCGACGGCCGGGCGGCCCTGCTCGAGGCGCTGGCGGTCACCGGCTTCCAGCGTTTCACCCGCGCCATGGACGATGTCGCGGCGGCCGCGCCCGCCGATCTGCTCGCTGCCATGGGCAAGACCTATGTGCTCTTTGCCCTCCACAATGCGGCTTTGTTTCGCCTGATGTTCTCGCCCCAACTGCGACGCGACAACCGCCCCGGCCTGCGCATGGCGGCCGACGCCGCCTTTGCCACCTTGCGCCGGATCAGCGGCGGCGATACGCGGGCGGGCCGGGTCGCGGCGCTGGCGGCCTGGGCCCGGGTGCATGGCCTCGCCGTTCTGCTGCTCGACGGCCAGATCGCCATCGAGGCGGGCGAGGACATCGAGGCACTGATCAGCGAGATCATCGACAGGCATTAGGCGCGCTGGAAAAGTGCGCGCGCCTGAGGTTGCCGAGCCAGCCTTCATCCTCTAAACCGGCTGACGGCTTTTCCTTGCGCCGGAACCTCCCGATGACCCAGACCCGCTTCGACGTTCTCACCATTGGCAACGCGATCGTCGATATCATCGCGCCGGTCGAGCCCGGCTTCATCGAGCGTGAGGGCATGAAAGAGGGTATCATGCACCTGATCGATACCGATCGGGCGGAAGACCTCTATGGCAAGATGCCCCTGGGCCGGCAGCAGATTTCGGGCGGCAGTGCCGCCAATACCGCGGCTGGTGTCGCTTCGCTCGGCGGCCGCGCCGCCTTTATCGGCAAGGTGGCCGATGACCCGCTGGGCGACGTGTTCGAGGCCGATCTCGATGCCATCGGCGTCCATTACAATACCAGCCGCCTCAAGAATGGCGCCCTCACCGCTCGCTCGATGATCTTCCTCAGCGAGGATGGCGAGCGCACCATGAATACCTATCTCGGCGCCTGCCATCAGCTGACCGAGCAGGACATCAAGCCCGACGAGATCGGCGGCGCCGCCATCACCTATATGGAGGGCTTTCTGTGGGACCCGGTGGAGGCCAAGAAGGCTTTCGTTCTGGCCGCCCATTACGCCCACAAGAACGAGCGCGCCGCCGCTTTCACGCTGTCGGACCCGTTCTGCGTCGACCGCTATCGCGCCGAATTCCTCGACCTGATCCGCAGCAAGACCATCGACTATGTCTTTGCCAATGTGCATGAGCTCAAGTCGCTCTACCAGACCGACGACCTGGGCGTCGCGGTGCGCGAGATCGCCAAGGATGCCGAACTTGCCGCCATCACCATGGGCGCCGACGGCGCCATGGCGGTCCATAATGGCGAAGTAACCTCGGTTCCGGCCTTCCACATCGACAAGGTGGTCGACGCCACCGGCGCCGGCGACCTCTTCGCCTCGGGGTTCCTGCTCGGCATGGCGCGCGGCCAGACGCTGGAATCGGCGCTCAAGACCGGGTGTCTCGCGGCGTCCGAAGTCATCAGCCATATCGGCGCCCGCCCGCAGCTGGATCTGCAGGATCTGAGCAAGCAGCACGGACTGGTCGGTTAGGCGGCGGCGCTAGACGAGGCTTTCCCAGGCCTGCCGCAGCGCATCCACGGTTGAGCCGGTTGGCCTGAACTCCATGCCGACCCAGCCGTCATAGCCGGCGCGGTCCAGCCAATCGAGCTGCGCCTTGAGGTCTAGTCCGCCCGTGCCCGGCTGGTTGCGGCCGGGATGATCAGCGATATGCACATGGACGATACGGTCGAGATGCGCGCCGGCTACGGTTTGCGGATCCTCGTCCATCACCATTGAGTGGTAGAGATCATAGGTCAGGCCGATTTCTGGCCGGTCGACGGCATCGACGATGGCAAAGGCCTCCGCGGTGCTGGTGAGGTAATAGCCGGGGTGATCGACCCGGTCGTTGAGCGGCTCGAGACCCAGCCGCACGCCGGAACCGGCGAGCACATCGGCCGAGCGGGCCATGGCCAGCGTCAGCGCATCATGCTGGCGCGACCGCTCGATGCCTGAAAGCAGCGGCCCCGACTGGCAGATCAGCACCGGAGCGCCCAGGCGCATGGCGACATCGCGGCTCGCTTCGAGGCCGCGCAGGAACCGATCGTGGTCGTCTTCGCGCGTCAGCTGGGCAAAGGGCTCGGCCACGATGCCGGCGAGCGTGATGCCGGTTTCGTCCAGCGCCCGCCCGATGGCGTCGAGGTCCTTGTTGGACCAGAGCCAGAATTCCACCGCGTCGAGCCCGGCTTGCCTGGCCAGGCGGATTCGTTCGGCCGGGTCGGCACTTTCCGGCACGAACAGCATTTCGATGCAGGCGGAGAAGCGGGTCATGCAAACCTCGTTCCGGTGCTCATCTCACTGAGGATGGCGCGCGCCGCCGCCGCTGGATCGGCGGCTTCGATGATCGGACGCGCCACCACCAGATGGCTGGCGCCCGCCGCCAGGGCGTCGGCCGGACCCATGACGCGCTTCTGGTCGCCCGCCGCGCTGCCGCTGGGACGGATGCCGGGGGTGACGATGGCCATGTGCGAGCCGATGATCGTCCGCACCATCTCGGCTTCATGCGGCGAGCTGACGAGGCCGCCAATGCCCGCATCGCGCGCCTGCTGGGCGCGCAGGGCCACCAGCCCAGCAGCATCGCGGGCATAGCCGGCCTCGGCGACGTCAGTATCGTCCATCGAGGTCAGCACGGAAACGCCGAGCACGCAGAGGTCGGAGCCCTTGGCGCCGCGCACGGCCGCCTGCATGCATTTGGGATAGGCGTGGACGGTCAGCATGGTAGCGCCGGTCTCGGCAATGGCGGCGACACCCTTTTCGACCGTGTTGTCGATATCGAGCAGCTTGAGGTCGAAAAACACCTTCTTGCCGGCCTTGAGCAGGTCCTTGCCCAGCGCGAAGCCATCGGCGCCATAGAAGCACTGGTAGCCGATCTTGAAGAAATCCACCTGCCCATCGAGAAGGGTGACGATCTCCTCGGCGCGCGCGCGTGACGAAACGTCGAGGCCCACGATCAATTGGCCTGTCATGAGTCTTCCTCCGATGTCGATGTTCCGCATGAACTAGAGCAAAAGCGGCAGTGTCGCAACCACCACCGGCCGTCACCCTCGGGTCAAGCCCGAGGGTGCCGATCGAGTTGTCTGTCGGTCAGCAGAGCACCTGCTTTAGCCGAACCAGCCCGGCGCGAAATCTTCCATCGCCGTCCATTCGCAGCCGAGCTGCGGCGCTTCGAGGTCGAAGTTGAAGCAATTGCCGCCGCCCCGGTCGGCATGGCGGCTCTGGTCTTCGCTGCGGGCTATCGGCCGGCGGCCGACATGGCATTTGAGTAGCGTGCCCACCGCGCCGTGCCCGCAGAAGATCGCCGGCTGCCCCTTGGGCACACTGGCCAGCGCCGTCCTCACCGTGTCGACGATGCGGTGCTGCGCATCGATCGCCCGCTCCCAGCCGTCGACGCTGGTTTCCGGCTCGGCAAAGAAACGGTCGGCCGCGGCTTCGAATAGGGACGGCGGCAGGAAGCCGGTGGCGCTGCGATCATTCTCGCCCATCAGGTGATCGCTCAGCACCAGGGCTCCGATCGGCGCGGCAAGGATCTCGGCCAGCTCCATGGCCTTGGTTTCGCGGCTGGAAAAGATCATGGAGCCCGGCGGGACAATGCCGCGCTTGGCAAAGGCCAGAGCCCGCTCCCGCCCCAGCGGCGAAAGGCCCCAGAGCGGCACCGGCACATTGGCATCGATACTGACCTGCGGGTGCGTGACATAGAGGGCCCGCATGACCTTCAAGCTCGCCTGATGTTGATGAGATCATGCACCAGCGTGTCGACCTTGCGGATGATGGCCGGTTCCACCGGATCGCCATTGGCGTCGAAGGCCGTGTCGTCCGGCCCGATGCCGAGCAGGCCCGGCGCCACCAGCCCGCCCACCTTGCTCAGGCTGTCGCGCAAATGGCTCAGCGCCCAGATGGTGCCGTACTTGCCCGAGCTGACGCCGCCAATGCCAAACACCGGATGGCGGAAGGGGCTCGGCTTCTGCCGGCTGAGCCAGGCCAGGGCATTGACCAGCAGCGGCGGCAGCCCGCCATTGTATTCGGGCGTGGCGATGAAGACGATGTCATGCGTCCGCCAGAGCTCGGCGAGGCGGCCCGCCGCCTCGGGCACGTGGTCGGGCTCAAGGTCCTCGTTGAAGATGGGCATGTCGAAATCGCCCAGCTCGAGGGCGTTGACCGTGACCCCTGCGGCCTCGAGCTTGCGCCCCACATGGTGCTGCAACATCCGGTTCACGGAGCCCTTGCGGATGGAGCCGGACAGCGTAAGGGCGGTGGTCATGGGGCGAAGAGTCCTGATTTCATTGTTCAATTCTGCGCTGGTGCCCCGCGCGACGCAAGCCTCAACACATCGGCCATTGACTCGATCCGCCACCTTCACTATTGTTAAGTAACCACTTAAGTAATGGAGAGACCACCATGTCCACGTCCATCTTCGTCAACATCCCCGTCGCAGACCTCGACGCCGCCAAGAGCTTTTTCGGCAGGCTCGGCTTTGGTTTCAATGCCCAGTTCACCGACGAGACGGCGGCCTGCATGGTCATCGACGAGACCATCTTCTTCATGCTGCTGACCAAGCCCAAATTCGCCGAATTCACGGCCCTGCCCATTGCCGATGCCAAGCTTGGCACGCAGGCGCTTTACGGGATTTCGCGCGACAGCCGCGCTGCGGTGGACCAGGTCGCCGAAGCCGCGCTGGCCGCTGGCGGCACCGAGCCGCGGCCATCGCAAGACCATGGCTTCATGTATTCCCGCGCCATCGCCGATCTCGACGGCCACATCTGGGAATTCATCTGGATGGATCCGGGCTTTGTGCAGGGGTGAGGGGTGCTGAGCTCGCCTATGCCAGACGCCGAGGAAGATGCCCCTCATCCGCCCTTCGGGCACCTTCTCCCTCAAGGGGAGAAGGGAAGGGGCAGGTGTGTTCGTGCCATTCGGGCATAGCCCTCATAGCCCTCATGGCGAAAGTCGCTCCACTGGAGCGATTTTTCGCACGGCGCCGGTCTTAGGCCTCGAACATCTTCTTGAGTTTGGTGAAAAAGCCGCCCGATGTCGGGTTGGTCTCGTCGGTCTCGAGCCGGGCGAATTCCTCGAGCAGCTCGCGCTGGCGGCGGCTGAGGGCCTGCGGCGTCTCGATATCGAGCTGCACATAGAGGTCGCCGACATCCTTGCTGCGCAAAACCGGCATGCCCTTGCCCTTGAGGCGGACGCGCTGGCCCGGCTGCGTACCGGCCGCGACCTTGACCTTGGCGCGGGCATTGTCGAGCGTGGGCACTTCGAATTCGCCGCCCAGGGCTGCCGTGGTCATGGCGATGGGCACGCGCGCATAGAGGTCCGCGCCGTCGCGCTGGAACAGGTCATGCGGGCGAATGGAGATGAAGATGTAGAGGTCGCCCGGTGGACCACCGCGCAATCCGGCCTCACCCTCATTGGCAAGGCGAATGCGCGTGCCGTCCTCGATGCCCTTGGGGATGTCGACCGACAGCTTGCGATTTTCCTGGCGGCGGCCCTGGCCACCGCAATCGGTACAGGGCTGGTCCATCATCTGGCCGCGGCCCTGGCAGACCGGGCAGGTGCGTTCGATGGTGAAAAAGCCCTGGGCGGCGCGCACCTTGCCATGGCCATTGCACTGCCGGCAGGTATGGGTGCCGGTTCCCGGCTTGGCGCCCGAGCCGTCGCAGGTGGTGCAGCCGACCAGCGTGGGCACGTCGATCTCGACTGTACGACCCTCGAAGCTCTCTTCGAGGCTGATTTCGAGATTATAGCGCAGGTCGCTGCCACGCAGCTTGGCCGCCCCGCCGCCGCCGCGACGCTGGCCGCCCATGAAGTCGCCGAAGATGTCGTCGAAGATATCGGACATCGAGGAGGTGAATTCCGGCCCGAAGCCGCCCGCACCGGGGCGCCCGCCGCCATTCTCGAAGGCTGCATGGCCGAAGCGGTCATAGGCGGCACGCTTCTGGCCGTCCTTGAGGGTGTCGTAGGCTTCGTTGATTTCCTTGAACTGGCCTTCCGCCTCGGCATTGCCCGGGTTCCGATCGGGGTGGAACTGCATGGCAAGCTTGCGATAGGCACTTTTCAGCGCCGCGTCATCGGCGCCCTTTTGCACGCCGAGTACCTCGTAGAAATCCCGTTTGGCCAAAAACCCGTTCTCCATATGGCCGGTCGCGTCACGCGCGCCCGACCAGAAACCTAGCCCCTAGATGGCAATCGACCCCACGCCCCGCAAGGGGGCCGGGGCCGCGATAGCCGTATCCGAGGCAAAACCCGTTGGCCGCTCCTGTAGCAAGAGCGGCCCCGGGCTTCAATGACGCTGATTCGGGCTGTTAGCTGCGACGGCCCGGCGCGAAGGCCTTGCCCAGCGCATCGGCCGTGTCCGATTGGGCGAACAGCGCCTTGGTGACCACCAGCCCCAGGCCGAAAAAGCCCTGCGTCACGCCCTCGTAGGTCCAGCAATTGACGGCGACCCCGGCATGTTCGAGTGCTTCGGCCAGGGCCTCACCCTCGGACCGCAACGGATCGATGCCCGCCAGCACGACGGTGGCCGGCGCCACGCCGGCAAGGTCGTCGCGCGCCAGCAGGTTGATGCGGGTATCTTCGGCTTCGGCCTCGTCGGCGAAGGTGTGGCGGAAGCGCCAGCGCATGGCCGGCAGACCGACCGGCTGGGCTCGCAGCGTTTCGCCATAGGACGGGGTCGCCAGGTCATTGCCGGCAATGGGGTGGATCAGCACCTGATGCACCGGCCGGATGGCGCCGTCGTCGCGGGCACGCAGGACCACGTTGGCCGCCAGATTGGCACCGGCATCTTCGCCGGCGACCGCCAGGCGCTTTGGATCGCCGGCCAGCTCCCGCACCTTCTCGCCCAGCCACCGCCATGCCGCCCAGGCGTCGTCATGCGCGGCCGGAAATTTGTGCTCGGGGGCCAGCCGATAGCCCACCGAGACCACGATCGCGCCGGTGCGACGCGCCAAGGTGCGGGCCGAAGCGTCGTGGCTGTCGAGATCGCCGGTGACGAAGCCGCCGCCGTGGAAATAGAGCACCATGGGATTGAGCCGGCTCAACAGCCCGATCGGCCGATAGATCCGACCTGGGAGCTCGCCTTCGGCGCCGGCAACGGCGATGTCCTCGACTTCGACGCCATCATCGGGCCGCTCGCGGCCCTGGCGCCCCAGCACGGCGCTGATGGCTTCGGCGGGCCTGGGCTGGCGCCGCGCCGTTTCAGGCGTCAGCAGTTCCAGCGGCCGCGAGCCCATATCCGCCAACCGGTCGAGCACATGCTTCATGTCGGCATCGAGCCGCGTCATCGGATCGCCGGCGATCAGCTCGGCCAGGCGGCCGATCGAGTCCGATTGCTGGTGTTGCTGGGTGGTGGAATCGGTCATGGCGGGCCCCCGCTGTTTATCGACCCACTCATGAACTGCCAAAACCGGGAGGGAGTTGGGCGCGATTAAGCCCATTTTGCGGCGATGGCTGACGCGCCGACTATGGATTCACGTGAAACCTATGAAGGGGGCAAGCCCTCGGGCTCAGGCCCGAGGGGTATGCGGAGGGGGGCCTAGGCCGTCTCGCCCAGGCTGACGCCATGGCCGATCAGCTTCTTGCGCGCGGCATTGACCACGTCGACGCTGAACTGGTCCTCGTGATTGAGCACGATCGCCTCGCCGGTAAGGTCGCTGCGATTGTGCTCGACGAGCCTGGCAAAGCCATCGCTGACTTCGGGCGCCATCATCATGTCCGAGAGGACGCGCACGGCGCCGAACTTCTTGTGGCGGGCGCGGATATTGATGAGCTTGGTGGAGCGGCCATTGTCGGCCGTGCGGAATTCTTCGGCGACGACGAGATTGGCGAAGAAGGCCCGCTCTATCGCGTCGCCATGGGCAGCGCCCGCCAGCTCGGCGATGCGCAGCTGGCAGCCGAATGCCAGGTCGGCATAGCCAAGCCTGTTGGCATTGGCCATCAGCTTGCGCAGTTTGTCGGGGTCGGTGAAGGTTTTGGGGTCTGGGATGTTCATTCGCTACCCTAGAGCATCGAGCGCCAAATAGCCAATGATATGGTCGTACTGCCTTCCGGCACTTGGGGCACCCCGAGCGCGCAGTCGTCTCCCTTCCCACAAGGGCGAGGGTGGACCCAGCGGGCTGGACAGGGACCACAAACAAAAAGGGCCCGGCTTGCGCCGGACCCTTCTCAATTGATGTCCCGAAGGCTTAGGCCGACTTCTTGTCGTCGTCGTCCTTGACCTCTTCGAAGTCGGCGTCGACCACGTCGTCGTCGCCTTCATCGGCGGTGCCATTGGCCTTGGCTTCGGCTTCGGCCTGGCTTGCCTTGTACATGGCCTCGCCCAGCTTCATCGAGGCCTGGGCCAGCGCATCGGTCTTTTCCTTGATCACGTCGCCGTCTTCGCCTTCGATCACGCCCTTGAGGTCGGTGATCGCGGTCTCGATGGCGGCCTTGTCCTCGGCCGAAACCTTGTCGCCATATTCCTTGAGCGACTTTTCGGTCGAGTGGATCAGGCTCTCGCCCTGGTTCTTGGCTTCGACGGCTTCGCGCTTCTTCTTGTCGGCTTCAGCGTTCTGCTCGGCTTCCTTGACCATCTTCTCGATGTCGGCGTCGCTCAGGCCACCCGAGGCCTGGATGCGGATCTGCTGCTCCTTGCCAGTGCCCTTGTCCTTGGCCGAGACCTGCACGATGCCGTTGGCGTCGATGTCGAAGGTCACTTCGATCTGCGGCACGCCGCGCGGTGCCGGCGGAATGCCGGCCAGGTCGAAATTGCCCAAGAGCTTGTTGTTGGCAGCCATTTCGCGCTCGCCCTGGAACACGCGGATGGTCACCGCGCTCTGATTGTCCTCGGCGGTCGAGAAGGTCTGGCTCTTCTTGGTCGGGATGGTGGTGTTGCGATCGATCAGGCGGGTGAACACGCCACCCAGGGTTTCGATACCCAGGGAAAGCGGGGTCACGTCGAGCAGCAGCACGTCCTTGACGTCGCCCTGCAGCACGCCGGCCTGGATCGCCGCGCCCAGCGCCACGACTTCGTCCGGATTGACGCCCTTGTGCGGCTCCTTGCCGAACAACTGCTTGACCACTTCCTGCACCTTGGGCATGCGGCTCATGCCGCCCACCAGCACGACTTCGTCGATCTGCGCGGCGGTGAGGCCGGCATCCTTGAGCGCCTGCTTGCAGGGATCGACCGTCTTCTGGATCAGGTCATCGACCAGCGATTCGAACTTGGAGCGGCTGAGCTTGAGGGTGAGGTGCTTCGGACCGGACGCATCGGCGGTGATGAAGGGCAGGTTGATTTCGGTCTGCGTCGAGCTCGACAGTTCGATCTTGGCCTTTTCGGCAGCTTCCTTGAGGCGCTGCAGAGCCAGCTTGTCGTTGCGCAGGTCGATGCCCTGCTCCTTCTTGAACTCGTCGGCGAAGTAGTCGACGAGGCGCATGTCGAAGTCTTCGCCGCCCAGGAACGTGTCGCCATTGGTCGACTTTACCTCGAAGACGCCATCGCCGATTTCGAGGACGCTGACGTCGAACGTGCCGCCGCCAAGGTCATAGACCGCGATCGTGCCGGCGGCCTTCTTGTCGAGGCCGTAGGCGAGCGCCGCAGCAGTCGGCTCGTTGATGATGCGCAGCACTTCAAGGCCGGCAATCTTGCCCGCATCCTTGGTGGCCTGGCGCTGGCTGTCGTTGAAATAGGCCGGAACGGTGATGACCGCCTGCGTGACGGTCTCGCCGAGATAGGATTCGGCGGTTTCCTTCATCTTCTGCAGGATCATGGCCGAAACCTGCGAGGGCGAATACTTGTCGCCCGAGGCTTCCACCCATGCGTCGCCATTGTCGGCCTTGACGATCTTGAAGGGGACCAGGTTCTTGTCCTTGGCGACGACGCCGTCGTCAAAACGACGACCGATCAGGCGCTTGACCGCAAACAGGGTGCCTTCCGGATTGGTGACCGCCTGGCGCTTGGCCGGCTGGCCGACGAGACGTTCGCCATCCTTGGAGAAGGCGACCATCGAGGGGGTGGTGCGCGCCCCTTCCGCGTTTTCGATAACCTTGGGGTTGGAGCCGTCCATAACCGCAACGCAGCTATTGGTGGTGCCCAGATCGATACCGATGACTTTAGCCATTAAACTAGCCTCTCTTTCAGCAAACCCATGGTGAAACCCCTCTCGCGAGGCAGTCCCTTGGCCGCTCGGGCCGGGTTCCTTGCAACTGGAATGCGCCCATTGCTGGGCTTGCTGGCTATATAGGGGGGTGGCCCCGAGGCTTCAAGCGCTCAAGGGGCGCTTTGGGGCGGATTTGCGAGCGGGGAGACCGGCCGGCTGGCCGGCCTCCGATGCGGCATTTAGTCAGTTAGCGTGTAGCTGTCGAGCGAGCAGATATCGACTTCGGGCACTTCGAGCAGGGCGCCTTCGCCGGTCTCGAAGCGGAAGTCATAAAGACACTGGTCCGAGCCGTCGCCGATGGTCACGGTGCCCTGGTAGCCCGATTCCAGAGTGCCGTCGGCTCCCAGCAGGTCCTCGCCCCAGCTGTTCTCATTGCTGGGGGTGGTGTAGAAATAGTGCAGCGACTGCGAGCTGTTGTTGATCAGCGTGAATTCGACAGTCTGCGCCATGGCAGGCGCGGCGCCAGCCAGCAGCGCCAGGGCGACGATGCCGCCCGTGAGCTTGAAGGTCATGAAAAAGTCTCCCAAACCGGCGGCACCTGCCGCCAGCCGGGAGTTTTCATACCACAGCACGGCTTAATCAGCAGTGACCGCTTACCCCGTCAGTCATAGATCGTATAGCTGCCCAGATCGCAGATATTGATCTCGCTGACCTCGGTCTCGCTGCCGTCGGACATGATGAACTTGAAGTCGTAATAGCATTCGGTCGAGCCATCGGCGATCGTCACGGTGCCGTTATAGCCGGCGCTCAGCGTGTGGCCGCCCGACAGCAGGTCGCCGCCCCAGCTGCTCGAGGCGCTCGGGCTGGCATAGAAATAATGCAGCGAGCGGCTGCTCTCGTTGTAGAGCGTGAAATAGATGTCTTCGGCGAGCGCCGGCAAGGTGCTGCCCAGCAGCACCAGGGCGGCAGCGCCACCCCTGATGATCGAGTTCATGATGCGTCCCCAGATTTTGGTGGCTGCCTCCCGCAGCCGCGGCGCAAATCTGCCTCCGGCCGGCTAAGGCTCCAACCCCTGTTCATGGGGGCGCCGCCCCCGGTGACGGCGCGCAAGAAAGGCTCTAGAACCGCCGGATGTTTGCTCCCGGCACAGTGCTGCTTCACGATACGCTCGACCCCTCGGGCGACAACCTGCTGTTTTCAGCACCGCGCGCGGTGCTGGTGGCCCATGACGCCGAGGGCGTCCGGGCGGCACTGGTGCAACTCGAGGCCGCGGGTCAAGCGGGCCTTCATGCCGCCGGTTTCCTTAGCTATGAGCTGGGCTTCGTCTTCGAGGAGCGCCTGCTCGACCGCCTGCCGCCGCCGGGGCCGACACCCCTGCTCTGGCTTGGCCTCTATGACGCGCCCGAGCGCCTGACAGCCCTTGAGGTTGACCGCCGGCTCGCCGCCATTGCCGATGGTCGCAGCGGCACGGCCATCGACATTGCGCCACGCGTCGATGAGGCCGCCTATGGCCAAGCCTTCAACCGGGTCAAGGCGCTGATCGCCGATGGTGACACCTACCAGGTCAACCTCACGTTCAAGGCTGGTTTCCGCCTCGAGGGTGACCCGGTGGCGCTCTATCGCGAGCTGGTGCGCAAGCAACCCGTCGCCTATGGCGCGCTCATCCATACCGACACCCAGTGGATACTCTCGCGTTCGCCGGAACTCTTCGTCTCCAGCCGTGATGGCACGCTGGCCGCCCGGCCGATGAAGGGCACGCTCAAGCGCGGCCGCACCCTGGCCGAGGATGCGGCGGGCCGCGCGGCCCTGGCGGGTGATGAAAAGAACCGCGCCGAAAACCTGATGATCGTCGATCTGCTGCGCAACGACCTTGGCCGCATCGCCGAGATCGGCTCGGTCAAGGTCACGGACCTCTTCACGGTCGAGACCTATTCGACGCTCCACACCATGACCTCGGGCATCACGGCCCGCCGGCGGTCCGGCATCGGCACCACCGCGCTGCTGGCCAATCTCTTCCCCTGCGGTTCGATCACCGGCGCCCCCAAGCTGCGCGCCATGGAGATCATCCACGAGGTCGAAGCCGGGCCGCGCGGCGTCTATACCGGTTCGATCGGCCACTTCGCCCCCAATGGCGACCTGACCCTCAATGTCGCCATCCGGACTGCTG
>NZ_CAMLHM010000055.1 GCF_946479885.1 uncultured Devosia sp.
GCTGGGACTGACCGGCGCGGAAAACCCGCGGAACCTGTCGGGTGGCGAAGGGCGTCGCGCTGCGCTGGCGCGCGTGCTTGCCCCCAAGCCCGATATCCTGCTGCTGGACGAGCCGACCAACCATCTGGACCTGCCGGCCATCGAATGGCTGCAGGCCGAGCTCGATAGCCTGCGCTCGGCCATGGTGCTGATCAGCCACGATCGGCGCTTCCTCAGTGACCTGACCCGCGCCACCGTCTGGCTCGACCGCGGCGTGACGCGCCGGCTCGACAAGGGCTTCTCCCATTTCGAAGCGTGGCGCGATGCGGTGCTCGAAGAGGAAGAGCGCGACCGCCACAAGCTCGACCGGCAGATCGTGCGCGAGGAGCACTGGCTGCGCTATGGCGTCACCGCGCGGCGCAAGCGCAATGTCGGGCGCCTCGAACGGCTGGCCGGACTGCGGCAGGATCGGCGCGAGCAGCGCCGCGTCACCGGCTCGGTCAATATGCAGGTCTCCGAAGGACGCACCTCGGGCGCGCTGGTGGTGGAAGCCGAGAATATCTCCAAGGCCTATGGCGACCGCGTCATTGTCGGCGATTTTTCCACCCGCGTGCTGCGTGGCGACCGGATCGGCATTGTCGGCCCCAACGGTGCTGGCAAGACCACATTGATCAAGATGCTGACCGGGCTGGACCAGCCCGATAGCGGCAAGATCAAGCTGGGTTCGGCGCTGGAACTGGCCATGCTCGACCAGGGCCGCGCCAAGCTGCATCCCGATACGCGCCTCAAGGAAGCGCTGACCGGCGGTGGCTCGGATACGCTGCAGATCAACGGGCAGCCCAAGCATGTCGTGGGCTATATGAAGGACTTCCTGTTCGGGCCCGAACAGGCCAATACGCCGATTGGCAAACTGTCAGGCGGCGAGCGCGCCCGCGTGGCCTTGGCCCGGGCCTTGTCATTGCCATCGAACTTCCTGGTGCTGGACGAGCCGACCAACGATCTCGACCTCGAAACGCTGGACCTGCTCGAAGAGATGGTCAGCGACTATGCCGGCACCGTCATCGTGGTGAGCCACGATCGCGATTTCCTCGATCGGGTGGCCACCTCGGTGATCATCGCCGAAGGCGAGGGCGTCTGGACCGAATATGCCGGCGGCTATTCGGACATGGTGATCCAGCGCGGCGAGGGCGTCACCGCCCGCGAAGCGGCGCCCAAGGCGCACCGGGCGGGCAAGACCAGCCTGGCCCAGACCACCGCGGCCGTTTCGGCAGCACCCAAGCGCAAGATGAGCTTCAAGGAAAAGCACGCCCTCGAAACGCTGCCCAAGACCATCAATGGGCTGGAAGACGAGATCAAGACCATCAATGCCAGCCTGGCCGATCCCAAATTCTACGCCAGGGACCCGGCCGGCTTTGCCGCCAAGTCCAAGGCGCTGATGGATGCCGAAGCAAAGCTTGCGGCAGCCGAGGAGCAGTGGCTCGAAATGGAACTGCTCAGGGAAGAGCTGGAGGGGTGAGGCGCCAGCTTGGCAAAGGTCCGGTGGACTGCCAATGAACGCCCAGTCGACACCCTCCCCCTTGTGGGGAGGGATCAAGGGTGGGGGTGGTTTAGCCCCGATATTGGGGCTCTCGTTCCCCCACCCTGCTCGATTCAACGGACTTAGCTGAAGCTAAGTCCTATCTCGCTTCCCTCCCCACAAGGGGGAGGGTGGGCCGTGCGCGTGGCAACGTTAGGCCTGACCCTCAGGCCTTCCAGTCGACCCTTGGCTTGGCCAGATAGTGCAGTTCCTCCGGTGCCTCGCCGGCAATGCGGCGCAGCAGGAGCGCACCCAGATGCCGGCCGGCATCGACGAAGTCCTCATGCACGGTTTCGGCGCCGGGCTGGAACTGGGCGAACATTTCCGAGGATTGCTTGGACACCACATGCACGTCCTTGCCCACGGTCTTGCCGCTCTCGTTGAGGGCGCCGATCACGGCCAGGGCCGAGACTTCCGAGGCGCAGACCCAGCCATCGGGCCCGTCGGGGCGCTTGGAACGCTTGCTGACATAGTTGCGGATGGCGTCGGTCTGGCTGTGCAGCGTCACGTCGGTGGCAAATTCATGGGCAATGCCGGCTTCCGCGGCAGCGCGGGCCACGCCGGCCTTGAGATGGTCGGTATAGGTCAGCGCGCTTTCCGGGAGCACGATCGACACCGACTTGCAGCCCTTCTGCGCCAAGCGCTTGGTGGCCAGATAGGCATAGGCCTCGTTGTCGAAATCCACCCAGGGATGCGCCTCGGGCCACTTGGTGCGGCCGTGGCTGGCAAAGGGAAAGTCATTGTCGATCAGGAAGCGGATGCGCTCGTCGAAGCTCTCGGCCTTCGAGAAGATGACGCCATCGGCCATGCGATTGCGCACGATATGCTTGATCGGCTCGATGGGCTGCACATTGCGGAACAGCGGCGTGATGACGATGTGGTAGGCCGTATCGCGCACCGCCTCGGTGAGGCCGGTAACGATGGATGAGCCGAAGCCGTAGATCTGCTCGTCCGGTTCGAGCACCAGGGCAATGACATTGGTGCGGCCGGTCTTGAGGCGCAAAGCCGCGCGGTCGGGCAGGTAGCCGATCTCGGCGGCGATCTTTTGCACCCGGTCGCGGGTTTCCTGCGCCAGTTCGGGGGCATTGTTGAGCGCGCGCGAAATCGTGGTGACGGCAAAGCCGGTCATCTGCGCGATCGTCTTGAGCGTCGGCTTACCGGATGGCTTGACGCCGCGCTTGCCCTTGGCGGCAGCCTGCGGCAGGTCGTCTTCGGACACTTTGCATACCCCTCGGCCGCGGTTTGCTTCCACGGTGACGCTTAGTTGAAGGCGGACAACACCAGATTGTCCGGTCCAGTTCAAGCGCCGGGATCGAAAGGGAGCGCATTGTGCCGGTCCGATAAAACATGACAAGAATCATCAAATTTCTGTCGGAGCGCCGAAGTCGAGCAGTCTTTTTCGGAAAATCTTCACTCCTTGGCGTTCCCGCCTCTGGCATTTGCGGCGAAACGCTCCTATCTTGCCCTCACCCATCGGCACTTGCCGATGTTGCGTGTCGTTCAACCAGCAGGAAAGGACTGAAGATGACCCCATCGACTACCTTCACCATCCATGCAGGTTGTTCTCTCGTACGCACCAGCCTCCATGCGTCCAAACGCTGGCAAGGGACCTGTCACTCGAAACGAATGTGACCCGCTGTCACGCCTTCGTCTCAGTCTTCCGATAGAACCCTCAGCGTTGCCGGACAGGATGGTGCAAGCTTCTTGCTCACCAGATTCCTGACCTGTGCAATGCGCAAGTGGAGCACCCACCCATGCAGGAACGCAGTCTCGACCGGGCCCAGGCCCATAAGCCAATCGTCATAGAAGTCGCCGGAGAACCGCTCGGCGTCGTGGTGCCGCATGCCGACGGCTACCGCTTCCTCGCGGTGAAGCTGCCGGCTTTCGCCATCGACGGCCAGCAGTTCGAAACCGTCGAAAAGGCACATTTCGCTGTGTCGCAGGCCGTCCGCAAGGGCGACGCCGCAGCCTGATCGGTGGCCGCGCCCTGCGCGGCTGCCGCCAGGCCCCTCACACCAGGTTTTGCACCCAGCCGACCAGGACGCGCAGCAGCGCCGGATTTTGCCACAGCACGAAGGCAGCGGCCGCGACACCTGCCAGGACCACCAGTCCGATCACCTTCTTGAGCACCGAGAAGACCAGCCACAGCACGACAATGGCGCCCACGCCAAGGCCGATGAGCGCATAAGTATCACTGGGGATTTGCGTGTCCTCGCTCAGTCGTCATTGGTGGCGTTGAGCTCGTCCGGATGCTTGCCCTCACTGGCGGGTGGAGCCGGATCGAGCGCCTCCTCGATGGCGCTTGCCAGCGCCTCGACATCGACGCGCGCTGCCCCGGCCAGCGCCTGCCGCTCCAGTTCCGCCGAGATCGCCGTGGCAATGGCCTGCCGCCGATCGGTTTGGTCAGCCGTTTCCATCGATCGATACTCCCTGCTCGTCGATGCGCACCTCGATACCGGGGCGCGCCTGCTGCTGCTGGTAAGTATAGACCCCAAATCCGACGATCGCGATCAACAGAATGGCGATCACGACGTAAAGCCCGTTGCGACTCATGAAGACTCCTGACGCTTGCTGCACCAGCAACGCGCCAAAGCCGCGCCGGGTTCATCGGGTGCCGCTATTCCTGCGCGGCAATGGTTCGCAGGGCCATCACGAAAGCGGTGACGCCGATGGCCAGAAGACCCGAGTTGTCGATGATGATGGGGGTGATGCCCGATGGAACCGGAGCGCTTTCGCGCGCCAGCCGGGCGGTGATCTGGTCGCCGCTCTCGCGACCGCGCCGGATCAGGCGCTCTGCCCGGCAGGAGATCTCGGCGGTAATGAGCACCACGGCGGAAGACGGATAGCGTTCGATGGCTTCGGGCACCACATGGCGGGACACGTTGGCCACGACGGTCTTGCCCAAGGCGAGATCCGTATCCAGGCTCAACGGCAAGGCGTAGCGCAGGTTATGCGCGTCCCAGGACAGGGCGAAGCGCCCCGCCTCGTCCATCTGCCGGAAGGTTTCTGGGTCGAGGCTGTCATGGTCCTCGATCTCGACGTCCCGGGGGCGGGTGACCAGGCGCCGCACGAAGACGAAGCGCTTGTCGCTGTCGAGCGCGTGGCGGGCCCCCGCTATCAGCGTGTCCTTGCCAACGCCCGAGGGGCCGACGACCAGGACCAGTGAGCCGAGCGGACGGGCCATCGATCAGCTGACCCTCATGCCTTGCCGCCAGACGCTGCGCACCACTGGCAGTCCACCCACCAGCTTGACGCGCACGAGGTCCGCCCGCTTGCCCACGGCGATCTCGCCGCGATCATGCAGCCCGGCCGCACGTGCCGGGTTGCGCGTCACCGTGGCGAGGGCCGCCGGCAGCCCGAAGCCGTCGACCCGCTGCGGCAGCGCGAAGGCGGCCTGCAGCGGTGCAAACGGCACATAATCTGAACTGAGAATATCCAACAGGCCCGCCCGCACCAGATCGGTTGCCGAGATATTGCCTGAATGCGACTTGCCGCGCACCACATTTGGCGCGCCCATCAGGATTGCAAGCCCCGCATCATGCGCCGCCGAGGCCGCCTCGAGCGTGGTGGGGAATTCGGCAATGGCCACGCCATCGGCCACCGCTTCCTCGACATGGGCAAGCGTCGCATCGTCATGGCTGGCCATGGCCAACTGCCGAGACCGCGCGCGCTGCACCAGGTGGCGCCGGTTGGGCGCCGAATAGCGCTCATGCTGGGCCAGGGCCGCGGCCAGATAGCGCTCGACCTCTTCCTGGGTGACGCCGAGCTGCTTTTTGTAGAACAGCTTGTAGGTCTCGAGCGAGGTGAACTGGCGCTGGCCCGGCGTATGGTCCATCAGCGAGATGAGGCGGGTTTCGGGATGCTCGACGAAGCTCTCGAAATGCTCGATGACATCGGTGCTCGGCAATTCGCAGCGCAGGTGGACCAGATGCTCGGCCCGCAGCCAGCCCTGCTGCCGCGCGGCCCTGATGGCATCGATCAGCATGCCCGCATGCTCGCGCATCTGCGGCATGTCGAGATCGGACCCGATGCGAACGGCGTCGAATACGGTGGTGATGCCGGAGCCCGCAATCTGCACGTCATGGGCATGCAGCGACGCCATCGCATCCCAGAACACGCCGGGGCGTGGACGATAGTGGTTTTCGAGGTGATCGGTGTGGAGCTCGACCAGGCCCGGGATCAGGTAATCCCCCTCGAAATCCTCGCCGGCCTGGCTGGCGCCGGAGGCGAGGCCGGTGATGAGCCCATCGTCGACCGCGACATTGCCATCGACGACCTCGTCGGCCAGTACGATGCGGGCGTTGCGGAAGGTTGCTCCGCCCATCAGATAACGCCTTCCAGCTTGAAGTCGCCGGCGCGACGGAACGGCTTGCCGGCCTCGTTTTCGACAAACAGCGACAGCCGGTCGAGCATGACGGGTTCTTCGAGCACTGGCGCGAACCAGGTGGAGGCGGCCACGGTGATCTCGGCCGCATCGGCCTCGCTCAAACGGTCCGTCAGCGTCATGTGGAAGCGGAACTCTTCGAACACATAGGGATAGCCATAGGCGTCGAGCAGTTCGAGCTGGCGCTCGCTGAGGCCCTTGGCCCGCGCTGCGCGATCCTTGACGGTCATGGGCGCGCGGAAGGGATCGAAATCCTCCACCACATGGGCGGCGAAATCCTGCAGGGCCTCGTTCTCGCCATCGACCATCAGAGCCAGAAAGCCCTGCAGCGAGGCGAGCTTGAGCCGGCCAAGCTCCACCGGCCGATGGCGGGCGGCAAAATTGGTCAGCGCGGTGCGCAATCCGGCTTCGTCGGTATCCTCGGCCAGGGCCATGGGCGCCTTGAGCGTGGCGTGAAAGCCGTAGCGATTGGCCGACTGGGTCAGGTTGAGCAGGCGGTCGCGATCGATACCGGCGACGGGACCATCGAACAGGTCGCCATCGGCGGCGTCGCGGCCAAGCCAGGTGGCGGCCCGCTCCCACAGGTTGCTGGTGGCGGCGGGGGCAAAATAGATCGCGAATCGTTCTGTCATCGGAACTCCTTGCCTCAGCCGCTAGGCGCAGTCTGTGTCGGCTGTTTGACAACTGTCCAGCAGGCCCAATGGTGGCTACCCTTGCCCGCAGCGAATCGCAAGCCGGGAGAGACCTTTGGATCGCGCGCTGCTCGAACAGATGTTTCGTCAGGCCGTGGCGCAGGCGCAGCCGGCGCTGGCCGTGCGCCGCCACCTGCCAGAGCCGCCCACCGGGCGCACGGTCGTCATCGGCGCGGGCAAGGCCTCGGCGCAGATGGCGCGGGCCTTCGAGCAGGCCTGGCCCGGCCCGCTCAAGGGCCTGGTGGTAACGCGCTATGGCTATGCCGAACCCTGCGAGCGCATCGAGATCGTCGAGGCCGCCCATCCGGTGCCCGACGAAGCCGGGTTCCTGGCGGCGCGGCGGATCATGGAAACGGTCTCGGGCCTGGGGCCCAATGACCTGGTGGTGGCGCTGATTTCCGGTGGCGGCTCGGCGCTGTTGCCGGCCCCGGCGCCCGGACTGACGCTCGATGACGAGCAGGCCATCAACCGGGCGTTGCTGGCCTCGGGTGCGCCGATTTCGGTGATGAACCTGATCCGCAACCAGTTTTCGACCATCAAGGGCGGGCGCCTTGCCGCCCATTGCGCGCCGGCCCGCGTGGCGACGCTCGTCGTGTCCGACGTGCCGGGCGACGATCCGGCTCTGGTGGCGTCGGGCCCGACCATCCCCCTTTCCGGTTCGCGCCCGCTGGCCCGCAAATATGCCAGCCTCTACAGGCTGGACCTGCCCCCCCATGCCCAGGCGCTGCTCGCCGGCGAGGATAATCTGGCGCCGGAACCGGGCGATCCGGTCTTCGCGCGCAACAGCGTGCGCACCATCGCCTCGGCCGCCCTGTCGCTAGAGGCAGCGGCCGAGCTGGCGCGCCGGCAGGGGGTGGAAGCGGCGATCCTCTCCGATTCCATCGAAGGAGAGTCGCGGGACGTGGCGCTGGTGCACGCCGCCATCGCGCGCGAAATCGCCCAGCGCAACCGGCCGTTCCGTAAGCCCGTCGTGCTGCTGTCGGGTGGGGAGACTACCGTGACCCTGCGCGGTACGGGCGGTCGGGGCGGGCGCAATGCGGAGTTCCTGCTGGCGCTGGCCATCGCCATCGACGGGGTCGACAATATTTCGGCGCTGGCGGCCGATACCGATGGCATTGACGGGTCCGAGGACAATGCCGGCGCCTTCGCCGACGGCACCACGGCGACCCGGCTGCGCAAGGCGGGCATCGATCCGCTGGCCGCACTGGCGGGCAACGACGCCTGGGGTGCCTTCAACGCCATCGGCGATCTGCTGGTGACCGGACCGACCGGGACGAATGTAAATGATTTCCGGGCGATACTGGTGCGGTGATGCCTTTTCCTCTCCCATCGGGGAGAGGTGGCCCGGCGCAGCCGGGTCGGTGAGGGGGGCCGGGGACTAGGCCAAGTATCCTGAGCTGACAACAGCACCCCCTCATCCGGCGCTGCGCGCCACCTTCCCCCCGATGGGGAGAAGAATAGGCCGCGCACCGGACATGAGCCAAAATAATCATACAATTCCCCTTGGCAGAGAGGGGGTGGCTCTGTTCTATACGCCGACTTTTCGGGAAGGAGCCGCCTCATGGCCAAACGCAGGATCGCCGTCATCGGCGTGGGCAAGATCGCACAGGACCAGCACCTGCCGGTCATCGACGCATCCGATGATTTCGAACTGGCGGCGACCGTCTCGACGCGCGGCCTGAGCCATAACGGCCTGCCGGCCTTCCGCACGCCGGGCGAGCTTTATGCGTCCATGCCCGAAATATCACTGGTGTCGATCTGCACCCCGCCCGGCATCCGCCATCAATATGTCCGCGAGGCGCTCGACGCCGGCAAGGACGTGATGATGGAAAAGCCTCCGACCACCACGATATCGGAGCTGGACGACCTGATCGCCCATGCCAGGCGCCTCGATCGGGTGCTCTACCAGACCTGGCACAGCCAGTGGAATCCGGCGGTCGACCGCACCAAGGCCATGCTGGCCCAGGACGGCGTCAAGTCGGTGCGCATCGACTGGCGCGAAAGCGTGCGCAAATGGCATCCGGGCCAGGACTGGGTGTGGGAGCCCGGCGGCTTCGGTGTCTGCGATCCGGGTATCAATGCGCTCTCGATCTTCACCAGGATCATGCCTTTTCCGGTTTTCGTGCAAAGCTCCAAGCTCACCTTCCCGGCCAACCGGCAGACGCCTGTCGATGTCGAGATCGCCTTCAAGTCGGGCCAGTTGCACCAGCCCAAGCTCTCGGCCGGCTTCAACTGGCTTGAAGAGAGCGGCGAGATCTGGACGATCCAGATCGAGACCGGCAGGGGCGACGTGATCAAGCTCGAAGGCGGCGGGCGCTCGCTGACCGTCAACGGTCAGCTGGTGCTCCAGCATGGCGACAGCGAGTATGCCGCCATGTACGAGCATTTCGCCGGCCTGCTGGATCGCCACGAAAGCGATGTCGACGCGGCGCCGCTGCGCCTGATGAGCGACGTGTTCCTGATGGGCGCGCGCGAGAATGGCCCGGATTTCGAGTGGTAGACTGAAGCCGCCCGGGCCGCTGAGCAGTACCTCCCCCTCGACGGGGGAGGCTAGGAGGGGGTGTTGAGAGCCCCGATATGGGGGCCAAGCACCCCCCACCCTTGATCCCTCCCGCAAGGGGGAGGGTGTCGACTGAAAATTCAGCGGCCTACTGCCCCGCTTCCGTCAGCACCTGCAGATCGTCATCGCTGAGCTTGAGCCGCACGCCCTTGGCGAGGCTCCGCACCTGTTCGACCGAGGTTGCCGAGGCGATGGGGGCGGTGACGCCCGGTTGTGCCACGAGCCAGGCGAGCGAGACCTCGGCCGGGGTGGCGTCATTGGCCGCGGCAACCTTGTCCAGTGCCGCCAGAATGCTGGTGCCTTTCTTGTCGAGATAGCGCTCGACGCCGCCGCCGCGCGGTGACTTGCTGAAATCGGCCTTGGACCGGTACTTGCCGGTGAGGAAGCCCGAGGCAAGGCTGTAATAGACGACGGTGCCCATCTCGTGCTCGGCGACCGTGTCGCGCAAAGCGTCGAATTCGCTGCGGTCGTAGAGGTTGAAGCGCGGCTGCAGCACCTCGTAGCGCGGCAGCGACTTGATGACCGACGTCTCATGCGCCGCCTTGACCATGTCGGCGGTATAGTTGGAGGCGCCCAGCACCCGCACCTTGCCGGCCCGCACCATCGGGTCATAGGCACCCAGGGTTTCCTCGTGGCTGGTGTCGGGGTCCGGCCAATGGCTGAAATAGACATCGACATAGTCGGTCTGGAGGCGCTTGAGCGACGCGTCGAAGCCGGCGGCGACCTTGTCGGCGCCAAGGCCGCCCGGCCGGTTGGCCGAGTTGACCTTGGTCAGGATATGCACCGCGCTGCGATTGCCGCGCGCCTTCATCCATTTGCCGATGATGGTCTCGCTCATGCCGGGCGGATTGCCGGGCACCCAGTTGGGATAGCCCTCGGCCGTGTCGATGGCCGAGAAGCCTTCCTCGACAAAGGCGTCGAGAATGGCAAAGCCGGTTTTTTCGTCCACCGTCCAGCCAAAGACGTTGCCGCCCAGCACCAGGGGTTCGATGACGATCTCACTGCGTCCGAGCGGGCGACGGTCCATTGTGCTTCTCCATGTTGGCTTGTTGCCTAAACGCCCGGCCCGGTCTTCGGTTCGACCGGAACACGCGGCGCGCAGAATGCCAGCGCTGCATTGATCGCATAGAGTGAGCCATCGAGCGCGATGTGGTTTGCCGGCATGCCCGAGCCCGTCTCGGGTTCGAGATAGGCGACTGCCCCGTTGGCCAGGTTGTCGAGCACCCAGGAATAGTCTCCGACCAGGCGTGCCCCATAGGGTTCGGCGGCTTGGGCGTCGAAGGACCGCGTTTCCTTGTCGATGGTGATGGCCCAGCGTCCGGCATCGGCTTCGGGCCGGCTGGTGTGGATATGTATGCCGGTGGTGTAATCGTCCTCGCAGCGCACGGCGATGCAGGCATAGGCATCGGGCGTCGAGCCGATGGCGCAGCCCAGCGTGGCGCGATCACCCTCGCCGGGCAGGGGCGAATAGTGCCAGCCGGCTTCCTGCGCCGTGGCGGGCAGGGTCAGCAAAGCCAGCATCAGGCCTTGGGCTGGATGAGGTCCCATTTGTTTCCGTAAAGGTCCTCGAACACCGCGACCGAGCCATAGGCTTCGTGGCGCGGTGTCTCGATGAACCTGACACCGCGGGCGACCATGCGGGCGTGGTCGCGCTCGAACTGGGTGGTATTGAGAAAGAACATCACCCTTCCGCCGCCCTGGTTGCCAATGGCGGCGCGCTGCGCTTCGCCATCGGCTCGGGCGAGCAGCAGCTGCGCCCCGCTCCGGCCGGGCGGCGCCACCACGACCCAGCGCTTGCCGCCGCCCATATCGGTATCGGCCACCAGATCGAAGCCGAGCGTGTCGCAATAGAATGTGATGGCGTCGTCATATTCGGCGACGAGCAGGCTGACGGTGGCAATGGATAAACTCATGGCGACCATGGATCACCACCCGCCCGCTCGGGTCAAGCCGTCACAGGGCTGCCGAACGGATCATTCCAAATTCGTCCAATCCTGTGGAAGGGTGTTTTGAGCGTCATCATATTGACCAAATGGTCAAACTGTCTGCTTGCGCTCCTTTGGATTCTAGGCTTTGTTGACGCCCAAGCTCCGGTTGGCAAGCCGGATGCGCATAATATTCGGGAGACAACAATCATGAAATTGATGAAAACGCTGCTGGCAGCGACCGCTATCATCGCGCTCGCCGCTGGTGCGGCACAGGCCAAGCAGCTGATCTATTGCTCGGAAGCTTCCCCCAAGCATTTCGACCCGGCTATGGCGACCGGCGGCAACGACTTCGACGCCTCGGCCCGCACCATTTACAACCGCCTCGTCGAATTCAAGCATGGCGAAACCGCCATCGAGCCCGGCCTGGCCGATAGCTGGGAAATTTCGGCCGATGGCCTGGAATATACTTTCCACCTGCATCCCGGCACCAAGTTCCACACCACCGACTATTTCACGCCCACGCGCGACCTGAACGCCGATGACGTGATCTTCTCCTTCGAGCGCCAGTTCAAGGAAGACAATCCGTTCCACGCCTACCTGGCTGACTCGCAGTACGAATACTACGAAGCCATGGCCATGCCGTCCTACATCAAGGAAGTGGTCAAGGTTGACGACCTGACGGTCAAGATCGTGCTGAACACGCCGAACTCGCCGATGCTGGCCAACCTGGGCATGGATTTCGCATCCATCGTCTCCAAGGAATATGCCGACCAGCTCGAAGCTGCCGGCACCACCGCCGATTTCGCCGCCAAGCCGATCGGCACCGGCCCGTTCCAGTATGTCGACTACCAGCTCGACAGCGTCATCCGCTACGCCGCCTTCGCCGACTACTTCAAGGGCAAGGTCGCCATCGATGACCTGATCTTCGCGATCACCCCGGACACCACCGCGCGCACCCAGCGCCTGCTGGCCGGCGAATGCGATATCATGCCCTATCCGAACCCGACCGACATTGCCTCGCTCAAGGAAAATGCCGATCTCGTCGTGCTCGACCAGGCCGGCCTCAACGTCGGCTACATGAGCTACAACACCACCGTTGCGCCGACCGACGACGTCGAAGTGCGCAAGGCCCTCAGCATGGCCATCAACAAGCCGGCTCTGGTTGAAGCCCTGTTCGGCGCCGGCAATGCCGAGCCTGCCAAGAACCTGATCCCGCCCACCATGTGGTCCTACAACACCGCAACGCCCGAGCAGGAATACAACCCGGAAAAGGCCAAGGAAATCCTGGCCGCCAAGGGTGTCACCGAGATCGAGCTGTGGGCTTCGGACCGCGCTCGTTCCTACAATCCGAGCTTTGCCCGTTCCGCTGAAATCATCCAGCAGGATTGGGCCGCAGTCGGCGTGACCGCCACCATCCACACCGTGGAATGGACGCAGTACCGCATCGACGGCGCCAAGGAAGACCGTCCTGGTGCGTTCCAGATCGGTTGGGGTGGTGACAACGGCGATCCGGACAACTTCTTCGCCGTGCTGTTCGGCGCTGCCGCTATCGGCACCCAGAACTACTCGATCTGGAACAATGCCGAGTTCGAAGAGCTCATAAAGCAGGGCGTGCTCGAGACCGATCCGGAAAAGCGTGCCGCGATCTACGTCAAGGCGCAGGAACTGATGACCGCCGAAGAGCCGGCATTCCTGATGGCCCACTCGACCATCTACATGCCCATGAACAAGAAGGTCATCGGCTACACGATGGACCCGCTGGCCATGCACCGCTTCGACAATGTCGACGTTGCCGAATAATCGATAAGGCGGGGCGGCGTCGGGTCAACCGGCGCCGCCTGCCAGTGAACCAATGCTCAGATACATCCTCAACAGACTTGCGCTGGTGATCCCGACCCTGATCGGCATCACCATTTGTTCTTTTGGCTTCGTCCGTCTGATCCCCGGCGACCCCATTCTGGCCCTGTCGGGCGAGCGTGGCGTGAGCGCCGAGCGCTATGCCGCGCTGGTGACCAAATACGGCTTCGACCGCCCCATCTGGGAACAGTATTTCCGCTATATCGGCCAGGTGCTGCAGGGCGACTTCGGTGACTCGCTCGCCACCCACCGCCCGGTCATCGAAGAGTTCTTCAAGCTGTTCCCGGCAACGGTCGAACTGGCTGTCTTCGCGCTGATCTTTGCCATCGTCATCGGCATTCCCGCCGGCATCTTCGCCGCGGTCAAGCGCGGCTCGTGGCTCGACCAGAGCCTGATGGGCACCGCCTTGGTCGGCTATTCCATGCCCATCTTCTGGTGGGGCCTGCTGCTGATCATTTTCTTTTCCGGCTATCTCGGCTGGACGCCGGTCTCGGGCCGCATTGGCCTCCAGTTCTTCCTCAAGCCGGTCACCGGCTTCATGCTGATCGACAGCCTGCTGGCCGGCAATGTCCAGGCCTTCGTCTCGGCCTTGCGGCATCTGATCCTGCCCACCATCGTGCTGGGCACCATTCCGCTGGCGGTGATTGCCCGGCAGACGCGTTCGGCCATGCTCGAGGTGATGGGCGAAGACTATGTGCGCACCGCGCGGGCCAAGGGCCTCTCGGGTAATCGCGTCATTGGCCTGCATGCCCTGCGCAATGCGTTGATCCCCGTCGTCACCACGATCGGCCTCCAGGTCGGCGTGCTGATGGGCGGCGCCATCCTCACCGAAACCATCTTCTCCTGGCCGGGCATCGGCCGCTGGCTGGTGGATTCGATCTATAAGCGCGACTACGCGGTGGTGCAGAATGGCCTGCTGATCGTCGCCGTCATTGTCATGGTGGTGAACCTGGTCGTCGACCTGCTCTACGCCCTCATCAATCCGCGTATCCGGGTGAAGACGTCATGACCACCGTGATTGAAGAAGCGCCCAAGCCGGCGCGGGCTCCGGTTTCGGGCCTTAAAGAGTTCTGGCACTATTTCTCGCAGAACCGCGGCGCCGTCATCGGCCTCGTGGTGCTGATGATCATGGTGTTCATCGCGGTGTTCGCGCCGGTCTTGTCGCCGCACTCTCCCGAACTGCAGTATCGCGATGCGCTGTTGCGCCCGCCCGTATGGGAAGAGGGCGGCTCGTGGACCTACATCCTGGGCACCGACGCGGTCGGCCGCGACATGCTCTCGCGCCTGATGTATGGCGCGCGCTTCTCGCTGGTCATCGGCGTGGTCGTTGTCGTGCTGGCGCTGATCGGCGGCATCACGCTGGGCCTGATCGCCGGCTATTTCCGCGGCTGGGTCGATGTCGTCATCATGCGCGTCATGGACATCATCCTCGCCTTCCCCTCGCTGTTGCTGGCGCTGGTGCTGGTGGCCGTGCTGGGGCCGGGGCTGGTCAATGCCATGCTGGCCATTGCGCTGGTGTTGCAGCCGCACTTTGCCCGCCTGGTCCGCGCCGCCGTCATGGCTGAACACAGCCGCGACTATGTGACCTCGGCCAAGCTGGCCGGCGCCAGCCATATCAGGCTGATGCTGGTGACCATCCTGCCCAACTGCCTGGCGCCACTGATCGTCCAGGCAACGCTGAGCTTCTCCAGTGCCATCCTCGAAGCAGCGGCGCTCGGCTTTCTCGGCCTAGGCGCGCAGCCACCGACACCCGAATGGGGCACCATGCTGGCCACGGCGCGTGAATTCATCACCCGCGCGCCCTGGGTGGTGACCTTCCCCGGTCTCGCCATCCTGATCACCGTGCTCGCCATCAACCTGATGGGTGACGGGCTGCGCGACGCACTCGATCCCAAGCTCAAGAGGAGCTGACGACTATGGCTCTGCTTGAAATCAAAAATCTCACCGTTGCCTTCGATACCTCCATCGGCCTGTTCAAGGCCGTTGATGGCATCGATGTGTCCGTCGATGCCCGCGAAGTGCTCGCCATTGTTGGCGAGAGCGGCTCGGGCAAGTCGGTGGCTATGCTGGCGGTGATGGGGCTGCTCCCGGCTTCCGCCACGGTCACCGCCGACAAGATGGAGTTCGAAGGGCTCGACCTTCTCGGCATGACGCCACAGGAGAAGCGGCGGATCATCGGCAAGGATATTGCCATGATCTTCCAGGAGCCGGTGGCGAGCCTCAACCCGTGCTTCACCGTGGGCTT
Source organism: uncultured Devosia sp. (assembly GCF_946479885.1). Next base: position 15,222 of record NZ_CAMLHM010000055.1, read on the forward strand.
CCAGATCGAGGAAGTGCTCGAGCGGCATATGGGCCTGGGCGGTCGCGCTGCCCGCGACCGGGCGATCGAGCTGCTGGCTCTGGTCGGCATCAAGGATGGGGCGGATCGGTTGGGCGCCTATCCGCACCAGATGAGTGGCGGCCAGTGCCAGCGCGTGATGATCGCCATGGCCATCGCCTGCAACCCCAAGCTGCTGATCGCCGACGAGCCGACCACCGCGCTCGACGTCACGATCCAGAAGCAGATCCTTGATCTGCTGGTGCGCCTGCAGGCGGAAACCGGCATGGGGCTGATCATGATCACCCATGACATGGGCGTGGTCGCCGAGACGGCCGACCGCGTCATCGTGCAATATAAGGGCCACAAGATGGAGGAGGCCGACGTGCTCTCCCTCTTCGAGAATCCCAAATCGAACTACACGCGGGCGCTGCTTTCGGCGCTGCCGGAAAATGCGGTGGGCAATCGCCTGCCCACAGTGTCCGACTTCGTCTTCGAACCGGCGCCGGGAATTTGACCATGGCCACTCCTGTTCTCGAAGTCCGCAACCTCAAGCGCGACTATGTCACCTCGGGCGGTTTCCTGCGCCCGACCAAGATGGTGCATGCCGTCAAGGGCGTGAACTTCACGCTCGAGAAGGGCAAGACCCTGGCCGTGGTCGGGGAATCGGGCTGTGGCAAGTCCACGCTCGCCCGCATGATCACGCTGATCGACGCGCCGACCGCCGGCGAAATCCTGATCGACGGCCTGCCCGTCAATGTGTCCCACGTGACCCGCGAGATGCGCCAGAAGGTGCAGATCGTGTTCCAGAATCCCTATGGCTCGCTCAATCCGCGCCAGAAGATCGGCGACGTGCTGGCTGAGCCGCTGCTGCTCAATACCGCCATGTCGGCAGCCGAACGGCGCGACAAGGCCATGGCCATGCTGGTCAAGGTTGGCCTGGGGCCCGAGCACTTCAACCGCTATCCGCACATGTTCTCGGGCGGCCAGCGCCAGCGCATCGCCATCGCGCGGGCGCTGATGCTCAATCCGAGTTTCCTCGTGCTGGACGAGCCGGTTTCGGCGCTGGATCTCTCCGTCCAGGCGCAGATTCTCAACCTGCTGCGGGATCTGCAGGACGAGTTCGGCCTGACCTATGTGTTCATCAGCCATGATCTCAGCGTCGTGCGCTACATCGCCGACGAGGTGATGGTGATGTATTTCGGCGATGTGGTGGAGCATGGCAGCCGCGAGGCGGTGTTCGGCAACCCGCAGCACGCCTATACCAAGACCCTGTTTGCCGCGACGCCGAAATCGAGCGTCGAGAGCATCAGGGAGCGGCTGGCGAAGAAGCAGGCGCTGGCCGGGTAGGGGCGTACGCCGTCGGCGGAGTCTTTGTTCGGATACCCCCACCTAACCTCCCCCTGATAGGGGGAGGAATCCTGCGGTGGTTGTGACGCGATCTTGCCACGAGCACGATCGGTCCCTCCCCCTTTTCAGGGGGAGGTTAGGAGGGGGTACTCTTCCTCCTGCCGGACGCCTCAACCCACAGTCACCCGCTTCCCCTCCCGCGCCGAGACCGTCATCGCTTCGATCAGCCGATGCACCCGCAGGGCGGTATGCCCGTTGCTGAGCGGTTGCCGGCCAGTACGCACCGCATCGGCGAATTCGGCGATCTGGGCGGCGTGCCAGTCGAAGGGGAAGGCCATCGGATCGGCGCCGCCGCCACCCTGGCTGGCCTCGCCCTCGGTAATGGTTTCGCCAGACATGGTGCGGATGGTGAGATTGCCGGCGGTCAATGTCGCGGTGGCATGGGCGAAGTTCAGTGTCAGGCTTTCCGGCCCGCCCGGGAAACTGGCCGTTGTCGCCATGACGGCGCCGACTGCGCCATTGGAAAATTCGAGCCCGGCGGAGACGAAGTCTTCGGTTTCCATCTGGTGAAAACGCGTGGTGCGGGCCATGGCGGTGACGGCGTCGACCTCGCCGCAGAGGCTGAGCATGAGGTCGAGCGAGTGGATGGCCTGGGTAATGAGCACGCCGCCACCATCCTGCGCCAGGCTGCCGCGGCCGGGCTGATCGTAATAGCCGGCCTGCGGGCGCCACCACGGCACCACCAGATGCACGGCCTCGAGCCGCCCATAGCGGTTTTCGGCCACGGCCTCGGCCAGGTAGCGCGAGGCGCGGCGGAAGCGATGCTGGAAAATGATGCCGAGCTTTACACCGGCCGCGTCGCAGCTGGCGACGATCCGCTCGGCGGCGGCCAGCGTCCGCTCGACCGGCTTTTCCATCAGCACATGCTTGCCCGCCCTGGCCGCCGCGGCCACCAGCTCTTCGCGCGCATTGGGCGTGGTCAGGATCAGGATGGCCTCGACCTGGGGGTCGGCGAGCAGCGCCTCATAGCTCTCGGCGGCCGGCAAGCCATAGGTCTGGCAGAAGCTGTCGAGTTCGGCCCGATTGCGGCGATAGACGCCGCGCACCTCGATGCTGCCGGCCAGCGCCTGCAGGGCCAGGGCATGCGGCTTGGCGCCCATGCCGGCGCCCACGACACCCAATCCAAACCGCTTCTGTCCATTGGACATGATCATCTCCCATACAAGTTGGGTGGATCAATGCATCATGGGGAGGGCTTTGAGAAGGGCTGAAGGCGACGGCAAGAGCGGTGTTCGCCTTCAGGCCGGCGCCCGGACTTACCCCCACCCTCATTCCCTCCCCACAAGGGGGAGGGAAGCCCGGCCGGCGGATGCGAAGACGTCGAGATAACCCTTTCAGGTTGATCTGGCGCCTCCCTCCCCTTGATGGGGAGGGAATGAGGGTGGGGTGATGGGAGCCACCAAAGGTCGAGGTGAACAGCGCCCCGACAAGCGCGTGGCGCAGATGCCTACGACGCCTTGCGCCAGGCCTGCGTCCGGAGGAAGGCCTCGAGGTCCGGGGCCGCGAGCGGGCGCGAGAAGGCGTAGCCCTGCAGGATATCGCAGCCCAGATCGCGCAGGATGGCGGCATGTTCCATGGTCTCGACGCCTTCGGCCACGACCTCGATATTCATCGATTTGCCGATATCGACGATCGAGGCCAGCAACTGGCGCTGGCCGGGATCGACCAGGATGGGGCTGACCAGCTGGCGGTCGATCTTGAGGCGCGTTGGCCGCAGCTTCTGCAGCGATACGATGGAGGTATAGCCGGTGCCGAAATCGTCGATCTCGACATCGATGCCCAGCTCCTTGATCCGGTCGATATTCCAGCCGACCACGGCATCGCCCTCGTCCAGATAGATGGATTCCACCAGTTCGAACGAGAGCCGGCCCGGTTCGATATCGAGTTGCTTGAGGCCGTCGATCAGGTCCTCGTCATTGAGCCGGCGCAGCGAGACGTTGACCGACACGCGTGGCACGGCCAGGCCCATCGCGTCCCAGCGGGCCAGCGCCGCCAGCGACTGCTCGAGCACCAGCCGGTCGACCGTGGCGACGACATTGAGCTCCTCGGCGATGGGCATGAAGGCATCGGGCGCCTTGATTCCCTCGGTGGGGTGCTGCCAGCGCGCCAGGGCCTCGACCCCCACCACGTCGAGCGTACGGGCGTCGAACTGCGGCTGGAACCAGGCGACGAACTCGTTGCGTTCGAGGCCATTGAGGATTTCGTCGGCCACCCGCTTGGTCTTGACCACCTCGGCCTGCAGGGCCTCCGAGAAGAATTCGAACCGGTTGCGACCGCGTGCCTTGGCCCGATAGAGCGCGATGTCGGCATTGATCAGCAGGCGCTTGGCGTCGAGCGGCGCTGCGCGGTCGGCGGCGATGCCGATGCTGACGCCGAAGCGGCATTCATGCCCCTCATAGGTCACGGGCTGGCGCATCTGCGTCACGATGCGTTCCGCCAGCGCCCCCAACTCGATATCGCCCCCGCTGGCCGTCGTCAGCACCACGAACTCGTCGCCGCCGATGCGGGCGACGAAATCGTCCCGGCTGCAATTGTCGCGCAGCACCGTACTGGCATGCACCAGCATGGCATCGCCTGCGGCGTGGCCCATGGTGTCGTTGATCTGCTTGAAGCGATCCAGGTCGATATGCAGCAGCGCCATGCTGCCGCTGTCGCCATAGCCGGTCGTGGCATGGCGCCGGAGCATGTCGTCCAGATAGCGCCGATTGGGCAGGCCGGTCAGGCTGTCATGCAGGGAATTGTGCTCGATGCGGACGCGGGCGAGCTCCAGCTCGTAGTTGCGCGCCTCGGTCAGCTGGGTGGCGCGGCGCAAGTCCTCGTTGAGCGCCACGTCGGCCGTGACATCCCAGTTTACCCCGATGACCCGTTCCGGCACGCCAGGTTCGCGGAACAAGGCGGCGACGGACCGGACATGGCGCAGCGTGCCATCGGCGAGCATGACGCGATAGGTCGCCTCATAGCGGCCGCTATCGATCATGCGGCGGAAGTCAGCCTCGACGCGGGCCTGGTCTTCCGGATGCACCGCCCGCTGCCAGTCGTCATGGTTGCGCGGGCCGCCATCGGCCGGCAAGCCGTAGAGTTCATTGGTCCGGTCGTCCCAGGTTTCCTTGCCGGTCTTGAGGTCCATTTCCCACACACCCACCTTGGACACGTCAAGGGCGAGACCCAGCCGGCGGGACAGTGCTTCGAAAGCGCGCTCGCGCACCTTGAGCTCAAGGAAATGCTGCTGCCGTTCGCCGAGCAGGCGTCCGGTAATGCCGATGGGCAGCAGGATCAGCGCGCCAGCCAACACCATCAGCGCCCGCATCGGCCAGTTATTGCCGGCAGCGGTCGACCAGCCGCCCTTGGGGATGGCGGCGATCTCCCAGGTGCCCGATGGCAGGACGACTTCTGCCGTCAACGGATCGGCATAGCTGAGATCGGGCCCGAAGAAGGGCGCGCCGTGGTTGCCAGTGCCATCCCGGCCTCTGATCGAAACCAGGATGCCCAGATTGTCGTCGGTCAACCCGCTATCGGCATAGAGCCGGTCGGCATCGACCACCGCGGCGATAATCCCCCAGAAGATGCGGCCGCCCGGCGAGTCGGTGTAAACGGGGAAACGGCCGACAAAGCCGCGTCCGCCCTGCACCAGCAGGACCGGCCCGGCCAGGACCAGTTTGCCGGTATCGCGGGCGCGCAGCGCCGCCTCGCGCTGCGCATCATTGCGCCGATAGTCGAGGCCGATCACCTTTTCATTGCCGGCCAGCGGGTAGGTCATGCTGACCACCAGGTCTGGCGCTGCGGCGACCGAGCGCAGCTGGGTCCGTTCCTCGAACAGGTTGGAAACCAGCGCCGCGAAGCGCCCCTGATCCATGTGGGGATCGGTGGCCATGACCGCGACCAGGCCGCGCACCAGCTGAATATTGCTGCTGATATTGCCTTCGAGCTTGGCGCGGATCAGCGACATCTCGGCCTGGACCTGGGCACGCGCGCGTTCCTGGTTGAGTACACTGCTCTGGCGATCCAGATAGACGCCGCCTGCGATCAGCAAGGCCAGCGCCAAAAGGCCGGGCAACAGCGCGGGCCGAAGCCAGCTCAGGCGATGCTCCTGCTGATGTGCTGCGTTCGCGTCCAAGTCACCATACCCGCCATGGCCCTGGGGCCAGCCAAGCAGGCAATGTGCGCCCCCCGGGTTTATGGGGGCTTACGGCAAGGCAGAACCGGGCTGTTTGGTTAGCGGGGCGCTAACGCGCTTCGATCAAGTCGACGCCAGCGACCTGGCACTGGGCCCGGAAGCGCTCGGACGGACAATGATCGGTGACGAAAGTCGCGACCTGGTCGATGCGGGCGATGCGCACCGGGGCCGAGCGGGCGAATTTGCTCTGGTCGGCCACCAGGATCACATGGCGCGCATTGGCGATGATGGCTTGTGCCACCTTCACCTCGCGATAGTCATAGTCGAGCAGCGTGCCTTCGTCGTCGAGCGCCGAGGCGCCGATAATGGCGTAATCGACCTTGAACTGGGAGAAGAAGCCGGCGGCGGCTTCCCCGACAATGCCGCCATCGGAGGGGCGCACCACACCACCGGCAATCACCACCTCGAAGCGCGGATAGACCCGCATGCGGTTGGCGACATTGATGTTGTTGGTGATGACCAGGAGCCCCGAATGGTCGAGCAGTGCCTGGCTCACGGCCTCGGTCGTGGTTCCGATGTTGATGAAGAGCGACGCGTCATTGGGAATGAGCGCCGCCGTGGCCAGGCCGATGGCATCCTTGGCCTCGGCTGCGATGCGCCGTCGCGCCTCATATTCGAGGTTCTCCACCCCCGATGGCAGCGTCGCGCCACCATGGATGCGCGTCAGCAGGCGCTGATCGCAGAGCTGGTTGAGATCCTTGCGGATGGTCTGCACCGAGACGCCGAAATGCGCCGCGAGGGTATCGACGCTGACGCGGTTTTCGGCGCGGGCCAGTTCCACGATGGCCTGGTGCCGATCGGTGGTTTCGCTCATGGCTGGATCAAACCTCTTCGAGTTCGATCAGCGTGCCATCGAAGTCTTTCGGATGCAAAAACAGCACCGGCTTGCCATGCGCACCGATCCTGGGCGTGCCGTCACCGAGCACGCGCGCGCCACCGGCGCTGAGCGTGGCCGCCGCCGCGGCGATGTCGGGCACTTCAAAGCAGATGTGATGCATGCCGCCGGATGGATTCTTGGCCAGGAACGCCGCTATGGGCGAAGCCTCGCCGAGGGGCTCGAGCAGTTCCACCTTGCTGTTGCCGGTGTCGATGAAGACGACGGTGACACCATGCTCGGGCAGCGCCTGCGGCTGGCCGACATGGGCGCCAAGCAGGTCGCGGTATTTCGCCGAGGCGCTTGCGAGATCGGGCACGGCTATGGCGATATGATTGAGGCGGCCGATCATCGATTGCTCAGCCTTCCCTCGATCTGGCTCAGCACCGAAAACGCTGCGCTCAGCACGTTGGTGCCGGGGCCGAAAATGCCGGCCACGCCGCAATCGAACAGGAAGTCGTAGTCCTGCTCGGGGATGACGCCGCCCACGATGACGGTGACCTCGCCCAGTTCGCGGTCCCGCAATGCCGCGATCAGTTCGGGCACCAGCGTCTTGTGCCCGGCGGCGAGCGAGGAGACGCCGACCGCGTCGACCTTGAGGTCGTCGACATGGGCGGCGACCTCAGGGGCCGTTTCGAACAGGTCGCCCATATGCACGGCAAAGCCCAGATCGGCGAAGGCCGAGGCGATGATCTTGGCGCCGCGATCGTGGCCGTCCTGGCCCATCTTGGCGATGAAGATCGAGGGGGCGCGGCCGCGGGCGGCCTTGAAGGCGTCGATGCGGCCGGCAATGGCAGAGAATTCGGGGTCGTCGCCATAGCCGCCGGCATAGACGCCGGAAATGACGCGGGTGACGGCCGAATGGCGGCCGAATACGTCTTCCATCGCCTGGCTGATCTCGCCCAGGGTGGCGCGGGCGCGGGCTGCCTCGATGGCCGCTTCGAGCAGGTTACCCTCGTCCTTGGCGGCGTATTCGCGGAGGGCCGACAGCATGGACTGGCACTTGGCTTCGTCGCGCGTGGCGCGAACGCGTTGCAGCAGTGCCACCTGTTCGGCGCGCACCTTGGCATTGTCGATCTGCCGCACCTCGATGGCGTCCTCGACGTCGAGCCGGTAGCGGTTGACGCCGACAATGACATCCTCGCCGCGATCGACCCGGGCCTGGCGCAGCGCCGCCGCCTTCTCGATTTCGAGCTTGGGCAGGCCAGATTGCACCGCCTGGGTCATGCCGCCAACGGCTTCGGCTTCGCCGATCAGGATCTTGGCGCCCTTGACCAGCTCAGCCGTCAGCGCCTCGACATAGTAGGAGCCGCCCAGCGGGTCGACCACGTCGGTGATGCGGCTTTCATGCTGCAGGATCAGCTGGGTATTGCGGGCGATGCGACTGGAGAATTCGGTCGGCAGCGCGATGGCTTCGTCGAAGCTGTTGGTATGGAGCGACTGCGTGCCGCCCAACGTCGCCGCCAGCGCCTCGATGGTGGTGCGCACGATATTGTTGTGCGGGTCCTGCTCGGTCAGCGACACGCCCGAGGTCTGGCAATGGGTGCGCAGCATCTTGGAGCGCGGGTCTTTCGCCCCGAGCCCCGTCATGATCTCGCTCCATAGCTGGCGGGCGGCGCGGAGCTTGGCGACTTCGAGGAAGAAGTTCATGCCGATGCCGAAAAAGAAGCTGAGGCGGCCGGCAAAGGCATCGATATCGAGGCCGCGCGCCTGGGCGGCGCGGACATATTCCATGCCGTCGGCCAGGGTATAGGCCAGTTCCTGCACCGCCGTCGCCCCGGCCTCGTGCATGTGGTAGCCCGAGATCGAGATCG
>NZ_CAMLHM010000056.1 GCF_946479885.1 uncultured Devosia sp.
ACAGCCAGATCACCATGTGGAAGCCCACGGCCTGCCAGATCGACATGGCGATGATCGAGCCCAGCGCCGTGCCGGCATTGCCCAGCCAGTCGATGCGCGGGAAAGCGCCGAAGGTGGCGGCACCGAGCAGGTTGTTGAGCAGCCCGCTGTCGCCGTCATAGATGAAGCGCCACAGCAGCGAGACCACCACGATCGAGACGACGACGGGCATGAAATAGATGGCGCGGAACAGGTTGATGCCGCGCAGGCGCTGGTTGATCAGCAGGGCCAGGCCCAGTGCCAGGCCGCCCTGCACGGGCGCCACGATCAGCACGAAGATGACGGTATTGACCAGCGCCATGAGGAAGACGATGTCGCGACCCAGCACATAGGTCCGGTTATCACCGAGATCGAAGCTGAACCACTCGCGCATGCCGTCATATTGCGGATATTCGGCATTGTTGCGGGTAAAGCTGCGCAGGGCGGGATAGGCGGCGGCGCCTGTGTCGTCGCGGACCACCGCGCCGGCATCGTCGCGCTCTGGCTCGAGGGTCAGCAGGCCAACGCCGAGCAACTGCTCGTAATTGGCGAGGCCGATGAACTGGGTTGGGTTGGGCGAAATCAGGCGCTGGTTGGTAAAGCTCAGCGCGATGGCGAAGATGAATGGCAGGACGACAAAGATCGCCATCAACAGGGCGGCGGGACCAGCCATCAGCCAGCCGACGCGATTGGAGCGGGTAAACTTGGAAGCCATTGTTGCCGCCTGTTCGGTTATGGGACCCCAGCCGGAGCCGGGGTCCCTTCAGGGCCGGAGGGGGCGGCCCTAAAAGCCGTAATTGTTGTTCTTGGCGATGTCGGCATCGATCTCGTCGACGGCGGCATCAAGCGTTTCGGCAACGTCGGCGCCGTTGGCGATATCGGCCAGGGCTTTCTCGAACACCTTGGCGGCGACGACATAGCCCGGGGTCACGGGACGAACGAGCGCCTGCTTGGCGGAGAGTTCGTAGAACACCTCCATCGGGCCGCCGGGCTTGTAGTTGATCGAGGCGGCGGCGGAAGCAGGGGTCGGTGGGATAAGGCCGATGCCATCCGAGAAAGCGGTCAGGTACTTGTCCTGCAGCGCGAACTCGATGAAGGCGGAGGCGCCATCGGGATGAGCCGACTTGGCGGACACGCCGAACTGCCAGGACGCGGCGCCGATCTTGGGGCCATGGCCGAAATCGGGTGCAGGCAGGAAGATCGTGTCGTCGAACGTGTTGAGCGTTGCCAGCGCAGCCCAGTTACCGTTCCACGAGAAGGCGTATTTGCCATTGGCAAAGCCGGAATCACGATCTGCCGGATCCTGGGCAGCCTGGGCATAGCCGTCGGTGAACAGGCTCTGCCACCACTCGCCGAACGCGACGGCTGCCTCGCCGTTGAGGGCGCCTTCGGCCGTGGTGTAGGTGGTGCGATCGATGATGTCGCCGCCAAAGCTCTGCAGGAACGGCGAGAAGGCGTAGGGATACCATTCGCCGGTCCAGGCCATGCCCGGATCGAAGGCGAATTCGAACTTGCCCGAGGCCTTGGCTGCGTCGAGTGCGGCCATGAACTCATCCTTGGTCCAGGGTTCGGCCAGCGTCGGCGTGCGCAGGCCGAGTTCTTCGAGGATGGACTTGCGCGTGACCAGCGAGATGGCGGCATCCCACAGGCCGATGGAATAGAGCTTGCCATCCCACATGCCCTTGGTGCCAGGCAGGAAGTCGGCGATTTTGCCTTCGTCGATGGTCAGCGGCTGCAGGTAGCCCGACCAGGCCCAGTTGGGCATCACCGGCCCGTCGACATCGAGGATGTCGGGCAGGTTGCCGGCCAATGCGCCGGCGACGACGCTGTCATTGTAGGCGGCCTGCGGGAAGCTCTCGAGCTTCACCGCCCAGTCGGACTGGCTGGCGTTGAAGTCGCTGACGATCTGGTTGATGATCTTGGCTTCGACCTCGTTGCCAGCGCCGTGGTACCACATCGACAGTTCGGTCTGTGCCATCGCCACACTGCTGAACAGCGTGGCGCTGAACAGCGCGCCTGCCAAAATTCCGAGTTTGCTCATCGTTATTCCTCCCTGACGATTTTGAGCTGAGAGACATTGTTGGGGCGGCGGTCGGTGACCGAGCCACGCCAGTAGACCGGACCCGCGACGATCGAGGGGCTGGGATCATTCCAGCTTTCGCCGGAAATCATCGCCATGAGGCGCTGCGCCGCGCGCACGCCCATGGCGGTATAGGGAAGTTCCACCGTGGTGAGCGGCGGATAGAGGGTTTCGGCGATGACCCGGTAATTGTCGTAGCCGGCGACCGAAATATCCTCGGGCACGCGCAGACTGCGCGATCGAAGGATGCCATAGACCTTGAGCGCCAGCCGGTCATTGCCGCAACAGAACACGGTGGGCGGATTGGGCAGGCGCAGCATGCGGTCGATGGCGTCCCACAGCACCTGTGTCTCGCCCTCCGGGCTCGCCAGCTCGCCGCACTGCACCAGCGCCGGATCGTATGGCAGGTGAGCCTCGGTCAGTGCATCGCGATAACCGGTCTTGCGCAGCCCGGTGGCAACGATGTCTTCGCGCAGGGTCAGGTAGGCAATCCGCTCGTGCCCACCGGCGATCAGGCGTTTGACCAGATCGTGCTGGCCGCGACGGTCGTCGGGCAGGATGGCTGGCGTGCCCACCTCGTCAAAGCAATTGGCCAGCACCATCGGCACATCGTCCGGAAGGCGCGGCAGCCGCACCTTCTGGTGGTATTCGGCGACGTAGATCAGGCCCTCGACGCGATGGCGCACAAAGGTATCGATCAATCCCGGCACCCGATCGAGGCGACCGCCGGTATCTGCAATCATCAGGGTCTTCCCGCTGAGACCAATGATCTGCTGGATACCCTGAACGAGCATCAATTCAGGCAGGCCGGCGACCTGCACGTTTTCCGTGGTGGCCGAGATTGCTCCGGTGATCAGGCCGATCAGGCCCGACCGGTTCGAACGCATCATGCGGGCCGCGTTGGATGGTACGTATCCCAGCTCAGCCATCGCGGCGTTGACGGCATCGCGCGTCGCCTGGCCGACGGGAGCGTCGCCGTTCAACACGCGGCTCACCGTCTTGGGTGACACATTCGCGGCCTTCGCCACGTCATAAATCGTCGCCATTGGAACCTCCGCACCGTCATGCTCAGCTTATGACACCGATGTCATGACACCGATGTCATAAGCCAAGTGGTTTTGCGGAGTCAAGAGCGCCTCAAATGGACGACCATGCTTCAATCAGTTGAGAGCCGTCGGCTATCGGCAGCTTTCAGGGGCATCGCCGGCCTTCAAGGACGACCGCAACGGGCAACCCGTCGCTACAGCGCGCCCAGCGCCCCACCTGCTGCGCCCAGCGACAACACCACGATCCATGGCGGCGCCTTCCAGGCCACGAGCGCCACGAAGCCGGCCAGGGCCAGGGCAAAGTCGGTCGGGCCGAGCACGGCACTGGTCCAGACCGGGTCATAGAGGGCGGCCCCGAGAATGCCGACAACGGCCGCGTTGGCGCCGCGCATGCCGGCCTGCGCCAGAGGCTTTTCCCGCAAGGCATCCCAGAAAGGCAGCACACCCACCAGCAGCAGGAAACCGGGCAGAAAGATCGCCACCAGCGCGATGGCAGCGCCCGCAAGGCCGCTATCAATAGCGCCGAGATAGGCGGCAAAGGTGAACAGGGGGCCGGGCACGGCCTGGGCCGCACCATAGCCGGCCAGAAAGGCGTCCTTGGCCACCCAGCCGCTGGCCACCGTTTCCGCGTCGAGCAGCGGCAACACGACATGTCCGCCGCCGAATACCAGGGCTCCGGCGCGACAGAAGGCGTCGAACAGGTCCAGTGCATGACCGTTCACCGCGACCGCCAGCAGGGGCAGCCCGACCAGCAGCGCCGCGAACAGCACGAGGCTGGCCGTTCCCGCAGCCCGGCTCACGGGAAAGCGTACCGTCGAGGCGGTGGTCGGCCCGCCATTTCGGCAAAACAGCAGGCCGGCGACGCCGCCCATCAGCAGGGCCACCACCTGGCCAAGGGAGCCGGCCAAAGCGATGGTGAGGATGACGGCTGCGACCGCGATGGCCGCCCGCGGGCGATCCGGCGTCAGGCTTTGCGCCATGCCCCAGACAGCCTGGGCCACGACAGCCACGGCAACGAGCTTGAGCCCATGCAGCACGCCCTGCGCCAGCGGCCCATCCAGGGCTGCGGCGCCCAGGGCGAAAGCAACGAGCAAAGCCGCCGAGGGCAGCGTGAAGGCCGCCCAGGCGGCAAGCGCGCCCAGCGGGCCGGCCCGCCACAGGCCCAGGGCGAAACCGACCTGGCTTGATGCTGGTCCGGGCAGAAACTGGCAGAGCGCGACCAGATCGGCATATTTCGCCTCGGCCATCCAGCGCCGCCGGACGACGATCTCGTCGCGAAAGTAACCGAGATGAGCGATCGGGCCACCAAAGGAGGTCAGCCCGAGCTTGAGGAAGGTGCGGAACACCTCGCCCGCACGTCCGCCTGTTGCCGCTGTGTCCACCTGGCTTCCCCGCAGCGCGCTACTTGGGCAGCACGATTTCCGTGTCGCCCGTATGCTGGAAGCGTGACGGTATCACGACGCCGCCATTGTTGTGGCTGGCATTGCCATTCGAGCAGAAGTCGCGGCGATTGGCCCGGTTCACATAGACCGACATCCGCCGCAGGGCCTCGTCCACCGCGAGCGACTGCTCATGCGGGGTCTCTACCAACAGGTTGTCGAGCGCGTAGTCGTAGCTGGAATAGCGGTAATTCAGCGCCCGCACGAACCAGTCGATGAAGGCATCGTTCTCGTATTTCCGCGCCGCGACTTCCTCGCCGATGCGCGGCGGCAGGTCGTGGCCCAGGCCGTCATAGGCAATGGCGCGCTGGCGATCGATCTCGATCACCTTGCAGATCGCGGCGAAGGTTGTAGGCAGGGTATCGATATCGGCGGTCAGATGCCGCCCGACCGTCGAATAGCGCGTGCGCGAGGATTGATACTCGGTGCGGCTCAGCCACTGGTAGTAGCGCTCGATGGTGAAGGTTTCGTCGCGCGGCCGGACGATGCGGGTGCGCTGCAGTTCCACGGCGCTGTCGAACTGCCAGTCCTTGGCATGGGCGGCGACGAGGAAGCGCCAGACGCGGTCATGCATCTCCTCTTCCTGGTCGGTCTTGTTGAAGCTCGAAACCGGCTCGCCGCGATTGTCGGCAATGAAATCGCCGACCGCCGGCATGGCCGTATCATGGGTCCAGCTTGGCGCGGCGCGGCCAAAATCACCGACCGGGCGCGCCACGCAGCCAGCCAGGATTGCGGTCAGGGCCAGAGCCCCGGCCAGACGAAAGAAGTTATCCACGCTTGCGCTTCGGCCGCGTAGGATCGAGCCTGGTACTTGGCGGCTGCGATGTCCCGCGCTCATAACGCACCCCGGTAAAAATCAGTATCTGGGCGCCGCCGGGCTTCTTCGCCCCGCTGGTGACGGCTTTGCGCCGTTGATCGAATTTGACGAGCTTTCCCAAGCTGTCCTCCAGTTGCTCGCTCCCCCATTCCCATTGGAGGCCACGGTTCGCGTTGCAAATCGGTGGTGTGACGCCCTCGCACCCCTTGCTCATGTCGCCATTAAGAGATCGTCAAGGTTAACAGTCTGCTAACGAATTGGCGGCAAGAGTGAATGGGCATCGAATGTGATGCGATTCCGAATAGACGGTTCCCCGGACATGCTTGGTTTTCAGCCTTACGAGACGTTTCAACTGCTCATCGAGACGGGTGGCGTCGACCGTACGAATACCCTGCTGATCGCGGCCTGCGACGCCTATGCGCGGCGCGGCAAGCCCACTCCTCCCGAAATGGAACAGTTCGAGGCCCTGGCCGGCCGACTTTTCCCCATTGCCGGCCCGCAGGCCCGCGCCAAGGGTGCCGCCATCCTGGGCCGCGCCGAGATGTTGTCCCCTGCCCTCGAGCAGCTGGTGGTCGACCATATCGGGGAAGACCTCAACGGGTTCCTGGCCGGTGCTACCGAGCTTTCCGAACCCACGATGCTCGAGATCATCGCCCGCTATGACGTGCCGGGCGCGGCCACCATTGCCGCCCGCGACGACCTCAGCAATGTGGTGCTGGCCAAGCTGTTCCAGATGAATTCGCGCAAGGTTTACAGGGCCTTGGCATCCAATCTCGCCATTGTGCCGCGCGGCGCCTATCTCAGCGCCCTCGCTCGTTCGGCCCAGATGGACCACCTGGTTGCCGAGTCGCTGGCCAAGCGCGCCGACTTCGACGCGGCCCTCCTGGCCCCGGCCTTCTTCGACCTTTCGGACGTCGATCGGGTCAAGGTCATCCAGGCCTTCGCCCATCGCGAGACGCCCAAGGCGCCGATCAGCAAGACCATCGAGCAGCTCACCGTCGCCAATCAGGAACTGACCAAGGCGCTGATGAAGCTGTTCTCCGAGAACCGCCGCCCCGAGGTCACGCGCCTGCTGTCGCAGATCACCGGGCTGGACGAAGTACGCTGCGGGCAGATCGCCCACGATGTCACCGGCGCTTCGCTGTTCGTCATCCTGCGCGCCTTTGGCTGCACCGCCTATGACGGGCTCAAAGTGCTGATCCATGCCACCAGCCATGACAGCGAACGCTCGCGGGCGCTGGCCGATTTCGCTACTTTGTTCGGCAATGTCTCGCCGGAATCAATGGCTTACCTGATGAGCGCCTGGCGCGGCGAAGTGAACCTGCTCGAGCTCAACAAGCCCGAATACAAGGCCTTCGTCGAGACCAGTCGGCGCACGCCGAGCAACACGCTGGCCCCGGCGCACAACCCGGTCGTCGACCAGGCCATCGAGGCCCTGGCCCGCATCGGCGCGCGGCGTGCGGGGTAGGTCCAGGCTGCGCCAAGACGCCACCAAGGACCTCATGGTGAGCCTGTCGAACCACGAGCACGGCGATTTTGGCACGACGTCGTCCTTCGACAAGCTCAGGATGAGGTCTATTGGGCAATGACCTCGATGCCGAGGTCATCTTCATGGCGCAGGTCGATGCTCAGCACCCAGAGGTCGGGATCGAACTGAGCCTCGCGCGCAATCCGCTCGGTGACCTTGATCGGCTCGACATGGTCGAAGCGACGCTGGAACACCAGGCTCGCATCGTCCTTGCGGCTCGCCATTGGCGCGGGCGTGAACAGGGACCGCGTCCCATCCAGATGATCCACCTCGATGAAGACCTGCCCGGCAATGGGGTCGCCCCGCCGGGCCACCACGCACATGTGACCGAGGTCGTTGTGGCGCCTGACGAAGACGCTGCACCACAGGTCGCTGCGGAGTGCGCTCACGCTAGATGGCGGCGCCGGCCTGGCGCAACAGGCCAACCAGATCGGGGTTCACCTGTCCGGTGACCCGGTAGCTGTGGAAATTCTCGAATTCGCGGATGGCCTTGGCCGTGGCATCGCCGGGATGGCCGTCGATCGAGCCGTGATAGAAGCCGAGGCTCGCCAGGCCCTGCTGGATGGTGCTGACCAATTGCACATTGTTGGCCGGCGCCACATTGGCTGCGGCGAGCGTCTGCGCGGGTTGGGCCTGCACAGCCGCTGCCGGCCGCGGTGCCGCCATCGGCTCGAGCGAGGCAACCTGCACGGGGGCAGGCATTTGCTGGGCCTGCTGCGTTGCCACAAGCGGCAGGGCCGGGACCGGCTTGACCGCCGGAGCCGGCGGCGTGGTGCGGCCGCCATCGACGGCCGCCACGATGGAATCGATGGTCTGGGCGGCGGCGTTGCCGATCGTGTCCACGGCCTCATCGACCGGCGACAGGGTCGGCAGGCGCGCCACGACGCGGTCGGGCTGCGGCGCCGGTGCAATGACGGCCTGCGGCTGGACGACGGGCTGAACGGCAACCGCCTGCTGCACCACAGGCGCGGGCTGCACTACAGGAGCCGCCTGGGCCACGGGCACCATCCCGGAGGCATCGGACCGCAGGATGGCGTCGATGACATCGGGCGTCAGGGCGCCCGTTGGCTCGAGCCCATTGCGCTGCTCGAAGGCGCGAATCGCATTGGCGGTCATCGGGCCATAGAAGCCATCGACAGTGCCGTTGAAGAGGCCAAGCTCGGTGAGCTTCTTCTGGACGGCGAAGGCATCGGTATTGCCGACCGGCGCGCTGGGTATTGGCGCAGGAATCGCGGCGACACTGCCCGTTGTCTCCTGCGTCACCGGCGCCTGCGGCGTGGCGGCGGGCGTTGCCACCGCGGCCTGGCGCTGGGGCGCGGGCATCGGCTCCGGCGCAATGGCGGGCTGCACCACCGCAACGTTCGTGGCCGGCGCGAAGAATGGCGCAGGATGGCGCGCGGTCTGGAAATAGAGGGCATTGCTGGCCGCCAGGGCGGTCAGCGTGACCAGCGCCAGCATGCCGGTCGAAGCCAGCGGCGCGCGCATGTAGCGGGAGATGGTCCACAAGCCGGCGCGACCAAGCGAGGCTGCGACGGCGCTACCCGCCAGCAGGGGCAGGCGCGAGAGGGTGGTTGCGGTCATTGCGCTTTTCTTTTTTCGTCTTGCCATGAATAGGTCTGAGCAGCGGCCGGTTCTTTGCGGAATGGTGTAACCGAGGCAGTTTCTTCGGTCTTTGTTGCCGGACCGTTTATAGGCAGCAAAACAGTCACGGTTGTCCCTGCCCCAATTTCGGACATGGCGCGCAAAGTGCCCTGATGCAGGTCCACCAGCCCCTTCACGATGGAGAGGCCGAGCCCCGTGCCCTCATACCGGCGCGACAACCCGTCCTGCACCTGGAAGAAGGGCTCGCCGATTCGGCTCAGCGCCTCGGGAGCCATGCCGACGCCCTGATCGCTGATCGAGAGGTTCAGGCTCTGGCCCTGACGCTTGAGGCTTACCGTCACGCGACCACCGGGATGGCTGAACTTGATGGCGTTGGACAGCAGATTGAGCAGGATCTGTCGGCAGGCGCGCTCGTCCGCGACCAGCAGCGGCAAATGGCTGGCAATGTCGGTAACCAGGGTGACCTGCTGCTTGGCCGCCATGGCCTCGACCATGCCGAAGCAGGGCTCGATCATGTCTTCGATCACGAAGGGCTCGGTCTGCAGTTCGAACTTGCCGGCTTCGATGCGGGACATGTCGAGCAGCATGCGCACCACTTCGAGCAGGTGCTTGCCGCTCTGGTGGATGAGCCCGGCATATTCGCGATGCGTGGTCGACAGCTCGCCGCCGATGCCTGATGTCATCATCTCCGAGAAGCCGACCACGGCGTTGAGCGGCGTGCGCAGCTCGTGGCCGATGGTGGCCAGAAAACGCGACTTGGCGGCGGATGCCTCTTCCGCGGCGCGACGCGCCTCCGCCATGGCGATCTCGTTGTCCTTGCGGCTGGTAATATCGCGGAACAGCGCGACCACTTCATGACGCAGCCCGGCGGTTTCGGGGTCCAGCACCGGGGACAGGCTCACCTCAACCCAAATGAAATGCGGCACGCTGGTCGCCGAGCGTGGATCATCCTGGCGCATCCGCACCTCGATGACGCGCGACCTGCCACCCTGGTTGGCATCGGCAAAAGCCGTGAGATAGGCGGGGCGGTCCAGCACATGCAGCCGCTCGCCCAGCCCGCCGTTGGACAATTCATAGCGTCGGCAGCCGAACAGTTGTTCGGACGAATGCGAGGCCAGGAGGATTTCACCGTCGCTGGAAAAGCGGACAACGCCATCCTGCACATGTTCGATCAGGTGCCGATAGGCGGTCACCTGCGCCTTGTCGTGCACTTCATAAGCGGTGTTGATGCGGTGAGCCGTGTGCGCCACGAGGCAGACGCTGCCAACAAAGGCGGCGAGCGTTGTCGCCATCAGCGCTGCCGTGCCGACCGGAATGGTGGGCAGGGAAAGGAGCGTGGCCAGAGCGGCGACAACAGCCAAGGCCCCCAGCAGCATCCAGCTCTGACGGCGCAGGGCGTGGCGACCGACCAGCGAGGCCATGATCGGTGCCATGACAGCGATGGCGAGGCCCGTGTCGCCAAAGCGGCTATCGGCCAGCGTCAGGATGAAGCCCAGAATCAGCAGGACATAGACCTGCCCGGCGGCCGCTTGCTCGAACAGCTTGCGCTGATGCAGCGACAGCGTGGTCATACCACCTGCCAGGCCAAGCGCAGCGATGGCGAAGGGAAGAGCAGCGCCGGTCACCAGCCCATAGACGGCGAAAGGCATGGCCAGTGCGCTCAGCGCGATCAGGATGCGGGCATTGTTGGCGAGCGTCTTGCGGCGGAGCATCTCCGGGCGATGGCCGGTGCCGGCAACAGCCAGGGACATCTCTTTGCTTGCGCCAAAAGAGAACAGCCTACGCATTACGCTTTACTCACTATCACGACGCCAGCAGTCATGGATGCCTTGGGAAACCAGAGGTTTTTCCGGAGCACCAGGGTGCCTGAATGGGTTCAGGTCTTGTTGCCTCACAGTGCGGGCCAAGAGTTGAAGGCGAGCTTAAATCCCATCGCTGGCAGAGGGTTGAGCGGCCCGCCGAAGGGGCCTTTCTCGGGTTAGCGTAAACAACCCGTTGCGCCTTCGGGGGGCAGCCCGGTTGGCCCCGCGGCTGCGGCATCGGCCGCCTCCGAAGCCCGGTCACCGGCATTTGCCTCAAATTTTATCGAAATGTCCCAGCGGCGCTTAAGGGGGGCGACCTAGTCTGGGTCATGCAGGTCGACAGGCATCTGCAAGTTCTGGAAGAAGCAATGTTTTTGGTCGTTCGCTCCGTTTTCTGGCTGACGGTCGCCTATATGGTGATCAAGCCCGGCGTTGATTTTGCCGACGCCCAGCAGCTGTCATCGCAGGCGATGGCGGCTGGCCAGCAGGTCATCGCCGAACAGATCCAGGCTATCGACTGCGACAGTTTTCAATGCGTCGGCGGCAAGGCTGTCGTTGCCGCCGTACTTCAGCCTTCCCCGTCCGTCGGCACACCCATGCATGAGTCACCGACGATTCGTTCGGCTCCCATACCCCGACCTCGGCCGGACTGGGCGGGATAGCGGGAGCCCCACCCCGGGCCCCGATCCAGACCCCAGGGATCGCGTCACTTCCCCAAGCGACGCACTCCAGCGATCCCTGGCCTTAGCCGCAGGCACGCTGCCCCGTGCTTGCGGCTTTTTCTTTAGCCTTGTTCTGGACACCATATGCGCCTACATGATGCTTATACGTTTGAGCTACATGGCTATCTGATCCCCGGTTCGCCGGACCTCGTACCCCCTGTTTTTGTAAGCGTTTAGGCCTGTCCGGCATGTTGCCGGGCAGCAATGATGCTTTCTGGCCTCAGGCTAGGGCACGATCTGAAAGAAATCCGCCATGATCACCGGCACCGTAAAATTCTTCAACGCAACCAAGGGTTTCGGCTTCATCTCGCCCGAAGACGGCAGCAAGGACGCTTTCGTCCATGTGTCGGCTGTCGAGCGTTCGGGCCTGCAGGGCCTCTATGAAGGCGACAAGGTTACCTATGAGCTCGAGACCGGCCGTGACGGCAAGGCCTCGGCTGCCAACCTGACGCTCGTAAAGTAAGATCTGCGCCGGGCCCGCTTCGGCGGGCTCGGCCACCGCTTCGCGCCATTGGCCGAAGCCTAGACAAGGCCCAGGGCACAGCCCGGGCCATCAGAGACAATAATGACATATCCAGACTTTCACGCTCGCGCCGAGCTTTATCTCGGCAGCGATCGTCACACTGCAATCGCGCAGGGTGCGCGCCGTTTTGCGAGCGCCGCCCAGGCCATCCGCTTCGCCATCGAAGAGGCCGCTCCCGTCAGCCTCCATGGCGCCATGCTCAAGATCGGCGACGCCACATTTGCCGGCGACGACCTGGCGGCTTTGTATCGCAGCGCGGCCTTTCCGCTGCCGCGCCGGCAGGACATCAAGCGCGCCCGCGCGCGCCGCGCCGCTGAACGACGGAGCTGGGCGCCAGCCCTGACCCGTATGACGCCCGCCGCCCGGCACGCGGCCACGGCCTAACGATCAGCCACCAGAGCGGCACGCCGCTCTGGTAATGGCGCCGCGCTTTGACTAGATAACCCGCCATGAGCGAACCCCAGGCCTTCCAGGACATTGCCGAAAACCTTTCCTTTCTCGACGATTGGGAAGACCGGCTGAATTACCTCATCGAACTGGGCCAGGCATTGCCTGGCATGGCGGACACCGACAAGACCGCGGAAAACAAGGTTAAGGGCTGCGTCTCCAATGTCTGGCTGGTGACCAGCGTCGACCGGTCCAGCGGCCATGCCGTCTTGAGCTTCCGGGGGCAGTCCGATGCCATCATCACCAAGGGGCTGGTGGCGGTGCTGATCGCGCTCTATTCAGGCCGACCGGCAGCCGACATTGCCGCCACCGATGCCATCGACTGGTTCAAGAAAGTCGGCCTCAGCGAGCATCTGGGCATGCAGCGCTCCAATGGCCTGGTGGCTATGGTCAACCGCATCCGGACCGAAGCCAAGGCGCTGAGCTGAGCTATTCGGCCGGGGCCTCGGTGGCCTTGGTCGGGCGACGTCCGCCGAACAGGCCATTGGCCAGCCGCAGCACCGGCCGCTCCACGAAACGATAGACCAGCAGGCCCGCCACCGTGCCACCCGCGATCGACAGGGCGGCGACGGCGTAGTCTGCCCAGGCGTCAGCCGGGTTCAGCAGCATGAAGGCAAAGCCAGCCAGCACGGCCACTTCGTAGATGTGGACGAGATAGATCGAATAGGACGCGTCGCCGATCTGCTCGAGCAGCGCCACGCGCGGCAGGCTGCGCTCGAGGCGAACCGCCAGCAGCACCAGCACTGAAGCAAAGGCGACAAACCCGACAAAGGCCAGGCCGTCCTCGAGCAAACCGGCGCGATCGACGATGAAGCCCTCGGCCAGGCCCGCCGCCGCCAGGGCGAGCGCGACCCAGATGGCGATCTGGGGCAGCCCACCGACCTGCCCGCGCAGCGTCCCCAGCCCCAGCCAGGCGCCGGCACAGAAAGCCAGCGGCATGAAGCTCGTGTAGAATTGCGGAATGGCCGGCTGCGGCTGGAACAGCACGCCCAGCACGGCCAGCACGGTGAAGGCCACCGTCAACCCCACCACGCGCGCCTTGGCGCCGACAAAAGCCAGCACCGCAAAGCAGACGTAGAAGAACACTTCGTAGTTCAGCGTCCAGCCGAGCTTGTAGAGCGGGTGAATGCTGCCGCTGACCGGGTTGAAGAAGGGCACGAACAACAGCGACAGGATCAGTTGCCCCGTGTCGTAGACCGTGGTCTTGAACAATTGCGGCGCCACCAGCGCCAGGGCGGCGGCAAGCAGCGTCGCGCCCCAATACATGGGCACGATGCGGATGAAGCGGCGGCGCAGGAAATCGGTGGGCGAAAAGCGCCCGTCCCCTGTCACCACCACCATGATGAAGCCGGAGATGACGAAGAACAGGATGACGCCGAGCCAACCCAGCCGGCTATAGGCCAGGTGGGGGCCGGTCAGCGGGTAGAGCAGCGCATGCGACGCCAGCACCAGCATGGCGGCCAGCCCGCGCAGATACTGTATCGAGACGAACTTGTGGCGCATGACGCCGTTCTACCACGCCAGACATGCAGCAATTGTTACCGATCGCCGTGCAGTTGGGGCGGTTTCTCTGATATCAGCGGCAGCCGCTCCTCCAGCCAATTGCGCGTGCCGGTCCCGGTACCGCTGGCCTGTGACGCTAGGCCGAACTGCGCCGCCAACTGCTCGAGACCGATGCGAAGCACCAGCTTGGCGCTGCGCCGGGGCCAGCGCCGTTCCGTCTCGACCAGTTGCAGACCCTTGCCCAGGCCGCAGACATCGAACAGCACGCCCCAGCAATCGGCAGGTAGCGTCGATGCCAGCCGACTGAGTTTGAGCCGGGCGTCGGCCGCGCCGTCTGAGGCGGTTTCGACTCCATTGCTCTGATGGCCACGGACGCCGACACTGGCGGGGTCATAGGACATGGTGACGCGGGGTGTCAGTTGTGCCCGCTGCACCAGCCGCTCGAAACGGCCCGCCGCCGCCAGATGATGGGGCCCCAGAAAGCCCGCCCCGTCCCGGCCGGACGCCAACCGGGCCAGAACGTCGTCATCGCGGGCGCTAGCCATGCTGCTCACTCCCGACCAGGGCCAATCCCGCTTCGATCTGCCGCTCGAGCCCGGCGACTTCATCATCGAATCGCCGGTCATCGCGCATGTCTTCGATCAAGGCGCAGGCATATGAGACAGTCGTCCTATCCCGGCCGAAGACTTCGCCGATCTCCGACAGGGTGCGTCCGAGGACCACGTGGGACAGGTACATGGCGAGCTGGCGGGCGCGGGCAATCGGCAACAGGTTGCGACGACGATGGGTAATCGCCTGAAACGGCACGTTTTTCTCCCGCGCTACCAGGGCAATCACCTGGTGGCAGGAGCGTGACGTGGCATATTCCCGCCGCGTGGGGCGGTGTGGAGTCGAGCCAGTGAGGGAGTTGTACATCCGTGGGCCTCATCGCGTACAAGGAATTTATTCCTACATACTGCGGCGAGTAAAGCCCGACGGGGATAAGTGTGGTCTACAAAATCAAACGGCCGCCTCTCGGCGACCGTTAGATTCATTTGTCGCCGGGGCCCTGGTGGGCGCGACGTCTCGTGGCGGAGAATGCGTCAGGCGGCCTTGCGGCCCAGGCCATTGTCCTTGGCCAGCTTGGACCGGGTGGCCGAATAGTTGGGAGCAACCATCGGGTAGTCGGCCGGCAGGCCCCACTTCTCGCGGTATTCTTCCGGCGAGAGATTGTAGTGCGTACGCAGATGGCGCTTCAGCGACTTGAACTTCTTGCCGTCTTCCAGACAGATGATGTAGTCAGCAGCGACAGATTTACGCACTGGCACTGCAGGCTTGAGCTCTTCGACCGGGGTCTGGACCTCGTTGTTCTGTAGAGCGCGCAGCGCACCGTGGACGTCAGCGATCAGCTTGGGCAGATCGGTCACGTTAACGGAGTTGTGGCTCACATAGGCTGAGACGATTTCAGTGCTGAGCTCGATCAGGTCGTGCTCGTAACCGTTCGCCCCGCCGGCGGTGTCACTCATATTTCAACCTTTCATTGTTCTTATTGGGCCGCAACGCCGTGTAGTCACGACCATGATTCATTCCTATGGCCGTTTAATCGTGTTCGCAACCCAGTATGCCGCAATTAACATGCTACAATAGGCGTGATTATGCATCGGGACTTTGGCCAGTTTTAGACTTGAGTTCATCGATGAGCAGGTTTTTTGCCAATTGATCACTGGTGCGATAACTTGCTCTTGCTAGGAGATGCGCCGCGACTGGCGTGGTGAGCAGAAGAAATACGACGCCGACTATTGCTCGCAGCGCCACGCCAATATCGGCGCTGATCAGCGCAACCGCGAGCAGGATGAGCCCGGCACCGACAGGTCCTGCTTTGGACGCGGCGTGCATGCGGCTCAGCAGGTCAGGCAGCCGCACCACGCCAATAGCGGCGATGAGGCTGAACAAAGCGCCCAGCACCAGCAGCACGCAACCGGCATAGATGGCGATGGAGGCAATCATGGCCCGTCACCCTGGTGCCCTGCCCCATGGGTCAGGACGTAGCGGGCAAAGGCAATGGTAGCGAGAAAGCCCAGCAGGGCCAGCGCAATGGCAATATCGAGATAGAGCATCTGCCCGGTGCGAATGGCGATTGCGCCAACAAAGCCCATGGCGACGACAGTCATCAGATCGAGCGCCAGCACCCGATCGGCCAGGGTGGGCCCGATGATGATGCGGATCACCGAGACCAACAGCGCCAGCCCCAGCAGGACCAGGGCAATCAGCGTCGACCAGTGCAGGAGATCGGCCGGCGTCATGCGAAGACCTCCCGTATTCGGGCTTCGAAGCCCCCGGCAATATCGGCGATGAGCGCCTCGCGCGTGCTCAGGGTCAGCGTATGAACATAGAGCAGGCTGCGGTCCTCGCTCACATCGACGCTCAGTGTTCCCGGGGTCAGCGTGATCAGGTTGGCCAGCAGGGTAATCTCCGCATCGGATTTGACGCTCAGCGGGAAGGCGATGATTGCCGGCCGCAATACCGACTTCATATCGGGAGTCAGCACCACGAGGGCGACCCTGACAGCGCTGACGCCGAGTTCGTAGACAAACAGCAGCGCCAGCGAGACGACACTGCGGAGCCGGTGCAGGCTTCGCCCCGGCGGCAGGTTGCGGCGCAGCAGCAGCACGGCGATCGCGCCGATGCCGGCCCCGAGCAGCAGGTTCAAGCCGCTGAAGGTGCCCGAAATGGCCGCCCAGATCAGCGCCAGTACGATGACTGTCATGATCGGGTTCATGGTGCGCCTCCTGCAAGGCCGATAGCGGCGACATAGCGGGCGGGATCGAGCAGGTCCGGCGTGCCCAGGCGCAACGCCTCGAAGAGGCCATTGGGCCAGAGGCCGGCGGCAACCACGACGACAACCAGCGCCCCGGTTGCGCCGAAGCGAAGCCGGTCGCCCTGGCGGGCCGGGTCGGAAACAACGGCGCCTTCAGCCGCCGGGCGCCAGAACATGTGGGCCCAGAGGCGCGATCCCGCGATCAATGTCAGCACGGCATTGAGCACCAGAGCCGTCGCGACCAAGCCGCCGGTCCAGCCGTCGGCAAGCCCGGCCTGCAGCAACAGCAGCTTGGGCCAGAAGCCGAGGAAAGGCGGCACGCCGGCTGTTGCCAGCACCAGCACGAAGAACAGGATCGAGACCGGAGCACTAGCGGCATAGATCCCGCCCATCCGCCGCGTATCGGTCGCCCCGGTCTGCCGTTCGACGAGGCCGGCGACGAGATGGAGCGCCGTCATGGTCAGGATGGCATGGAAGACATAGAGCCCGGCGCCGCCGACACCGGCCAGCGAGGGAATGGCAATGCCGGCCAATACCGAGCCGATACCGCCAATGACGAGGAAGCCGATCGCCCGGCGCAGGTTGGTCTCGGCAATGGCGCCCAGCGGCGCGACCAACAGCGTGGCCACGGCGATGGCGATCAGCACGGGCTCGAGCAGGTCGCGGCTGGCCGGCAGCAGCACAACCAGTGCACGCAGCATGGCATAGACGCCGACCTTGGTGAGCAGGCCGGCGAACAGCGCCGAAATCACCGCCGGTGGCGTGTGGTAAGCGGCAGGCAGCCAGGCGTTCACAGGAAATGCCGCAGCCTTCATGCCGAAAGCCAGCAGCAACAAGGCCGCGACGCCGGCCACGGCGGCGGGGTTGGCCGCTGGCGCCACGCGCAGGATATCGGCCATGTTGAGCGTGCCGAGCAGGCCATAGAGCAGGCCCAGCGCCAAGAGGAAGAAACTGGTCGCGAGGAAGTTGAGAAAACCGTATTTGACCGCGCCATCGAGCTGAGCGGGACTGCCCCCCAGCACGATCAGGCCGAACGAAGCAATCAACATCACCTCGAACCAGACATAGAGATTGAACAGATCGCCGGTGAGGAACGATCCGGTCACGCCGGCCAGCAGCAGCAGCACCATCGCGTGGAAGCCGTCGCGACCATCAGCGTCGCCGCGCTCGCCCTGCGCGTAGAGCAGCACCACCAGGGTCACCACCGCAGCAGCCAAGGCAAAGCCGGCGCCAAAGATGTCGGCGGCAAAACTAATGCCGAAGGGCGGCAGCCACCTGCCCATGGTCATGGCCAGCGGCCCATCCTCGACAACCCGTAGCAGCAGCGTGATCTCGCAGGCGATGACGCCGACGAGGACGAGCAGCGAGAACATGAACGTCAGCCCGCCGGAGCGGCGCAGTATCAACGTGGCGGCAGCGCCCATCAGGCACAGCACCAGTGGCAGGACAACGATCCAGTCGGCCGCCGCAGTCATGGTTTCGATCATCGCCGATGGCAGCACCAGTTCCACCATGTCAGTAGCTCAGCGGCGGGTTGGGCCCGTCGACCGGCTCGGCGACGCGCATGGTGTCGGTATTGTCGGCATCGAGGCGTTGATAGGCGCGGAATGCCAAAACGAGCAGGAAGCTGAACATGGCAAAGCCGATAACGATGGCCGTCAGGATCAATGCCTGCGGCAGCGGATTGGCAATTGGCCCGGCCGGCTGGTCAAGCCCGGAGGGCACAATGGGGGCAACGCCGCGGGTCAGCCGGCCGGCGGTGAAGATGACAAGGTTCACGCCATTGCCCAGCACCACCAGCCCGAGCAGCATGCGGATGACCGAGCGCGACAGCAGCAGGTAAGTGCCCAGCGCGATAAAGCATCCGACGAGGCCGGCGAGCACATAATCCATCAGAGGTCCTCCTCGCCATCACCTTCGAGCGCCAGGGCAATCGTTGCGATGGTGCCGAAGACCACCAGATAGACGCCGATGTCGAAGACCAGCGGCGTCGAGAGCGGCACATTGGCCTCGCCGAGCTCGAGAGAGAGCCAGATGCTGGTCATGAAGGGGGAGCTCGTGAAGAGCGACAACAGCCCCGACAGCGCGGCGATGAACACGCCAAATCCGGCAATGGCCAGTGGATCGAGGCGCAGGGCACGCCGCGCAGCCTCGGCGCCCGTGGCCATGCCAAGGACGGCAATGGCCGAGGCGGCAATGAGCCCGCCGATGAAACCCCCGCCGGGTGCATTGTGACCGCGCAGGCAGATATAGACCGAGAAGACCAGCATGATCGCCACGATCAATGGCGCGAGAGTGCGGAAGATGACGGTGTTCATGGCGCCGCCTTCCGCCGGCGACGCGGCGCGAGTACGGGGAGAACCGGTTGTTTCACGCGCCGCCGCAGCAGCGCCATGATGGCGATGCCGGCCCCCATCACCACCGAGATTTCGCCCAGGGTATCAAGACCGCGATAGTCCACCAGGATCACGTTGACGATGTTGTGCCCATGCGCGAGCGGCACGCTGGTGGCGGCAAACAGGTCCGACAGCCGCGTATCGAACGGCCCTGACAGCACCACCATCAGGAACAGGCTGACGCCGGCGCCGGAGACCAGGGCCAGCGTGCCATCGCGCGCCAGGTCCTCGAACTCGCGATGATCGCGCTCGTCGAGCCGCAGCCGGGTCATCACCAGCGCCAGAATGACCACTGACAGGATTTCCACCATGAACTGGGTAAAGGCGAGGTCGGGCGCGCCCAACAGCAGGAAGATCAGGGCCACGGCCGTGCCCTGGATGCCCAGAGCGACAATGGCGATCAGCCGGTTGGGAGCCAGCAGCACGGCAGCGAGGCCAAGCAGGGCCAGCGCCACCACGCCCCATTCATAGGGCTGCAGGTCCGGCCAGTTCAGCTTGGCCGACCAATTGCCGAGATCGGCCGTGGGCAAAAGCACCGCGTAGCCATCAAGCAGCAGCAACGGCGCCATCAGCGCCAGCGCCAGCATGGCGAAGACAGTCACCAGATACAGTTCGAGCCGACCGTGATGCAGCAGGCGGGTCACGGCGCCAGAGAAACGGATCAGCCCGAACATGGCGCCATCAAAGGCCGCATCGGCCGTCCAGCCGAGGGCAGTCTCGAACCGCCGCGCCAGGGTGCGTATCGCCGCCGCCTGCCGATAGACGAGGTAGCCGAGCGTCCAGGTGGCCAGCGACAGCCAGAAGATCACGCTGATCGGGTTGATCGCCAGCGACAGGTGACTGCTCACCGCTTCGCCCAGAATGGCCCGCGTGCCGGGCCCGAGGAGTAGGTCGCCCAGCCAATCGGGCATTACCGCGGCCACGATGCTGGCCGCGCCGAGAACGATCGGGCCGGCCAGCATGGCGATGGGCGCTTCATGCGGCGTTTTCGGTGTCGGCAAGACCGGACCGAGGAAGGGCCGCACCAGGATCAGCATGGCGATGCCGGCGAGGAGGCCGTTGCCGACCAGCAGCGTGGCCAGCACCGCGATATCGGGCCACTGCCAGCTCAGCAGCCCCAGATACATTTCTTCCTTGGCGAAATAGCCCAGCGTCAGCGGCAGGCCGATCATGGCGAGGCTGGCGAGCGCCGCGGCGATGAAGGTCACCGGCATGCTGTCGCCGAGGCCACCCAGCACGGTGATGTCACGCGTGCCGGCGCCATGGTCGATGGCACCGGCCACCATGAAGAGGCCGGCCTTGTAGAGCGCATGCGCCACGAAATAGAGCAGCATGGCCGATATGGCCGCCCCGGTCCCCAGGCCAAGCAACAGGACGGAAAGCCCCAGCGAGGCGATGGTGGTATGCGCCAGCATCTGCTTGAGGTCGGTCTGCCGCAGCGCCCCGAAGGCTCCGCAGAGCAGCGTCGCGCCGCCAAAGCCGACAAGGATCAGCGTCCAGGCCTGCGTGCCGCCCAGCCAGGGCGTGGTCCGCGCCAGCAGATAGACGCCACCCTGCACCATGGTGGCCGAATGCAGGAATGCCGAAACCGGCGTCGGCGCTTCCATGGCGTTTGGCAGCCAGAAATGGAACGGCACTTGCGCCGATTTGGTGAAAGCCGCCGCCAGAAACGCCGCCAGCACCAGGCCATAGAGACCGCTGGTGCGAACCTCGTCGCCCAGCGCGCTCATCTCCCAGGCGCCAGTGAGCTGATGCACCGCGATGGCGCCGACCAGCAGCGCCATGCCGCCGATATTGGTGATGACCAGCGCCTGGATCGCGCCACGGCGGGCGGCCTGCCTCGTGTGATCGAAACCGATCAGCAGGAAGGAGGCGACCGAGGTCAGCTCCCAGAACATGAACAGCGCCAGGAGGTTATCTGATAGCACCAGCCCGAGCATGGCGCCCATGAAGATCAGCAGGAAGGCAAAGAACCGCCCCAGATGGGGATGGCCTTTGAGATAGGCGCCGGAATAGAGCACGATCAGCGTCCCGATGCCGGTAATGGCCAGCGCGAAGGTGAGGCTCAGCCCGTCGACGACGAAGGACAGATCGAGATCAAGCGCCGGCACCCAGCCGATGCGGGCCGATATCGCGCCGCCGGCAGTTACCGGTTCGACCAGTGGAAGCAGCAGCAGGAACAGACCCGCAGGAACCAGCGCCAGCACCCAGCCGGCAAAGGGCTTGGCAATGCGATGAACCAGCGGCGCCAGCAAAGCGGCAACAAATGGCGCAATCGCCACCAGCGCTATGCTTGCGTCTGTCCCAGGCCCCAACTGCCAATACTCCCGCGTACCGACTCTGATGGCCGGTTTGCGGCAAGACCTTACCGGATGATCCCTCGGGAACAAGCCAAAACGGGTGAGCGCACCGGGTTGTCCAACGATGGTCGCTTTCTTCGCCTCTTCCTTTCGGGGAAAGCCGAGCCTATGTCATGGAACCCGCCTTCTCGGATCCTCCCATGACCAAGCCCGTTCCGCCCGTCGCTGCCCGCAAGCCGCATGCCGTCACGTTTCACAATGTGCAGCGCGATGACCCCTACCACTGGCTGCGCGCAGGCAACTGGCAGGAGGTGATGCAGAAGCCCGAGACGCTGGACGCGGAAATTCGCGCCTATCTCGATGCCGAAAACGCCTTCTACGAGGCCGAGTTCGGCGAGCCCACGGCAGCCTTGCAGGACACGATCTACAAGGAAATCCGCGGCCGCATCAAAGAGGACGATAGCGGCATCGCCTCGCCCGACGGCCCTTTCGCCTATAATTCGCGCATGCTCGAGGGCAAGCAGTATCCGCTGATCGTCCGCACGCCACGCGATGGCGGCCCCGAAACCGTGCTGCTCGACTGCAATATCGAGGCAGGCGATGCCTATTTCGGCTTTGCCGGCGCCGAGCACGACCGTTCGCACCGCTATTTGGCCTGGGCCGCCGACCGGGCCGGGTCGGAATATTACGACATCATCATCCGCGATCTCGATACCGGCGTGGACAGCGCCGAGGTCATCACGGAGACCGCCGGCTCCTATGTGTGGAGCAATGACAGCAAGGCGATCTACTACACCGAGTATGACGACAATCACCGCCCCTACCGGGTGCGCCTCCACACCATCGGCACCGACCAGGCCGCCGACCCGATCATCTTCGAAGAGCAGGATCCCGGCTTCTTCGTCGGTGTCGGCCGTACGCTCAGCGACAAGTTCATCGTCATCGACGCGCATGACCACCAGACCAGCGAATGCTGGCTGATCGATGCCGAGCGCGGCGGCGCGCCGCGCCTCGTCGCGCCGCGGCTGACCGATCGCGAATATGACATCGATGAGCGCGATGGCCTGCTTTACATCCGGACCAATGCCGATGGCGCCGAGGACTTCAAGGTCGTCACCGCCCCGGTCGACAATCCGGCCGCCGACAACTGGACCGACCTGGTGCCCCACAGCCAGGGCGTGCTGATCCTCGACACGATTGTCATCCGCAACCATCTGTTGCGCCTCGAACGCCATGATGGTCTGCCGCGCATCGTCGTGCGCGACCTGCGCACCAACAAGGAAGAAACGGTCAAGTTCGACGAGGAAGCCTATTCGCTGGGCATGTCGGTCGGCTACGAATTCGATACGTCGGTGTTCCGTCTCACCTATTCGTCGCCCACCACGCCGTCGCGCACCTACGACATGGATCTCGAGACCGGCAGGCGCACCCTGCTCAAGGAGCAGGAAGTGCCCTCCGGCCACAACCCTGATGACTACGAGACCCGCCGTCTGTTCGCGCCGGCGGCCGATGGCGAACTGGTGCCCGTCACCGTGCTCTATCGCAAGGGCACCAGGCTCGATGGCTCTGCCCCGGCTCTGCTCTACGGCTATGGCGCCTATGGCATGTCGATGCCGTCATCCTTCTCGATCTCGGCGCTGTCGCTGGTGGATCGCGGCTTTGTCCACGCCACGGCCCATATCCGGGGTGGTATGGAGAAGGGGTATCGCTGGTATGTGCAGGGCCGTCGCGAGAACAAGACCAATACCTTTTCCGATTTCATTGCCGCGGCCGAGATGCTGGTCGACCGGGGCTACACCGCCAAGGGCCGCATCGTTGCGCAGGGTGGCTCGGCCGGCGGCATGCTGATGGGCGCCATCGCCAATCTGCGGCCGGACCTCTGGGGCGGGATCCTGGCGCAGGTGCCGTTCGTGGACGTGCTCAACACCATGCTCGACGAAACGCTGCCGCTGACGCCGCCCGAATGGCCGGAATGGGGCAATCCGCTGGCCTCGGCGGAGGATTACGCCCGCATCGCCGCCTACGCGCCCTATGAGCAGGTGGCGGCCAAGGACTATCCGCCGATCTTCGCGCTGGCCGGCCTCACCGATCCGCGCGTCACCTATTGGGAGCCGGCCAA
>NZ_CAMLHM010000057.1 GCF_946479885.1 uncultured Devosia sp.
GGATTCCGGCCTGCGCCGGAATGACATCGTGTTTGTAAGGGCGCGGCGGGAAACCGCGCCCCTAGTCCTTACGCCTTGTGTTCGAGCGCGAACTCTTCTTCGGGCGACATGATCAGCTTATGACGACCGATGACGGCGAAGTAGACGACGCCCACGGCGCACCACAGCACCACCCAGATGACACCCTTGAAGAAGTTGGGGTCCTGCATCTGGTAGAACAGCGTCACCGCCGCGATGATGATGGTGAGCACGGCGCCGGGAATGCCGAGCGGCGACTTGAACGGGCGCTCGATATTGGGCTGGTTGCGGCGCAGGATGATGAAGCTCAGGGCCTGCATGATGTAGCTCAGCATGGCGCCGAACACGGCCATGTTGAGCAGTACCGACCCGATGATGGCACCGCCATCACCGGCTCCCAGCGAGAACCAGATGATCAGCATCACGGCGAGGCCCAGCAGGGCACCCGCGATCATGGCGACATGCGGGGTCTTGTACTTGGGATGCGTCACCGACAGCGCCGACGGGAAGTAACCGGCGCGGCTGAGCGAATAGACCTGACGGCCCTGCGCATAGAGGATGGTGTGGAACGAGGCGATGAGCCCCGTCAAAGCCACGATGCCCAGCACGGTCGCGCCGGCATCGCCGTAGATGGCGCGGAAACCGTCAAGCAGTGGCTCCAGCGAGGAGCCGAGCGCAAACGAGCCAATGCCCATGACCGACGGATTGAGCAGCACGATCATGAAGGCCGAGAGGACCAGCGTGGCGAAGCCAAGCAGGATGCCGCGCGGCAGGTCGCGCTTGGGATCGACCGATTCTTCGGCGGCCAACGGCACCTGCTCGATGGCAAGGAACAGCCAGACGGCGAAGGGCAGCGTGGCGAGAACACCCTGCCAGCCAAAGGGGAACCAGGAGCCGTTACCCTCGGGCAGCTCGATGGCCTTGCCATCTTCGCCGACACCGATATTGAGCGCCCAGCGGCCGAAATCCATATGGGTGATCGCCGAGATCCAGAACACCACCAGCACGGCCAGTGAGATCAGGGTGACGATCAGCGTCACCTTGTAGGAGAGTGCCACCCCATAGATGTTGAGGGCGAGGAAGAGCGCGTAGAACACGATCCACAGGATGGGATAAAGCGAGGTATCCATGCCGGTGATCGAGCCGAAATAGCCCGAGATGAAGGTCACGATCACAGCCGGAGTGAGAACGTATTCGACGTTCTCGAACAGGCCCGTGATGAAGCCGCCCCAGGGGCCCATTGACGTTCGGGCAAAGGAATAGGCCGCGCCAGTATGGGGCAAAGCCGGGCTCATTTCGGCGATGGAGGAGACCAGGCCCGCATACATGACGGCGATAATGGCGCCTGCCACCAGCATGCCGCCCCAGCCGCCGGTCATGAAGCCGAAATTCCAGCCCGAGAAATGGCCGGAAATCACTGCGCCGACGCCCAGCGCCCACAGTGACCAGATGCCGGCATAGCGTTCGAGCCCGCGTTTTTCGAAATAGGATTTGTCGCGTGTCGCATAGGCGACACTGCCGACCTTGGTCGTCTCAGCCATAATCACGTCCCCCTGAAGTAGCCCACGGTTAAGTCTAGACTGCCATCGCCCCTTTGCGCGCGACCCGCGCCGTTTCGAGACAATGTGCCAGCCGGGTCGACCACAGGGTCACACCGGCAGGTTCGAGAATTTCGTCATTGCGGATTTCGATCATGGTGGCGTCCAGCCCGCGGCCGTCGCCATGCTTTTCGAGCGTCAGCGTCACGCCATGCAGCGCCGCATAGGGCTCATTCCAGCCCACGTTGAGGCCGGGTTCGTCGGCCCGCAGCGTGTCGAATAGCGCCTTGGTATAGGCGGGATCGACGCCATGGATCAGCCCGATCGGCCAGGGCCGGGCCACGCCGTGATAGACCGGCGTGAACGAATGCATGCAGACCAGCACCGTTTCCTGGCCGGCATGGCGCCGCGCCTCGAGCAGCGTCTCGATGGAGGCGTGGTAGGGGCGGTGGAAATGGTCGACCCGGTACTGGCGCTCCTGGGCGTCGAGATTCTCATTGGCCGCGATGCGCGTGGTTTCCGACAGCGTCCAGATCAGGTCTGGCGCATCGAGGTCGCGGTTGCAGTCGATGATGAGGCGCGACACGGTGGACTGCACCAGCGGCGCGTCCAGCAGTTCGGAGAGCTTGCGGCTGACCGCCAGTGCACCGGGATCCCAGGCGATGTGGCTCAGCCGTTCGGTGTGCGTCAGGCCCAGGGTGCCATACTTTTCCGGCAGGCGGTTGCTGGCATGGTCGCACACGATGACGAAGGGCGAATGCCCCCGCGCATTGGAAACCAGCACCGCCTTTTGTCCGCTAATGTCCACTTAGCCTCTACGCATCGCCGATTAACTTCTGTATCAGTAGTTCCATATTGGCGAAAACTGTCAATGCTGAAATCAGAAATTCAGAGGGGCGTATGGAGGGGAAGTCGGTCGCTGGGCGTATCCACGACGCGATTCACCGGCTGACGGCAGCCGAAAAGCGGGCGGCGCGCGGCTTGTTGGGCTCCTATCCGACGCTGGGCCTGGCGCCGGTCGCCGAATTTGCCCAGCAGTCGGGCGCGAGTTCCGCCACCGTGCTGCGCTTCGTGGCCCAGCTCGGCTACAAATCCTATCCCGACTTTCAGCGCGCCTTGCGCGAGGAGCTGGAGGAGCGCTCCAAGTCGCCCTTGCAGCGCAGTCATTCCGCCACCGGCCAGCCGGCCGGGGACAAGAACTTCCTTGACCGCTTCGTTACCCAGGAGATCGAGAACCTGCGTGGCTCGGCATCGCTGATTCCCGCCTCCGAATTCGAGGACGTGTGCGAGCGGCTGGCCGATACCAGGGGTGCCTGCTGGCTGGCCGGCGGCCGATTCACCGATTTTGTCGCCGGCTATATGGAGGCGCATCTGCGCCTGGTCCGGCAGGGGGTGCGTCGCCTGGATGGACGGGTCGCGACGCGCGCCGACCAGCTGATCGACGTCAAGCCGGGCGACGTCGCCATCATCTTCGATGTGCGGCGCTACGATCCCGGGCTGGTCGATGTCGCCATCGAACTCGCGGCGCGCCGCGCCCAGATCGTGCTTGTTACCGATGAGTGGATGAGCCCGGTGAGCCGCTTTGCCAAGCTGGTGCTGCCCTGCCGGACCGATATGGGGCGGACCTGGGATGCCAATGGCGCGCTGTTCACGGTCGTCGAAGCGGTGATCGCCCGGACGACGGAGCTGAGCTGGCCCACGGCGAGCAAGCGCATGGGCAGCATCGAAGGGTAGGGGGGCGAAGGATATTTCGCGGCTAATGCGATGTCCTGGGTGGGATGAGTTCGTGCTCCGCCCCGATCTCTCAATCCGACTTCTTCAGCTTCAGGAAATCCTCGGCCTGGTAGGTGATCTTGGGGTCGACCTCGCCGATGGCCTTGTTGTCCTTGCCGGCATAGGTCAGCCGGTCCAGTACGGTCTGGATGACGTTGATGCGGCCGCGGCGCTTGTCGTTGGCGCGGATCACGGTCCAGGGCGCGTGCGCGCAATCGGTACGCTCGAGCATCTTGTCGCGAGCGACGGTATAGGCATCCCACTTGTGCAGCGCCTCGATATCGATGGGCGACAGCTTCCAGACTTTGAGCGGATCGTGGCGGCGATCATGGAAGCGCTTGAGCTGCATCTCGCGACCGATCGACAGCCAGAATTTGAACAGGTGAATGCCGTCGCGCGTGATGCGCTTCTCGAATTCGGGCGCTTCTTCGAGGAAATGCTCGGTCTGTTCGGGTGTGCAGAAACCCATGACCTTCTCGACGCCCGCCCGGTTGTACCAGGAGCGGTCGAACAGCACCGTTTCGCCCGCCGCCGGGAACCAGTCGACATAGCGCTGGAAATACCACTGCGTGTGTTCGCGGTCGTTCGGCTTGGGCAGCGCGGCGATCAGGTTGTAGCGGGGATTGAGATTTTCGAGATAGGTCTTGATGGTGCCGCCCTTGCCGGCAGCATCGCGGCCCTCGAACACGATCATGACGCGTTCGCCCGATGCAGCCAGATGCGCCTGCAGCAGCACAAGTTGCTTTTGCAGCGCATACATCTGCGCTTCATAGATATCGCCATCCAGCTTATCCTCGTAAGGATAGCCGCCCGAGGCCATTGCGTGCTTCTTGATCGCCTTGGGCAGTTCGGGATTTTCGAGGTCGAAGCCATCAAGGGGGTCGGTCACTGGTGTCTCTCCGTTGTCATGTTCACCGTGCTATGAAGGCGCCCCCGCGCGCAAGGGGCCCCGCAACTGTCTGATTCCCAGAAGCAAAATATGGATGAGCTCCCCGCGACCCAAACTGTTTCTCCGCTGACGGTGGCGTGGGCACGCATCATCGCGCAGGGCAGCCTACTGGCCGGCATCTTCGGAATATTCGCGGCGCTCGTCCTGTTCGGGGAGATCGGCACGGTGGCCGCCATCGTCAGCTTCCTCGTGGTGCTGGCCGCTGTCGCCGTGTTGCCGGGCAGCACGATAACCGTCAGCAATGCCGTCGAACTGCCTGCCACCGAAAGTTCCGGTGACGACGCGGTTTTTGCCTTTGCCGACGCGCTGGCCGATCCATGCCTGGTGCTCGATCGCCGCAGCGTGGTGCGCCATGCCAATGCGGCGGCCCACCGACAGTTCCCGTCGGTCAACAATGGCAACCCGATTACCTTTTCCCTGCGCAATCCCGAACTGGTGGGGGCAATCGACCTGGTGCTGCGCAACGGCGCCGTCCGCACGGTCGAACTGCACGAGACCATTCCATCGGAGACCTGGGACAAGGTGGTGGTTTCCCCGTTGCGCCGGCCGGGCCGCGACTGGTTCGCCGACGACGACCGGCAATTGGTGGTGACGTTCCAGAGCCTCACCGAACTCAAGCGCGTCGAAGCGCTGCGCTCCGACTTCATCGCCAATGCCAGCCACGAATTGCGCACGCCGCTGGCGTCGCTGCGCGGCTTTATCGACACGCTGCTCGGGCCTGCGGCCAAGGATGCGGCGGCACGGGAGAAGTTTCTCGGCATCATGCGCGGCCAGGCCGAACGCATGAGCAAGCTGATCGATGACCTGTTGAGCTTGTCGCGCATCGAGATGCACCAGCATGTGCGGCCCACCGGCAGCATCGACCTGGCGGCCCTGCTGCGCGAAGTGCGCGAGGGGCTGATGATGCAGGCCAAGGCCGCCGACGTGGAAATCCGCCTCAGCCTGTTCGAGGGCCCCAGCGCCACGACCGGCGATCGCGGCCAGCTCTATGAGGTGTTCGAGAACCTGCTGGACAATGCGATCAAGTATGGGGCGACCGGAAAGTTCGTCGAGGTGAGCCTGGCCCCGGCGGGCCGGCCCGGCTTCCAGCATCAGGTGACGGTCATAGACCATGGTCCGGGCGTCGAGCCCGAGCACGTGCCGCGCCTCACCGAGCGGTTCTATCGCATCGATGCCGATGCCAGCCGCAAGAAGAAGGGCACGGGCCTGGGCCTTGCCATCGTCAAGCACATCGTCAACCGCCATCGCGGCCAGCTCTCGTTCAAGAGCAAGCCGGGCGAAGGCATGCGGGTGGACGTGTTCCTGCCCTGACTCTTTCCTCTCCCGCTTGCGGGAGAGGGGGACCACGCGGAGCGTGGTGGAGCGGGGCGCCAAGAGCGCTGAAGCATGGTCTCTCAGAGGCTGGGGAAGCGGCATCGCGCAAGCGGCACCCCCCTCCACCACGCTATGCGTGGTCCCCCTCCCCCGCAGGCGGGGGAGGCACGCAAACCACACGCACTCAGCCAAACAAAAAGGGCGCCTTGCGGGCGCCCTGTCTCGTTCGGTTCGCGGAGCCTAGCGCCGCTTCTTGTCGACCTGGTGATAGGCCCGGCGCGAGTGGAAATCACAATAGGGGCCGGTTTCCAGGCTATGCTGGCCGCAGAAGTAGAAATCCTTGCTGAGCGGGTCGCCGATCGGCCACTTGCAGGTGTGTTCGTTGAGCTGCAGCAGCGAGAGGCGCTTGTCTTCGGGGATGAAGAGCTCTGCCACGGCAGGCGCCACGTAGAGCTGCTGCTCCATTTCCGGATTATGCGCCAGCGCGGTGGCGCCGATCGACTGCGGCCGCGACGCCGACATCTGCGGGCGCGCTTTGGCGGCGCCGCCACCCATGCCGGTCATGCCGGCCGAGGGGCTGGCCACGCGGCGCGGTGCCGGACGGGCTGCGGGGCGGGCGCGCGGCGCCGAATTGGTTGGCTTGGCGCGCGCCGACAGCTTGAGCCGGTGGACCTTGCCGATCACGGCATTGCGGGTAACCCCTTCGCCCAATTCACCGGCGATCTGGCTGGCCGAGAGACCTTCCATCCAGAGCTTCTTCAAAGTCTCGACGCGCTCATCAGTCCAGCCCGCCGATTGTGCTCCTGAAACCATCGTCAAAACAGAATCCTTCATTGCGCCGCCAAAATAGTCTTGGCAGCCATAAGCGCTAGGCGTCGTATGTCAGGTGGGTCCGCCACACGAGATATCGTGTTCCCAATGGCACAGAGTTTACGACATCGGCGGAATCGGGATCAAGAGTCGGGGCAGACTTTCCCCGTAAATTCACTGGTTAAAATTGTCCTAACAATCATCGAGTCAAATCAGGGACTTGGGCGGCGATCATTGACTTAGCAGACGA
Organism: uncultured Devosia sp.; assembly: GCF_946479885.1. The sequence goes on from NZ_CAMLHM010000057.1 coordinate 6,653, forward strand.
AATTGGCCTAACTCTGGCACCGAAACGCGCTGCGCAACGAGCGCGTTTTTGGTTTTTGTGGCGGTATTGTCACGCTTCGCCGCTACCGTCATTTTTCAGCTCTCAAGAAGAAGGAAATAGTCCATGTCTGCGCTCTACGGCACCTATGCCCGGTCCGATCTCGCTTTCGAGCGGGGCGAGGGCATGCGCCTGTATGACCAGCATGGCCGAGACTATCTCGATTTCCATTCCGGCATCGCCGTCAATGCCCTGGGCCATGGCGACGCCCATATCGTTTCGGCGCTGAAATCGGCCGCCGACAAGGTCTGGCACACGTCAAACGTCTTCACCATTCCCGAGCAGGAGCGGCTGGGCCAGCGGCTGGTGGATGCTACGTTTGCGGACTCGGTGTTCTTCACCAATTCGGGCGCCGAGGCGCTCGAATGCGCCATCAAGACGGCGCGGCACTATTTCTGGGCCAAGGGCGAAACCGACCGCTACGAGATCATCGCCTTTACCGGCTCGTTCCACGGCCGCACCATGGGTACGATCGCGGCCGGCGGCAATCCGAGCTACCTCGAAGGCTTCGGCCCACCCATGCCCGGCTTCAAGCATACCGCGCCCGGCGACCTCGATGCCGTCAAGGCGCTGATCACCCCGCAGACCTGCGCGATCCTCATCGAGACGGTGCAAGGCGAGGGCGGCGTCACTGCCATGACCACTGAATTCATGCAGGGCCTGCGCGCCTTGTGCGATGAGCATGGCATGCTGCTGATCCTGGACGAAGTGCAGTGCGGCTATGGCCGGACGGGGCGTTTCTTTGCCTTCGAATGGAGCGGCATCACCCCCGATATCGTGGCGGTGGCCAAGGCTATCGGCGGCGGCTTCCCGCTGGGGGCCTGCCTTGCCAAGGGCGACGTTGCGGCATCCATGGTGCCCGGCACGCATGGCTCGACCTATGGCGGCAATCCGCTGGCAACCGCGGTGGGCAATGCCGTTCTCGACCGGATCCTGGCGCCCGGCTTCATCGACCACGTCAACCAGATGGGCCAGAAGCTGGCCTGGCACCTGCAGCAGCTGGCCCAGCGCTACCCCGACTATGTGCTGGAACTGCGCGGCAAGGGCCTGCTGGCCGGCATCAAGATCACCCCGCCGGTACGCGACTTCGTGACCCGGCTGCGCGACGATCACCGCATGCTGGCCATCGGCGCCGGCGACAATGTGCTGCGGCTCATTCCGCCGCTCATCGTCACCGAGGCGGAGATCGAGGAGGCCATGGCCAAGCTCGGCGCCGCCTTCGACGCCATCGAGGCCGAGACGGCGTCGGTTCCGGCAGTCGGCTAAAATGAAACTGGCAGTGCGCTATTTTGGTCGGCGACGACGCGGTCTGTTTCCTCCTCCCTGAGGGGCGGAGCGAACGCGCGTCTGCACTGAACACCCATAGCGTCACAAAGGAACCCGGCCCATGACCTCGACCGGCACCCCAAGGCATTTTCTTTCTATCGACGATTTTACCTATCCCGAACTGCGCGGCATGCTCGACGCGGCCGGTTCGCTCAAATCCCGCCTCAAGCAGGGCGATCGCCCGCAGCCGCTCAAGGACAAGGTCCTGGCGATGATCTTCGACAAGCAGTCGACCCGCACCCGCGTGTCGTTCGATGTCGGCATGCGCCAGCTGGGCGGCGAGACCATCATGCTGTCCGGCCAGGAAATGCAGCTCAGCCGCGAGGAAACCCTGGCTGATACCGCCAAGGTGATGAGCCGCTATGTCGACGCCATCATGATCCGTATCCTTTCCCATCTCGACCTGCTCGAACTGGCCGAGGGCGCGACCGTGCCCGTCATCAATGGCCTCACCCGCCGGGCCCATCCCTGCCAGATCATGGCGGACCTGATGACCTTCGAAGAGCATCGCGGCTCCATCAAAGGCGCCAAGGTCGCCTGGGTGGGTGACAGCAACAATGTGCTGCATTCCTGGGTCAATGCGGCTGAACTGTTCGAGTGCGAGCTGACGGTGGCCGTGCCCGACGAGTACAGCCCGGAAAAGGACCTGATGGAGGACATCCGCCGGGCCGGCAAATATGTGAAGCTGATCGAAGATCCGCGCGAGGCGGTCGAAGGCGCCGACCTCGTCATCGCCGATACCTGGGTGTCGATGGGTGACGTGGACGCCGCCGAGCGCCGCCGGGTCTTGAAACCCTACCAGGTCAACACCAATTTGATGGCCTTGGCGGACAAGAACGCCCTTTTCATGCACTGCCTGCCCGCCCATCGCGGCGACGAGGTGACCGACGAGGTGATCGACGGTCCCCAGTCGGTGGTGTTCGACGAGGCCGAAAACCGCCTGCATGCCCAAAAAGCCATCCTGTGCTGGGCCTTCGGGGTCGACGTCAACTAACTGCTTCGATCTTCTGGCCGGGGACGGCCTGCAAATGGCAGTCTTCTGCGCTTCCGGTGCTCACGTACCAACGTACGCTCCGCTCCGGTTCTCGAAGACCGCCATTTTCGGCTCGCCCCGGCCAGAAGCTCATCGCAGTTCCGCAGTCTGACCCCGGCAATGGCAGCCCCAAACTCTTGCCGAGTTTGAGGCGTAGGACCATTGTGGCCAGGCCGACCTGAAAGTCCTGCGACCTAAAATGACCACGGATACGACTGCTATGAGTGAGAACCTGATGACTGCCCTGGGCCTCGACCGGCCTGAAAGCGGCGATGATACCGTGGTGCCGTTTACCCTCGACAAGCTTGATACCCGCGGCCGCAGCGTGCGGCTGGGCGAGGCGCTCGATACGATCCTTAGCCGCCACAACTACCCCGCTCCGGTGGCCCGCCTGCTCGGCGAGGCGGTGGTGCTGGCCGCGTTGATCGGTTCGTCCCTCAAATTTGAGGGCCGTTTCATCATGCAGACGCAGACCGATGGACCGGTGAACCTGATCGTGGTCGATTTCGACGCGCCCGACGGGTTGCGGGGCTATGCCCGCTTCGATCGCGACGCGCTGCTCAAGGCGGCCGAGGAAGGCCGCACCAAGCCCAGCCAGCTGCTGGGCAATGGCCACCTGGCCATGACCATCGACCAGGGCCCCAATACCGAGCGCTACCAGGGCATTGTCGCCCTGCATGGCAATTCGCTCGAAGAGGTGGCGCATACCTATTTCATGCAGTCCGAGCAGATCCCCACCCAGGTGCGCATCGCCGTCGCCGAGTTCACCAAAAAGGGCGACCACCGTCCGCATTGGCGCGCCGGTGGCGTGCTGATCCAGCATCTGCCCGAGCATGGCATGTCGCATATGGCCGACCTGCCGGGCGACGGCAATTTCAACAATCCGGAAACCGCCGACCCTGACTTCGTCGAGGCCGATGGCTGGAACGAAGCCAAGGTTCACCTCGGCACGCTCGACGATCTCGAACTGGCCGACCCCGACCTGAGCTCGGAACGCCTGCTGTTCCGGCTCTACCACGAGACCGGCGTGCGCGTGTTCACCCCGCTGCCGATGGTGGAGCGCTGCACCTGCTCCGCCGATCGGATCGAGGACATGCTGGCTACCAGCTTCACCGCCGAGGACCGCGAGGAAATGGCTGTCGACGGCGAGATCGAGGTGGTCTGCGAATTCTGCTCGACCGCCTATCGCTTCAATCCGCACCAGTTCGACGCCAAGCACTGAACTCCGAATGGCCGCCGCGGCGGCCGTTCGCCTCCGGGGCAATTCGCACCCGCAAGCTGATCGTTCCGCCACGACAGTAACGTGACCGTCGATCTGGCTTTTTACTAAAATCCATACCAGTATTGAGAAGTGAGGTCCGCGCCATTGGCGCGGCCGTCTCTTGCTTGGGGGAGCAGAGCCATGCAGATAGACATGGGCGATCGGCCAGAGGACCATTGCAGGCAAGGGTTGACGACGCTCCGGCGCTGATCATCCGATGTCGGATGCGCTGGACCTGACCAGGGCCATTCTGGCCGAGCAAGATGACGTCCGCGCGCTCCGGGTGCTGGAGGCGGCGCTGGAGCGCGAGGTCGATGTCCTGCGCTACTGTGCCACGACGCTGGGCATGGGCACGCATCTGGTCATGCAGCGTGCCGCCCGATGGGCCGGCTACGCCTATTACGACCGCGTGCCGCAAGGCGTGACGGGCGATGCGCAGCCCACCAGGCTCGAAGCCCTGGCCAGCATCCGCATGTTTCGCGTGCAACTGCTGGATCGTGAAGTCGCCTTCACCGCACCGGAATTCTTCGACGTCATCCGGCTCCGCCACAAGCGGACCTCGACACCCCGGCTGAACAATCTGCTCTTCTTCGTGCCCGAGCCGGCGCTGCGCGAATATCTTGCCGAAGCGGCCGCACCCGCGCTGATCGACGCTGCGCGGCAGGGGCTGGCGCGACGCTGGCCCTATGCCTCCGCCCATCTTGAACTCACCTTGCTGGCCCGCATCGGCTTTGTCGCGGCATTGGCGCTGCTCGCCTCCGTCCTGCTGCTGGCGCCGTTCGTCGCGCAGCTCTGGCTGCTGCCGCTGGCCTGCGGCATGCTGGTCCTGCCGGCTGCGATCCGGCTGGGCGCGATGTTCACCCCGGTCAAGCCAGCCCCAATGGTCCGGCGCCCACCCGATGAGGACCTGCCCGATTATTCGGTGCTGATCCCGCTTCATAACGAAGCCACCATGGTGCCGCAGCTCTATGCGGTCATGGGCGCACTGGACTATCCGGTATTATGTAGCAGTTACACCTAGAATCGTCTAGGTCAACGATATTCGTTGATGTACAATTGGGGCATGAGTGACACGCCCCAAGTTATCAACACCCTCAGAGCCAAGGCCGACCAGCTAGAGGCATTCATAGCCAAGGCAGAGCGGGACATAGAGCGGGCTCGTGCGGACCTGGCCCATGTTCGGGCGACAATGACGCTGTTTGAAGCGCCACGGATAAACGGCCAGCCGTCCTATATGAACGTCAATGCGCTGTTCCGGCGGCGCGAGCTGGCCACGCTGTGCAAGCAGGCGCTGGCCGTTGGCCCGATGAACACGCGCGAGCTGGCGGCGTGGGTGATCCAGCACAAGGGGCTGGACGGTGACGACCGCTATTTGCGGACAGCGGTGGCGCTCAGGATCGTGCAGGCGCTCACCATGCAGGCCAAGCGCGGCGCAGGCGTCGAGCGGGCGGGAAAGGTGAGCAACGTGGTGGTGTGGCGGCTGGTCAACCAACCGCCGACACTCTGACGCGCCCATGCTCGTCATGGCTGGGTTGGAAATCGACGTTAATGTCGATACCAAGAGTCAGCAGGTAGCGGATAAGGCGCTCTGTACTGAAATTGGTCAGCATTCCTCTGGTGATGAGGGATACCTTGGATTGATCCGCGCCGAGGATTTCGGCCACTTGGCTTTGGGTGTAGCCTTTCGAGACAATCATTTTGGTGATCGCTCTAGCGATTGCGTACTTGAACTCTTCCTCGGGGTTTAGTGTAAACCCCAAGTCAGAGAAAATGTCAGTCCCACCACCGCTGACTTGGTCAGCCTTTGATCGACTTGGCGTCCTTCTGCTTTTCGGTCCGTCGCCGTTGTTCATGGTCATCCTGAGCTACTCTCAACCTGCGTCTCACTAACGCCATTTCACGCTTCGGGGTTGACCGCCCCGTCTTCGATTTCTTTTTGAAGGCGTGAAGGACGTAAATCCTGTCTTCGAAAGTCACCGTATACACGGCCCGATAGGTGTCCCCATCGTCGTCAACTATGACCTCGATAACGCCTGCATTTCCGAATCCAATCAGGGGGACGGCATTGATCGCTTTCCCACCTTCCTGTGCAACCGAAATGCAAAAACCTACTTGCCTGCATACATCTCTGGGAAAATCTAGCAGGTCATCTTTCGATGAACCCACCCAATGAACTGGCTTCAAGAGTTACTCCCCAACGGTCGCCCCGTTGTCCGTTTGACCTACTCATCCACTGTCCTCCCAAGTCACTTGTCCGCATACGTGCCAGCGTTTTCCCGCTTTTTCTCCCGCACACTCACAATATGCCAGAACTGGAATAGTTCCGCAACGCTATTCCGCGCGCTGCCAGTAGCCAGCCCAATTGCGGCTAACCGGATGGCTCAGTGAAGCGCGGGCGGTCGCAAGGTATTGGTGGCCATTGCTGATGCGGCGGTTGTCCTCGCGCCAAGCCATTTCGGCGGCGTACGCATGGAGGTACTTGCCGCTGATATGGTGGTGAGTGCCAATCTCAGCGCGACGCAGGCGCGAAAAGAAGCTTTCGGCCTGGTTGGTATGAACGCCTTCTTCCGAATAGCTTTCCTGATGGTTGATCCGCTTGGTCAGGAACTTGGCGTGTAGCACGTCCCAATGCGCGGCCTCGTCGGCATAGACCGTCGCGTCGGGGCTGACGCGGCTGGCGACAAAAGCAACGCCGTCGCCTTCGCGCTTGAATACCTGGGTGAGCGTGTTGCCGTCGCGTTCGCGAGCCGCAACCACCACCATGCGCTTGCCGGTCTGGTTCCGGGCAAGGCGACGGTCAACGCGGTCCTCTTTGCGGTTGGCAGGGCGGACATGGCCGCCGAAGTACGCGCCATCAACAGCCACGTGACCGGAAAGGGTCTGGGTCGCGTCCTGCTCAGCCTCAAGAGCCTCGCGGAGCTTGTGAGCGAGAACGAAGGCGGTCTTGTACTGGACGTTGAGGTCGCGGCTCAGGTGGAGCGCCGCATAGCCCTTAGCGCCATTCACAAAGATAGCGATTGCCAGCAGGTAATCACGGATTGCCAGCTTGCGGTTTGCGAAGATCGTGCCGGACGTAACCGAGAACTGATGGTTGCAGCCCTTGCACTTCCATATCTTGCGGGCCTTGAATGTGTAGCACTCGACGCTACCGCAGCGCGGGCAAACAGCTTCACCACCATTCTCAGCCCAACGGATATGACGGAAGGTTTCATGCGCCTTTTCGTCTGACATGCGGGCAACGGTCGCTAGCGAGAGCGTCCTTGCAGCCGATGTGAGAAGAAAGTGTTGCGTCATTTCCAGGCCAACGATTTTCGTTGGCCTCAGATATAATCGCCAAAATAGGTGCAGTCAACTTATTTAGTTGGCCTTGACCTAAAAAGGTTAGGTCGCTATGTGTCATGGCATGAACAAGGAACAATGCCGCTCCGCGCGGGCTTGGCTGGATATGTCTCAACAGGACTTGGCCAAGGCGTCGAAAGTGGGGCTTTCGACCGTCAAGGACTTTGAGGCTGGCAGGCGCAAGCCAATTGAAAACAACCTCGCGGCTATCCAGCGCGTGCTGGAAGACCGGGGGATAACGTTTACCGAGAATGGCATTACAGGCCCTGTAGCTACAGGGCCTGTTTGACGGATTCTACCGATTCTGGTAGGAAAAATGGTGGAGGCGACGGGAGTCGAACCCGCTGGCTTGAGGGTGGATAGCCGTTGGCCAGTACCTACCGCCCCCGAAAGGGGTGGTTCTCCAGCCGAAAGGCCGGAGAACCGGGTTGATCAGACTATGGCGGGCGCATCAGCGTTCTCCTTGGTTGCATCAGGGCGACGGTCAAAGCTTCCTACGGCTCCGTCGCCCTATCCTTTTCAGGATTCTTCAAACTAGTTTTCTCGTTTCCTCGTCCAGGCCAGCCACCTCCTGGCCGCCAGGAACCGCGTAGAGCCCGTCGCCAGCACGTTCCAACTTACCCCGGTCCGCCAAGCGCCACATCGTGGTGCTCATGTATTCGGACCGAACATCGAAATCGAACTTCTCTTTGATAGCGGCGCGAACATCTTTCGGGGCCAGCCCCGGAATGCCTTGCTGATAAGCCTCCTCCAGCACGACAAAGATCATATCGGTCACGTTCCTCGCGGCCTTCACCCTGCGGTGCCATGCTGAAGAGAGCTTTGGAGCCGTCGCAACAAGCGCCGTCTGAATTGGGTCTTCCTCGCCAGCCGTAGGCCATTCTCCGCCCGTCAGTCGTGCCAGGGTCTTCCCGGCCACGTCGAGTTCGGCAAGCTCCCGCTCTGCTTCCGCAAGCGCCTTATGGGCCTCCGCCAATATTTGGAGGACTTCGTTCCGGCGTTTCAAAATGAGATCAAGGTCCGTCATAAGGCAGGTCTTAGACCGGCCTCTCTGATTCCGCAATAGCAAAGAGAGGAAAGGAAGGGAGTGTGCACGAACATCTGTGAACAAGGTCGTGGCCGCGCTCAAACCCTACCATTTCAGTCAGGTGTGAGTGCTACATAATTCCGGGACTATCCCGCCGAGCGCCTCGACATAAAATTCGTGGTGGAGGCGCGCTCCGTCGACACCATTGCGGCGGTTCGCGCTGGGTTGGCCGATCCGCGCTTTTCGCTGGTGACGGTGCCCGATGCCATGCCCCGCACCAAGCCCAAGGCGCTCGATTTCGCCCTGCCGCTGTGCCGGGGCGAGCATGTGGTTGTCTTCGATGCCGAGGATGTGCCCGAACCGGACCAGCTCTGGAAAGCGGCGCTGCGGTTTCGCGAGGACGATGACCTGGTCTGCCTGCAGGCCAGCCTGGTGATCGACAATAGCGGCCGCAACTGGCTGGCGGCGCTGTTTGCCGGCGAATATGCGGGGCTGTTCCGGGTGCTGCTGCCGGCTCTGGCCCGCTGGCACCTGCCCATGCCGCTGGGCGGAACGTCCAACCATTTCCGGCTGAAATCGCTGCGCGAACTGGGCGGCTGGGACGCCTATAACGTCACCGAGGATGCCGATCTCGGCCTGCGTCTGGCGCGGCGAAAGCTGCGTGTCGATGTGCTGGCCTCGGCAACGCGGGAGGCAGCGCCGACCCAGATCGGGGCCTGGATCGGCCAGCGCACGCGCTGGATGAAGGGCTGGATGCAGACCTTCATCGTGCACAATCGCGATCCCGGTCGGCTGGCGGCAGAGATGGGCCTGCCTGCCTTTCTGGTGGCGGAAGCGCTGCTGCTCGGCATGATCCTGGCGCCGATGCTGCATTGCGGCTTTGGCCTGGTGCTGCTGGTGCGCGGATTTGCCGGCATGGGCTGGATGGATGGCGACATCTGGACCGCGTTTTACATTGCCGTGCTGGCTCTGGGCTATGGCAGCGCCCTTGCCATGACCGTGCTGGGGCTGCTGAGGCTCGGCAAGATCAGTCTCCTCCCGGCACAGCTCGGATTGCCCATCTACTGGTTGCTGATGGGGTTCGCCACGCTGCGCGCCGCCCAGGACCTGTTGCGACGGCCATTCTACTGGTTCAAATCGCCACACCGGCCAATCGACCGACCGGGAACGCGCTGGTCCAGGCAAGCCCGATGGTGGGGCAAGCGTGCCGACCAACTTGACTAGAATTATCATAATATGTAGCTGCTGTCCGGCGGACCAACGCGCCGGGACATCATGATGGCATTGCTGTCGTGATCGCCTGGCCGACAGGGACAGATCATGACCACGATGTTTCATGAAGCCACTTTGCTGTCGCGCCATCAGCTTACACCCGGCATGATCCGGCTGACCTTCGGTGGGCTCGACGCGTTCAGCAGTACCGGCATCGGCGACGAATATCTGCGCCTGTTCTTCCCGAACAAGGAGACCGGCAGGCTGCACCTGCCTGATATTTCCGAGGACGGGCGGTGGACCTATCCGGACGGGCAGGACGCCGTGCTCTATTCGACTTATACCGTGCGCCGGCACCGTCCGGCGCTGGGCGAAGTGGATATCGACTTCGTCGTGCATGACGGTGGTCTTGCCAGCGACTGGGCGCAGCGCGCCAGCCCCGGCGACCGCATCACCATCAACAATCCCCGCGGGCTCTACGCGCCGCCCGCCGATATCGTCTGGCAGTTGCTGGTGGCCGATGCGACCGGCCTGCCAGCGCTGTCACGCCTGCTGGAGCAAACCCCGCTTCATGTGCAGTCACGCGTCTTCATCGAGGTTGCCCGCGCCGAGGACGAGCAGAGGCTGGAGCACCCGAACGCGACCGTGACCTGGCTGCACAAGAGCGGCAATGGCGTTGCGCCTAGCCGCATGGAGGACGTGGTGCGCGCCGTGCCGCTGCCGCCGACGCCAGGCTATGTCTGGGTAGCGGGCGAGCAGAAGGTGGTGCGGTCCATCCGCAAATTCGTCCGCCAGGAGCTGAGGCTTCCGCCCGAGCGCTACGAACTGGTCGGCTACTGGATCGCCAATGGCGAAGACTGGGACGCCAAATGGAGCGCGCTCGATCCGGCCATCAGGGCGCAGATCGACGCCGCCTGGGATTCCGGCCGCGATCGGGAAGACGTGCGCGACGAATATGAGGCGACCCTGGAGAAATTCGGTCTCTAGGGCGCCGGCGCCCCCGCGCCAAGGATTAGTTGTGGGTGCCGTATTTGCGCTGCTTGCCGGCGACCCGCGTGCCGAAGACGCGGTCGCGGCCGGCCGCCTTGGCGCTGTAGAGCGCTTCATCGGCAACCTGGATCAGCTCGGCCGCGCTGCGATGGAGGTTGTCGGGCATATAGGTGGCGACGCCGACACTGGCGGTCAGGAAGCGCCGTTCGCTGCCCCGATGCGGCAGCTTGGCATCGGCCAGCGTCCGCCGGAACGCCTCGGCGACCAGATAGGCGCCGTCCTCGTCGGTATCGGGCAGGATGGCGGCAAACTCCTCCCCGCCATAGCGCGCCGCTGCATCAGCGGGCCGCTTGAGCGCCCCGCGCAGATGCTTGGCCACCAGGCGCAGGGCATCATCGCCCGCCGGGTGCCCATATTCGTCATTGTAGGCCTTGAAGCGATCGACATCGACCAGCAGCAGGCTCATCGGCAGGCCAGCGCGGGCACTGCGGGCAATTTCGGTTTCCATCGCTTCGTCGAAAGCGCGCCGGTTGAACAGGCCGGTCAGGCCATCGGTGCGGACCAGGTGCTTGAGCTGGTCGGCGGCCGAGTGCAGCGCCAGCTCGGTGGTCTTGAGGCGGGTCACGTCGGTGACCACGACCAGCGTCTTGCCCTCATTGGTGGGGCGCGTGCGCAGCTGCAGCCAGCGGCCGTCGAACAGGTTGACCTCCTCCTCGGTCTCGCTGTGCAGATTGGCGATGACCTGCTCCATCCAGGCGTCCTCTTCGCCCGCCGGAACGTTGAGCTGCTCGCCGGTCTTGATCACTTCGAGCAGGACGTCGCGCAGGTTGGCGCCGGCCCGGCGCACATCGCTGGTATAGGGGAAACTGGCGCTGTACTGCTCGTTGCACAGGATAATGTTGCCCTGGCGGTCGAACATGGCCAGACCATCCGACATCTCGGCCAGCGCATAGGACAGCGTGTTGCGGCTATCGATGAGATCCTGCCGCAATTGTCGGTCGGCGGTGATGTCGCGCGTGACGCCGGCAATGCCGATCATCTCGCCATTGGCCGAATGCAGTGGCACCTTTGCCGTGGCAAACCAGCGTTCGTTGCCGGTGTCATCCACCAGCGCTTCCTCGAACTCGACCTGAGGCTCGCGCTGCGCCAGCAGGTTCTGCTCGGCGGCGTAGAGCGCCTCGGCCCGTTCGGGCGTGGTGATATCGAAGTCGCTCCTGCCGATCATCTCCGCCGGATCGGAAAATCCATGCAGCTGCGCCACCCGCTCGTTGACGGCGGCAAAGCGGCCGTAGCGGTCCTTGATGTAGTTGTAGTCGGGGGACTGGGCCAGCGCGGCCGCCAGCAGGTCACGCTCCGCCGCGAAGCGACGGGCATGCAGGAAGATCACGCTGGCCAGCATGATGGCGATGGTGTTGAGCACAGCTAGCGGCACCAGGTTGTGCAGATTGACGGTTTGCTGGATGGTTGCGCTCACGGCGGTGGTCGTCGCGGTGGCCAGCCCAAGCCCGAGTGCGTGCCAGGCATTGGTCGTGCCGCGGCGGGTGACGAAGCGGAGACCCAGCCCCATCAAGACAACCACGGTCATGGTTGCCATGGCCGGCAGCGCGCCAGCTCCGCCCATGATCGCGCGGCAGATCAGGGCCATGATGAGCGTGATCAGTGCCGCCAGCGGTCCGCCGAAAAAGGCAGAGACCGCGACCAGCGACAGGCGTAGGTCAAGGAAGCGCCCAGGCGCGACTTCGGCGGCCATCAACATGGTCGAAACAGCGCCCATCCCCATGGCCAGGCCGAACAGGGCGGCGCGCGCGCCGCCGGGAACGCCCCGCAGCCAGAAGCGTGCATGGGCCCATGCTAGGACAAAGAGTGCGACGACGGCGAGATTGCCAGCAAGCATCTGCCATGATGACGTCAATTTGGCCTCCTGGGCAGGCCGGGGCTTTTACCCCAATGTCCTCCCAGAATTATCAGCGAAGCGTTTTCCATTCCTGAATCGGAATGTAACATTCAGACGCTTGCCGTCAGCACCTCGTTAGCTGCGCAGGCCCGGCGCCTCGTGGCCGGTGCTCTGCACATATTCGGTATAGCCGCCGCCATAGACATGCACGCCCTCGGGCGTCAGCTCCAGCACACGGTTGCTGAGTGCGGCCAGGAAGTGGCGATCGTGGCTGACGAACAGCATCGTGCCCTCATACTGGCTGAGCGCGGTGATCAGCATTTCCTTGGTGGCGATATCCAGATGGTTGGTCGGCTCGTCGAGCACGAGGAAGTTCGGCGGATCGAACAGCATCATGGCCATGACCAGCCGCGCCTTTTCGCCACCCGAGAGCACGCGGCATTTCTTCTCAATCTCGTCGCCTGAAAAGCCGAAGGCGCCGGCCAGCGCCCGCAGCGGCGCCTGCCCGGCCTGCGGGAACGAGCTTTCGAGCTGCTGGAACACGGTGAGATCGCCGTCCAGCACATCCATGGCGTGCTGGGCGAAATAGGCCATCTTGACCGAGGGGCCGCGCGACACGGTGCCGGTATCGGGATCGGCCGTGCCAGTGACGAGCTTGAGCAGCGTCGACTTGCCGGCGCCATTGACGCCCATGATGCACCAGCGCTCGCGGCGGCGCACATGGAAGTCGAGCCCGTCATAGATGGTGCGGTCGCCATAGCTCTTAGACACGCCCTTGAGCAGGGCGACATCCTCGCCCGAGCGCGGGGCAGGGCGGAATTCGAAGTCCACCGTCTGACGACGCTTGGGCGGCTCGACGCGGTCGATCTTGTCGAGCTTCTTGACCCGGCTCTGCACCTGCGCGGCGTGGCTGGCGCGGGCCTTGAAGCGGGCGATGAAGTCCAGCTCCTTGGCCAGCATGGCCTGCTGCCGCTCGAACTGCGCCTGCTGGTTCTTCTCGGCGATGGCGCGCTGGCTCTGGTAAAATTCGTAATTGCCCGAATAGGTGGTGAGCGACCCGGCATCGATCTCGATGATCTTGGTGCAGATGCGGTTCATGAACTCGCGGTCGTGCGAGGTCATGAACAGGGCGCCCGAATAATTCTGCAGGAAGTCTTCCAGCCAGATCAGGCTTTCGAGGTCGAGATGGTTGCTCGGCTCGTCCAGCAGCAGCGCATCGGGGCGCATCAAGAGGATACGGGCCAAGGCCACGCGCATTTTCCAGCCGCCGCTGAGCGCGCCGACATCGCCATCCATCATGGTCTGCGAGAAGCCAAGACCATCCAGCACTTCGCGCGCGCGGCCATCGAGCGAATAGCCGTCGAGCTCCTCGAACTGGTGCTGCACTTCGCCATAGCGTTCGATGATGGCGTCCATGGCGTCGGCCTTGTCGGGGTCGCCCATATCGGCTTCGAGCGCGCGCATCTCTGATATGAGAGCGCTGACCGGGCCGGCGCCATCCATGACTTCGGCGACGACGGGACGGCCTGCCATTTCGCCGACATCCTGGCTGAAATAGCCGATGGTCATGCCGCGATCGACCGAGACCTGGCCTTCATCGGGCTGCTCTTCGCCGGTGATCATGCGGAAGAGGGTAGTCTTGCCGGCGCCATTGGGGCCAACCAGGCCGACCTTCTCGCCCTTGAGCAGCGTCGCCGATGCGTCGATGAAGACGATCTGCTTGCCGTTCTGCTTACCGATGCTTTCCAGACGTATCATAGAAGTGCGAGATCCTGCGGGCCGGCCGATGCGCCAGCGAACGCGCCCGTAAAGCATTGCTGGCCCTGGGGCGCAAGGCTGCCGGTGTCACAGGGGGTATGCGATCAGCCCAGCGTTTCGGCCAGGAGGTCAAAGACCAGCCGGATGCGGCGGCTGGTATGGAGCTCGCGATGCACCGCCAGCCAGATCGGCACTTCGAAGGGTGGCAGCTCCGGCAGGACCGGCTCGATGCCGTTGACACCCTCGGCCGCGTCGCGAAACATCACGCCGACGCCCAGGCCCTGCCGGATCATCTCCCAGGCGATGACGACGCTGCCGGTGGTCCAGCGAAAATTGCGCCGCGTCACCGGCACGCCGCGCGCATTGAGTTCGCCGACCAGGCCATCGGCCTCCGAATAGCCGATGAAATCGACATCGGCGAGGTCGGCGCCAGTGGCCGGGCGGCCCCGGCTCTCGAGATAGCTGGTGGCGGCATAAAGATGCGCCGTGGTGCCGCGACAGCGGCGGGCGATGAGGTCCGGCTGCTCGGGCGGCACATGGCGGATGGCGATATCGGCTTCGCGGCGCATCAGGTCGCGGACATCGTTGGCCGCGATGATCTCGACCTCGATACCGGGCGCCATCTCGTAGAGGCGCTTGAGGATCGGGGGCAGGGTATAGGCGGCCACGATATCGCTGGCGGTGATGCGCACCAGGCCCTCGATGGACTGGGACTGGCCTGAGGCGATAAGCGAAAGCCGGCTGGCCGCCTCGCTCATCGAGCGCGCCGATTCGAACAGTTCGCGGCCCGCACTGGTGAGGCTCAGCGAACGCCCGACGCGCTCGAACAGCAAGACGCCCAGATCCTGTTCCAGCGCGGCAACTTGCCGGCCAACCGTCGGCTGGGTCAGGCCGAGCTCGCGCGCCGCCGCCGATAGAGAGCCGGTCTCGACAGTGGCGAGAAAGGCATGCAGCTGGTTCCAGTCGGGGTAATGCGAGCTCATGCGCTGATGTATATCGCTCGTACGAATTTCTGCAATTTTGTTTCAGCGCATCGGCCTCTATTCTCCCACGCAGACAGGAGCAGTGCCATGGGTGAAGACAGGTTTTGGGATCGGCTGGCGGAGCGCTATGCGCGCCAGCCGATTGCCGACGAGGCGGCGTATCAGCGCAAGCTGGAGATCACGCGCGACTATCTGCGCCCGGACATGGACGTATTGGAATTCGGCTGCGGCACGGGCGGCACGGCTATCCTGCACGCGCCACGGGTGCGCCATATCACGGCGATCGATTTCTCCGAGGCCATGCTGGCCATCGCCCGCGCCAGGGCGGCTGACGCGGAGGTGACCAATGTCAGCTTCGAGCGCGCCGATATCACCAGCTTCGAAGCCCACGACGGTCGCTTCGACGTTGTCCTGGGGCTCAGCATCCTGCATCTGCTGGCTGACAAGGACGCCGTCATCGCCAAGGTGTTTCGCCTGCTCAAGCCGGGTGGGGTGTTCATCAGCAGCACGAGCTGCATCGGCGACACGATGGGTGCGTTCAAGTTCATCGCGCCCATCGGCAAGGCCATCGGCCTGTTGCCGACGCTCGACATCATGACCAGCGCCGACCTGGTGGCCAGCCTCACCGGCGCGGGATTTGCCATAGAACAGCATTGGCAGCCGGGTCGCGGCAAGGCCGTATTCATCGTCGCACGCGCCCTTGCTGCCCTTCGGGACGAGCGCGACGGCGTTGCCCTGCCGATCGCCTCGCGTGAATGAAATGTATTCAAAATCAATACTTTAGGTCAACAAAACGCATAGGTTCCGCGGTCGCGCTTTTCCCTATTTACATATAATAGTACTTTATATAGCGTCTCCCCATCGTCGCAGGTGAATACGCCGCGACGGCCACATTGGGAGGACATCGTGACTATCATTTCCAAGCTCGCTATCGCGGCGAGCCTCGCTACCGCTTTGACTTCCGTCAGCGTTGCCCAGGAAAACCTCAAGGGCCTGACCATCGGCTTCAGCCAGATCGGCTCGGAATCGGGCTGGCGTGCTGCCGAGACTTCGGTCACCAAGCAGACGGCCGAAGCCCTCGGTATCGACCTCAAGTTTGCCGATGCGCAGCAGAAGCAGGAAAACCAGATCAAGGCGATCCGCGGCTTCATCG